>JBCBGC010000018.1:0-78136 GCA_038527215.1 Bacteroidota bacterium
TTGTCTGCTCCTCCTCCGGAGCCCCTTGCCCTGGGGGACCTTGAGGAATTATTTAGCGGACTCCAGGAACCGCCCCAGACTTTTTGTATCGACCCCAATCGAGATACCGTTTTAGTGGGAGAGCAGGGCACGATCGTTTATGTGAGGGCCCATTCGTTTGTTCTGGAACCTGGTCAAAGAAAACGATGTGTGGAACTCGCCCTCACGGAGGTCTATGAGTTGGCGGATATGCTGGTTCATCGCCTGACGACGACCTCAGATGGTGAGCTGCTTCAATCATCCGGGATGTTTCATATCGGTGCTTCTCTGGCAGGGAAGCCGGTGGAAATTATCCAGGATCTTCTCGTGATGAGTCCCCAAAAATATGAAGGGGATTCCACCCTGGGGGTATACGATGGTGTAAGGGTGGCCAATGGCTTGATGGACTGGCAAAGGCGAGAGGAGTATCTGGGTCGAGTGCCTGGAAATCTATTTTGGGAATGCTTTCAAGTGGACACTACGGAAGTAGAAAGATGTGGCTTTTTCTTTTGTCAGATCAGGCGATTTTTTCGTCGGATTATGGGAAAAAAGATAGTCGAAAAAGCCGTTGGTACGCCCAGCCCCTGTATCTCGATTGATGAAAGGCGGGAAGATTTTGAAGGCAAGTATCAAGGATTTTCTGCGGAACAATTGAAAGAGATTCCTCAGAAAGATATATCATATTATGTGTTTAGCAGGCGAGGAGGATGGGCCAATCTTGATTGGTTAATGAAAATCAGCGAACCGGCAACTCTCTTCGTACAACTGGAACATCACAAAGAACAGGAAGTCCGGGCTATTTTTCCGGGGCAAAGGAGCATTGTTCCATTGGAAGCGTATGGGGGCGGATATGGTAAGAGGAATTTGCCAGAAGGCTATCCGGTAGTGGTGTTGGCCCTTCGTTTTGTAAAGGGACTGCCGCAAATCGCTACGAGTCGTGCTATAGTAGGAGAAGAAAGGGAGCAAAACTTTGATTTTCAAACCCTCGGTATGGAGGAGTTGAAAAAGCGGTTAAAAACGCTGAATTGAGGTACTCGGGTAGGGGAGAGGCTGGCTTGAATGATATAGGGTTGTCGGATGATTGGAAAAAGGATAAGCTCGCTCCTTCCTGGCCTGATACCCTAAAGCACACCACTTATGACACACAAGATTTTTCTCCTTTGCTTAGCTTGCTTGCTCTATCTTTCTGTTGATCTGTTTGGGCAGGGAAAGCCTCCTGAACCCATCACCCTGGGCGAATCGGTTTCGATCTATTCGAACATCCTGAAGGAGGAGCGAAAACTCCTGATTTACTTACCGTCTTCTCATCAGGATTCCACCCTGTCAGAAAAGCATCCGGTCTTATTTGTGCTGGATGGAGATTGGTATTTTCCGGCGACTGCAGGGATGCTCGCTTACGCCAAAGGCGCTTTTAGCCTGCCGGAAATGATCGTGGTGGCGATCTCAAATACGGATCGGGTCCGGGATTTTACGCCCACCCGTTCCAATCAGAACATGTTTGGGGAGGAGATTCAGGGATTGGAGAACTCTGGCGGAGGGCCTGTTTTTATCCGCTTTCTTCAGGAAGAACTCATCCCCTATATCGATACCAGTTACCGGGCGGCGGATCATAGGATTCTGGCTGGCCATTCTTTTGGGGGCTTACTGGTCAATCACCTCATGACTACCCAACCGGAGCTGTTTCATGGCTACATCCTGATTGACCCGAGCCTTTGGTGGGACCAGGCCCGGCAAGTGGCCCAAACCGAACGCTTTTTGAATACTCGTCCTAACTGGAAAAATCGGCTCTTTTTTGCCCTGGCTGACCACGATACCGGCCTTGAAGCGGAGAATGGCCCCCATGTGAAGGCCATGGCGGATTATCAGGCCCTTTTTCGGGCGGCTACTTTTCCGAATCTGGAGGACCGTTTTGCTTTTTTCGCAGATGAAACCCACGCTTCGGTGGGGCTGCCAGCTATGTACCAGGGCTTGCGATTTTTGTTTAAAGGGTACCGACCCGCGGATAGTGTTTTTCAGCATCTGGATTTGCTGGAAGCCCATTTTTCCAAACTCTCTGAAGCATATGGCGTCGAAATGTGGCCGCCGGAAGGCCTGGTCAGAAATCTGGGGTGGGGGGCGCAGTATGGAGAAAAAAATCTGGAGAAGGCCCTGGACTTTTTTTCGCTAAACCTAAAGCACTACCCGAAATCTGCCAATGCGCATAAGGTCCTGGGAGAAGCCTACGAAATGAATGGACAAGGGAAAAAAGCCCGGTTTCACTTTCAGGAAGCGCTTAAGCTTCATCCCTCGGATGATCAGCTGAAGGAAAAACTCAAGCAGGTAAGAGAAGAGTAGGAAGGCCCCATTGTTCAGAAAACCAGGCATGACGGGTTCAGGTGCCGGTCATGGTAGGGGGAATTATGGATCATTTTCGGGAAAGGATTCTTCCTCATCTGAAGGGGGCGAATTCCCCAAAAGGAGCTGTTTCCTCAGCAGGGCTTTTTTTGTAGATTGAGCTATCCGGGCGAAGTGTTGCCTGGACCCTAAGTTTTAAGAAAACCTTGCATGAAACGGAACCTATTCACTTTTTTGACCTGCCTAATCTTTGTAGGCTGTACCACTCCCCCTACGGCCACCGAGAGCCCCTCTACCCCTGCCGCCAATACGGGCGTTGACATGGGCTCAGTTCTGGGTAAAACTTCGGTGGTTTATACCACGGCTAGTGAGACGGAATTGCGACTTGAAGAAACGGCTAATCCCACTTTTGAGGAAGCAACCCAACCGTTGGAAAATGAAGTTTCCATTTTTGTCAATCCCCAAAAGAGTTTTCAAAGTCTTTTGGGCATAGGGGGAGCAGTAACGGATGCTTCTGCGGAAGTCTTCGCCAAATTACCTCCTGAGGTACAGGAGGAGTTTTTGACCGCCTATTATGATCAGGAAAAAGGGATTGGCTACTCCTTGTCCCGGACCCCAATCCATAGCTGTGATTTCAGCAGTGGCAGCTTTACCTACATAGAAGAGGGAGATACTTCCCTCAGCACCTTTGACATCGGACATGACCGGGAATTCCGGATTCCGCTCATCAAACGCACCATCGAAGCCGCGGGTGGCAGTCTTTTGCTGTACGCAAGTCCCTGGAGCCCCCCGGCCTTTATGAAGTCCAATAAGAATATGTTACAGGGTGGGAAACTGCTGCCGGAATTTTTCGAAGCCTGGGCCTTGTACTATGCCAAATTTATCCAGGCCTACGAAGCTGAAGGCATGCCGATTTGGGGCCTGACCATCCAAAATGAGCCCATGGCAGTGCAGCGCTGGGAGTCTTGTATTTACACTGCTGAAGAGGAAAGAGATTTTCTGAAGAATCACCTCGGACCCACCCTGGAAAAAGAAGGATTGGGGGACAAAAAAATTGTGGTATGGGACCACAACCGCGACCTGATCAACCATCGGGCGAATACCATCTTCGAGGACCCCGAGGCTGCTCAGTACGCCTGGGGCATCGGCTTCCACTGGTATGAAACCTGGGCCGGAGGCCAGCCGATGTTCACCAACTTGGGCAACATCAAGGAGTCATTCCCAACTAAAAACCTGCTCTTTACCGAAGGTTGTCAGGAAGGCTTCCGTCCGGACCGCTATCAGTATTGGCAGCATGCCGAGCGCTACGGCCGCTCCATGATCAATGATTTCAACCAGGGCACGGTGGGTTGGACGGATTGGAATATCCTCCTGGATCAAGGCGGTGGCCCTAACCATGTGGGCAACTTTTGCTTTGCCCCGATTCACGGAGATACTGAAAAAGGTGAATTGATCTACACCCCGACCTACTATTATATCGGGCACTTCTCCAAGTTCATCCGCCCTGGGGCGGTGCGGATCAGCACCGTCAGCAGCCGTAGCCACTTGCTCAGCACTTCTTTCGTCAATGAGGATGGCAGCATGGTCAATGTGGTCATGAACCAGAGCGATATGGACATTGACTATAAGCTGTACGTCGGACCCAATGAGGCGATTACGATGAGCATTCCCGCTCATGCGATGCAGAGCATTGTAACCCGCTAGGGCTAGTCTCATAAACCTATATTTCACCCCGGAAAGCCTTCTGACCTAAGTGGTCAAAAGGCTTTTCGGGGTCTCCACCATGAGGTATCGAAGGCATTGGTGGACCGCGATGGTATCGGTAGCAGCGGATTGCATCCGCTGGGAGGGTCTCAGCGTCTGCTGCGGGATTGGCCGCAGCTTCAAGCTGCGGCTACGGTATCCACCCTGCGGCTTCGATGGCATCCCCTGGATCCTGACCGGCTGGAAGCCAGTGTTACGGTCTCCACCATACGGTCTCGATGGCATCGGTAGCAGCGGATTGCATCCGCTGGGAGGGTCTCAGCGTCTGCTGAGAAGGTGTTTCAGCGTTCGCTGAGGGATTGGCCGCAGCTTCAAGCTGCGGCTACGGTCTCCACCATGCGGTTTCGATGGCATTGGTAGACCGCGATGGTATCGGTAGCAGCGGATTGCATCCGCTGGGTGCTGACAGGTTTCACCAGGATAGATATCCGGGGAGGAATCCTGACCGGCTGGAAGCCGGTGTTACGGTATCCACCCTGCGGTCTCGATGGTATCCGCTGGGGGCTAACAGGTTTCGCCCGGATGGATATCCGGGGAGGAATCCTGACCGGCTGGAAGCCAGTGTTACGGTCTCCACCCTGCGGTTTCGGTGGCATCCGCTGGAGGCTGACCGGTTTCACCCGGATGGATATCCGGGGAGGGATCCTGACCGGCTGGAAGCCAGTGTTACGGTCTCCACCATGCGGTCTCGATGGCATCGGTAGCAGCGGATGGCATCCGCTGGGAGGGTCTCAGCGTCTGCTGAGAAGGTGTTTCAGCGTTCGCTGAGGGATTGGCCGCAGCTTCAAGCTGCGGCTACGGTTTCCACCCTGCGGTCTCGATGGCATCCGCTGGATCCTGACCGGCTGAAAGCCAGTGTTACGGGTTCTCACCTCTCACCTCTCACAGTTCCGCTACTGCGGAACGGTCTCACCTCTCACAAACCCAAATTTCTGAGGGGCAAAGGTCGCATTCAGGCCCATGCCGATGGCGGCTTGCTTTAGTCCTCCGGGTACCTCACCCATGAAGAGGAATGGACCGGGCTCGGCGATCTGTAATAATTGTGGGAAATGCCCGGCGGCTGTGGTGCTGAGGTGTAAGCCCAGGGCTTCTGCGTCTTTAAAGAGGTCGTATACTACCAGGACATTTCTTTCCGGATCGAAGTAGCAATCTACTTTTAGGGCATTGGGTTCGTTGGCTTGCATCTGTTCCGCTACTTGTTGGTAGATGGCTTGAAGGGCTTCGGCTTGTCCTGCTTTGGGTGTCCACTGGTAGACGACGGTGATGGCTTGATTGTTCATGATACTATAATTAAAAGTTTTGTTAAAATCGATTGACAATTCAAAGGTATGGCGTAAAAGGCTATTTGATAGGTGTCATTATTGACATCTTAGGGGGTTGATTGTGTCAAACTATTCTGTTACCTTTGAAAAAAAGTGTGATGAAACATCTGAGTTTGCTGATTCCCCGCGGTCCGCTCATCGTGGATACCATCATTGGAACCCTCAACCTGTTTCGCATGGCGAACCGCTACGCCCGGCGAATGGGATTTCTGGAGGAGGATTTGTTTGCCATAGACTTGGTGGCCTATGATCGAGCGCCCCTGAGCTATCAGGAATTTTTCCAACTGACTCCTACCAAAACCCTGGCTGAGGTAGATAAAACCGATGTGATCATCATCTCTTCTATTATTGGCCATCTGGAAAAAGCGGTAGCCAATAATCAGGAAATGGTGCAATGGATCCGAGACAAAAGGGTGGAGCAAGAAGCAGAAGTGGTAAGTCTGTGTCGGAGTGCTTTTCTATTGGCAGAAACAGGCCTCTTGAATGGCAAAGCCTGCACCACCCACTGGGAAGTGCATCAGCAGTTCGAGAAAAGCTATCCTCAGGTGCAGCTTTTACCCGAAAAAATCATTACAGAAGACCGGGGCATCTATACCAGTGGAGGCGCTTACTCATTCCTTAACATGGTCCTTTATTTGATCGAAAAGTACTATGGCAGGGAAACGGCGATCTGGTGTTCCAAAATGGCGGAGATCGAATTTGACCGCATTAACCAAAACCAGTTTGTGATCTTCAACGGGCAAAAGGATCATGGCGATGAGACCATACAGGCAGTGCAGGACTACATTGAGGAGCATTTTGCGGAAAGGTTGAACATAGAGGAACTGGCCCAGCGCTTTGCCGTCAGTACCCGGACCTTTATCCGGCGCTTTAAAAAAGCTACGCTGAACACACCACTGGAATATATCCAGCGGGTCAAAGTTGAAGTCGCTAAAAAGCGACTGGAGGCTTCCGCCCTGCATATCAATGAAGTGATGTATCAGGTGGGATACCAGGATGAAAAAGCCTTCCGTAAGGTCTTTAAGAAATACACAGGTCTTTCTCCCCTGGAATACCGGCAGAAGTATAATCGAGAAATCGCTCTAGCTTGATTCGCAGCTTTGTGCTGTGAAATCCCTACCTTGTAGCAAGCCCTTTTGCCTATGTCCTCAGATGCTTTTACACAAACCTGGTGGGAAAAAGAAGCCGTCCCCCATTTTGAAAAACCTGCCGATCATCCCCTTTATGCCGGTTGGTCTCCTACGGCCGATGTAGATGTGCAGTGGTTCAGGGTGGACCTAAGCCATACTGGCCAAAAATTCTCTTTCTCTTATTTTGAGGTAGGGAAAATCTTTGTCGGCTATGGGGTAAAGGAAGATGGACGGTTTCTGCTTTCCGTGGGCGCCCCAGGCTTGGACAAAAGCCAGCTTACAGAAAAAGAATTGTCCTACGTCAATCCCCACCACCGCTGTTCCATTTGGCTGGCCAGTGAAGAAGCTCAGCTTACCCATCAGACCAAACCCCTCCTTTCTCTCCGCTTTCAGGTATTTACGGGCTTTCACCTGGACATTCCTGTGGCCCAGCTTCCGGAAGAACCTCGGCTGGGCTTGTACGCCATTGATTGGTATCAATAAGACATACGCCTAAGCTTTTGAAAAACCCTAAAAAACTGGAAGAACTGCGCCAACGCATAGACGAAGTGCTCTTTTATCGGAGGGACCCGATTGGGGTTTCTCACCTGCCTTCGGCTCGGGGAGAATACAGTTCTTATGTGAAAGGGCTGGTTCCGCAGGTCTTGCAAGGGGAAGCTCGGCGTATTGCGGATCACCTTTCAGAAATTCAGCGGAGTTCCATGGGTGGTGAAGTAACTGCTGAACGTAATCTAGAGGTGGCCCAATATTTATTAGAGGTAAAGGAAGCGGTAGAAAAAGGCTGGCGGTGAAAAGGCAGAATTTTTGTTACTTACTCTTCACAACCACTTAACACATTCCATCATGAACACGCGACGCATTTCCCTGCTTACCCTGCTGAGCCTTTTTGCCTGTGTTTCCTGTCAGTCTGTTTCGGTCGGACCAAACCAGGTAGGTGTGATTTTTAAAAAATTTGGCGGAGGGGTAGATACTACGGAGTATTTATTGGCAGGAAATCATCTGATCGGCAACTCGGATCGGCTGATTTTATATGATTATGTGGATTTGGAGGAAAGCTTCTTGTATGAAGTAGCCGGCCCGGACAGCCAGTCTTATACAGTGGAACTGGATGTTTTATACCAACTCTTGCCCGAAAAAGCATCGCTGATTGAAAAGTATCTGGGGGAAGGTTACCAATATTTCCTGATCGGTGAACCCTTTGAGGCCCTCTGCGAAGAATTCACCCTGGATTTACCCATGGCAGAGATCACTCCAGCGGTTTGGGAACCTTTGAAGGATGATTTATTAAAGGCGATTGCTTTTCGTGATAAATGGCAGGCCTTAGAAATAGATGAGGTGAAGATCAGGCTGCTTTCATCTGATGAAGAATAATTCCACTTCCTCATTTTTCTTTTTATGGCACTTTCCCCCTTCTTCCAAAAAATGAATGCCTGGTGGAAAAAGCTATCGGGTAAGCAAGCCGATCCTTTCAAAGAATCCTTGGCTGCTTTTCAAAATCGGACCATCCATGGGGTGCTAACCCTAGATATTCTAATGGCCACACCCGATGAGGAGCTTTTGCAAATAGTCTTTGATAACCTGAGTGACAAAATGGGGGATTATCAGCAGGAAGCGGTCATTCTCAGGGAGCAATTCAACCCCTCCCAGCAAGCCATTTATTTGAGCTGGTGGCTGGAAGCGGAGGTCCACAACGGTGGCTTCAACCAGTTTTATGTCAATTCCAAAGGACCGTTTGCAGAGATGATTCCAGAACTCCTGGAGGGAATGAATGCCATGAAATTTGCTAAGCTGACCCGGAAAGCCAACCAGACCTATCAATTACATCAAGCGCAGATTACCCAACGTCAGGATGGGACCCTGGAAGGCTTTAGCCAGTCCTATCAGGACAATCCCTTGAATGAACTTGATCAGAAATTCTATGACTTGTACGAGCAGGAAAATCTCTTCGACTTACAAGTCGCTTTTATTCGAAAACATCAAGCCGATTTTGTAGATTAAGCCTTCGCAATTGCCCAACTTCTTTCCATGAGAAACGCCCTTTTTTGCCTGATCCTCCTTTCCATCATTGCTTGTGGAGAAGAAAAAGCTCCGGTGGAAGCCTCTATTGAAGCCCCCACCCGGATAACTCCTGTGGCCATCATAGGCGAGCGCATAGATGGCCCTGCCAATATCCGCGACAAACCCAATGGTTCCCTCCTGTTCGAACTTCGCGACAACGTCCTGGTCGATGCCGCGCCCATTCAAGAAGACTGGTTAAGGGTATCTATCCCTGCGGATATTGCCGCTACGGAATTTGGGATGGACAGCATTAAGGCCGGCCGCTGGATCATCATTGGCGAAGACACCATGGGCCAGGTCAAGCAGACGCATCAGGTAGGGACCATGCAGGGAGCGGATGACACCTACGCCATCCTGGAAGGCTATACCCACCGACAAAATATTCGCCCTGAATCTATCATTGAGCAGGCCTTGCTCCAGCAACTGGAAAAAGGACAACGCGCTCTGGCAGATTGGGTGGCGTTTCGCGAGGCCTTCGAGCTAAGGATTACAGCTTTCGAGTACCCGCCTTTTAGCACTTTTTTCAACTACGAAAACAGTATCGAGGACCCTTCCCCTGGGTTTCGAATCGTGTTGCTTTTTCAAGCAGAACAGCTGGTAGGCTTTGTGCATGCCCGTCCCATCGATACCGAAGAAACCCGGACCCTGGACCTGTCCCGTGGCTATCAGGTGAGCTTTTTCGAGGAATTTCCGAAGGAAGAGGGACAGGCTTTTGTGGATTATATGAATGGGTGGTTGGAGGGGGTGGATTAACTAGCAAAGGGCTGTTTTTCACAACCGAAGCCCCTTAGGATTCCAACAAGGGCTTTATCTTCGTACTTCTAGGTTGCTTCCAGTCACGCCATCGGAAGCGCCGAATCGGGAAATCAGCGACCAACTTGGAATCATTTTGCAAAAGCAATCGCCAAAACATGCCTGAGCCAGACCGTTTTACCGCAGCATATCTACATGGGATCTACATTCCTCAAGACCTGCAGGATTGCTTTCGGGAAATTGAAAAACTGTGGGATGCCGGGCAAAAAGCAGAAGCCAAGGCTCTGGCGGAGAAGGATTTTGTGGGCAAGTCCCACTTTGGCTTGGGAGGCTGGATGCGCAACAACTGGCAATTTTGGGGCGGGTCAAGGTTGTCCCGCTACTTTAATGAGCTGGGACTCAAACACCCCGACGATATGTCCGGCCTGATCCTTAAGAGCTATCACCGCTATCTTCATGGCCGCCCACTCGAATTGGAAACGGAAATCAAACGATACCAGGATTACTGGAATAACCTACCTCAATAGCCTATGCGATCTTTTTTACCGTCCCTTATTATGGCCGCAATGGGATGCCTGACTTTCGGTTGGGCTTCTTCCTGTAGCAGTCAGTCCACCTTGCCGGCTGGTCCCGCCCTGACGCAGACCCCGGATACTTTTTTGTCCTACACCACCGGTATTCGCTCTATCTTGGAAGACAGCCGGGGACATGTTTGGTTTGCCAGTCATCAGGAAGGCGTGGCTCGCTTTGATGGAAAGGAATACACCTATTATCACATGCAGGATGGGTTGACGGATGCCCAGGTCCGTTCCCTCTTTGAGGATACTTTAGGTCAGGTTTGGTTCGAAGGAGGCTACGGTTTGAGCAGCTTTGATGGCGAAAAAATTTTTCCCCAAATGCTCAAAGACTACACCATGAAATACGCCTGGCAAGATGCCCCTACGGACCTTTGGTTTAAAGGGGATGAATCAGTTGGGTTTAACGAAAGAGAGGGAACCGCAGGCGTTTATCGGTGGAATGGGAAAAGACTTAGTTACCATACCTTCCCGATTACCTATGGACCAGATATGACTTTTGCCTACTCCATCTCTACGCCTTTCGAGCGAGGAAAAAATGGTCGCCTTTGGTTTGGTACCTACGGGGCCGTTTTTGGGTTTGAAAATGGGAAATTTGACATCATCACCAGTGAGCGCGCCGGATTGAATGACAGCACCGGCTATCTGCACGTGCGCGGCATCATGGAAGACAGCAAGGGGAACCTCTGGATTGGGAACAATGGGATTGGGGTGATGCTCTATGATGGTGATACCCTGATTCATTGGTCGAATGAAATGGGCCTGCGGGGTGCGAACAGCCAGGGTGGAGGCGCACGTTCTCCCGAGGGAACCCTGGAGCATGTATTTGCCATCGGGGAAGATAGAGAGGGCAATATCTGGTTTGGAGACCGGGATACGGGGGCTTGGCGCTATGATGGCGAAAAGGTAGAAAACATCACCCTGGCAGATGGCAGTAGCCTGGGCCACATCTGGTATTATTATGTGGACAAAAGGGGCGAGCTATGGGCGACTTGTGGCAATGGGGGCGTGTGTCGCTTTGATGGAGAGGTGTTTAGAAGGGTTTTTTAAGGCTACGCCTGGCTAAGGAGTATTGAGGTATTCCTTTTATAAGACCTTGACTACTTTTTCTTGATAAAAAGTGGTGCAAAAATCAAGACGCTGCTAACCGCGCAACCCGCCATCCTGACGCTCGTTCCTTGGTCAGGACTTTCGCCCGCCCCCTCTCCCTAAGCAGTGTCATAGCCCCGTCTCCTCGAAATATGCTCATGTAGTATTTTTTTAGAGGGACTGAAATTGGAAAAAGATAGGGGGGAATCAAGCCTAATAAGCTACTCAGAAATTCACTTCAACATAAAACAACTTGAAACCACCAGCCTTTATTGTTTTCCTGCTGATCCTCCTCTCCTGCCAATCCCAACCGGCCAAACTATTTTGGCTGGCGGAGCCTAAAGGTCATCGCAATGATTTGCTTGAGATGGCTGAGTCCACCAACTGCGTTCCGATAGTGCCGGATAGCCTGCGGTTTTTTCAGACCGAGGAAGAAATCTTCTCCGCCGAAAAACAAGTATTTAAGCACTTCGGGACCTTGCATAAGAACGAGCGTTTTTCTTTGCAGGTGATCCTTCGTGAAGGCAGTAGACCAGGGCGCGATTACACCTTTTTCCTTCGGACCTTTGATCCTACAAAAAAGCTGATTGCTTCCCTGCCCCTGGGCGTCTGGCAGGAGGCAGTAGGGAACTATTGCACCGGCTATGTGGATGAGCGGCTTCATATTTACAAGCACTGTGACGAAAAGGGCAGTATGGAGTTCTCTATTCAGGAGGATGGGCAGTTCATCGAGCACGCGTTGACCCAGAAATAAGGCAGAGAGAATCCGAAGAAAAGGAGACATTTGTCGGACACCGATCACCATTTACCTCCTTTCTATGATCATCATCGACATCACCTATAAAGTTTCCCTGGAAAAAGTAGACCAACACCTTGAAGCCCACGTAGCCTGGCTCAAGGAACAATATGCCCGGGGACATTTTCTGGCTTCTGGTCCCAAGATTCCCCGCACAGGCGGCGTCATCCTGAGTCAGCTTACGGATGTAGAAGCCCTAAAAGCAGTGCTGGCTCAGGACCCTTTTCAACAAAACGGCTTGGCGGAATACAGGCTTACCGAATTTGAACCGCGCCTCACTACTGAGGCTTTGCAAGGATTGCTGGGGTAGCCTGTAAAAAAAAGCGATGCACCATCGGAGGCTAAAACCTGATCTTTCCCATAAAATCCCGACCTTAGCCGAGGTGTCTCTCTCCCTTTTTTCTACTTAAGCCTGCTTAATTGCCATGACCATGAACCTGCAGCCTCCTATCCCTATCCTCCGTTTTTTTGATGAAACCAAGGCCCGCGAATTCTATGTAGACTATCTTGGATTCAAGGTGGACTGGGAACACCGCTTTGAACCCCATATGCCCTTGTATTTTCAAGTATCTCGGGATGCCTGCGTGCTTCATCTGAGTGAGCATCATGGAGACGGTACGCCCGGCACCAAAATCCGCATTGCTTGCCCGGAAGTGGAGGCTTATCATCAGGCCTTGACCGCTAAGCCCTACCGACATCTCAACCCCGGTTTGGAATCCCCACCCTGGTCCGAGGCAGAAATGACCCTTACCGATCCTTTTGGTAATGCCTTGATTTTTTACAAACCGGAATAAAGGCTTCTTTTTCATTTCTTAGCTGGCTCCAACCTCCGGTTAACTACTTAATTTTCGCCAACCATTACTTAATCTTAGGTATTGATGAAATCCCGGTAGTTTCGAAGTTTTACAGCATGAGAATGTATATCATGCCGAGCTTGCTGTTATGGAGCTTGATGAGCCTATTTACGGGGAGCACGATTGCCCAGCCGACGACCGTGTATCAAACCCTAAGGGGAACCATTTTTGACCAGGCTACCCAACAGCCTTTGGCGGGTGCCCGGGTGGAAATCCTGGATCTTAAACCCGTCATGGGGGCAATGTCAGATTCGGACGGGGAGTTTGTGATTGAAAAAATTCCGGTAGGACGCTATCAGGTCCAAATCAGCTACCTGGGCTATCAAACTCAGCGCAAAGGCAATGTAATCCTCCGATCCGCTCAGGAGACCGTGCTGGAGATAGGGATGAACGAGCAGGCTATCGAGGGGGAAGCGGTGGTCATAGAAGCCGATCAACGCCAGGTAACCAATGAGGCTTCCCTGGTCAGTGCGCGTTCTTTTTCGGTAGAGGAATTACAGCGGATTCCCGGGGGGCTGGACGATCCAGCCCGAACCGCCGTCAAATTCCCTGGGGTTTCTCCTAATCCCGATGCCTTGGTCAATGAGCTCAATGTCCGCGGCAATAACTCCCGGGCGGTCATCTGGCGGCTGGAAGGGGTAGATATCTACAACCCGAATCACTTTGCCCTGGTCGGTGGCTCAGGGGGAAGCGTAACCCTTTTTAGCAAACAACTTCTGACGAATACCGACTTTTTTTCTGGGGCTTTTCCCGCTGATTATGGCAATGCTCTGGGCGGTGTTTTTGATGCGCGCTTTCGTAATGGAAATACCCGCCAACGGCAACATGCGGTACAATTGAGTCTCCTGGGCCTGGATATATCCACCGAAGGTCCTTTCTCCAAGTCAGGTAAAAACTCCTATCTGGCCAACTATCGCTACTCCACCACCGGCCTGATCCAGGATTTTATTGAGGTAGGGACCGCTATTCCCACCTATCAGGACTTATCCTTTAAGCTGCATTTTCAGCTTCCAAATGCGGGTACGCTCAATATATTCGGCATTGGGGGGACCAGTGTACAGGACTTTGCACCTGTCATGGATACTACCCGCTGGGCTGAAGCAGCGGGCCTGGATTTTGGGAACCGTGTCCAAACTACTACCGGAACCGTGGGCGCTACTTATGCCCAACCCGTAGGGAAAAAGAGCTTCTTTCAAACGGCCCTGATCGGCACGGGACTGCGCTATACCACCGGGGGATATTATTTACGTTCTGACCTGGTTACCCGCGATTCCACCGGGAAGTCGTTGGATTATGAATTTCGGCTGTCGTGGTCGAGCTATTTTAACCATAAATTCGGTCCACGCCATACCCACCGTACGGGGCTGATGGTTCACGGACTGAGTTCGCAGGTATTGTTTGTTCGTTCTGACAACTTCTGGGACGATGAGCCAGGCGGGAATTTAAGCGATACCCTAAGGGTTGGACAGGATGAAAGTGTGGTGGTGAATGCCTTTTCACGTTCACAGTTCGTGTTGAGCAGTAAATGGAAACTAAACGTCGGGGTACATTTTATGTATTTGGCTTATACCGGAGAAGCCTCACTGGAGCCCCGTCTTGGCTTACGCTATCAATTCAATCCTCGACAATCGCTTTCCTTTGGGTACGGCCTGCATAGTCAGATGGAGCCCTTTTTTGCTTACATCGTCCAGCGCCGGGATGCGTTCGGTGACCTATACCGTTATAATCGTAACCTGGGGTTTAATAAAGCCCACCATCTGGTGTTGTCTTATCGATGGCAGCCCAGTGATAAGCTCCGGCTGGGGATAGAAGCTTACTATCAGCAACAGTTTAATTTGGTGGTAGGAAAAGACCTCCCCGTTTCCCGGGTGGGAGGGCAAGACTTCTTTTTTGAAACCCTGGATCTGGACAATGGAGGAACCGGACGAAATATGGGCATTGAGTTGGCGCTGGAACGAAATTTTTCCGACGGCTATTACTTTTTACTAAATGCCTCCCTATTCGATGCTACCTATACCGCTAATGACCAAATCACCCGGCCTTCGCGCTTCAATAACCGCCTCATAGCGAATGGAGTGATTGGGAAAGAATGGAAACTGGGCAAAAAACGCGGCAAAGTGAACCTGCTAAATCTCAACATTTCCGGGACCTATAGCGGACCTCAATACTATACTCCCTTCAACCTGGAGGTAGCCATTGATAGCGGACGCATAGAAACAGACTTGGCCAACCCAAATACCGGTGTTCAGGATCCGCTCTTCTTCCTGGACGCATCTGTGGTCTATCAGCGCAACCTATTGAAGCGGAATTCTCAAATTTTTCTCCAGATTAAAAATGTCTTAAACCAACGCCCCTTCTTGCGTCAGGCTTTCAATCGAACGACTAGGGAAACCCGTGATATTTTTGGTTCGGGATTGGTGCCGGTCCTGGGCTGGAAGATGCAATTTTGAGGAGATGCAAAATGTTGCCCTATAAACGCTTGATTCTGCTATGAAACTCGACCGCAAGGCCTTTTTTCGCTTACACAGTTGGATTGGGATCAAACTCAGTATCCTGTTCTTTGTGGTTTGCTTTTCCGGAACTATGGCTACCCTGAGCAGTGAGCTGGATTGGCTGTTTATACCCGAGTGTCGGGCTACCCCTCAGGCTACTCAGGCCTCGCGTAACCTCATGGCCCAACATATTGAGGCCGCCTATCCGGAGGGGCGGATCGTTTATTGGACGGCCATGGAAGTTCCATACCTCTGCGATTTGGTGCATGTGATGCTGGACGGACACCGGACCTACGTATTTGTAAATCCCTACACGGGCGAGGTGCAAGGAAAAGCCAATCTCACCTTCAGACGTTTTTTTCGGGACCTGCACTACTTTTTGTTTATACCTTTTCAGGTGGGCCACTTTACGGTCTTATTCTTCGGCTTTTTGCTGCTTTTTTCATTGGTGACCGCCCTGGTTTTTTACAAAAAATGGTATCGTAAACTCTTTGATTTGAAAATGGGGAAAGGGCCAGTGGTATTTTTCCGTAGCCTGCATCGGGTGGTGGGGGTTTGGGCCATTCCTTTCATGTTTTTATTTTCTGTTACGGGCATTTGGTACTTTTTGGAGCGCACCAATACAGCAGGCATTGCCCGGACAGCAAATATGCAAGCTCCTACCCTGGAACATCCCCACGTTGATTCAGCGGCATTTGTTCATCTGTCTACTAAGATTGATTATGATCAGGCGATCGGAGTGGCGCAGCGTGAAATTCCCGGCTTAGTGGTAAAAACCATCCTGCCGCCAGGAGGATTGGATAAGCCCCTTTATCTGACCGGAACTTCCGAAGAACCTCTGGTGCGTTTCCGGGCCAACCGGGTATATTTACATCCGCTGACCATGGAAGTACTCGGGGTACAACAAGCAGAAAAAATTCCCGCCGTAACCTGGTTGAATGATATTGCTGACCCCTTGCATTTTGGGTATTGGGGCGGACTGCTTACCAAGGTCATCTGGTTTTTTGCCGGGCTGGCTATTTCCGGTCTGGTTCTGACCGGTATTTGGATCAGCCTGAAGCGCAAGGTCCGCCGGGAATCCCAGGCCAAGAAACAACGCATGGGCGGCTGGCGCTATGTCAATTGGGGCCTGCTGGGTTTAAGCACTTTGTTGATGTATGGCTATATGTTTACCCGCTACCGGGCCTCGGCGACCACCATGCTCGTGGTAACTGTAGGCTGGGCCATCTGCTGCTTTTTGGGCTGGTATATCTTCGTGTATCAGTTGAGGAAGCAGGTAGAAAAAGAAAAGCCCCCTGCGCAAACATCCCCTTCCTAATGGCCTCCTCTGTCTTGATTTGATCAGGAAAAATACCCGGTGCTTTGGCCGTTTGGGGATATCCATTTCCTGCTTTTACTGGATTTTCAGGAGAAATTCCCGACCTTCATGGAGCAGAATCGTCTTCCGGCTTATCAGTCAGGCATGACCACACCAAGGTAATACCGGCCATTACCTGTGCATGTTTTTGGAAGGAGGGCCTTTGACGATTTGCCTACATGCTAAAAACTATAATCTTATGAAACTCCGGCTTTTTGTTTCTACGGTTCTCCTATGGACTTTTTTCTCCTGCGCTGGACCCGCAGGTTTCCCTGGTAAAAAGGTCTCCTCTCCCGATGCATTGTCCCAAGCCATTGCGGCGGCTCAACCCGGCGACGAAATCGTCATGGCCAATGGCGTCTGGAAAGATGTGCGCATCAAATTTGTAGGATACGGAACCGAGCGCAAACCCATCACCTTACGGGCAGAAACCCCTGGAGAGGTCCGCATAGAAGGTACGTCAGACCTTAGAATAGGCGGAGAATATCTGGTCGTAAAGGGCCTGCACTTCACCAACGGAGCCGCTCCTAAAAGGTCCGTGATCCAGTTTTACCTCAATAATGACACCCTGGCCAACCATTGCCAGGTTACCGAATGTGTCATCACAGATTTCAATAAAGCCCAGCGTAACCAGACTGATCTCTGGGTCTTGTTCAAAGGGCGTCATAACCAGTTAGACCATTGCTATCTGGCAGGAAAGTCAAACCGTGGGCCTACGGTCCGGGTAGACCTGGAAGGTAATCCCAGCATCAAGAACTATCACCAGATCGTGCACAACCATTTTGGGCCGCGCCCGCCCAAAGGCGGCCCCAGCGCCGAAACCATTCAGGTGGGCAACAGCTATACCTCGGTTGCGCCCAGCCATACCCTGGTAGCCCATAACCTCTTCGACCAGTGCAATGGGGAAGTAGAGGTGATTTCCAGTAAAACAAACTTTAATGAATACCGGAACAATGTTTTTTACAAAAGCGAAGGTTCCCTGGTGGCCCGTCATGGCAACTACTGCATCATCGATGGCAATTACTTCATTGGTGATAAAGACAATCCGCAAATCGGGGGCGTCCGCCTGATCGGCTCCGGACACTGGGTCACCAACAACTATTTCTACCAGCTCAAAGGGGAAGTCTTCCGAAGTCCCCTGGCTGTTATGAACGGCATCCCGAAGTCTCCTCAAAACCGCTATGTACAGGTTACGGACGCAGTGGTAGCCTATAATTCCTGGATAGACTGTACTTCCCCGCTGCAGTTTGGGATTGGGTCAAACGTAGACCAAAGAGACGTGCTGCCCGCTTCGGAAATTCGGTCAGAAAGACCTATTCGCACCGTAGTCGCCAACAACCTGATCTACAACAGCCAGGGAGATGCAGCCCCTGTAGTGGCCCATGACAAACTGGATGGTATCAACTTCCAGCGCAACCTGATCCAGAACCAGGGCACTGCTTTTGAAGGGCCGGAAGGTATTGCGGAGGCTACTTTTGACCTAAAAGAACTAGCTGAAAATATCTATATCCCTGGAACGGGCCTACCAGATACGGAGCCTTATATGGGCTTTGAGTTTGAGCAGATCGCGGAGGATTTATTTGGCGCTAGCCGTAAGCCGCAAAACGCCCTGGGAGCGGTGGTAGGTAGTCCCACTGTTGCCCCCGATATCATGAACCTGGATCAATATGGACCGGCCTGGTTTGAGGCAAATCCAGCTGCTCAGGCATCCAACACCCACCAGGCCTTTTCTGCCCAGGAATTGATGGACAAAGTCGAAGCGGCAGCTTCCGGAGATATCATTGAGATCGGCGCAGGGTCCTATACCCTGACTGCCCCCCTTTCGATCAGTAAGAGCCTAACCATCCGGGCAGCCGAAGGGGGCAAGGTAAGCCTGGTATATGGCGGACCTGATGCCACCCCTTTGTTTGAAATGAACCCCAAGGGATTGTTGACCCTTGAGAATCTCAAGCTCCAGGGGCAGGGGAGCCAGTATGCTTTTGCTCCCCTGAAAGAGAACATGTCCAGCTTATACAACCTGACCGTAGTGGGCTGCGAAATCTCGGATTTTGCTTTTGTCCTCAAAGCCTATAAATACTCCTTCTCGGAAGATATTCTTTTCAAAGGCACTACCATCCGTAACTGTGCCAACGGCCTCGAGCTGGCGGCCGAAGATGACGATCGCGGGGATTACAATGCAGAAAACCTCACCATTGAGGAATGCCGCTTTGAGGGGGTTCTCCAAAACGTAGTCGACTACTATCGCGGCGGTTATGATGAGTCCACCGTTGGAGGCTACCTGCGGGTGTTCAACAGTACTTTTACCGGATGTGGCAGAAAGGAAAAAAATGGCATTCTCCTCAATACCTATGGGATCATCAACGTCAAGTTGGAAGGCAATACCTTTACCAATAATCCGGTGCGCCAGGTAGCTCAATTATGGGGTGCCAAGAACAATACCGCCCAAAATAATGTGCTTGCCAATTCCGGGCAGATCGTAACCGAAGAGAACCTAAAGTTAAAAGTGATTTATTAGGAGCAGCATGAAAATCCTGATTAGTCTTATTGTCTGCCTGGGCATTACGTCTGCCTGGGGGCAGGTCATACCTGAGGATCGGGTGCTGGCCGTAGAGGAACTAGCCGCTGCGCTCAAGCCTGACATCCGGGTTGAGCTAAGCAAAGACGGCCAGCTCACCGAGGCTAAGCTGGCGGCCTATTTTCGAGCCTTTTTTGCCGAACATTTCTTCTACGACTATCGCAGCGTACCGGCTCGACTGGCTCACTATCAAGGGCGCTATGACAATCAGACAGGCCATACCGAACGAGCGTTGGACCACCTGGGGAAATACCCTGATTCTACGCAGTGGGTGCTGCCCTTTGATTACCAGAACGGTGAGGCGGTCAATGCCTACGCCTTGCGCCATTTGGCGCGCCAGCACAAAATGGTGGACATCGCTTTCCTCTACTTTGCTGACGGAAAAGACCCCAGATATATCCGCTATTTTGAAACTCAGATGCGTTCCCTGAATGCGGCTTTGGTAGCGGGGCAGTATGAAAAAATCGCCGATGGTAACGGCGTATTTGAAGTCTTTCGGGCGGGATACCGCATCCTGAACTGGCTGTGGATTCACAACCTCTTTCTCAATGAGCCCGAATACAGCGACCGTGACCAACTGATCACCATCGCTACCCTCTTACAGCATGGGCAGCACTTGTATGCGCGTAACCCCAGCTTCCGCCCCGGCAATCACCAGACGAGAGGCATGGCGGCCCTGGCCTTATTGGGAATCATGTTGCGTGATTTTCAAGGGGCTGATGCCTGGCGGGAGCGGGCCATGGCCCGGCTAGGGGAGCACCTGGAACGCGAAATCAATCCGGATGGCTTCCAGTTTGAACGCTCAGTGCACTACCACATGAGCGACATCAATAATTATTTTTATGTCTATCAATTGTCCAACCTCAATGATATACCTGTAGCCGAGGCCTGGACTGCTAAGCTCCGCCAGTTGTTTACAACCCTGGCCAAAATCGCTTACCCGGATGGCAGCGCCCCGGTTCTTCAAGATGATACCGACAATCCCTGGGCCGAGAAAAACGACATTTCCGGGGCCATGACCTTGGGGTATTTGCTGTTTGAAGATCCCGTGTACGGTTACTTTGCTACGGATAAAGTAGAAGAGCGCATGTATTGGTATCTCAGTCAGCGGCAGGTGGATATGTTGGAAGATATTCGTAGAAAAAAGCCGCCCTTCGGCTCTTTGGCCCTGACCGATACCCACTATTATCTTATGCGGGAAGGGTGGGACAAAAATGACAAAGTCATGATCATTACCGCCGGACTGGATGAAGAAAAACCCGACCATCAGCACGGGGACATGCTGGGCATCCAGGCCATGGCCAACGGGCAGGTGATTTTGCCGAATTATCAGGTTCGCTATTCCCTCAAAGATTTTGATTTTTTCAAGAATTCCCTGGTCAAAAATGTAGCTCTGGTAGATGATCAGATGTTGGGACAGGAATGGACCGGCAATAAGGGCGGCAGTGGCTTTGGGAAGTTTCGCAAACTCCCGGAGCCGGAAGTACTCAGTTGGGAAAGTAATGATGCTTTTGACCTGTTCATCGGACGGCACAATGGCTTTGAGGACATAGGGGTAGATCATTATCGGCAGGTCATTTTTATAAAAGATGACTTCTGGATCGTCAGAGATCGGTTTACCGCAGACAAGCAGCATGCTTATCATCAGGTGTGGCAGGGGCACTATACGCTGGAAGAAGGACCGAATTTGCTGCGAGCGACCTTCCCGGATGCCAGTGGGGTGGATATTCTGCAAATTCGGGCCCTGGATACGGTGGTGCAGGACGGGCGAAGGGGCAAAGCCTGGAGCAGGGTCTCCAAAACGGGCTTGGATAATTTTACCTTTTTTACGGTTATCTATCCTTACCGAGGCTACAGCCACCGCATTGACGAGTCAAAGAAGGCGCCTGACATCGGCAATTGGCGAGTCAACCAGTCCGACTGGGAAATCATCGGAGACCGTCCGATCAGCCTTACGCGCCAGGCGGTAGGATATTTCTTTGGGGTACGAAAAATGAAAAAAGGCCTGATCAACATTGAGTGTGCGCAAGCCGCTGATCTTTATGTCGAAGAAATAGCAGACAAAATCAGGGTATACGCCATAGGGTTTGAACCTTGTATCCTCAAGTGGGAACACTATACAGGCCGGAGAGGCCCGGCCCGGGAGGTAAAACCCGGCAGATATGTCGATATTCCTAAATAGGGGAAACTTGCCGAAAAGGCTTCAGAGAGCCTGCTTTAGAAACATCTGGCAAGCATGCAGGGTTAGATGGGTGTTTTTTACTCAAAAGGAATTCACACATTATCCCTCCGCTATGAAAGCTATCCTCACTTTTTTGTTTCTATCCCTGTTCGTCCTTTCTTCCTACGGGCAAGAAGTCAGCCTGAAATTTGAACCCAACCAATCCATGGGCATTGCCGGCCTGAAGCCAGGGCAGAACGCAGCCATCAACCCTTATGCGGGTCAGAAAAGCATCGCTGTGGTCGAAAATGCCAGTAAGTATCCCTTCAGCGTGCGCATTCAACGTGGGCGGACCATCGTGAAAGAGATTCCCGTCAAGGCAAAAGAAACCCTGGAATTTGTCCTGGAAAAAGATCAGGCCTTTTACCTGGATGCTACTGAAGCCACCAAGGCCCTGGTGAGTTTTAAGAAGTACGAGGCAGATACCCCTGACCAAAAATAGGAACAGAGACCATTCGCAACATTGCCTAGGGCAGGCTGCAGCATCGCTTTGGGATTTTTGTCCGAAAATCCTTCCTTGTAGCCTATCCTAACGCTACCCACATGAAAAAGGTCCAGTCTGCGATCAGCCTGCCGTTGGCCATGTGCCTCTTGTTCCTCAGTTCAGCAGCTTCCTGCCATAAACCGCTCCATCAAAAGTGGGCGGAAAGCCAGCCTGCAACCTCCTCGGTCGAGTACATCAAACCGGTAGATGCTAACTGGAAAAACAGTTTGTTTTTTCTGGAAGGACAGCTTTGTGCCTGGGTGCGGGGCATACTCGAAGATCAGGCAGGCAACCTTTGGTTTACCACCAATCACTATGGGGTGATGCGCTGGGATGGAGATAGCCTGGTGTATTTTGACGAAAAAGACGGCTTGGGCGGCGGACGTGTTTCGGGCATCGTAGAGGATCAACGCGGCCATATCTGGATCGGCACGGCCGAGGGACTTTGCGAATTTGACGGAGACACGATGAAGCTCTATGCCGATCAAGAAGGGCTGGTAGACAATGAAATCTGGACCCTGGCGCTTGATCAAGATGGCCTGATCTGGATAGGCACCATGGAAGGGGTGAGCACCCTTGATCCAGAAACCAAGCGCTTTAAAATCTTTGCCTTACCCGAGGTGGCGGTCCGGGATACCTCTTCCATCCTTTCTTATTATCGGATCACCAGCATCCTGGAAGATCGCCAGGGCAGAATCTGGATAGGGCGAGATGGCTTTGGATTGCTCTGCTATGATCCCAGCAAGCAAGGGGAAGCCGCTTTTACCAATTTTACAGAAGCGGATGGCCTGCCGGATGACAATGTAGCTGATTTGCTGGAAGATCAAGCGGGCCATATCTGGATCGGTTCCATGTATGGAGGCATGAGCCGCTATGAGCCTGCCAAAGCCAGTCGAGGCGAAATGCCTTTCACCAACTTTACCCAATCCGGCGTAATCAAGGGAGAGGAAGCTTATGGTTTATATGAGGACAAAAAAGGCCACATCTGGTTTGCCGCCGAACATCAGGGCATCTACCGCTATGAGCCAGAGCAAGATTCCTTTACCCGCTTCAGCAAGGCGGAAGGGCTACCTTCCGAAGGCATCCTGGCCATGCTGGAAGACCAGCAAGGCCGTTTTTGGCTGGGTGGCTGGGGCGGACTATTCCGCTATCGGGCCGAAAGGCTGGATACCACTGCTTTTGTGAGCGTAACCAAGGCAGGACCCTGGGAGTAAACCCAAGGAAGACCTTACGCCCGCTTTATGACTGAACGTGCTACCGAAACTTTCTATGATGCCCTCTCAGAGGATTACCATCTCATCTATGTGAATTGGGAGCGTGCAGTCCAGTATCAGGGCAAAGTGTTGCAAGGCCTGATCCAGGCACATCTTAGGGTAGAAAACCCCCACATTTGGGACTGTACTTGTGGGATCGGGACCCAGGCCCTGGGCCTGGCGGAATTAGGCTACGCGGTTTGGGGCAGTGATCTCAGTGCTGACGCGATCCATAGAGCCGGGGCCGAGGCAGAAAAAAGGCAGCTGTCCTTGACGCTGAATCAGGCAGACCTACGGGATGATCCCCCCTTTGAGGGGAAAACCTTTGAGGTCATTATTTCCTGCGACAACTCTTTGCCTCACCTACAAATTCCTGAAGAATTGACCCTCGCCCTCCGGCATATCAAAAGCCGTTTGCAGGAAAGAGGCTTGTTCATCGGTTCTGTCCGAAATTATGACCAGATGTTGGCTGATCGGCCTACTGCTTCTTCGCCAAAATCCACGCGCTACGGAGAGGAAGAGGTGATCACCTTTCAGACCTGGGAGTGGTTAAACGAGCAGGAATATCAGTTCAACCTCTTCATCCTGCGGGGCAAGGGAGACCAATATACCACCCGGGTCCGAAGAGCCACCTACCGTGCTTATCGCCGCGCTGAGTTGACGGACCATCTGCAAGCCGCAGGTTTTTGGGAGGTTAAGTGGCTGGAGCCGGAGGAAAGCGGCTTTCATCAGCCGGTATTTTTGGCCAAAGTTTAACCTTCATCAAGTTGAACATGTCGCGAAAATCTACTTATCTCTTTCTGGCTTGTATGGGCTTGGGGTTGATGCTTACGCATTGGGTCATCCCTGCTCCCTATCTGCTGCAATTAAGTGTTTATGAATATGAGCTTAACGGCATGTATGTACAGCGAACCTATGTGGAAGTTCGCTCAGACATCTGGCGAGGAACGATGAGGTGGGGCACTACGGACACGGAATTAGCCCCGGAAGTAAGGCACTTTCCTGGTCAACAGACCTCCTCTCTCGGCTTCTTTCAAACCAAAGACATCCAACGACTGGCTGAAAATGGAGCGGAGGTTTCCCAAGGGGAAGCCCTTTCTATGGCTTGTATCCCCAGCGATCATCTATGGGGGAACATAGCCTACGGCAACGGGACAGAGGAGCCGATTAACCTGGACCTGATGACCGAAGAAGGGAAAGAGCTGAACCGGAAACTCAACCAACTTATAGGCCGGAAGTAGGCTCATTTGGAGAAAATAGGTATCCTTGTGAAGGTTTTTTCTCGAAAATCACCATACCCATGAAACATCTCCTTAGCTGTCTCATATTCAGCCTGGCGATCCTGCCCCTCTTCGCTCAAACTAAGATCGATAATTCCCCTACCGAGGCGCATATCGAAATTCCCGGCACCAAATTCCTGATCATCAAGCCGGATGCTTCTTTCGAAATCAGCACCAATTTTGTGGGGCTGCAAAGCGAAAACCTGGAAGCGGCCCTGAATCTGACCGACCTGCCTTTGTCTTATGAAAAAGTGGGGGAAATGTTTACCCGTAATCTTCCCCCCAAGAACGGGGAATTGGTGTTGGATGAGCAGCTGCTCATGAACGGCTATCAGGCCCGACTGATCAAGACCGATGTCATTCACAAATCCGCCCTGGAAAAGCTGGAAAATCCAGACGCTCCTGGCAAACCCGTGATCAACTGGTTGCTCTTGTACGGCGATGCTGAAATGGCCATCACGATAGCCGGTACTTATCCTAAGGAGCAGGACGAGGTCCTTTCTGCAAAATTTGAGGCTTGCCTACGCTCCTTTATTTACGTCAAAGACAAGGAAGTTGATCCCATGGATGGCTTGAGTTTTCGGGTAGATGTGAGCGATACGCCCTTGCAGTTCGCAACTACCTTGATGCAGACCGGGGCAGTGTTCAATACCGATGGTAAGTTTCCTACTGAAGCCAAAGGAGCTCCCAACTATATGGTGCGGGTTTTACCTTTTGCCATCGAAGCCGAAAAGCAAAAAGAACATGCCATCCGACGGGTCAAGAATCTCATGGACGAAGACACGGAAATCGAGGCAGTCAATCCTATCCAGTTGGCAGGACTAAAAGGATTTGAGGTGATTGGCTATGAGCAGCGGGAAGATGGTAAGCGGGTCCTGGAATACTCCGTGAGTTTATTTGACGAGGCTCGACATTTTACCATCAATGGCTTTGCGGAGCCCGAGCCAGAGCATCTGGCCTTGTTTCGGAAGATCAGCCAGACTTTTCAAGTGAAAGAGTAAGGGCAAAATATCTCTTCAGTATATGTCTTACCTGATTCGTACCTATCAACCCGGTGATGAATTCGGCCTTTCTGAGCTGATTCGTACCACCCTTCTGCAAAGCAATGGAAAGGATTATCCTTTGTCTATCCTCCAACCATTGATTGACTATTTTAGCCCGGAAAAAGTGAAGATTTTGGCCGGAGAAAGATATTGCCTGGTAGCCTTAGCGGCGGGCCGGATTGTAGGGACAGGTGCCTTAGAGGATCAGGAGTTGAAAACGATTTTTGTCCTGCCAGAATTTCAGGGAAAAGGCATCGGCAAGGCCATCGTCCAGCAATTAGAAGCCTATGCCCGAACGAAAGATATAGCTTTTATTCACTTACCAGCCAGCATCACCGGCAAAGCCTTTTACCTCAGCCTGGGCTATGAGGAAGGGGAGACTTTTATGAGTGAGCATGCCGGGCAGCAAACCTGGATGAAAAAATACCTTTCGCCATCTGAAACGGGAGAGGATTGAGGGTTAGGCTTAAGGGCTTTTGGCAGTTTGCGAAGGTGGCGTATATGCCAGCAATCCCAGCAACATCAGACTGGCATAAGTAAGCGTTTTAAAATGCCAGTAATACTCCCGAAAGTGTCCGAGAATTAGTTCCAGGTTAAGCAGGATGAGGATGAGAACAAACAGGGCCTTGCGGCCTTTTTGCCAGGAATATCCCGAGAAAAATAACTGATACATCAGATAGGCCACGGCGGGAAAGAGCAGGATAAAGCCATAGCTTCTTTGTTGAGGAAAGACCAGTGGGGTAATGGCCAGGATATAGCTCAGTTCCCATAGCTGCCTCATCTGGTCCCGATGATCGCTAAAGCGGCTTTTCCATTGCAAAAAATAAAGACTCATGCCAATCAATCCGGCTTTGGTCAGGGTAATCAGGCCCACCACCACAGAAGCGGGCAAATCCACCACATGTCGTCTGATATCCAGGGTAAAAGGATTGCCAATATCCGCCTTGGTCAGGGTGGCTACCAGGGCCCCGATGCCGTGGATGCTCCGGGTGCTGACATCAAAGACATTGTCTTCCAGCGCCGGGTTGATGGTTTGTAGCCAGGCCAGGTTTTGTGCCCAGGTGTACTCCCAGCCCACCACCATAGCGGGAAAGGCCATCCAAGCCAGCACCATTCCGGCACTGAGTAAGGCGGCTTTAAAGTAGCCCCGATACGCCAGATAGGGGAGGGCTACCAGGGGAATTACTTTGCAGATGATGCCCAGGCTCAGAACCAGGGCCCCACTAAGGACTTGCTGGCGAGCCTGGATGCGATATAGGCCTTCCAAAATCGAAAACAGCAGGAGGATGGAGAACTGGACTACATGGAAATTGAGATAAATCAGGAAAGCCATGGCCAGGAAACTGGCCCCGCTAAACGTTGCCCCCAGCGTTCCTTCGAGTCGATCGGCAGGAAAATAGGCCAGAATCAGCTGCCAAATCCGCATCAAGAGCAGGATATTCAGCAGCTTCCAGATCAGGGCAGGCCAGGGGAGAGACAGAAAACTTAAGGGACTTAGCAGCAAGGCCAGGGTGGGACTACCCATATAGGGGAAAAGTGCCGGCTCACCATACAAACCCCCATAAATCGGCTTCCCATCCAGAAAATCTCCTGCTGCTGCGAGGTAAATGCGCAAGTCGCCGACGCGTTCATATTCGCCCAACAAGAAGACCACGCCCAGGGCAAAGGCCAGGCCGCCAAGAACCTTTTGGGTATGTGAGAAGGGACGGATAGTAAGCTGATTTGGATTGACACTCGGCAACAACGAAGAAAAGCAACGAAGGGGGGATTCGCAAGCATACTGGAAAGGTGCTTCCTATATACTGGGACTTGCTTATCTTCAGGCATCTGACTTTTCAAAGATGCATTACCCTTGTCTAACATGTCCAACAAAACGATTCTTTTTGTCTTTATAGCCCTGATGTGCGGCACCTTTGGCTGCGGCGAATCAACCTCTACGGAGCCTCATGCTGCTTCAGCATCTTCAGTTGAAAAAGCCGCCATTCTGGCTACCCTCAATGAAGAAACTGCCGCCTTTTTTCTGAGAGATTATCAGGCCTGGCAGGAATGCTGGCTGCACGAATCTTTTATCGCGAAATCCTACATGATCTTGACTGATAGCAGCTTGTCCGAAACCCTCGGCTGGGAAGCTATTGATGATTTTGGGAGAACGTATTTAAGCGAACATCCCGAGCCGGAAACGCCCCCTCAACCACTGGAACAGGCCGAAATACGTCTTTATGGCACCGGAGCTTGGGTGACCTATGAGCAGGATGATCCCGCCCGCGGACCTAAACGCGAAAGCCGTCTGATGGAAAAGGTGGAAGGGAAATGGAAGATCGCGGGCATGCAGACCACGATTTATGGAAAACGGAAATAATTTCTGAACTTTTCTCCAACCTAAGTTTCTCAACATAGCTTTGTACCATGAAGCAAATTCCCTGGTTTGAGCGAAAGTTCGATTTCTCCTATCAGCAGAATATTTTTCCCGCCATCATAGAGCGGCTGGAAGGAACTTCCCTGCGTCTGAGGGCCAAAGTCGCCCAGGTACCTGCGGCTCAACTAACCCGAAAACCAGCGGGCAATTGGTCCATCAAGGAGCATATCGGTCACTTGACGGATTTAGAGCCCCTTTGGCAGGGACGACTGGCCGATGTGCTGGCAGGAGAACGCTATCTTCGGGAAGCTGACCTTACCAATCGGGGCACGGATCAAGCCGGACATAACGAAACCGATTTGCAGACCTTGTTGGATCGCTTTGAAGCAACTCGCAGCCAGACCCTAACGAGCTTGCGCAGCCTGACGGAATCCGAAGTGAGGCAGTCGGCCCTGCATCCCCGGCTGGAACAACCCATGCGGATCATGGATTTGTTTTTATTTGTCGCTGAGCACGACGACCACCATTTGGTGTTTATCAGCCAGCTCAAGAAGGGGGAGGCATAGTCTGCCTGCAGACCTCGCCCTCAGGAAAACCCATGGGCTTTATCTTTCAGGTTGTCAATCATCCGGGAATGGCGCTACCTGATAGCCTGAAGCTGATTCAATTTTTTTATGATTAGGAGCTTGGACCCTGGGATGGTGAGATTCCCGGATGGAAGGTGAAGGCTTGAGATACGAACCTTAAGCTGAGGCCTTTGACGAGGTGCTGGGGCGGGGAATGAGCGTAGTTTTTCGCCCCGGTTTTTTTTTCGTAAAAAGATAAACCCCCTTCCGAAAACCCTATGGCCCTTTTACAGTTCATTTTTTATAAGTATACTCTGTTTTGTAACTGGGAAAAAGCGCTAACACACATTTAGGACATGGAAATAACACCGAAGAAGGGGTTTCAGGGGCTGATTGAAAACTGGCAAAGTGATCTGATTGCCGCCCTCAGTGTCGCCCTCATTGCCTTACCCCTTTCGCTGGGCATCGCCTTGGCTGCAGGAGCGCCCGCCATGGCAGGCATCATCTCAGCAGTGGTCGGTGGCGTCGTTACGACCTTTTATCGTGGGGGCCATATTGCCGTAAACGGACCCGCCAAAGGGGTAATTGCGGTCATTCTGGCGGGCATCGCCATGATGCATGATGATACCGGCCAAACCTTTAATTATGTACTGGCCGCCATCGTAGTATCAGGCGCTTTGCAAGTCGTATTGGGCCTACTCAAACTCGGTCGCTTTGCGGATGTCTTTCATTCTTCTGTGATACACGGCCTGCTGGCTGCTATTGGGATCATTATTTTTGCCAAGCAGATTCACGTGGCCATGGGCACCTATTCTTCTAGCCCCAGCATCGTGCAGAATCTGATAGACGCGGTGATCTCTATCCCCAAGGCCAATCCTTTCGTAGTTATCATTTCTCTGATTGGCTTGTTCCTGCTGCTATTCCACGCCAAGATCAGCTATAAATTCTTCCAACTCTTGCCCACACCCATGTGGGTGATTGCGCTGTCCATTCCTTTTGCCTATGCCTTCAATTTCTTCGAAGTGCATGAGATGAATTTCTTTGGCAAAATGTACGAGGTAGGGCCGGAATTACTCTTGAGCATTCCTGACAATATTTCTGAATCCATCATGTATCCCAACTTTGGGAAGGTGGATACCATAGAGTTCTGGATTACGGTCATGTCCATCCTCATGATTACCAGTATCGAATCCCTGGCCATCGCCAAAGCCATTGATAAGATTGATCCTTATAAGCGTAAGACGGATTTGAATAAAGACCTGACTGGCATTGGGCTGAGTACCATGGCGGCGGGCTTTATCGGTGGATTACCCATCATTTCGGTGATCATTCGCTCTACTGTCAACGTACACAACGGTGCCAAAACCAAATGGTCGAATATGTACCAGGGGCTGCTCCTGTTAATGTTTATCGTGGTGTTGAGTCCGGTCATGCAACAGGTGCCGCTTTGTGCTTTTGCCATTCTGCTGGTCTTTACTGGCTTTAAGCTGGCTTCGCCCAAGGTATTCAAACAGGTATACAGCCACGGGATAGAGCAGTTGATTTTCTTTGTAGGTACCATGGTGCTGACCCTCTACACCAATTTATTGGTGGGGCTTTTTGGGGGGCTTTCGCTGGCCCTGCTTGGACATTTGCTGCTGGCCAAGGTGCCGCTAAGACGCTTTTTCCAAATGATCTTTCGACCGGGTTCCAATTTGATGCTCAAGCCAGACGGTAGCTATGAATTTAAAATTCGCGGCATCGCCAACTTCCTGGGTATCCTGAATCTGAACAAAATGCTGGCCCAGATTCCAGCCGGCAAAAATGCTACCCTGGACCTTTCGGAATCCCAATTGGTAGGCTTCACTATTTTGGAGCACCTGTATGATTTTCAGAAAATTCACGAGAATACCGGCGGGAAAATCGAGATCGTTGGTCTCGAAAATCACATTTCCTCGGCCAACCATAAACTGGCCACCAAAATCAAACTGGACACGGTCGGACCGATGAACCGCCGCCAGCATATGCTTAAGGAAATGGCCGAAAGCTATGGCTGGAATTTCCAGACTGAACCCATCGAGGACCTGGAATATTTTCAGTCTTTCTCCTTTTTCAAAACCCGTCCCATCGAAGCGGAGTCTAATTGCATTTCAGATCAGGACAAAGACATGCATCTGGAACTGATTGATGTGACCTTTGAGGAAGGTGCCTTTATGCTGCCCGATGAGCATACGACCACCGTGGGCTTACTGAAGCTGCCTTTTTCCATTCCTTCTTTTACCATTGAGAAAAAAGGCTTCCTGGACCGTTTTATCCCGATCGCGGAGCATAAGGACATCGACTATAAACTCTACCACAATTTCCCCAAAGACTTCATCGTAAAGGTGGAGGAGGTGGAGGCCATGGATGCCTTTTTGACCGAAAAACTCAAAGTCCTCATCGAGATCAGCGGCTTACAGCATCTGGAAAGTAATGGGGAAGCCATCCTGATGTTCTCCAATAACTTTAAGTTGGCTACTATTCAGGAGTACGCAAAAATGATCTCCTTTGCGGAGAATTTTAAGGGGATGATGACGGAGGCGTAGATTCTTTTATTAGACATTCTATTCGAGTGCAGTGAGCCTATTTCATACATACCTTTACCACTTTTTCTTGATAAAAAGTGGTTCAAAAATCAAGCACGAACCAACCAAGGCCCACCCTGCAAGCCGTCCACCCCACGTTCGTGCACTCCAACGCGCCCTTGGGGAGACGAAGGGGACTTTTGTTCAGCGGACTACCAGTATAACGCTTCTAAACATACTCACAGGACTTTTTGCACTCTGGCTTATGACGCTCGGACTGCGGGCGCAACCGGAGTATAGTCATTTGGCGGAGCAGAGCTACCTGAAATATTATGAGGCGCATCCCTTTGATTGTGCCAATATTCCGGACAGCCTTTTTTCCACCCTAAGCATGAGAATCTGTGCCAATATTAAATTACGGGAACAGGATGTGATCCTGGCGGGATATGTGGACAGTGTGCGGCAGCAAATAGGCCGTTGGAAAGATGATACCCTGCTCATGGAATTTGAAGCCCTGCAAAAGGCCTGGCGCAGATATCGGGATAGAAAGGCTAGTCTGATTTACCAATCCTATGAAGGCTGTGGAGGCTGTCATCTCCGCTCCATCCACTACATGGGTACCCTGCGACGTATGACCGAAATTCGGATAGAAGAATTGCAACGCCTGCTGACCTATTATCGACAGGAGGAATACTAAAGAGACCAACGAAAAAATGCAAGCGATAGACTGGTCCTCCATTCTCCAACCGCTGGTTCACTACGGCTTACATTTCCTGGCACCGGGTCTGATTGCCTGGTTTTTCTTTCGGGAGGAGTGGAAAAAAGCCTGGCTCATCATGCTGGCAACTATGTTGGTGGATTTGGATCATCTACTGGCCGATCCCATGTTTGATCCGGAGCGCTGCTCCATTGGCTTTCATCCCTTGCATTCCTATTATGCCATGGTGGTCTATGTGGGATTGCTGTTCTTTCCCAAAACCCGCATCATCGGGATAGGGCTGCTGTTCCATATGTTGACGGACTGGCAGGATTGTTTGTGGATGGGCTAAAAAATGGAAACCCGCATCGGGAAAAGGAGGCGGAGGTGGGGTGATATTCAAAAAAGGAGATCGGTGGAAATGGGTATTGAAAAAATTAGGAGCTGGATATTGAAAGAAGGTAACCTGGCCAGCATCCCTGGGCATACTAAATATGCTCGAAACGAGGACCCCTTTGTAGCTTTATTTTTCTGCCCGTGAAAAACGCTTTATCGGTTTTAGACATTGAACAACTGGTCCAGGCCTTTATCAACCGGACCTTGCCTGCTACAGCCTGGACCCATGAAGCGCATCTGTTGGTGGCTTTTTGGCACAATTGGACCTACGAGTATGCGGAAGCCCTCGCCCTGGTTCGGGAGCGCATTCGGGCATACAATGAAGCGGTCGGTACGGCCAATACCGATACTTCCGGCTATCATGAAACCCTGACAGTGTTTTGGATGCGCCTGACCCGGAATTTTCTGGAGGAGCATCCCGACTGGCCATTGGAAAAAGCCGTACAGGAATTTTTGCAGTCGCCGCATGCTGACAAACAACTTCCGCTCACCTTTTACGATCGGAAGGTCTTGTTTTCGGTAAAAGCTCGGAAAGAATGGGTGGAAGGGACTGAGCCTCTATGATGAGATTTCCAGCGTGGTAGAAATAATTGCCCGCCTGCTATTTTTTATAGAAATTATCCAGGCAATCAACGATCATAAGCTTTTTCATTTTGCCCAACGGAAAACACGGAAACCACCCCTTTAACGAAATCTTCACTTACGGAGCTAATTTATATGGGGACGGGATAGATGCCCTGGTCAGGGAACTGGCCCTGCACGAAAATTTTGATCAGATTTCGGAACGGGTGATCGCTTTTGTAGGCAAAACGGCTCCCCTTTGGGGCAAACGAACCCCAGAAATGGATGAAGCCTGGGAGCAAGATGTTCGAAAACAACTGGCTGCCTTTCGAGAGGAATTGACTTCCTGAGCCTCTTTTACCTTTACCTTCTTTTCTCATGCGTCGCAGAAAATTTCTTGCCTCTACCGCGCTGGCCAGTTTCGGATGGGGCCTCTCCTCATCCCTGGCTACTGGCATCATCAGAGATCATGAACCCGCGCTTCAGGTGCACCTTTTTTCCAAAGTCTTGCAATTTCTGGATGATCAGGAACTGGCTGAAGCCCTTGGGAAAATGGGCTTTGACGGGGCCGATCTGACCGTCCGACCCAAAGGCCATGTGGAGCCGGCACGGGTAGCTGAAGATCTACCACGATTCACCCAAGCCTTGAAAGCAGTGGGCCTGCAACCGCTGATGATAACTACCAACATTCTGCAAGCAGCTGATCCGGTAGCGCAGGCAGTCTTGAAGGTGGCCAGGGACCTGGGCTATCGCTTTTATCGTCCGGCCTGGATCAAGTATCAAGCGGAGGATGCTTTGAGAAAAAGGCTGGTCCAGGCAAAAGAGGAATTAGGCAGACTGGCAGACCTGAGCAAAACGGCAGGTATCACAGGCTCTTATCAAAACCACTCTGGTCATTATCTGGGAGCAGGCATCTGGGACCTGGACGAAGCGCTTGGCGATATTTCTCCCCGGCATATGGGGGTCCAATACGACATCGCTCACGCGACCATTGAAGGAGGCCGGAATTGGGAAGTGGAATTTCGGCTGATCCAACCCCATATCACTACCTTGGCGATCAAGGATTTTATCTGGAAAAAAACCGCTGGTATATGGAAGGTGCATTATGTGCCGCTGGGGGAAGGGATGGTGGATTGGCAGCGTTATTTTTCTTTGCTAAAAGCTGCGGGCATGCAGCCCCCCATGTCGCTGCATGCGGAATATGATTTAGGAGGGGCGGAAGATGGCAAACAGCCCATCATGAGCCCTTCGGAGATTTTTGCCCGATTGAAAAAAGACCTGGATTGGCTTCGCAAAACCTGGCAGGAAACAGAATAACCCAAGCCCATTTTTTATCTGGAGGAAAAGCTGGAAAAAGCCGATATTGCATCAGCTAAGTAGTTGTAAATCCTTTCCTCTCATGTTGCAGAAATACCTCCTTTTTTTGCTGACCTTGGGTATGGGGTCCTTGTCCCATGCTCAAGCTGTCCTGGAAGCCAACGGCCCTGGCGATACCTACGAACTCATCAACTCCGTCCTGGCCCCCGGCTACAATGTGGTGGAAGTGCCGGATTGTGGGCATACGGGCTTTGGCCGGCATATTGATGAGATATTTGATTCCACCCTCAGCAAATACGTCTTTCGCTTCCATATCCACACCTACCCGGACAATGACCGTTGCCAAAACTTTGACCGCCAGCGGAACGAAATCAAGACCTACGATAAGTCCCCAGACAGCCTCAAGGCAGTGTTGAAAGAAGAGGTGGTCTATACCTGGAAATTCAAGTTGGATGCTGGCTTTCAAGCGTCCTCCTCTTTTACCCACTTGCACCAGCTCAAAGCCGTAGGCGGTTCCGAATCCTCCATGCCTTCCATTACCCTGACGGCGCGTAAAGGCAACCCGGATCAGTTGGAATTACGCTACGCAGAAAGCACCAGCCAAACTACTTTGAAGAAAACCAGTCTCACCCCTTTTAAGGGCATCTGGGTCCAGGCCTTTGAACAGGTACTCTACGACGAAACGGGGCTGGGCCAGTATGCGGTATATCTGACTAGCATCTCATCCGGAGATACCCTTTTCGAATACACCAACGATGCCATCCGCATGTGGAAAACCAACGCAGATTTCATTCGACCCAAATGGGGCATTTATCGCAGCCTGAATGATTCCAGCAGTTTGCGGGATGAGCAGGTACTGTTCGCGGATTTTACCATCGAGGAAGTGGGCAATACGGTTTCCATAGGGGAAGCATTGCTGGCCCTGGGAGAGCGGCCTTTTTATCCGAATCCTGCCAGCGAAACCCTGGGCCTATCTGATGCCGTCAGAGATACCTATGAGGAGATGCTGATGTTTGCGTTCAATGGTCAGTTGGTCAAAAAGGCAGCAGTCTCACGTGGTCAGGTGTCGGTCGCGGATTTGCCCAGGGGCATCTATTCCGTGCAGTTCAGCGGGAAGGGCAGGCGAAGCCAGGCGGTGAAGCTGGTACTTGAATAGGGCTACCCAGCGGTAGTGGAAAATGTTGCTGATCCCGGGAAGCATCCTGCTTTTCCTTCGGTAAGCTTGTATCTTATCCTAAGGTGCTTTTGTCTCTCTTTCGTAAACTGCGTTACGATGACCTATCCCAAACACTACCGTTACCGTCGTCTGGTGCAAGCCAAGCTCTTTATTGATGCCCATTTTACGGAAGATATACAGGTCAGCAACATTGCGGACGAGGCCAGCTTTTCGAAGTACCATTTTATCCGGCTGTTCAAAGAGGCCTACGGGTTCACCCCTCGCCAGTACCTCATTCACAAACGTCTGGAGTTGGCCAGGCATCATCTGCAGCAAGGCAAGGCGGTTACCGAAACCTGCTTTGCCACGGGCTTTGGCTCCATGGGCACTTTCTCCACCCTCTTTAAGGAAAAAACGGGTCAATCTCCCTCCCAGTTCAAGGCTGCCTACCAGCAACGCTTAGCCGAACAGCAGGCCCGACCCGCGAAATTCATCCCCGGATGTTTTCTGGGGAAAAGCAATTTTCAAGAAGCGGAGGTATCCGTCAAGGATGAACTTTGAGGCATCATTTACCTTAAAAGATACCATCATGATTACCAAAATGACCCACACCAACGTCTATGTTTTGGACCTGGATAAGGCCCTTGATTTTTACACCCAGGTCCTCGGCTTTGAGGTGCGCATAGATCAGGTTTTCGGTGAATACCGCTGGGTAACGGTAGGCCTTAAAAGCAATCCTGAACTGGAACTGGTGCTTTCGCCCATTACCACCCAAATGTTTCGCGACGAGGAGACGGTAGCGAGTATCAAAGCTCTGGTCGCCAAAGGCGCTTTTAGCGGTCCGGTCCTGGCCTGCGAGGATATTTATGCTACCTACGAAGAATTGAAGGGCAAAGGGGTAGAGTTTACCAAAGAGCCTACGGAGGAGTTTTATAAAACCGAAGCCGTTTTCAAAGACAATAGCGGGAACTGGTTTTCGCTAGGGGAAAGTAAGGGGTAAAATTTCCTGAAAATAGGTTGATCTCCATACTTTTGATGTGCATTTTATAGAAGAACTGGGGAAGCCCTCAATGATTTACCCATGACTACCGATCTCCAAACCTACCTGCTCGAAGGCTGTGGCCGCTGCCCCCTGGGGGGCACGCCAGGCTGCAAGGTGCAGCCATGGAGAACCGTACTCGAAGGACTGCGCGAGGTCATCGCTGAATGCGGCCTGACCGAGCAGATGAAATGGGGCGTGCCCTGCTATACCTATCAACAAAGCAATGTCTTGGTGATGGGTGCCCTAAAACATGCGGCCACCCTGAGCTTTTTTAAGGGCGCATTATTGGGTGATCCTCAGGGCTTGCTGGTCAAGCCCGGCCCAAATACCCAGGCTGCACGCTACCTGAAGTTTACTTCCTTAGCTGAGGTAGAGCAACATGCCGCGGATATTAAGGCCTATGTGTTCGAAGCCATCGAAGTAGAGAAGGCAGGCTTGAAAGTGGAATTTAAACGAAATCCAGAACCTATTCCCGAAGAGTTGGAGCAAAAATTTGCCGAAGACCCGCTCCTGAAATCAGCCTTTGAAAGTCTCACTCCCGGGCGACAGCGCGGGTATATCCTTTTTTTCTCCGCGCCCAAGAAAGCCAAGACGAGATTTGCGCGGATTGAAAAAAGCGTAGAGAAAATCCTGAATGGAAAGGGATTGCATGATGGGTATCGGAGGTGAGACCGTAACACCGGCTTCCAGCCGGTCACAACCCCACCCACCCCGGATCATCATCCGGGGAAAAAGGTCCTGGGACCTCCCGGCCGCCGCAGCTCACAGCCGCCACCCGTAACACCGGCTTCCAGCCGGTCACCACCTCTCCCACCCCGGATCATCATCCGGGGAACCCCCCAAAACGCTTTTCCTCCAAAAGCTGTATCTTACTTCTGCAAAACACTACTGCTACATGAAACTCGCGCTTCGAAATCTTCTCCTCCTCGGCGTCATGGCCGAAGTCCTCATTTTTGTGGTGGCCTACTTCATGAATCCTGAAGAATTGGGCGAGGCATTCCGCATATCGGCTCGCTGGTCAGGACGTTTATCCCTGGGGGTCTTTTTGGCAGCCTTCTATCAGTTCGCAAGAAACCATCCCACCCCGCTTAAGGAAAATACCGCGGCGCGGGAATGGATCCTCCTCTTTGCGGTGGTCCATATCATTCATTTTGGCTTTCTCGCCACCAATGTCTTCCTCAATGAGATTCCATTGATTCCTGTAAAGCTGGCCGGAGGAGCGTTGGCCTATCTCATGGTTGTGGCTGCGCCCTTTTGGTTACATAAGCTAAGTTTCAGACCTCAGCTGGTCTACTTTTACTACGTCAGCCTGGTGATGATCATCACCTATGTAGCTCGTGTAAAAGGAGATTTTGAAGGAGCCGATCCTTCTTTTGCCCATTATGTTGGTATGGCCTTGATGGTGAGTGGAGTGCTAGTCTTTAGCTGGTGGCTATATAGAAAATCGGCCAAGGATTCTGAATTTACCTAACACTTGCCTTTACTTGAAATTTTCAAGTATTTTAGAGAGTCTTAGAATCGCCCGTCTTACATTTTCAAATCACATTGATCTGCCTTTTCTCACTACGATAATGGTCATTACTATGATATGATTGGAAAACGGCGGTAAACCAAATAGCCGGAGAGGTTATGGCCAATTAGGGCGTGATTTTTATAACGTTGAACATATTGCGAAAAGTTCCCTAAAGTAAAAACTATTGTTAGAGTTGAACTAACTATAAGTGTTTATGAATTGACGTTAATATTTAAAAGGAGTAGAAGTTATGCAATCAAGTAGGGCTCAAGATAGAGACTTAGCCACCTGGTTTAGTAAAATTGAACAAGGAGAAATTAAGTTGCCGAGATTTCAGCGGCATCAGGCCTGGGATCGGCAACGAATATCCAGTCTAATCGAAACGGTGGTTTCAAACTTACCGCTTGGAGTTACCTTGATTCTAAATGTAGGAGAGGAAGAGCCCTTTGAGTCACGATTTCTTGCTACTGCCCCTGAGTCGGGCCAGAAAGTTTATGAACATTTATTAGATGGGCAACAAAGATTGACTGCGTTTTGGCGGTCCATGCATAATAATTATGAATCAGAAACTTATTTTTTGTATTTGCCAGAATATGACAGGAGGCCCGGAGATTCAATAGAATCAGATTCCATGATGGTTTACTGCCTTTCCCGATACAGGAAAAAAAATGAATCCAAGTTGTATCCTTTATGGGCAAATAATCCAGAAAGTCAATTTGAAAGAGGGCTTATTCCGGTATACTTATTTCGGCCAGGGTCTAATGGGAAGGAAAAAGATAATTGGGTAGAAATGGCTCTTCCTGATGAAGATTATAATGACAATAATGGATTAGTTGGGTTAGAATCTTATAAAATGCTTGTTAATAAGCGAAAAGAACTTTCTGATAAAATTACAAAATTTAAGGAAATAGTAGCTCATTATAACTTGCCCTATCTTGCTTTACCTTCTTCAACTCCACGAGAGATTGCGCTGAAGGTATTCATTAATATGAATACTAATAGCAAACCCCTTTCTGTCTATGACATAATTGTAGCCCAAGTTGAAAGTGTTGCAGGTAAATCTCTCCATGATCTACAAGAGGAGTTGAGAATCAAACACCGAAATATTGAGAACTATTTTGATCTTGGTCAGCTTATTATTTACACTTCTGCTCTTATTCAAGATAAAATTCCCAATAACAAGGGATGTTTGGAAATGGATAAAAAGATCATGATGGATCACTGGTCTGATGTGGTTATTGGTCTATGTAGAATGGCTGGATTTTTAGAGTCGCAAAATTTATTTGACCGGAGTAGACTTCCAACAAATGCGGTGCTTGCCATTATCGCTGCCTTATATGCTGAGATACCAGAAAGTGGAGATAGTCTAGGGCATTCCGAAAGACTTTTGAGGAAATATTTATGGAGCTCATTTTTTACTGACCGGTACGAAAATTCCGCAGCTTCTAGGGGGTTCGCTGATTATGTTGGACTCAAGAAGATTATTAGAAAAGAAAAAAAGGATGGAGGAGGGGTATTTAATGAATCCGAAATCCCAATTTTTAATCGAGAACGCCACCCTATTGCTGAAAAAGCTGAATTGCTGACAGCTTTTTGGCCTAAAGGAGAAACCATACGAGGCCGCGCAATTCTATCCGTATTTAACCTCTTGGGCGCACATGATTTTAAGGATGGTCAAAAGATCACAAGAGAAAATATTAGAACCCGGGATTACCATCATTTTTATCCTGTATCTCTACTTTCAGAGATAGATCGGAAAGGAATGTTGGCTTTAAATTGCTGTTTAGTCTCCTCATTTACGAATCGTAGTATTGGACGGAAAAATCCTTACCAAGTAATTACTGAGCAATACAACTCACACCCACCAGAAAATATTGACTATTATTTAAGATCACACCTCATCCCATTGACATCACTTGAAAAAAAATCTTTCGAGGGAATAGATGCAATGGTCTTGAAAAATGAGTTGGAAAAAGATTATGAGTCGTTTCTTAATGGTAGAGCTGAATTGGTTGAAATTGCTGCAAATCTATTATGTGAAGGACAAATAATATCAATAGAAAGGGTTTACCATGAAATGCCTATTTCCAAAAGTATTCAAAATCTAGAACATAGGGTTAAGGATTTGGAACTAAAATTACGACACTTAATCTCTGAAAGATTAGGTAGGGTGGCGAAAGACCCATTCCGGCAATTTGTAGATGAAAAGACTCAGGAAGCTGCCCGAAGGAAGTTTTACGCAGAATATAAAAAAATGCCTGCTTTGTCCGAAGAGGAGTTCAAAGTCTTTAGGAATCAGCTGAATTATATGACATTAGGAGAGTATCAGTCAGTTATTTGTAATAAAAAGACCTGGACTTATTTTGAAGAAGTTTTTAAATCAAAACCTTTTTTTCAAAAATATTTTAATCAACTCACCACATTAAGAAATAAGATTGCTCATCCTAATGAGATTGACGAGGTAATATTAAAAGATGGGGAGGCAGCAATTCATTGGTTTGAGAATGCATTGTCATAGGGAATTCTTATAAGTTTTCATAAAAAAAAGCCTCCCATGGGGAGGCTTTTTTTATGAAAAGATAGGCTATTCTGCTTTTACCATAGTATAAGTGATGACGTCCCGATAGATATCTCCAAACAACTCAAATTCGGAGGTGGTGGTGATGGTCAGGGAGGTTTTGGTGCATTCCAGGACTTCGAACAAAAGGGCTAACCCTCCAAAATAGATGAGGCTTATTTCCTCCCGATCCTTGTTGTAAGTCCATTCGAAATCCGTGACGTCCGAGCCCTCTACTTGTTCCCCGGTACCGTCGTCATTAAACTGGAAGGTGGATTCATCCCCGCTGTAGGTCTCGTTCTCCTCATCTACCAGGGAGTCTCCGACAAAAGACTGGTAGGATAACTCGGTAATGTTCCACTTTCCCTCATTACTGGGCAGGATATTTTCGATGTTTTTACATCCGGTGCTGACGATCAGGGCCAGACCAAGGCAGATAAAAATGCTGTTGATAGTTTTCATGTGATTTCTAATTATAGGGTTGTTAAAAAACGTAAGCGATACCCAAAGGTAGGGGAGGGGAAGCAAGGCCTGATGAGGAATTTTGAGCAGATAGCTTCTGTTTTGGGAAAAATCCGTAAGGAAGAGAAATGGGGGCATCGACCTTATGGAATCACCAAAGAAAGAGAGAAGAAGGCGGGTATGTTTGTGTATCTGTGGTTAAATTAAGTGCTCAACATGGGCATAGCCCCAAACATTTATCTATACCCCTTTTTCCCATGATTCAGTGCAAAGACTTCGTTCCGGAAATGACCGACGGCGGGGGCCTCTTCCGCAAACCCAACTATGAAAATATCCGTCCCTCGCTGGACCGTATGAACGAATGGCTCGACCGAAATGGCCACGTCCGCGTCATCAATGTAGAAACCGTTACCCTGCCCAATATGCACGACCGCCGGGAAGAAGGCAGCGAAGATGGCAGCCTCCGCATCTGGGGAGAAGTACCCGCCACCTGGCATCAGTTTATCCGGGTGTGGTATCGGGAGTAGAAAAAAAAGCCCATGAAAACCTGGATATTCCACTTGTTCTGCCTCCTGCCCCTTAGCCTTAGTGCTCAGTTAGAAGGAGAATATTTGTTCCTGGATCAGGAGCCCCACTTTCTCATTTTTCAGGACGGAATAGCCACCACAAAAATCCAGAAAGAGCCTACCCACCTACCCATATATGGAAAGGTGAGGGGTGAGTATTGGCTAAGCCTGGATACCCTGAAGATAAATTTCCTGCCATACAGGGAACCCATCATAGATTGTAGTGATGTAGTCATTCGTTCTAGCGGTAGCGGCAGAAGAGGAGACTCAATAACCCTTACTTATCTGGCAGTTGATTGTGAGATAAATGAGCCCATTGGGTTTCCGACTTTATTAATCTATGATTCCCCGTCCAAAGATTCTTTTCAGCTGTATAAAGGCCATGAGGAAGGGCGGATAGAGGCAAAGATAGGCCGGGCAAAAAGTGAGCTCAGGATGGTGGCTAATGCAATCGAGTACCTGCCTCAGGAGTTTGTGCTGACTCCGGCTGAGGCTGATTCTATCTTTATCATAGCGAAATTGACCTTTGGAAGACTTCTGGTCACTTTTCATAGCCCAACCGTTAATTACCTTGTTTTGAAGAAAAGAAAGAGGTTCTGGAAGCTGAGAGCCCTTGAAACCGGCAGGGAATTCAAAGCTTGGAGAATGAATCCTAAATGGGACGATAAAAAGAGACTGAGGAAAGCTCAACGGATATATGATAAATCTGGCCTCTGAAGGGTACTTTATAGGTCGCGTGCCCGAACTTTGTGGTTTGTGGAATTTTGTGGATATTGGAAGGGCGCAGCGATCCCTCCTGGCTGTGCTTTTAACTTCTATTTTTCTTGTCCGGTCATCAAGCGTACTTACGATAACATTGACGCAGAAGTAATCTAAAAGAAGGCACATGACCTTACGTCCAATCAAAACGGAAGCTGATTATCAACAGGCGCTCCTTCGCCTGGAGGAAATCTTTGATGCTAAGTTGGGAACACCAGAAGGAGACGAGCTGGAGATATTAGGGTATTTGATTGAAAAATATGAGGATGCTAATTTTCCCATTCCTCCCGCTGACCCAATAGAGGCGATCAAGTTTCGGATGGAGCAATTAGGGCTCAAGCAAAAAGACCTGGCGGAAATCATCGGCTACAAAAGCCGGGTAAGCGAAATCTTAAACCGCAAGCGAAAGCTCACGCTGGAAATGATTCGTAAACTTCACGCTAGACTAAAAATCCCCACTGAGATTTTGATCCAGGAATATTGACCCCTTGCCCCCTCCCTGCAAATCCCCTATCTTCTCCTGAAAAAGGATGAAGCCCTTTGTAACTACCCTACTACTATTCCTCTTTCTGCCTATCTCAGGGCAGGATTTTACGGTGCTTTCCCAAAAAGAACAGGCTCGGGTAATCGATGAAATTCTCCGGGATCGGGTGGAAAACCTCCTGCCAAAGCTTATGGAGCGAGAAGGCCTCGACATGTGGATCCTGATTTCGCGAGAGTATAACGAAGACCCGGTCATGAAGACCTTTCTGCCCAGTACCTGGCTTTCGGCCCGGCGGCGCACCATGATGGTGTTTTACCGGAATGAAGAAGCGGGAGGGTTGGACAAAATCGCCATTGCGCGTTATTCTGTGGGCAAACTGCTCAAGGGTCAGTGGAACGTCAACGTTTATCCTGATCAGTGGGAAGCCCTGATGCGGGTCATTAAAGACAAAGACCCTCAAAGCATTGGGCTTAACTACTCCCAGGACTTCGCCCTGGCGGATGGGTTGGTGCGCACCGAGTATGAGACTTTCATGGAAAAACTGCCGGAGCCATACCGGGACCGGGTTACTTCCGCCGAAAAACTGGCCATTGCCTGGCTGGAAACCCGCTCTGCCAGAGAACTGGAAGTCTATCCTATGATTTGCCACATGGGACACACCATCTTGCAGGAAGGGCTATCCGAACAGCATATCCATCCCGGCATCACCACTACGGGTGAGGTCGAGTGGGCCCTCCGTCAACTGGTGGCAGACTATGGCCTGGCTACCTGGTTCCATCCTTCCGTTTCTATTCAACGGGCCAGCGAAGGCAAGGAGGATTTTTTGCGCTCCTTCTCCAACCGTCCCGCCAATCAGATCATCCAAATGGGCGACCTGCTGCACGTAGATTTTGGCATCACTTATTTGCGCCTCAATACTGACCAGCAGCAGCATTTCTACGTGCTCAAGCCGGGAGAAAAGGAAGTGCCTGAGTTTCTGCGGGAAGCCTTTGCTCGCGGCAACCGCTTGCAGGACATTCTGACCGAGGAATTTCAAACCGGGCGCAGTGGCAACGAAATCCTCAAAGCAGCCCTGGACCGCGCCAAAGCAGAAGGCATCAACGCCACCATTTATACCCATCCGATTGGCTTACATGGGCACGCAGCCGGGCCGACCATCGGACTCTGGGACTCCCAGGGGGGCGTCAAAGGCCGTGGAGACTATCCCCTTTTTCCCAACACGGCCTACTCCATCGAACTCAACGCTGCTTCCGAAATTGAGGAATGGGGCCGGGTGATTCGCATCATGTTAGAGGAAGATGGCGTCTACGGACCGGAGGGATTTTACTACCTGGACGGACGCATGGAGAACATTTTGACCATCCCACGCCAAAAACAATAAGCCATGAGAACCCTTTCTTTCCTGTTACTTTGGAGTCTGTTGAGCTCTTTGGGTTTCGCCCAGAAAAAGATCATTTTGGATACCGACCCCTCTGCTGACCCAGATGATGTGGGCTGTATGGCCATGCTGCACAACATGGCCAGCCTGGGAGAATGCGAGATTCTCGCCATCATCAACTCTACGGACTACAAACAGTCCTCCCTAAGCATCAGTGCCATCAACCAATTTTACCGGCGAGCGGCCATTCCGGTGGGCGATTATAAGGGCTATCCGGAAAAAAAGGAGGCCCTAAGTCGGAACTATGATTCCCATCTGGCACAGGTGTATCCGCGTAATCTACGCAGCTGGCGAGATGCTTCTGATGGGGTGGCGCTTTATCGGGAAATCTTGGCCAGTGCGGAGCCGAAGAGCATCACGGTGGTCATTATTGGCACCATGCACAATTTCGCAGATTTGCTTCGGTCCGTAGGGGATGCCTTTAGTCCGCTGGACGGGGTTGCCCTGGTCAAAGCTAAGGTAGCCCAGGTGGTCACCATGGGCGGCAACTTCATCGAAGGGAAAGGCCACGACCGCACCAATTGGGGGGGCTCGGATTTGTTGTGTAGTTATACCGACTGGTCCTGCCTGAACGAGGACCGAAACGCCATGTGCCGCTACGTGATCGAACATTGTCCCAGTCCTTTTATGGCTTCCGGTTGGGAAGTGGGCTGTGGGGATTACCACGAGGCAGGCTACGGCAATGTGATGACCGGCCAAGGGTTGAAAGAGCTGGATACCACCCACATTCTTCGTCGGAGTTATGAGTACCATTTTTTGACCCGCAGAGAAACCGATGAAATTACGCGCCATAGTAATGATCAATGTGCCCTGCACTATGCCGTAAGAGGAGAAGGAGCCAATTATCAAGCCTATACCGAGGGGACCATTACCCTGACTACGGAGGGCGTTTGTTTGTGGGACGCTGAAAAAAACCGCCAACAAGGCTTTATCCAGAAAAAAAGACACAAAGATTCTATCGCAGTGGAAATTGAAGCCCTGATGATGATGGAGCGGGGCAAGGCTGATTTTACCCCGCCAAATGCCCCGCAGGAACCCAGTTATGAAGCGGCGCGGCATCATTTGTCCTGGCAAGCAGCTGAGGATAGCAGTCCGGGCAGCTGGGTGGTGGGCTATCATCTGTACGTAGAAGATCGCTTGATTGGCCGGGCGCATGGGACGCAGTTCTTTCTACCCGAGGAGGTAGCAGCGGGAGCCACCGTCGCCCTGCGCTCCATCAATGCTACGGGCCTGGAAAGTGAAGCTGTAGAGGTCCGCTTTCCTTAACGCCAAGGGAGAGGCCGGTCATTTGGGAGAGCCAGCCCTTTTTTGTTATTTAAGGATGTTTCCAAAAGTTCACCTCCTGGTGGCTTTTCCCCTCATCTGTATGCATGTTACCTTCGCTTGCCTTCCTGGGTAAGTGAACACGCGTTAATTAACCTTTAATGATCTCACCATCATGAAACATCTGATCACCATTTGCGCCCTCTCCATTTGGGGCTTGACTTTTTCTTTTGCCCAAACTGAAGAGACCTACACCCAAACCCTCAAGACCTATTTCACAGTGTCCGGTTCCATGGAAACCTATAAAACAGTGATTACGCAAACCGTAGACATGTACAAATCCCAGGGCACCTATCAGCTTTCGGATGAGGAATGGGACGTCCTGGCGGAGGAATTGATGGGGGCTTCCGTAGATGATTTGGTAGAACTACTGGTACCCGTTTATCAAAACCACCTGACCGAAGCAGACCTGCAAAGCATCATTGAATTCTATCAGTCCCCCGTGGGAAAAAAGCTCTCTGTAAAAACGCCTTTGCTGGCCCAGGAGTCCATGCAAGCCGGACAAGCCTGGGGCTATAAACTCGGGCAGCGTGTAGCGGAGAAGTTGATGAATAAAGACGAATAGGCAGTTTGCCCTTTCTTTTGGGGACACATTCTTTAAGCAAGCATGATGAATCTCTCATCATGCTTGCCTATTTTTAGCCATCACAGAACCCCGCCCTATGGAAAATATCTCCCACATCACCGCCCGCCTACGCGAAGTCGTCATCGATGGCCGCTGGATCGCCAACACCAACTGGCAAGATCAGCTCAGTCAAACCAGCCTGGCTCAGGCGAAGCAACAAATTGGCAGCCTGAATACCATTGCCGCCCTGACCTACCACGTGGATTATTACCTCTCTGGAGTGGCCGACTTTTTTGAAACGGGCAAACTGCTGATCAGCGATAAGCACAGCTTTGATGTACCGGATATGCAATCCGAAGCGGAATGGGAGGCCTTGAAGCAACGGCTGTACGACAATGCGGAGCGCTTCAACCGGCTGGTGGAAGAAATGCCCGCCGAGAAAATGGGAGAGATTTTTGTCCTGGAAAAATACGGCACCTATATGCGGAATATCCAGGGCATGATTGAGCATATTTACTATCACCTGGGACAGGTGGTGATCATCCGCAAGTTATTGTCTGAGCAGGAATAGACAGACAAATCTGGCCTTTTTCAGAAAGTCTTTCGAAAAGCCATTGCCTAATTTAGGCCTATGCTGATTGATCACCGCACGGTTAGTTTTCAAGGAAAGCCTTTATTCCAAAGAGCCCGGTTCAAAACGCCTTTCCAGATTTCGGGCAAAATGGAGGACATGGCCTGCTTCTTTTATATGGTCGAAGGCTCCTACGAAATCTTTGATATGCATGGGGCGGTCAAAATGGGTCCCAATGAAGCCCTGCTGAAAAAATGCGGGAGCTACGTTTCTCATTTAGCCGAAGGCAAATGGGATGGGGTGGTGATTTTCTTTTATCCGGATATCCTGCACGAAATCTATAAACATCAGCCCCCGGCTTTTCTGGAACAAACTAAAGCCCTGCCCCCTAAAAAAATGGTGGGTAACGAATTGGTAGAAAAATTCATCCATAGTTTGATGATCTACTTTGACAATCCAGAACTGATGGATGAAGAATTGGCGTTGCTGAAGATCAAAGAGCTGATCCTGATTTTGTTAAAATCTTCCCAGTATCAACATGTGCGGCAATTCATGGCCCATCTTTTTACCCCGGAAAAGCTCTACTTCACCTCGGTCATCGAGAAAAACCTCTTTAGTAACCTTAGCCTGGAAGAACTGGCCTTCATTTGCAATAAAAGTCTTTCTTCCTTCAAGCGCGAGTTTAAAAGAATCTACCAGCAAAGCCCGGCCCGCTATATCAAGCAACGCAGGTTGGAGCAAGCGGCTCGGCTGTTGCGGACCAGTGGAGAAGCCATTGCCGGCATTGCCTATAGCGTAGGGTTTCAGGATGTGACCACTTTCTCTGCCTCCTTTCGGGAACATTTCGGCGACTCCCCTTCTGCCTATCGTCTGGCCCAAACCAGAAAATAGTTGAACCAAAGCAGAAACACTTTCTCTCCGCTTCCGATCATATTTGTGCTATCACCTTAATCGTAGATATCATGCAAAAGTTGATAGCCATGGTGTTCATTTTTGTCACCTTTCAAGCAAGTATTATGGGACAAGCAAACAAGAAGTTTAAAGAAATCAAGATGATTTGGACCAGTGAGGTCATTGAAGTATCGGCAGATTCTCTGTGGCGGATCGTTCGTGATTTTCAAAACATCTCCACTTGGTCTTCCAATGTAGACCACGCGACAGGTTCCGGTCCAGCAGAATTTGCAGGTGCTACCTGTAGTGAGCGCGTATGCGAAGTAAGTGGTCTGGGCGCTTATAACCGGGTAGTGGAAAAACTCACCCTGTTCGATGAGGAGCAGCAAGAACTGGCCTACCAATTGACCGAGGGCGCGCCGGGTTTTGTGCTGTATGCCAGCAACCATTGGCAGGTCATGGACGCAGGGCCTGGGCAGTCCCGGGTTCGTATGGAAGTTACGATGCGACTCAAGCCGCTGGCAGGTTTTTTCCTCGGTGGACAGATGAAGAAAACCGTGGACAAAGCCCTGGCTGTAGCCATGGAAGAGTTGAAGGTCTATGCGGAACGTGGGGAGCTGTCACCTGCGAAATTGGAGCGGATGCTGGTGTTGGAAAAAAAGTTGGCTAAAAAGGCGGCTTAGTTCCAGCCAGGCATAAAGTGCTGAACATGAGTCATCCCGAAGGTTGGGATGACTCATGTTTTTTGTGTAGAATTCTTGCCTGATCCGTCTTCCTTTAAACACACTCCTATGGCGAAGTACAAGGATCTGTATAAATGGATGCTCCTACCCTTGGTCCTCATGCAGGCGGGGATTTTCGCGGATTACTGGGGGGACTTTACCGACAATGCCTGGTCTGTACACATCCACTATTGGACCGGAACCCTCTGGTATCTCTACCTGATCATACAGCCCTACTATGCGACCCACGGACAGATGGAGAAGCACCGTACCAATGGCATCATCGGGATGTTTTTGGCCGGGGGCGTCTGCCTGACCGCTTTCAGCATGATGTATCGGGACATCCGGGTAGCAGATTTCGCCGCCGCCAATCCCGAACGCATGGGCCCCTTTGAACCCTGGTTTTTCTTCGGGGTTATGGCCATTGAAATTCCCATGATCCTGGCTTTTGGCTTTGCCGTCATCCAAAGTATCCGCAAGCGAAAAAAGCTGGAAGATCACGCCTGGTGGTTGGTTTCGACGGTATTCATCATCATGATGCCTGCCTTTTCGCGAGGGACCCAGCTGGCTTATGTCGGGCTGAATGCCGAGCATTGGCCGGATATTGATATCATGTTTCCTATCTATGGGACACAAGCGATGATCATCCTGCTGGCCATCCTGGCAGCTTGGAAGTATGAGAAACTTCGGCATCCGGCTACCTTTCTCATGGTGGGGATCAATCTCTATAATTGTTTACTAGAACCACTGGGGCGTTGGGAAAGCCTGCAGCAATTTTTTCGGACGATCATCACCGGATAGTCCATCTTTTCCAGAAGGCTGGGAGATTAACCCTAAGTCCCATGATCAACTTTTCTCCTCATATCTAGCCAGTCCTGACAGATATTTCCTCAGGCCTCCTTACCCTTGTAGGCAAGAACCGCTATATTGATACGCAGCGGCTTCAACCTTGGTAGGTAAAGTCTTGGTTTCCATGCTGTTGAAGCAACAAGCCCAGGCTCTGGATCATCCTTGATCCCTCTGTCCTGAGAAAAAAATCAGGGACACTGTAACGTTTGACCTTTTTTCCAGACTAATCTTCCGAATTTAGCGTTTGGGGCAGCTGTTGAATAAAAGGAACCCCCCGATCACGGACCCACTGGAAAAATTTACCCTTTGAACCTACAGGATCGTTTCATCTCAGAAATACAGGCGTGCAAGCCTTTGATCAACAAAGTGCTGTACTTGTATGCAGACAGTCCGGAAGACCGGAATGACCTGCGCCAGGATATCTTATCCCGGGCCTGGGCTGCCTATCCTCGGTTTCAGGCTAAATCCAAGTTCTCAACCTGGCTGTATCGGATTGCCCTCAATGCGGCGCTGACCCGGCTGCGCAAGCAAAAGCAGCTTCAATATGTGCCCGAAGCCTATGCTCCTGATCCTGCCGGGCCGCCGCCTGGCCATGAAGCGGAACTTCTGGGGCTTATGCTCAGCCTGCTTACGGAAATCGAAAAGTCGGTTTTGCTGCTCATGGTCGAGGGCTACGACCGCCCCGAAATAGCCGAGATGATCGGCATTTCTGAGAACAACCTTCGCGTCAAAATTTTTCGTCTACGCCAAAAACTAAAAACTCATGGAATTGAAAGATATGTTGGATAAGGCTTCGCAGCAGCAGGATGATTTTTCCTTTAGTGCTGCTGATATCCGTCGCAACCTCAAAAGTAGGGTAGGCCAGGATGTGGCTTATATCATCCGCCACAAAAAACTCGCCCTGCTCCTGAATCTGTTTTGGATGGCGGTTTTTGTTGGCCTGTATTTCTGGTTCCAAATACCCGAGCTCATCCTGCCGGTGTTGGTGATCAGCCTGGCTTTCCTGGTCATTATTTTTGACGTGGTGCGCTTTCTGCGGAACAGTCAGGCCATAGATCCCCAACTGCCCTTGCAGGCCTTTCTCAAGCAACAACTGGCTTTGGTCCAGGCGCAGGACCATCATAACCGGGAAAGCATGCCCCTGATTATGTGCCTGAGTTTTGTGGGAGGTTTTTGGGCGGGGCTGATCATCGAAGGTTGGACCTTTGCCAAGATGTGGGATACCCCCTTAATTTTTCTGATTATGGCCATGCTCACCCTGATCTTCTATCTTGTGTCTCGTCGGATTTCTTTTGCCGGACTTCAAAGAAGACTGGCTGGAAAGTATCTTGGAAAAAAGGCCCGCCTGGAAAGTTTGCTGGCCCAGTTAAGCGAGGACGAGGCCCCGAGCTTTTAGGTTTCTCTACTGATCCAAATGCTGAAAAAACTACTCGAAAAACAAGCCGTTTTTAGCGCCACCTTGAAGTTCCTGGCCTTCTTTGCCCAAAGGCCGGCTTTTGGGGGCTTTACTCGCTGGGCTACGGGCCTCTCAGCCAGATTGAATGTATCCCTAAACAAGCCCGCTTTCGCCCAAACTCCGGCCAAGCTGGCTGAAACCTGGCAAGCCTTGATGCCGCCCGATGGAAAGCAGTATTTTCCAGTCACCCTGCTAACTGAAGATACGGCCTATACGGAGATTCATGTAACCTGTCCCTTGCGGGGCACCGGCCATGTAGCTGCCTGCCACAAGCTGATGCACTATGACCGGGAACTGATGCGCAAGGTCGGGGGTGAACTCATTGTCTTGGAATCTCAGTCCAATTCCGGCAAAGATTATTGCCGCCTGGCTATCCGGCCACAGGGTAAGGATACCAGCGATTTGAAACCGGCATTCGAAAAGGATTGAAGCGAACTGGCGGAAAAGCGGGAAAATGGGTATGTTGAGTTTGCAGCTGTACTATCTGTCTTCAACCAGCCAACCCATGAAACTACCTTTCTTTTCCTGTCTGATTATTTGGGCCTTTATCAACTATGTAGCTGCTCAGGACCATCAAGCCTGGGTCGCAGAAATCCACCAAATCCGAGATGATATTCAGGCCAGGCTCGCTGCTTGCGATACCCTGACGAAGTCGGATGAAACGGGAGGGACCACCGCAGCAGGCTATACAAGAGCCTATTATCTGGAGGGGGAAATTCAACTGATCGAACAGCTAGGCTTTTATGAAAAGAGCCAAAGTCGACTAGAATTCTATTTCCTACGGGATACCTTGTGTTTCGCCTATGAGCGGCATGAATCCTACAATCGACCTGTTTATTGGGATCAAACCAAAGCTCAAGAAGCAGGAGATACCGTGGTCTTTGACCCGGGACAAACAGTGCTTCTGGAGGACCGTTATTATTTTCGCAATAGAAAAATCTTCCTTTGGATTGATGCAGATGGCCAGGAAGGGAATTTGACCGATGGGACCAATAGCCTGATCGGTAAAGGCTTAATCGCTCACTGCTATAAAACTAAACGGGAGTTGGAGGAGTAAGGGGAAGATCCTATTTTGAAAGCAAAACCTACATAACCATGATTCGAATTTACAAAATCGTTTTTGGGGCTCTTATGGAGCCTATCCGCTGGCTGCGCAAAGACCCTTTCCATTATCTTTCAGCTCCGCCCCATATTCTCCCTGATGCCAAAGTCCGCAATGCCTTGTCGCTGGGGCACATCCTGCCCACCATGATCGGGGCCGTTGCCATCGGCGTTTTTATCATACCCCTTTTATCCGAATCCTACGCCCAAAGCCTGGAAAATAACGAGCCTATTATCACCCAAACGGTAGTGGCTGCCTTACTTCCCATGGCCTTGATCAGTGGTTTTTTCGTAGAGGTATTTCTGGAAAGCAGTAACAAAGCCTACAAAGCAGGTAAAAAGATGAGCCGGGAGGAGGCGTTGAGCTTTCGGAAATCGAAGCAGGGGCAGCAAGAACTCAAGGAAGAAATTCGCACGGTCAATGGAGAGGATTTGTTTTAGGGCCGCTACTAGCTTTCTTTTTTATGAATTTTTTTTCAAAGCTCTTTAACCAACCCAAGGGTCATTTTAAAGCATGGATTGAGCAAAAGCTAGTAGGCCCCTTTACGAAAGAATAAAAAGCAGTTGCATGAGGAGGAATCCCCCTGGCACTTCACCTTCGCAATTGTTCAATTCACCGTTTTTTTGCGGATAAATGTAAGCAGAGAAGTATACCTTCTACTGCTTCCAAACATTCAAATGCATTAAAACATCCTTCTCATGATTTTCCTGCTTCTTTGGCTGGTCGGCTTATCGATTCAGCCTCCTGCACCGCTACCTGCTGATGAGACGCTAAAGACCTCAGACCAGGTTACGGTCTACGTCTTTCTCCACGAATCCTGTGTGATCAGCCAGTATTACACCTTACCGTTGCGACGACTGCATAACAAGTATGCAGACGAAAACCTTCGCTTCATTGGTTTATTCCCCAATGCCTCTTCCCAACCCCAAAAGATGCAGGCCTTCAAGGCGGCCTACAAACTGCCCTTTGACCTGCAAACCGATCACGATCACGCCCGAAAAGAAGCCTTTGGCGCGACCGTTACGCCTGAGGTTGTGGTCTTCAATGAGTCGCAGGGCAAAATCCTGTATCAGGGGAGAATAGACGATTCCTACGCTCGCGTAGGCAAGCGGAGACGGGTCAGTACCACCTCTGAGTTGGCGGATGTGCTGCACGCCCTGGCCAAGAATAAGCCCATCGAAGTGGCGAATACCCAGCCCATCGGTTGTTTCATCAGCAAAAAGAACCCTAACTAACCACCCCTACCTATGGAATTCAAGAAGCGCATCTTCCTATTATGGGTGGGCCTGAGCATGGCCTGGCCCATGCTGGCCCAACCCAATTTTAGCGAAGACATTGCCCCGATTATTTATAATAATTGTACCTCCTGCCATCGTCCCGGCGAGATTGCCCCTTTTTCGCTCACCAACTACAATGAGGTCGTCGCCTGGGCCCCTACCATCAAGTACGTTACCGAAATTAAATACATGCCACCCTGGCAACCCAGCCGTGCTTATAGCAACTTTGTCGGAGAAACGGGCCTGAGTGATAGCGAGATTCAACTTATCGCTGACTGGGTCAATGCCGGTACGCCTCAGGGTGATCCGGCCCTCGAACCACCCCTGCCAAACTTTCCTTCTGGTTCTCAATTGGGAACCCCCGACCTGGTCCTGGAAATGGCTAAAGACTATTTTATCGAAGGCAATAATCAGGATGATTACCGGGTTTTTGTCCTCTCGACAGGCCTGACGCAGGATAAGGAAATTGCCGCCATCGAATTTCGCCCTGGCAATACCCGCGCCGTGCATCATGCGCTACTAGCCTATGAGGTCAATGGGGCCGCGGCGGCCAAAGATGCAGAAGATACCACCTATGGGTACGAAGCCTTTGGGGGCTATGGGGTAGCCGTACAGGGGACCTTTACGGGCTACACCCCAGGCATTCAACCGCTGTTTTTTCCAGTGGGCATCGGCACTACGCTACCTGCTGGGGCAGATTTGATCATGCAGGTTCATTATGCTCCGCTGCCTTCGGATGAGACAGATAAGTCGAAATTGAATATCTTTTTTAAAGAAGCGGCCGATCCTATCAGCCGGGAACTCCAGCGCATGCCGGTAACGCCCTTTGATTTGGACAATGGATGGTTTTCTTTCCGCATTCCGCCCGATTCCATCAAGACCTTTCACGGCACCAAAAACATCACGGAGGATATCAGTATGCTCTCCGTCTATCCGCACATGCATTACCTGGGGAAAGAATGGCTGCTCTATGCGGTAACTCCTACCAACGATACCATCAACATCATTCATATTGAAGATTGGGATTTTAACTGGCAGGGCGCTTATACCTTTAATCGCATGAAAAAAATTCCGCAGGGCTCGGTGATGCATATTTTTGCTACCTACGACAATACCAGTAACAACCCCTATAATCCCAATGTCCCGCCCCAATGGATGAGTTGGGGGGAAGGCACAGCAGATGAAATGTATTTGGTGGGAACCACCTACGTGCCTTATCAGACCGGAGATGAATTGATCGATCTGGGGGGAGATTCTACCCTGACCTCGGTGGATGAGTGGGTCAGTGCCGCCGGCGATCGTTTGTTTTTACCTTATCCCAATCCAACCCAAGGTGAGCTCAGTTTGCGCTTTTATCTGCCGGAGGCCCGCACCCTGGACCTGGATATAATCGATGCAAAAGGCGCGGAGGTACAATCTTTGATTCGCCAGGCCCCGTATGGCCCTGGGGAACATCGGCTAGAGGTGCAGGTCGGGGACTTGCCGGCTGGCCGTTACCTCTTGCGCATGCGCAATGAAAAGGCCATGTTGGCCCGGCCCTTGATCATCTCGCATTGACGAGCGCTGAACCCGTCGCCCTGGCTTCCAGCCGGTCATTTTCCTTCCCTCCGGATGATCATCCGGTAGCCAGAGCTTGCAGCTGTGATCTCCGTAACACTGGCTTCCAGCCGGTCATTTTCCTTCCCCCCGGATATCATCCGGTAGCCAGAGCTTGCAGCTGTGATCTCCGTAACACTGGCTTCCATCTGGTCAGTTTCCTTCCACCCCGGAGATCATCCGGTAGCCAGAGCTTGCAGCTGTGATCTCCGTAACACTGGCTTCCAGCCGGTCATTTTCCTCCCCCCGGATGATATCCGGGGGGGGGGGATTCATTCCGGGTACACCCGGTAGCCGCAGCTTGCAGCTGCAGGCTTGGACCGCGGATGCCATCCCCTCAGAAGAGGTCAGCAATCGCTGAGCAGGCCTGCGATCCCGCAGGAAAATCCCATCCGCAGCTGCAAGCTGCGGCTACGGTTCCACCACGGAGGTGGATTCCAATGACAGCGAGCGCAGGGGAGACCATCCCCTGCCACCTGTGATCACAGAAGCTTTCCCGGGATAGAGAAAAAATTGCATTTTTAGGAATGAACCTAGTAAGCCGCCGTATCCATACCCTCTTGCCGATTGCGCTGGCGCTGATCTTGCCAGGGCTTAGCCTTTATGCCAATGCCACGGAGATTCAGATAGCTCCCCCCCGTCTGGTGGTGGGCTGGTTCCTTGCTTCGGCCTTGCTGTATGGCTGGTGGAAATTGATCTGGGAGCTCTGGGAATTTAAATCCTATCCCCGGAAAGCCCGTCTCATCCTGTTGATCTCGGTTTTTATCATCTTTACCGCTGGCTTTTTTTATCGACTTAATGTGGAAGCCACGGGTCAGTTTAATCGCTACTATTTTTTTCGCATCGCTTTGGCTACCATCATGTTTTTAGCCATCCAATACGCCATGCGGGCTCAGGAGAACATCGCGCGTCTACGTCTGGAGAAGGAACAAATTCAAACTGAGCATTACCGAACCCAGCTGAAAGCCATCCGGGCTCAAATTGATCCGCACTTTTTGTTCAATTCTCTCAATACCCTGCGATACCTGGTCCGGCAAGGGCATGCCCACGCCGAACCCTTTGTCATGAGCTTATCTGATTTTTACCGACAAACCCTCAATCATCAACAAAGTTCATGTTTACCGCTTTCCGAGGAGTTGGAGGTGTTGTCCTCTTATCTGTTTCTGATGAAAAGCCGCAATGAGGAAGCGGTGCAGGTGGATATACAAGTAGATCCTGACCTCCAAGCCTCTCTCATCCCCACCCTGGCCTTGCAAACCGTGGTAGAGAATTGCTTTAAGCACAACAGCATGACCGCCAAAAAACCTTTACGGATTTCCGTCAGGGATGAACAAGGTTATATTGTGGTGAAAAATAATCGTCAACCCAAATTGAGGAAGCCAGCTTCTTCAGGATTTGGCCTGGAAACCCTTCGCAAAAGGTATGCCCTGATGAATATAGCGGATGGGGTGCAGGTTGAGGAAAATGAGGCTTTTTTTAGCACGAAACTAAAATTGATACGGGAACAACTTCTGGTACAGATTCCCCCGACCTCCATGGCCCAATTAAGGGAGTTGTAACCCGCGAGCTTCCTATCAAACACTATGATAATCCAGCTTATTTTTTGTTCCTGATGCCACGTTTACCTTTCTCTCACGCTCCATGAATATCCTGATTGTAGAAGACGAAGCGCCGATCGCTGCTTTCCTCAAAGAAATCATTGAGCAGGAGGGGGATTTTATGGTGACGGGAATTGCCGAGTCAGTTGAGGAGGCGGTTCGCTACCTGAGCAAGTACCAACATAATCTCGATCTGTTGTTCTTCGACATCCAACTGGCAGATGGACCCAGTTTTGAGATTTTTAGGCACATAGATGTGGTGGTGCCCATTGTTTTTTGCACGGCTTACAATGAATTTTCTTTGCAGGCCATCAAAAACAATGGTATCGATTATGTGCTAAAGCCTTTTAAGGAAAAAGAGATTCGCGAGGCGCTGGAAAAATATCGACGGCTCCGCGCCACCCTATCTCCCCGGCAGAGGCCAGAAAATTCCCTGGCCGGGCTGCTCCCACCCTCCTACCAAAAAAGTTTCCTTACCCAGGCCAGGGAAAAATCCCTGGTCATCCCGGTTGAAGATATTGCCCTTTTTCAAGTCGCCCATGAAACCGTCTATCTCCACACTTTTGCCGGAGAAAAGCTCCCTCTTTTCAAAAGGATGGAATATATCGAGTCCGTTTGTGACCCGGTTCACTTTTTTCGTATCAACCGTCAGATGCTCGTCAACCGCTCGGCCATACAATCTTTTGAACCCTATTTTCAACGGAAGATTATCCTTCAGTTGAGTATCCCCCTGGAGGAGGGGCCGATAGTTAGCCGTCTGAAAGTAGCTGCTTTCAAAGCATGGTTGGAACAATAAAGAAGGGGAATAAAGGTGAAAAATCAGTAACATGAACTTCCATCTACATATTTGCCATTTTCCATGCCCCAAATCGACTTTATCGGAGACATCCACGGCCATGCAGATCGATTGGAAAGCCTTCTCCAACGACTCGGCTATGTTCATAAAAACGGTGCCTATCGCCACCCTGAGCGAAGCGTCCTTTTCGTGGGGGATTACATCGACCGCGGCCCGGACAATGTGCGGGTAGTGCGCCTGGTCCGGGAAATGGCAGATGCCGGAACGGCCATCGCATTAATGGGCAACCACGAATACAACGCCATCCAGTTCAATACCCTGGGGCCTAAGGGGTATGTGCGGCCCCATTCCATCAAGAATTTTATCCAGCACAGTGAGACCTTACGCCAATACCAGGGCAAGCAAGCCGAATATAATGAGGCGATTGCCTGGTTCCGTACCCTGCCGCTGTATTACGAAACCGAGGATTTTCGCGCCGTGCATGCCACCTGGGATCAGGAAGCCATTGCCGCACTGACCATCCACACCCAGGCAGGAGCTATCCCGGCAGACGCCTGGCAAAAAGCTGCCCAAAAAGGAACGCCTTTTTATGATGCCGTGGATGTAAGCTGCAAGGGCATAGAAACCAACCTACCAGGAGGGCTTTCTTTTCGGGACAAAGACGGCACCGAGCGCCACCGTATTCGCCTCAAATGGTGGCTCAATCCCCAGGGGCGAAGTTTTCAGGAAATGAGTGTAGTAGAAGGCCTGGACCTGGCCGACCATCCTTATGAAAGCGCTTATGCCCGTTTTTATGGTACGGACGAAAAGCCAGTTTTTTTCGGCCATTATTGGATGAAAGGCCAGCCGCGTCTTATGTCTGCCAATGTCTGCTGCCTGGATTTTAGCGTCGCCAAGGGGGGCGTGTTGACCGCTTACCGCTTCGACGGGGAACGCACGCTGGATGAAGGGAAATTTGTGTATGTTTAGCAAAGCCCCTTCCCATGTCCACCTCCCACTATACCCTGCCAGACGGGCGAACCCTTGCCTATGAATCCTATGGCGATCCGCAGGGTTTTCCGGTGATAGGTTTGCATGGTTTACCAGGCTCGCGGGTATGGTCAGTGGAGGAGGATAAAGTAGCCCAAAAACTGGGGATTCTATTGCTTACCCCTGACCGACCGGGCTATGGGCAGTCTACGCTCCGGTCCGGGAGCACTTTTTTAGCGGTTGCTGATGATATCGCAGCCTGGACCCAAGGCCTGGGCCTATCTGAGTTCTCGATTTTTGGAGTTTCTGGTGGAGGGGTTTTTGCGGCTGCTTTTGCCAGTAAGTATCCCCACCACCTTCATAAATTGGGCTTGGTTTCTACGGTTAACCAGTTTGTCAAAGGCCGTCCTCCTCAGGGAATGGCCTATGCCAACCGCCTTACCTTTAAGCTAGCGCGAAAGGCTCCATGGCTGCTCCGCATAATACTTGCTCAACAAGCCCGCCTCATCCGGAAAAATCCCCAGGCATTTCTCCAGGCATCCTTGCGCCCTCAGCCCCATCTTTGCCCTTCGGATCAGGCGGTAATGGCGCTGGAAGAAAATGCCCAAATCATGTTGGCTCACCTACAGGCCGCTTACCGACAGGGGGTAAAAGCTGCCGTAGCGGAAGCTCGTTTATGCACCCGCCCCTGGGGTTTTGAGCCTCAGTGTATTGAGGTGCCTACCGAAATGTGGCATGGCGAGGCTGATACGCTCTCGCCTGTAGGGCCGATCAAAGACCTGGCCGCAGCCATGCCGAAGGCAAAGTCCCATTTTCTCCCTGAAAAAGGTCATTTTCTTACCGATGAGGAGGAGATCTGGGAGCAGATATTGGTTTCCCTCAAAAAGTAGAAAGCCTACCCGCATGAGTCTACGCATTGTGAAAGCCGCCAAGAATGGGCATATTAGGCTGGCAGGCTTCCCGTCAGGGAGGCCCACCTAAAGCCTACAATCCCGCGCTCATGAAATCTTCAAAGCTTACGCAAATACTGACCTGGATATTGGGTGTCCTGATGCTGGTACTGTTGATGATTTGGATCAATCGCGAGACCCTTTCTACGGCTGTCGGAGGGAGCTATTTCGAAAAAATGGAAGCCGAGCATTTGCAAGAGGCGTTTCGGGGGATAGAAACCAGTGAGGGGCAGGCCGAGGGATTATTTCCCATTCAGGCGACGGGCGTTTCTACCCAGCCCATCGTAGCGGCAGCCCGAGCTTTTCTGCAAAGCCTGGATGCTGACCAGCAAGCTGCGGTGTCTTTTCCGGTGGATGACGAAGAATGGCGCAGGTGGTGCAATGTGGACAATGGGATTTTTACGCGGCAGGGCGTAAGCCTGAAAGAAATGAATCCCGCCCAAAAGGAAGCCGCATTTGGGTTGCTATCTGCGTCGCTGAGTGCCAAAGGCCTCAGCCTGAGCAAGGACATCATGAAAACGGATCAGACGCTCCGGGAGTTCAATGACGATAACGAAATTTTTGACGAGGAACTCTACTTCTTCACCATCATGGGTGAACCCTCCGCTACCGAACCCTGGGGCTGGCAACTAGACGGTCACCATTTGATCATCAATTATTTTGTGCTGGGAGATCAGGTAGTAATGACCCCCACTTTTCTGGGGGCTGAACCCGTTATCGCTACCACTGGCAAATACGCGGGCAATACCCTCTTTCAGGATGAGCAAAACCTGGGCCTGGCGTTTATGAAAGGCTTACCGGAGGACCTGCAACAAGCAGCGCTGCTTGATCCGGAGAAAACCCACAACCATAATAAAGCCGAGGCTTTCAAAGACAACCTCACCATTGACTATGAAGGCCTTTCGGTAGCCAAACTAGACTCCATCCAGCGGACCGAGCTGCTGCATCTGGTGGGCTTGTACATCCATAATATGCGGGAAGACCATGCCCGGATCAAAATGGAAGAAGTTGAAGCCCATCTGGAAGATACCTGGTTTGTCTGGAAAGGGCAGCTGACAGAGGACGGCGTTTTTTACTACCGCATCCACAGCCCCGTCTTGCTGATCGAGTTTGATCACCAGCGGGCAGTTGGCGCTCCGGCAGACGACGACCTGCCCACCCGTAACCACATCCATACCGTAATCCGCACCCCTAACGGCAATGATTACGGGAAAGATTTGCTGCGCCAGCATTTAGAACGGCATCACCATTAACACACCGCCTGTGGAAAAAAACGCATCGCTCATTCCTTATTATCTGGTGGATGTGTTCACCGATGTTCGCTTTGGCGGAAATCAGTTGGCCGTCTTTATAGACCTGGAAGACCGACTGACCACGGAGGATATGCAACAAATTACCCGGGAGTTCAATTTTTCGGAGGTGAGCTTTATCAAAGCCCAATTGAGCGAGGGAAGTTTTGCGGTCCGCATTTTTACCCCGGAATACGAAGTGCCCTTTGCAGGCCATCCGGTGCTGGGCACCGCTTTTGTCATCGCTCGTTTCCTCCTCCCTCAAGTTCCGGATCAGCTTACTTTGTCCGTCCCTATAGGAGAAATACCCATTGAGCTGGATAAGCCAGAAAGGCTAGCAGATTGTCGGTTTACCATGCAGCAGGCCCAACCTGTTTTTGGGCCTTTCATACCGGTAGAACGCTTAGCAGAGGGACTGCGAATTCCTCCTTCGGCTTTTGTCCCCCAAACCACCATTCAGCAAATCAGTACGGGCCTACCTTACCTGATCATTCCTTTGCGGGACCGGAAAACCCTGGAAAGCCTTAAGCTAAGGGCTGAGCTGATCCAGGATTTTTTGCTGGCGCATGGCATGCATAAAACCAACAGCCTGGATGGACTGAATACTTCTTTTTTCTTTTTCACGACCGAAACGGAAGCCGCTGATAGTGATTATCAGGCACGTATGCTGTGTCTGGAAAATGGGCAGCTCATTGAAGACCCTGCCACGGGTAGCGCAAACGGCTGTTTTCTGGCCTACTTGCTCCAGCATCAAGCGCCCCTGATAAAGGCAGTAGTAGAACAAGGCTTTCAGATGGGGCGAAAATCTTTTTTATACCTTGATGGAGCGCGTAAAGGAGAGCATTTCCGATTAGGAGTGGGCGGGCAGGTGGCCTTACAGGCTAAAGGTTCCTGGTATCCCTGATTTGTCCGAAATCTCTTATCTTGAACATGAAGCGCCTTTAGCTATGAACCGAAGAACTTTTCTGGAAAAAACAAGCCTGTTGAGTGCGGCTGCGTTGCTGCCTTTAGGGGCTTGCTCTGATGCTTACGCTTCTCCTTTCAAGCTCGGCTATCAGCTTTTTTCCGTCAATGAGGATATGAATCGCGATCCCGTCGGGACCCTCACGGCTTTGCATAAGATGGGTTATCAGGATGTGGAGGTCTATGGCTTTGATCCGGAGAAAATCACCTATTATGGCCTGCCCGCTGCAGATGTTAAGGCGGTATTGGATGAGCGCGCGATGACAGCCTCCAGCGGTCATTATGGATTTTCTGACTTCCTGCTGAAGCCGGAAGATGAGCTGAAGAGATATGTGGATGCCTGTATTGCGGGGGCAAAGATTCTCCAATCTCCCTTCATCACCTGGCCCTGGCTGGCTCCGGAATACCGAAATCCCGAGCATTTTCGGGTCATGGCAGAAAAACTCAACCTGATCGGCGAGCAGGTACAAGCGGCAGGCTTGCGACTGGCCTACCATAATCACGGCTACGAATTTACGGATCATAACGGCACCTCTGGTTGGGAGATCATCCTGGCGGAAACCGACCCACAGCTGGTCAAGTTGCAGATGGATATGTATTGGGTGATGCATGAGGGCCTGGCTACGCCCAAAGCGCTGGTAGCGGATCAGCCCGGACGGTTTGTGATGTGGCACATCAAGGACATGGACAAAGTCAGTCGCGACTATACCGAGCTGGGCAATGGCTCGATTGACTATGCGGAAGTTCTGCCTAATCCCCAGGAATCCGGCCTGGAATTTTTCTACATCGAACAAGGGGGCAATTTCACCCATAGCCCCATGCAAAGTGCTGAAACCAGTGCGTCCTATTTTCAAACCCATTTACGCCATTTGATATAACCCACTTTCTCCAATCCCTACCTTCATGAAACTACTTCCCTACTTGTTAAGCCTGATCCTCTTCCTACCCGTCTCTGGGGTTTTCGGACAAAATGACTCCCTGAGTATGGAGGATCGAAACAAAGCCGTGGCCAATAAATTTTACCAGGACCTCTGGTTTACAAATAATACAGACCGCTATGCCGAAACGGTCGCCGAGACCTATATCGTCCACGATACCGGGGATCGGAAAAATGTACAGGAACCGGCCCTGGAACAAAAAGGCATAGCCGATTTTTTCTGGGAAAACGGCACCATGAAATGTGAAATGGATTATCAGGTGGCCGAAGGAGACCTGGTGGCTACCCGCTGGACCCTGGATTTTGAGCCTTCCACTTTTTTTGGGCGCTTTTTTATTGGCACCGGCAAAATTCCCATCATCAATGTATTTCGGATCAAGGATGGCAAAATCGTGGAATTCTGGAACCATCGACATGACATTGATACCCCACAGACCATGCGCTTTACTTTTCAGGGCCTCATGATCGGTTTGCTGATTGCCTTGATTCCCCTCATCTGGGCCTTACGGTTGCGGAGAAAAGTGAAAAAATTAACGCCTGACACATGAAAAAGGTCGTCTATTATGTTGCGATCTCCGTAGACGGCTTTATCGCTGGTCCAGGAGAAGATATTAGTGGTTTTGTGCCGGGAGGAGATGGGGTAAAGCAATACCAGGAAGACCTGGCCAGCTTTGACACGGTCATCATGGGCCGAAAAACCTATGAATTCGGCTACCAGTATGGCCTGCAACCCGGTAAGCGGGCCTACCCGCACATGGAACACTACATTTTTTCAGAAAGCCTGACCTTTGATAATCCAGACTCTGAGGTCCATGTGGTGCCGCGCGACCTTGACAGGGTCCATGAACTCAAGGCCGGGGAAGGCACGGATATTTACCTCTGCGGCGGTGGCATCTTTGCCGGATGGCTGCTGAGGCATGAACTGATTGATGTGGTAAAACTCAAGCTCAATCCCTTCATCCAGGGAAGCGGCATCCCCCTTTTTGCAGGGGTTGAAAAAGCCTACCAACTGCAGCTTCGGGATAGGCAGCTTTATGAGCATGGCCTGCAAATCATGACCTATGGGGTGAAGTATGCGTGAAAAAGTTGCCAACCCAAGCGGGGGTAGTACTGCCTTTCCCGGTTCTAGAGAAAAATGTATCAACAATCTTTTATGAATCGTCTCTTTTTATTTTTCCTAATTCCTGTTTTTTTCCTGCCCACTGCCTGCAAGCAGGATGTATGTGAGCCCCTGGCTGCCACCGCAGAAACCTTATTTATCCTGCCCCTCGGGGATTCCCGGGTGGAAGGATACCGGCCTGCTCACGAAAGCTATCGCTATAGTCTTTGGAAACTCCTGATTGAAAATGAATGGGACGTAGACTTCATTGGTTCCCGAAAAGATAACGCCATGTACGAAGCGGTCAACCTGCTATGCTTTGACAACGAGCACGAAGGAACGGGTGGAGCCATGACCACTGACATATTGGCCACCCTGGCCGCGATTAATCTGGATCGAACGCCCGACATAGCCTTGCTGGGGATAGGTGGGAATGACCTCCTGGATGGTGAACTCCCGCCCATCGAAGTGGTAGACAATTTGCGGGAGATTATAGATGCCCTGCAAACGATCAATCCGGAGATTACCATTTTGCTAGAAGAAATTGCCCCCGGTCGCTCGGATATCATGACCGCAGAATTTACCAGCACCTTTAACCAGTTCAACCAAATGGTAGGCATGCTGGAGGATCTCAATGGATCCAGCAAAGTGGTGGTCATCGATATGGCTGAAGACTGGAAAGATACCTACATGGCCGATAATGTCCACTACAATTTGGGGGGCGCAGAGGTGGTGGCCCAACGCTATTTTCAGGCTATGCAGACCCATGTGGTGCGATAGGGAATGAGCGCAGGGAAGCCTAACTTAGGCTGCTGAAGCGGCAGACAAAAGCAGCTTCCTGGAACACATGCATGACACCTTATCTTCAGATTTGGCACAGCTTCCTGCCTTGTTGGAAGCTGCCAGACAGCAATGCCTGGACTACCTCTCTAGCCTACCCGAGCGATCTCCTTCCACTACCTATGCCCCGGAAGCTGATCTCCCCTTACCTGGGCAGGGAATAGGGGCGCAACAAGCCCTCAAAGAGTTTGTCAACACCTATGAAGCCCTCATGGTAGCTTCCGCCGGTCCCCGCTATTGGGGCTATGTGACTGGTGGCACGACGCCCGCGGCCATCGTGGGAGATTGGCTGGCCACGGTCTACGATCAGAATGCCCAGTCGGTCAAAGGGCAAGGCGATATTTCTGCCCGGCTGGAAGTAGCGACCATGGACCTGATCCTGGACTTGTTTGGACTGTCCAAAGAGGACTTCTGGGGTGGCTTTGTCACCGGGGCCACCCTGTCTAATTTTACTTGCCTGGGCGTCGCCCGTCAATGGGTAGGCCAGCAGCAGGGACGAGACATTGCCCGGGATGGAGTAAGGGAGCGCATGGCCGTGCTTTCGGCTACGCCCCATTCCTCCGCCGTCAAAGCCTTGTCCATGCTAGGCCTGGGCAGTGCGCATATCCTCCCCATCAATACCTTGCCGGGACATCGGGAGGCGATGGACGTCAACGATTTGGAAAGGCAACTGTCGGCCTTGGAAGGGCAGCCTGCCATCCTCATCACCAGTGGAGGCACCGTCAATACCGTAGATTTTGACGATTTTAAAGCCATTGCTGCTTTACGAGAAAAATATGCCTTCTGGTGGCATGTGGACGCGGCTTTTGGAGGCTTTGCGGCCTGTTCTCCTAAGCATCAGCATTTCCTAACTGGATGGGAGCAGGCGGATAGCCTTACGGTGGATTGTCATAAATGGATGAATGTGCCCTACGAAAGTGCGGTTTTTGTTATCCGCAAAGCTCACCGCCTCCTGCAAATCGCTACCTTCCAGAATTCAAACGCTCCTTACCTGGGCGATCCTTTTGAGCGCTTCAACTACCTTAACCTTTTGCCCGAAAACTCCCGCCGCTTAAAAGCCCTGCCCGTCTGGTTCAGCCTGATGGCTTACGGACGGGAAGGGTACCAATCCATCGTGGAGAACTGTGTGGAGCTGGCCCAATTGCTCGGCGCAAAAATCGAGGCCCATCCCGCCTTTCGCTTACTCGCGCCCGTCCGCCTCAACAATGTGTGCTTCACCCTGACAGAAGCAACAGACGAAGCCGTTTCCGACTTTTTGTTCCGACTCAACCAGACAGGCACCGTGTTTATGACGCCCTCCCGTTTTGGGGGTGGGGCTGCCATCCGTTGCTCCTTGGTCAACTGGCGCACCAGCCGGGAAGATGTGGAGCGGGTACTTGCGGAGATGAGCAGGCTCGCAAAGCAGGGAATTGACCTTCAGGAATAATCAAGGCTATGTTCTTTAGCGAAAAGTAATGTTTTGGCCGAAAAAGCATTTTTTGTCTAATGCCTTTAATCTGAGCCGGGTTTTCTATGATCAAAGGCGCAAAGATTGACTTTTTGTGACTGGCCCCCTCAGCCCTTTTATCCTTTTTCTCCCCTCCCTTCTCCCTACTTTTATACAGCTGACCTTATTGGGGTAGGTCAGCCTTTTTTTCCGGCAATCATAAACTTTCACCATGGCCTGATATCAGAGCTGCCTGATGTCAGCAGTTTTTCCGTGTCCCAAGTTTGAACATGGCCGAAAAAACCATGACACATCCCAACAAGTTCTCAGGTTTGCTTTTCCTCCTCCTTTGCTCGCTCACCCATCTAGTGGCCCAAAGTCCCGAAGGCGAATTACGTCGCTGGCACCGCGTCAGCCTCACCTTCGAAGGACCCACCACCAACGAAACCGCCACCCCTAATCCTTTTACCGATTACAGCCTGGAAGTCAGTTTTACCCATAGTGGAACCAATGCTACTTACACCGTCCCTGGTTACTATGCAGCCTGCGGCGATGCTGCAGAAAATAGCTGTGATAGCGGCGACAAATGGCGGGTGCATTTTAGTCCCGATCGTACGGGAACCTGGACCTGGCAGGCCTCTTTCAAGCAAGGCAATGACATTGCCGTGAATGGGGGAGGTGGCAGTGCCGGCTATTTTGACGGGGCTTCCGGCAATTTTAGCATACAGGAATCCAACAAAAATGGCCGGGACCATCGCGCGCCTCAAAAAGGCCGCCTGAAATATGTCGGGACCCATTACCTGCGCTTTGTCGGGACGGATCCGGTGGAGCCGAATGGAGACTGGTTTATCAAAGCTGGGGCCGATGCTCCGGAGAATATGCTTTCGTATGATGACTTTGATGGCGTGCCAGACCCGCAGAAAACCTGGGCGCCTCACCAGCAGGACTATCATGCTGCCGATGCGCAAGCCTATACCTGGCAAGGCGGCAAGGGCTCCGAAATGCTGGGGGCCATTCGCTATCTGGGAGAGATCAAGCAGGTCAACGCTTTTTCTTTTCTCACCTTCAGCCTGGACGGAGACGATAAAACCATTAGCCCGCACCTTACGTCCAGCGGCAATGGCAAGGGCTGGAATCAGGTGCATCACGATCGCTTTGATGTATCTCGTCTGGCTCAGTGGGAGAAGATTTTTTCTTATGCGGACAAAAAAGGCATGTTCCTGCACTTCAAAACCCAGGAAACGGAGAATGACCAGAAAATGGACGGAGGCGGGGTAGGCCGGGAGCGCAAACTCTATTACCGCGAACTCATCGCTCGTTTTGGTCACCACCTGGCCTTGAATTGGAACATGGGGGAAGAAAATACCCAAACCGAGGCCCAACGCAAGGCCATGGCGCAGTACTTCGCCGATACCGATCCCTACCAGCATTTGGTGGTGTTGCATACCTACCCTAATCAACAAGATCAAGTCTATAATCCCCTCCTCGGCAACAGTTCTGCCTACACCGGCATTTCTGTCCAAACCAATATCGGCAAGGTACATGCGGATGTAGTACGCTGGGTAGAAAAGTCCGCCACTGCCGGAAAAGCCTGGGTAGTCGCCAATGACGAACAAGGCAACGCCAACGTAGGGGTAGATGCAGACCCGGAAGACCGGGAGAAGGTCCGGGAAGAGGTGATCTGGGGAACCTTGCTGGGCGGCGGCGCGGGCTTTGAATACTACTATGGTTACGGGACGGGTTGTACGGATTTGACCTGTCAGGATCACCGCTCCCGGGATGAGAAATATACGGATGCAGCCTACGCGCTGGATTTTTTCGAAACCTACTTCATGTCTTACCTTCCGGAGGTGGTCAACGCCGATAATGAAATTTCAGACAATGATGCCTATGTGTTGCGGACTACGGACAAAAAGGCCTACGCCCTCTATCTTCCCGAAGGAGGCTCTCCTACGCTGAGCGGTTTGCCATCGGGGACCCACAGCCTCCGTTGGTTCAATCCCCGCAACGGACAAATGGGCAGTGCCGCTGCTTTTTCCGGGGGTCAATTAACTGCTCCGGATAACCAGGATTGGGTCGCACTACTAGAGACCAGCGGCGGAACGCCGCCTCCTCCGCCCCCTCCTACACCGGATTATATTCAGGAAGAAATCGGGGGAGTGCTGGCCATTGAAGCGGAACATTTTGTAGGACAAAGTGAGACCGGAACCCGGCAGTGGTACCTGACTACCACCTCCTCTGATCCTGGCATTACCCCTGATCCAGACCCCAACCATGCTTCCGGAGCTAGTGAAAGCGGCTATTTGGAAATTTTGCCCGACACCCGGGTTACCCATAGCGACCAGCTCATCAACGGCACCAACTTCACCAATACGCCAGGCCTGATCGCTATCCTGGAGTACCAGGTTTATATCCATAACCCGGGACGCTATTATGTTTGGGTGAGGGCTTATTCCACTGGCACCGAAGACAATGGCGTCCACGTAGGCCTGGATGGAAACTGGCCGGCTTCCGGCGAGCGCATGCAGTGGTGCAATGGCAAAAACAACTGGACTTGGGAAAGCAAGCAGCGCACCACGGCTAACCATTGCGGAGAACCGGAGCAGATTTATCTGGATATCAATACGCCGGGGCTACATACCATTCATTTTTCCATGCGGGAAGATGGATTCGAAATGGACAAAATGGTCCTAAGTCAGGCCTATACTGCACCCAATGGCACCGGACCCGCGGAAGTCTTATATGATCCCACCCCCTTTCCCGTGGAGTGGTTGAGTTTTACCGCGGAGGCAGCTGGGCCTCATCAGGTTGACCTCCATTGGACGACTGCTACGGAGCAGAACAATGTGGGGTTTGAAATCGAACGTAGTGAGGATGAAATAACCTTTGAAAAAATTGGGGAAGTGCCCGGGCTAGGCAATAGTTCAGTGCCCCAAACCTACCAGTTTCAGGATGAGGATCCCTCCGCCAACGTATTGTACTATCGGCTCAAACAAATGGATATTGACGGGGTAGGACACTATTCCGAAGTCCGGGAGGTCCATTTGGCCGAGACGTTTTCTGCCAGCCTGACCCTATACCCTAATCCCGTCAAGCGAGAACTTACGGTCAGCATTGAAGCTCAGCCTGATCAAGTATACGGCTTGTACATCCTGGATATGCAGGGCCGGACGGTTTATCAGGGGATTTATGCCACGGGAGATGCTATGCCGGTGATTGATGTAGCGGCCTGGTCGGATGGGCTCTATATGTTCCTCATGCGGGACCAGCAGACCCAACAATGGCAGTCAAGCTCCTTCATGAAAGATTAAGGCGACAGCTTGTATGTGTTTTTTGGGCCTTCTCCCGACAGGAGGCCCCTGCATTACTTCGAAAAAGGTTCCCCCCTATCCCTTGGGCCGTTGTGGCTGGTCCGGGAATGAGAGACCAGCGGTCGCCATGGGCCGTCTTTCCGAACATAAGCCTGGGTCCAGGGAAGGGGGTTGAGCCTTTTTGGGTAAAAGGTCCGCCCGACTCTTCCCATCTGAACAGAACCTTCAGAAAGCTGCCTTGGGTTATTTAACTTGGGGTCCATCCCTCTCAACCCTAAGGGATGGGATGATGAAAAATAACCCTGGTTCTATGCTTGCTAACACCAGCTGCTTCTGCCTGCTTTTTTGCCTGATAAGTTTGGGGTGTTCCGCGCCCGCTCCTGCTTCCGAAGCCGGGGAGGATACGCCTCCTGCCTGTACTTCTCTTATAGACGGCCGCCTTTCCCAATGGGATCGCTATCTGAGCTTTCAACATCAGCCAGGCTATGATGGCGCCCCGCCTTTGGACGAAACTGGGCAGGAAGTAGCTCCGGTGGGCCTGAATCCCGAAGGCTATGATCTCTTTCAGGTTCAGGAAGAAGCGGGAGATACGGTTATCCGAGTTGGTGGAAGTTATTATGGCTGCCTGATTTCCAAAGCAGAATATGAGAATTACCATTTTCAGCTGAAGTTTCGATGGGGAGAGGAAAAGTGGGTGCCCCGAAAGACATTGCTCAAAGATTCCGGCATCCTCTACCATTCTATCGGTCCGTTGGGAGTGGAGCATTGGCGGACCTGGATGCTCTCCCAGGAATTTCAAATCATGGAGGGTCATACCGGTGACTATTGGAACCAGGCTACTTCGGCTATGGATATACGAGCTTACACGCCAGAATATCTTATGGATCCCATGGCCCATGCTTCCCAGGATTTTTTGCCCGTGGGAGAAGGCAGTCCCTACAAAAATTACTGCCTGCGCAGCAACAATTACGAGCAGCCTCACGGTGAGTGGAATACCCTGGACCTGATTTGTTTTGAGGACAAAAGCCTCCATCTGGTCAATGGGGAAGTAGTGATGATCCTGCAAAACTCCCGCTATGTCGATGAGGCGGACCAAGTTCATCCGCTACAAAAAGGGAAAATCCAGCTTCAGGCAGAAGCCGCAGAGATTTTCTTTAAGGATATTCAAATCAAGCCCTTGGATTCTTTGACGATAAACCATCAGGCATACTTTCAAGAGGCTCAGAAATAAGCCTGGGGCCTAGTGCATTTCTCTATCATGGCCCGTCCTACCTGCATAAGATGTCATAAAAAGCTGCCTCAGGTTTTTTAACTTGAGGCCTACACACATTAACCTCCAATTGCCTTTTTCCATGAAAAACCTCCTGCTACTGCCTTTGCTGTGCCTGGGCTATCTGTTTGCGCCCGCTCAACCCCTCCTTGAAAGAATCCTCTCCAACGAAATTAAGTTTGCCATCTCAGATGGGGTGCAGTTTGACGACGGAAACTGGATGTTTTCGGCCTTTGCCTATTCCGTAACCCCGGGTGATTCTGCCATGGCCATTGTCCTGAAAACCGATTCCACCCTGACCCCCCTTTGGGCCAAGCGCTACAAATATCTGCGTCGGGACGACTTTTCCAGCATAACCCGCCTCCATGATGGCAACGTACTGGTGGGCGGCACCATGCGTCAAACCTTTTCCCTCCAAGACGGCGCTTCTGTCTACAAACTGGACACTGCTGGGAATGTGATCTGGCACTTGATGTATGAGGAAGATTTTGATGATCGGATCCTGGATATTTTCGAGCAAAAGGACAGTAGTCTGATGGTCTTTGTCCGAGAGGGCGTAACCAATCAGCCCATCAATATCATTCATGCCACCCCTACGGGTAGCATTCTTTCCGAACGCACTTACACCTGGAACAGCACCTTTGGGGTAGGGGCCAATACGGTGGTGGCCGATTCCAACGAACGATATTATTATTCTGGTCAGGTATTCACGGGTGGCCTGTCTGAGGTACACGTCTGTGCCGTAGATCAGACCAACCAGTTTTGGTATAAACGCTACGTCTTGGGCGGCCGTACCACGGGTTGTTTCGTCAGTGCGTATATGCATGCCGATTCCACCATCCTGCTCTCCGGCACCGTGGCGGATTCAGTGGGCATTTTTGTCAATATCTGGCTCATGAAAATCGACTTGCAGGGCAATGTCATCTGGGCCAAAGAATACGGCCGAGACCTGAACTTCCAGGAAAATCCCTCTCAAATCATTCCTTTACCCAATGGAGAAATGATGATGTTTGGCAGGGTCTTCGATGAAGATGGCTCCCAGGGTTTTGCTATGCGGCTGGATGCCCAGGGCAATGTGCAGTGGATCAAAGGCTATAATCCTACCTCCCCCACTTTTGGCATCGGGGATGTGTTCCCCTTATCTGACGGCCGCTACCTGCTCAGTGGCAACAGTGGCACCGAAGCCTATATGATGCTAACCGCGGCAGACGGAGAAGGCGTTTGTTTTCAGAATGAACTGGCCATTAACCAGGCGGATATTAGTGTCGAGGACAGTACGTATGCCGTGGCCGTCGGAGGGACGGGTGTTTTGGTTTTCAATCCGCCCCTCACTCAATATGATATCTCAATTGAGGATAGCCTGCTCTGTGCAGGTTCGGTGGGGATACCGGAGCTAGTGCGTGAGCGGCTGGAGGTGTATCCGAACCCGGCTTCGGAGGTATTGCACATCCAATTGCCTTCCGGGATAGGAACGGTTAAGCAATTTTCGGTTGTCGATACCTGGGGTAGAACGATTACTGTGCCTATGGTCAGAAAAGGGGATATCCTAACCGTGAGCCTTTTGAATCTTCCTGCAGCCTTTTATTGGGTGCTGATTCAGACAGACGAAAAGCGATATGTGGAGCGTTTTGTGAAAAAATAAGTACTAAATCTGGGGGAAGATTCATATTAGCTTAGCACCTAACTGGGAATTTGAATGGAAGGATTGGGCCATAGAACCTAAGCCAAAACCAACTTTTCTTTTTTCTCTTTGTCATTATCCCCAAAAACCTACATGAATCTCCCTTCCCGTCTCAAACAAACCTTCGATCCGCAATTTGAAGCGCCGCTGCGTGTATGGGAGACCTTTGCCAGTTATTGTAGCTATGTGGAGTTTGGCAAAAATGAAGTGATCAAGGAAGCCCACACCCTGGAGCGGGCGGGCTATTTTATTTTGGCGGGCCTGGCAGGAGTTTTTGTGTGGAAGGAAAATCAATACGTCTGTCTGGACCTGCACTTTGAGGAGGACTTTTTCGGGGATACCATGTCGCTGTATTCGGGGGAAGTATCCCCCATTGAGACCCGGGCCATCGAGCCTTGTGAGATGGTGCGCATTTCTGCCGAGAGCATCCAGCAGCTCAAACAGACCGATATGGGCAAAATCCTCTTTATGCACGGGGCAGAAAATGATTTTGTCAAAAAGCAGCAACAGCAAATCGACCTCCTGCTCAAAACCGCCGAGCAGCGCTACCTGGACTTACTGGCCCGTCAACCGGAACTCATCCTCCGTGCTCCCCAAAAAATCATCGCATCTTATCTGGGCATCACCACCCAAAGCCTGAGCCGCATCCGCAGGAAAGTAGACCACGTCTGATTTTATTACCATAGGGTAACTTTTTTGTCCGCTTTCTTCCCCACTTTTGAATGGTGAGGGAGGGGGGGGGTAAAAGACTCCATGTGAACGCCACCCTCTTCATCAGGATTCAAGATGTAACACAACAAATAAACTAAACATGAGATCATCTTCATTTCGCTGGCAGGGCGTATCCTGCCGGGTGGGACTGCTCTGTCTCCTCCTCAGCTTGCCGTACTTTGGTACGGCCCAATCTACCGCGCCCGGTCGCTGGTCCGTCCAAGCCGCTCTGGGCAACCAGACCGTTGGCTTTCCTTTACAAAACCTGGCTCAGGCCTGGAACCCCGGCTTGACCGATCTGGGCATCGGCTTTAGCCTCAATCGCGGCTCTCGCCACCAATGGCAGCTAGGCACCCAAACCGCCTGGTTACCCAATACAGAGGTCGGAAACAGCCTGTTGATGGGCTTACGGCTGGGGTATCGCTATCAGCACGCGAGCGGTCTTCAGGCTGGCCTGAGTCTGGATATGGGCAGCCTTCGGCAAAGCTATGCTCGGGAAAGCCTGGTCTTTGATGAAGTCCTGGGGACTTACCAAGAGCAGGAGGCGCGGCCGATAAACAGCGGCTTTAGTGGCTTCTCTCTGGAACTGGGCTATGCCGCTTCTACGCGATATCGCCTTTTTCTGCGAAATCAATTCTACTTTCAGTTGCCTTATTTCGCCACCGAAGCCTTCCCAGTCCTGCCGCAAAATCTGCTTTCCATCGGCCTTTCCTACCAGCTCCCTTCCTTTCGTTCCACCTCAACTCAATAGCCATGAAAAAACTCATCATCAGTGTGGCCATGATGGCCCTTTTGTCCTGCCAATCCCTCGATATCCCTGCTCCGGACGCCCAGGTAAACTGTACCATAGCAACGACCACTCACCCTAAGCATGCCGCCTATCAAGGCTTACTGGACCGCTATACCGCCCAGGGCATCCCTGGCCTGAACCTGCTGCTAGACCATCCTGTCGATGGATGCTGGCAAGGCGCTGCCGGTTATGCGGATGTGGAGGCAGGCATACCACTTTCGCCTTGCCATCGCATGATCACGGCCAGTCTGATCAAGTCTTACATTGCCGTGATTGTCTTGCAACTGGCAGAGGAAGGCAAACTTTCTCTGGAAGATCAGCTTACCCCCTATCTGGATGAAAAGCTCCTGCGTCGCATTCCCAACGGCCAGACTGCCACCATCCGTCAGTTATTACAATGCCGCTCCGGCATGCCTGATGTATTTGAAACGGACTTCTTACTCGATTTCCTCAACCAGCCCACTCGCCAGTACAGCATGGAAGAGCTGATGCGCTATCTCTACGGGGTTAAGCCCGCAGCTGCTCCGGGAGAACGCTTTTACTATGGTGATGGGAATTTTATTTTGCTTTCGATGCTGATCGAAAAGGTAGATGCGCCGCTTAAAGAAAGCTATCAGACCCGCATTTTTGACCGCCTGGGTAGCACCGATGCTTTTCTGGTCGAGCAGCCAGATGAATTACCTACGCAGGTACCCGCCAGCTATTGGGACCGCTATGGCAATGGCGTGTTGGAGAATGTGAGCGATATACAAACCGCCCTGATTGCAGGTCTCGCGGGCACCGATGGAGTAGTGAGCAGCTTGTCCGATTTGGCCAGCTTTATGGATGGCTTGAGAAAGGGAGTTCTGCTTTCGGCCGCCTCTTATCAGGAAATGGTGGACGTGATCGCCATTCCAGATGGCCAAAGCCAGCAGAACTATGTCGGCTACGGACTCGGCATCGGGCAGGTCAAAGTCTCCGGCGAAACCTGGTACGGCAGTTTCGGTAACCATGTCGGCTCCGCTGCCATGATGCTCTATAACCCCACCCGTCAAACCACCCTGATTATGGCCCAAAACGTCGGCACCTTCTTCAACGACGCCGCCAAACAACGATTTTTCTACGAACTGATCGTCGAAGTAGAAAAGATCGCCTTTGAGTAAAGCCATTTTACCATGACGAATTAGCTATAATGAAAAAGGGAGGTAGCCTAACTTTAAATGAATTACCTCCCTTATTAATAAGATAATCTTTAATAAAAGGTTCCTGGGGCGCCGGGGCTTAGACGCTGCCAGGGTGCGAACTGTAGGTCCAGGCTAATTCCGCTAGAAAAAACCTCAAGCTAGTAGGAGGCTCTTGGGAGCGTTGGCTCTGCAGCGCCCATCGGGAACCGGGGCGGCCATGGAGTGTGGTTTTGGGCGGTGCGATTTTTTGCTACACTTTTTTCTAAAAAAAGTGTAAAAAGCTTTATAAAGAAAAAAGCTACAAAATCGCTACACAAAAAAATAAGCCCATCATGGCATCAACAAAAAGCATCCTCCCCACCATAACCCTACACATGGTATCCAGCCTCGACGGCTTCGTGGCCAAGCCAGACCAAAGCCTGGACTGGATGCGCTCCCAGGACCATTATGAAGCGGGGAAAGTACTGACGGAAGAAGACGTAGCGGATTTCCTGGCGGGAGTAGATTGTTACCTGATGGGGGCGCGCACCTATGAACAAGCACTAAAACTGGGTTGGCCCTACGGAGAGACGCCCGTGGTGGTCTTGACGCATCAGACGCGTAAGGACGATCGCCCTACCGTCTCCTTTGCTGAGGGAGACCTGCGAACCCTCGTGCAGAATCTCAAGTATCAGTACCCAAACATCTGGATGGTGGGCGGACCGGAAACGGCCCGAGATATGCTTCAGCAGGACCTCATTGATGAAATCAACCTTTCCGTCATGCCGATTCTCTTGGGAGGCGGAACGCCCTTTTTCGATCAGGTCGGGAAGGAACAACGATTACACCTCAAAGCCGTAACTACCTACCAGGATGGCATGGTAGAAATGACCTATGCGGTCCTGAAATCCTAAGTAAGTCATTGCACCACCAGCACACTTTTTCTCATGTCGACCCCTGAACTTTACCCAGAAACCCTCGTTCTCCTTGCCCAATATGCCATGCGCCAGGTAGGCAGCGAAGGCCTGGTTAAGTGGGCCGTTACTCAGCTACAAACCGGCCTTTCTTCCCCCAGCCTGGAAATCCTGGCTGGACTGGATCACGAAGCTACCGAAGTACGGGAACTGTATTTTTGGCAGGCGGTGGAGGAAGTAGGGATGGAGATCCCGAGAGAGGAAGCAGCCTACCTGCAATCCTATGCGCGGGAAGTAGCTCGCACCGTGGTCGCTGGAGAGGAAAATCCTCAGCAAGGGCTAGCCATGTTGAAGCGCATTGCTTACCACCAGATAAAGCATCCTTTTTACATGGAATTTCTACGCATTCAAGAGGATATCGATGTCCTGATCAATACGGATTTCCCTTCCGTCTATGGGAAGGTAAATAGCCTGGATGAGGTAGACGCCGTGATCAGAGCAGCGTGCAGGCGCTTTATAGAAGGCGAGTAATTCAGGAGAGAAATCAACCAGCGGGGACTTTGCCCAGTAAGCGAATCAGGAAATACCGATTCGAGGCGGTTGAGGCGTACAGGCAAGGCCCCTAGTGCTAGAGATAGATGCTTGGCTCAACCAAACGGCAACGGCTGCTCCGGCTGACGCCCAGCCTGTAACCCTTTATTCACATAAATCCCGCACACCATCATTGGGACTAGCATAATTGCTGGAAAAAAATAGAACACGCACAGCGAGGCCACACAAAACAACAAGAGCGTAAGAAGTTGAGCTAAATTTTTCATCGTAAGTTGGGTATGATCTGAGCACAGGAGCAAGATGCCCTTTTTACAGCCTGAACGCTGGATTTTTCGTTGAGTGGTAGCGGTCCTTCGATGAATGGTGGATACCGTAACACTGGCTTCCAGCCGGTAAAACCCTCTGCTGCAGCTTGCAGCTGCGGGTTGAATTTTCTTGCGGGAACGCAATCCTTTGCTGCGCATGCTGACCTGTTCCCAGCGGATGCTGGGCCCTTTCCCAGCGCATGCTGGGCCCTTTCTCAGCGGATGCAATCCGCTGCTACCGCTGCCATCGATGAATCATGGTGGATACCGTAACACTGGCTTCCAGCCGGTAAAACCCTCTGCCGCAGCTTGCAGCTGCGGATCAGGTTTTCCTGCGGGAACGCAGGTCTTTGCAGCAGATGCTGGCTTGTTCCCAGCGCATGCTGGCCTGTTCCCAGCGAATGCTGGGCTCTTTCTCAGCGGATGCAATCCGCTGCTACCGCTGTCAGCGGAATCCCCTGCTACCATCGGAATCTTGTGATTACCCCCAGGGATTGCCCACAGGATCACCCCGGCAGGAAATCTCCCTCGATTTCCCTAGCTTTGAGACGATGAATCCTAACAGTAGCCCTCCAACCCAGATTGTACCTATTGCCATGCCGGGTACCCACGAAAAATTCCTGAGCTTTTTTCAGGGGCAGGGCATTGCCAGGGATACCCATATCCTGGATGTAGGGGCAGGGCATGGCGCTTTCACCAAGCGGCTGCACGAAATGGGCTATCAGGTATCGGCCTGTGATCTCTTTCCGGAGGAATTTCACTATCCGGAAGTGGAATGCCGGAAGGTGGACATCACCCAGGCTTTTCCCTATGCGGACAACAGCTTCGACATGGCCATCGCCATCGAGGTGAGTGAGCACATCAACGACCATGAGACTTTTTTCTGCGAAATGAGCCGCATCCTCAAGCCTGGCGGAATCCTGTATTTATCCACGCCCAATATCCTATCGCTCAAGTCCCGCTTTCGCTTTTTGTTCAGCGGCTTTTACTATAGCTTCAAACCCCTGGACCTGCACAACTACAACGGCCTGCAACACGTGGCCGCTCGCACCCTGGACCAGTATAATTACATCGCCATCAAACAGGGCTTTGGCAAGGCTTCCTATGAGATTGACCGGGAGCAAAGCACTTCCCGCTGGCTCCTTTTATTCCTGGGGCCCTGGCTCTGGCTGCTCAAACAGATGAAGCGGATTCCGCAGGGCCACAACGACCGTAAATTACTGCTGGGCCGCTTGCTGTTTTTAGCTTTTACCAACCAAAAAAATCCTTGACCTAAAGCCCGTGACTGATGCTCCTCATATCTGTCTGGTGAACCTTTCCCAACGCTGGGGCGGAGGGGAGAAATGGCATGTGGAGGCAGCTCGCTTCCTGTCCACCCAGGGCTACCGGGTCAGTATGCTGGTGCATCCTGCAGCGGATTGGCTGGACCGATTGGCCGGGAGTGAAGTAGGCGTGAAAAAAATGGCCCATTCCGGGCTGAGTTTCTTGAATCCTTTCCAATTAGGCAAGCTGCGGCGTTTTTTGCGGCAGCAAAAGGTCCGTCTGGTTCTGCTCAATGGTTCCAATGAACTGAAAACTGCGGGTCTGGCCGCCCACCTGACCGGAGGGATCAAGGTAGTGTATCGTCGAGGTCTGGCTCATCCCCCTAAGGGAACGCGCCTCAACCGCTGGCTCTTTACCAAGGTAGTAGACACCTTCCTGGTCAACTCCCGCATGACCGCCCAGCAGCTGTTGCATAACCTAAACCTGGACCCGGCAGAACTCGACATTCAATTGCTGTACAACGGTCTGGAAATTCCAGAACCTGTCCCGCATGCCATCCGTATGGATGCACCCATGGTGTTAGGCATGGCGGCTCGGATGGTGCCCCAGAAAGGCCATGATTTGCTCCTGGAGGCGGCAAGGATTCTGAAGAAGAATCATCTGTCCTTTTTGTTACACCTGGCGGGGGACGGGCCTTTGCGCCCGGAACTGGAAGCGAAAGTGCTGGAATTAGGTCTTTCCAAAGAAGTGGTTTTTCATGGCTTCGTGCATGAGATGGGGCCTTTCCTGCAAGAATTGGATGTATACGTATGTTCCTCCCGGTTTGAAGGCTTTGGTTTTTCCATGGTTGAAGCCATGCTAAATGAAAAGCCCGTGGTAGCCTTTGACGCGAGCAGCAACCCAGAAGTAGTACAGCATCGATTGACCGGCTTATTGGCCCCAGCTTTTGATGCCAGGGCCTTTGCGGAAGCGATTGCCCGCTATATGCGAAATCCTCAATTGATTGCTGAACACGGGCAGGAAGGACGAGCTTTTGCCATCCGGAATTTTGCCCAGGAACGACAACAAGCCATCTTCAAGACACTGATAGAAAGTTGGCTCCTCGCCAGAGGAACCTAAGACGAGGCCTATTTTTATCCGAAAAAAATTCAGGAAAACCTTAACTTA
>JBCBGC010000019.1:0-78000 GCA_038527215.1 Bacteroidota bacterium
CATGAAGGGAGGTGTATGCGACCCTTATATAATCATGGAGACCCCCGACGATTAACATGTCGGGATTTATGACCCGGATAAGTCATTTTCCCTATCGGTCAAATGCCTTTCCGGGGTGACATATTTGTAGGTATGTAGGCAGTTCGGGATTCAAGAAGCGTTTTGATGGAATCTTGGCTTATTCAAAATTCGGGATGACATATGTGTTACTTTTGATACCCCTGCCTATTTTTCTTTGATCTCTTGTATGTCAATTTCATCCAGTTGTCCCCAGCAAACCGGGGCCTTATTTCCGGTCAAAGAAAAGAGTAATGCTACTTCGAGATTATTGATCATGTAGGTGCTGTCCAGGTTTACCGGGCTGTAGCGGGTGTCCGTAGCCTCATCTAGAATGATCCATCCGCATCCGTCTCTGGCGGGGTCGCCTTCATTCAATACCTTGGCGGAAGTCAGGCTGGTTTCGGTACAGGCCCCTAAGAAGAAGCATCCTGCCACCAGCATCATAAAGAAACGTTTCATGCTGTATTTGTTTGCTTATTAAACGACAGGAAAGGATCAAATGCTGCATCAAACAGGCCTTAGGCTTTTCATTTTACCCGGATCACAACAATTCCCCCAAATCCCCGTATTTTTGCAGCAGCTACGGTGAGCATGAAAAAAATACCCAACATACGTGCCCTTTCCCTCGAAGAGTTACAGCAACTCATGCAGGAATGGCAAGAGCCTAAATTCAGGGCCCGGCAGATTTATGATTGGCTTTGGAAGCAGGGAGTCGGCTCTTTTGAGGAAATGACGAATCTGGGCAAAAAGCTGCGCCAGAAGTTGAGTGAAACCTATGTCATTGGGAAGGTGCAGATTAAGGCTACGCAGAAAAGTAAAGATGGCACCATCAAATATGCTTTTGAACTGGCAGGAGGACAGGAAGTGGAAGGGGTGCTCATTCCCACCCCCAAGCGTGTAACGGCTTGTATTTCTTCCCAGGCGGGTTGTTCGCTGGCGTGTAAATTTTGTGCCACGGGCTTTCTGGATCTCAAGCATAATCTTCTGCACTACGAAATCTACGATCAGGTACAACTGCTCAAGCAGGAAGCTGAAGCCCAGTATGGGCGCGGCCTAACCAACATTGTCTATATGGGCATGGGCGAGCCTTTGCTCAACTATAAAAACGTTCTGAGATCCACCGAAATGGTGAGCTCTGAGGATGGATTGGGCATGTCCCCGCGGCGGATTACCGTTTCCACCGCTGGCATCGCCAAGATGATCAAGCGCCTGGGGGATGATCAGGTGAAATTTGAATTTGCTTTATCGCTGCATGCAGCCAACGACGATAAGCGGAGCCTGGTTATGCCGATCAACGAGGCCAATTCCCTGGAAGCTTTGAAAGAAGCCTTGATTTATCTGTACGAAAAAACCGGGAACCGCATTACCCTGGAATACTGCATTTTCAAGGATATCAACGATAGTTTGCAAGATGCGAAGGAGTTGGCAGAATTCTCTCGGATCGTACCTGCCAAAATCAATGTGATCGAATACAACCCAGTTCCTGAGGCCGGATTTTTAAATACCACCCCGGCTCGCATGAATGCTTTTATCCATTATCTGGAACAAGCCGGGGTGATCGTTAATGTCCGGCGGAGTCGGGGGAAAGATGTAGACGGAGGCTGTGGGCAGCTGGCCATGAAAAACTGGGCCAGGTAAGCCCCTTACCAGCGCCGACTGATACCGACCTGACTATAAAACCAGGGGTCGAGTTGAGGCCTGCGGACATAATTAGGCTGAAAAGAATTGTTAACAATGAGCCCCCAGTGCTCATTTAATGGCAGCCAAAAACCTAATCTGGCGATAGGTAAAAACCGACCGTTACCCCACCAATCTTTCTCCTCTGCTACAAAAACTTCCGGATCATTAGGCGTATAGCGATCAAAGCGATGGTAAATGGAGCCCTGAAAGCGGCTGCCTATACCTAGCCGAATTTCCGGGGCGTCTTTCCTTTTTCCTAACAAGAAATGGTGCTGTATGCCCAGGTCTATCTGTCCAAACCAACGGTGCCCTTCTACAAAACCAGGTCTGACAAAGCCGCTCTCATATATGCCGTACTGCACATCATCGCCATTGAAGGAGCGCTGACGAGGGATGAAGCGACGAAAAACATCTCCTTGGGAGAAGATGGACCAGCGCTTTGCCAGAAAAAAATTAAGGTGGAACCCCAAAGTCGCGTCTACGCTCAGGCCATTTTCTCCGGTGCCCTGATAAGCTTCGTTGTAGCGGGGAGCATTCTCGTACAGAGCCCCCAGCTGTATCCCTGCTTGCAGGCGGTTTTCCTGGGCCGATAGGGGAGACATAGCCAGACTTAGGCAGAAGAGGAAGGGAAGCGGTAGAAAACGGTATTTCATGGTGATTGCTGTTTTGGATGGAATAAATTATAAGCGATAGGCCAGGCCGAGGCTCGGGTAGTAATAGACATCATTGGCCCAGCGCTTGCGGCCCCACTGAATGCACATTTCAGCCAGGGCCAACCATTGCCGGCTCAGGGGGATACTGACGCCCATGGAGCCCAGTAACTGGGCTTGAAAGAGATTTCCCCGGTTTTGGACCCTGTTTATCGCAGTATTTGGATCGCTGAAGTCGTAATAAGTGAGGTCTTCCTGAATATTTCCTAGTAGGACTACGCCCAGTCCCAGATGAAACTCCGGTATGCCATCATTGGCGTTGACGACTTTTTGCCGGGTGAGCGGAAGATGGAGCTTACCACCGGTGGCTATTTGGTAAATATCCCTTTTACCAGCTACCAGGTTCGGTGGGAAGGCTACATCGGCCACGAAATTGGAGGAAAACTCCAGGCTGGCCGATTCATAATTCTCCTGCAAAGGCAATTGACGGCGGTAGAGGTCCACCTCGCTAAATAGGGACCAATGTTTGGCCAGTCGATAGGAGATGCCCCATCCAAAGCTTGGAGTGGTGCTCCAGGCATTGGAATTGGTAGGCTGGCCCAGGTCGTTGAATTCCCGAACCCGGTCAAATAAAGCCCCAGCCTCTACTTCCACCAGCCACCTACCAAGCGGCTTATAGGGCTGGGCCAGCAGGTCTGAGCAGAGCAGACTCAAGCTGAAATGAAAAGCGAAAACGAGAGAAAGGTGACGCATGATGAAAGGGAAAAGATTACAAGCGATAGCTTAGGCCAAGATGAGCGAAATAATAGAAATCCATGGGGTTGACCCAGTTGAGCATGACCCGCACCTGCGGACTGATGAAAAGGCGTTTAGCCAAGGGAAGTTGCAGGCCTCCTTCGAGAAAGAGGCGGAAATCAGGAGCGCCCCAGGTCTCGTCCTTCGTGTAAGGACTCGGCGTAGCAATCCCATAGGTGAGGCTTCGTTTCAAATACCCATAAAAGATGCCACCCATGCCCAAAAAATATTCAGCGATGCCGCGATTTTCATTGACGATTTTATCCTTTCCCAATGGGAAAAAACGGCGTACCCCCACAGGGATTTGATAGAAACTGCTCTGCCCCTCTAACAGTCGTGGAGAAACTGCGACCAAGCGGAGGGCGGCAAATTCTATTCTACTGTCCCGATTTTCCTCCTGCAAAGGGATATCCCTTTGGTAATAATTAAACTCCGTGAAGGCTTCCCACTTTTGGTGGAAGCGATAGGCTATTTGGGCTCCGAACAAGGGGACTACTGAGAGAAGACGTTCATCCTGTATGCGGCCAAAATTCTTGAAGGTATTGACCCGGTCTACCAAAGCCTGGCTATGGATGCCCACTTTCCATTTGGTCAGGGGACGGTAAAATTGAGCCTGACTCAGGAAAGGGGCAAGCAGGAGCAGGCTCAGGACGATTAGAGAAAGAATGGGCTTTCGCATACCAAAGACTTACAAGCGATAGAGGAGGTTGATCCCAGTAAAGTAATACCAGTCGGGCGTATTTCGGAGGCGGTTAGCCTGAAGGCTAAGGTCCCAGCCGAGGCCCCACTTTTCTTTGAGGTCAACTTGAAAGCCCGCTCTCGCCAGTGGCAACAGTTCCGGGGTCTCCCAATACCGTTGTTCCCGCTCTCCCTGAAAAATGGGTTGGCGATAAAAAGTCAGATCCTGATACAGATAGCCCTGTAAGGCGACCCCCAGGCCAAGGGTAAATTCTGGATGGACGGAGCCTTCTTTTTTAGAAAGAGAGAAATGCTTTTGTATGCCCACGGGAATTTGATATTGGAAACTACTTCCTTCGACAAAAATAAGGGCCACCGGAATCATGATGCGATCAGCCGCAAAATCCAGTCCCTGGTCAGAAGTATAAGTCTGTCGGGGAAGTTGGCGTTGGTAGAGATTGATTTCGGAAAAAAGACTCCAGTTTCGGTTGAATCTTCTTTGCAGGCTCAGACCGATGGTTCCAGTGGTGGACCAGGCCGTTTCATAGGTTGGAAAACCTGATTCGGAAAACAAGGCTACCCGGTCGGCGAGGAGTTGTCCTTTCACCCCAAGTTGCCAGGTATAGGAGGGAGCGTCCTGCGCCTGCAACTGGAGAAGGAGCATGCCATAAAACATTAATCCGGCAAAAAGTCTTTTCATGGAAGCTAGGGGTTAATTTTCCTCTAGACGTGAGAAGCCAAAAAGATGCTGCATGAAGGAGGAGGAGAAAATGCAGGCATTTGCAACATCCTTTCCAAATGTGCAGGATACTTCAGTAACTTGCCACCAGATTGAAGGCCCATGATATTGAATAGCGATGCCTTGAGCCAGCGGCTCAAAACCCGATTACAGGCACCCTTACCCGGATTGGATATACAGATGCGAATGGCCCCGCCGCTCCGGTCCAAGGAAGTCTCCATACCGGATAATGTGAAATACAGTGCGATCCTCTTGCTGTTGTATCCACATGAAGGGAGGTGGCATATTCCCTTCATGCGCAGAGCCGAGGACGGGAGAGTACATGGGGGACAAATCAGTTTTCCCGGGGGACGCATTGAGTCAGTGGACCAAACCCCCACGGATACTGCTCTAAGAGAAGCGGAAGAGGAATTGGGGATTCCACGGACCGAGGTGGAAATTTTAGGTAATCTCACAGAGATTTATATTCCTCCCTCCAACTTCATTGTGTATCCACGCGTGGGCTTAATGCGGGAACGTCCAGCCTTCCAACTCGATCCGAAAGAAGTAGCCGGAGTGATTGAAGTCCATCCCGCTTCCTTTCTCGAGCAAGGAAATATCGGTCGGCATCGGGTAGATGTATTTGGCGGAAACTTTATTGAGGCCCCTGGCTACACCGTCAATGGCGACCAGTTGATTTGGGGAGGGACCGCCATGATGATCGCAGAGTTTGCGCATATTTGGGGGGAAATCCGATGAATGAATCTCTGATTCCATATCTCAAAACCAGGCTGCAGCAGCCTTTGCCCGGCCGGGATGCCCAGTGGGAAATGAGTTCCCGTGGACCAGCCCGAGATTGGCAGCCCCGAGAAGACCACCGCAAAGGAGGCGTACTGGCCTTGATGTATCCCCATCAGGAGGTTCTGCACATGGTATTCATGAAGCGGACAGATGACGGCAAAGTCCACGGCGGGCAGGTTTCTTTTGCCGGAGGAAAAATGGAGCAGTCGGATCGCAATGTGCAAATGACCGCCCTGCGGGAGGCAGAAGAAGAATTAGGTATTCCTCAGACCGAAGTAGAAATCCTCGGGCAGTTAAGCCCGCTCTACATTGCTCCTAGCAATTTTCTGGTATATCCCCAGGTAGGCTTCCTCCCTTATCGCCCGGAATTTGTTCCTTCTCCCATGGAAGTGGCCGCCATCATCGAAACGGAGCTACCGCTTTTGCTGGCCCCGGAAACCCGGCAGACCGTGAAGGTAAAGGTGGGACAAAATATGACCATCAAAACTCCGGCCTTTCTGGTAAATGGTCAGATTATTTGGGGGGCGACGGCCATGATGCTTAATGAACTCCTAACGGTAATTCGGGGGCGTCCAGGGGTTTGAGTTCCTTATCCGGCAAGGCCAGAAATTCATAGCCTTTTTCCGAAAAATAAGCCAAGGTTTGCGGCAAGGCTTCCTTTAACCGAGGCCAGGCCTTTTCACTGTCGTGGAAGAGGAGAATAGAGCCAGATCGGCTATGGCGTTTGACCGTTTCAAAACATTGCTTTCCGTTCCGTTTCCGGTCAAAGTCCCCGCTGATGACATCCATCATCAGGATGCGATGGCTGCGGTCAATATGATAGCGTTGTGCCTGCGTCATCCGCCCATAGGGAGGCCGGAAGAGCCGGGTGCTACAGCCTGTATATTCCGCGATGATCTGCTGAGCTTGCAGAAAATTTTTCAGATAGCTTTTGGTATCCGTCCGCCATCCATGCAGATGATCATGCATATGGTTACCGAGGGTATGTCCGGCATCCAGGATGGCGTGGGCCAGCCCGGGATGTTGTTGGACATTTTTTCCGATGACAAAAAAAGAGGCCTTGGCCTGATAGGCGGCCAGTTGTTCCAATACCCAGGCGGTAATTTTCGGGCAAGGCCCATCATCAAAGGTGAGATAAATTCGGGGCTTGTCCTCCTGCATGCGCCATACCATATCCGGATACATGCGTTGCACCAGTTTGGGTATTCGGGTAAAATACATGTAGGCTTATTGATGAAGGAAAATGGAGGGTGCCAGGGCTTGAGCTTCTGCCAGGGCATCCAGGTCTAAAGATAAGGGTTCTTGCTGTTGGTTAGCAAAAGTAAGCAGGCTTTCGGTGGAAATATTCCCTACTAAATCATCTTTCGCAAAAGGACAACCTCCATATCCTTGCAAGGCTACATCAAAGCGGCGACAGCCTGCGTCCCAGGCGGCCTGGAGTTTGGTTATGCGGTCATCCGGATGGGCATGAAAGTGCGCCCCAATCTCTACTTCCGGGAAGCGAGGTAGAAGGGTCGTAAAAATACTAGAGATAGATTCCTCATCGGCCGAGCCTACGGTGTCGGCCAGGGCGATCAAGTTGATGCCTTCAGCTACCATTTTGTCCGTCCAGCTTTCCACCAGTTCCGCATGCCAGGGATCGCCATAAGGATTGCCAAAGGCCATGGAGAAGTACAGCAAGAGCTGTTTATCATGGGTTACACACAATTCCTGAACCTCCTTGACCAAATCGAAAGAGGTTTCCATGTCTTTTCGCGTATTGCGAAGCTGGAAGGTTTCCGAGAGGGAGAAAGGATAGCCGAGGTAGCTGATTTCTGGAAAGGTGCAAGCCGTGTCTGCGCCTCGCTTATTTGCGACGATGGCGGAGAGCTTGGTATCGGTATGGTCCAAATCCAGCCCTGCCAGCACCGCTGCGGTGTCGGCCATTTGGGGAATGGCTTTAGGGGAGACGAAGCTGCCAAAATCCAGGGTGTCAAATCCAACTTTCAGCAAAGCATTTTCGTATGCAATCTTTAGCTCAGTCGGAATGGCATGGGTAATTCCCTGCATGGCATCCCTCGGACATTCCACAATCTTTAACATAAGGCTTGGCGCTTATCCCTCAATGGTTAATTTTGCCCCTGCAAGTTAGGATGAAAAAGCCGATTCTCATATTGAAGATAGGGACTGCCTCCATCTCCAGGGCGGATGGCAGCCTCGATGAGCCTGTCTTGGTCGAAATGGCCCGGCAGGTGGCGCAGTTGCATCGCCGCTACCGCATCGTGATGGTTTCTTCGGGAGCAGTTGGGGCGGGCAAAAGGCTTATGAAGCACTATCAGGGGCAAGTCAAAGAAAGAAAGGCCGCCGCTGCGATTGGCAATCCGCTCTTGATCAATAAGTACCAGCAGTTCTTTGCTCCTTACGGGATCACCATTGCCCAAAGCCTGTGTGAACGCAGACATTTTTCCGAAAGATTCCAATTTCTCCAGCTCAGAGAAACCTTTGATACGCTGTGGGAGCACGAGGTCATTCCGATTGCCAACGAAAATGACGTAGTCAGCAGCCTGGAAATTCGCTTTTCAGACAATGATGAACTAGCCACCCTAATGGCCATTGGCTTTGGCGCAGAAAAGCTGCTGCTGGGCACTTCGGTTCCCGGAGTATTGGATGCGCAGGGAAGGGTGGTGTCCAGGATTGAGCAATTTGATGAGCAGGTGATGGGATTGGCACAAAAGAAAAAAAGCGATGCTGGATTAGGGGGTATGATCTCTAAGCTGACTTTCGCCAGACTAGCTACCCGCATGGGGATCAAAGTGGTGATCTTCGGTTTGGAGCAGGCGGGCAGCATTCTGGAAGCAGAAGCGGAACAAACCGGGACTATATGCCTGCCGCAGAAAAGCACCCTTTCGGCGCGTAATAAATGGCTCGCCAGTAGCAGTCTGGTGTCTGGACGAATTGTGATAGACGAAGGGGCTTATCAAGCCCTCGGTCAGCGCAAAAGTTTGCTGGCCGTAGGATTGCTGGAGTTAGTCCGGCCCTTTGAAAAGGGAGAAGTATTTGAATTAGTGCGGGTAGGGGAGGAGGCACCTTTTGCCCTGGCCCGCGCCAAAGTTTCGGCTACCTATCTTGCCTCACATCCGAAAACCAAAGGGCTGGAAATTGCCCACGCTGATGATATTGTATTTGTCTAACGCGCTCCTATGATGGGAACCCAAACGATAGAACCGCAATTACACGCCGCTCGTGAAGCCTCATTTACCTTGGTGAGTCAGGGGAATGAAACCCGAAAAGCATTGTTGTTTTCACTCGAAGGCTTGCTCAAAGCCCACGCTTCGCAGATTGCGGAGGAAAATCAAAAGGACCTGGCCCGGATGGCCCCAGATCATCCGATGCGGGACCGACTCACTTTAGATCAGGCACGCATTGAAGCCCTGGCGGCTAGCGTAGGAGACGTGGCTCGACTTCCAGATCCCAGTGGACAGGTCCTGATGGAAGGGACGCTGGAAAATGGGCTCAACATTCAAAAAGTCAGCGCACCGCTGGGCGTAGTGGGCGTGATTTACGAGGCCCGGCCCAATGTGACCATTGATGTAGCGGCCCTCTGTCTCCGATCTGGCAATGCCGCGGTGCTGCGTGGTGGCTCAGATGCAGATTTTACCAATCGTATCCTGGTTTCCCTGATTCATAAAGCCCTGGAAGAAAATAAGCTTCCAGCTGATTTGGTCCAGCTGCTGCCGACGGACCGGGTGTTCGTCAAGGAAATGCTCACCGCTGACCGCTACCTGGACATCATTATTCCCCGGGGCTCTGCCGGGCTGATTCAATTTGTTCGGGAGCATGCAACGGTGCCAACCATCGAGACCGGTGCGGGGGTTTGCCATACTTATGTGCACAGCTCTGCCGATCTGGACCAGGCCGCGGCCATTGCTGTCAACGCCAAGACTTCCCGCCCTTCAGTCTGCAACGCCCTGGACACCCTGGTCGTGGACGCTGCTATAGCGGAAACTTTTCTTCCGAAGATTCTGCCAGGGATGGCGGCCTATGAAGTAGAAATCCGCGCGGATGAGGCGGCCTATTCGCATATCGAGAAGGCAGGCTATGCTTTTTTGAAAAAAGCCACAGAGGATGACTTCGGCCAGGAATTTTTGTCTTATAAGTGTTCGGTAAAAGTGGTTCAAGGCTACCAGGAAGCGCTGACTCATATCCGGCGCTATTCCTCCAGGCACTCAGAGGCAATTGTAGCTGAGGATGAAAAAATCAGCGAACGCTTCCTGCAGGAAATAGATGCCGCAGCGGTTTATGCCAATGCTTCTACCCGCTTCACAGATGGGGGCGTGTTTGGATTAGGCGCGGAAATCGGCATCTCAACCCAGAAACTCCATGCCCGTGGGCCTTTTGCCCTGGAAAAGCTGGTTACGGAGAAATGGGTGCTAAGAGGAGCAGGACAGATTCGCTAGGGCTTGCCCCGTTTTGCCAACAATCATTAACTTCACGCCAACTCAACATCAACTAAGCACTCAATTAGCATGGCAGGTTCAGCAAAAGGTCCCATCTACGCAGCCATGGCGGCTAACACCGGCATCGCCATTTCCAAATTTGTCGCCGCTTATTTCAGCGGTAGTTCTGCCATGTTATCCGAAGGCATTCACTCCCTGGTCGATACCGGTAACGGAGGCTTGCTGCTTTTTGGTCTCAAGCAAAGTAAAAAAGAAGCAGATGCTGACCATCCGCTGGGCCATGGCATGGAGCTTTACTTTTGGTCCCTGGTCGTAGCGGTATTGATTTTTGCCATCGGGGCAGGCATGTCCTTCTGGGAAGGCGTTTCCCACCTACGTCATCCGGAACCGCTGGGAGATCCCTTTTGGTCTTACATTGTGCTCGCCCTGGCCATCGTATTTGAAGGGGCTGCGTTGGTGTTCGCCTTGAAGGCGTTTAACAAAACCCGCCGAGGAAAAGGCTTTTGGGAAGATATCCTGAAGTCCAAAGACCCTTCTTCCTTTGCCGTGATCTTTGAAGATGCGGCAGCCCTCTTAGGCCTGTTGATCGCCCTGGCAGGGGTATTTTTGGCCCAGGTAACGGGAGATCCTATGTGGGACGGTATTGCCGCGATTTCTATTGGGGCTATCCTTTCCTTTAGTGCCTGGATTCTGGCTTCTGAGTCCAAAGCCCTGCTGATTGGCGAAAGTGCTTACCCAGAGGTGCGCGAAAGTATTCACCAAATGGTGCTGGCCGATGAAGGCATCGAAAACGCCAATCCTCCGATCACCATGCACTTTGGTCCCCATGACCTCTTCCTGGCCCTGGATGTAGAATTCAAGGATGAACTCACTGCAGATCAAATCGAAGCTTCCGTAGCACGGGTAGAAAAAAGTATCCGCGCGGAGCACCCCATCGTCAAGCGAATCTTCATTGAAGCCAAGGCCTTGTCCAAGCAGGCGGAAGAAAAAGCCCCTGAGCAGTAGGCATCAAATTGGGGGTTTTTTCGTATCTTAAAGGGTAACCCAAGGTATGATGAGTAAAGAATTACTGGCTGGGCTGGAAAACGTGAAAGGGATTACTAACCTTGCTGAATTATCCGTGTTAATGGAAGCGCTGGTGATTCGTCTCAGGGAGTTAAGCCCTGATGGACACGCATTCCCGCCCATTACTGAGGTAGAAGAGCAACTGCTAGGGGAAAAGCTCCAGGCTAGGCTTACGGCTTATCAAAAGGGAGAAGAAAGTTTCATTTCTCAGGAAGAATTCATCCAACGAATAAAAAAGCGAATCAATCCCTCTGAGTGAGTTTTGCATTTCAACTCCTCGATTCTCCAGATCTTGAATTAGATGTCGAAAGCATTTTTACCTTCCTTTCTTCCCTGAACACTAACTTAGGGAGCGACTTCCTCGTTGCCCTGGAGGACACCCTTAAACGTATGGAAGCCCGGTATCAACGAGACATACCGGGTATTCCCCAGGCAACTATCGGCCCTTTTTTTCGAGAAGAAATCAAGGCCGACAAGGCGAGCCCTGTTTCCTTCAGAAATTTCAGGAAATACTATGTCTGGTATATCATTGATCGGGAGCTAAAAGTGGTCCGCGTCCTGGCGATTGACCACTCTGCCAAAGATCCTCTCCGACTGGAAAAAATGCTCAACCAGCGATTGGGGAAATAGGTCTACCGCTTCACAGCCTGCCATAAAATCTCCACAGGGTGTAGCGCCTTCCGCTGGGCCCCGTCCGCAATTTGATGCCGACAGGAAGTCCCGGGAGCTGCAATCAAGACGTCTTGCGCTGCTGCCCGTACCTTGGGGAAGAGCACCAACTCGCCCACCTGCATGGATACCTCATAGTGTTCAGCTTCGTAGCCGAACGATCCCGCCATGCCACAGCAACCGGAAGGAATGATTTCCACGCTATAGTTGGTGGGGAGGCTCAGGATGTCCTGGGTAGGATTGACGGAGGAAAGCGCCTTTTGATGACAGTGCCCGTGCAGCAAAATGTGCTGTTCGGCATCTGCGAACTGCTCAGGAGAAATATTTCCTTTGGCCATTTCCCTAGCCAGAAACTCATCCACCATGAGGGCTTGCTGCCCCAGTTGGGTCGCTTTTTCCTGCATTTCCGGCGCGACTAACTTCGGATATTCATCACGGAAACTGAGGATGGCCGAAGGTTCCAGCCCTACCAAAGGCGTCTCTTCGCTAATGAGCGGGTGAAAGATGGCGACATTCTCTTTGGCGTATTTCTGAGCGAGATTCAAAAGCCCTTTGGACATAGCCGCCCGCCCGCTTTCAGGGTGCTTGACCACATTGACCTGATAGCCCAGATGGGCCAGCAATTCAATGGCCGTTTTGCCGATTTCCGTATCGTTGTACTCCGTGAACTCATCTACAAAGAAGTAGAGCACCCCTTTCCGACGATCTGTGGGGACCAGCAGCCTGCCTTTTTGTTTTTTATACCAGGTTGAAAGAGTTTGCTTAGACAAAGCCGGGAGGCTTCTTTGCGGAGCCACCTTGAGGATTTTTTTCATCAAACCGCTACTCAGCTTGCCTTGCAGAAAAAAGTTGGTTAGGCCAGGGAAGTTAGCGCCCAGGCCATTGAGCTTCGCGATGTGGGCGAATGCTTTGGACCGCAAAGGTATCCCATGCTTTTTGTGGTACTGGTGAAGAAACTCGGCTTTGAGGGTCGCTACGTTCACATTAGAAGGGCACTCAGACGCACAGCCTTTACAAGCCAGGCAGAGGTCCATCACTTCGTAGATTTCCTCATGCGCGAAAGGATTCTCCTCTTCCGAACGGGTGAGGATTTCCCGGAGGATATTGGCGCGGGCCCTGGTGGTGTCTTTCTCCGAACGAGTCGCCATATAGCTAGGACACATGGTCCCGCCAGAAAGATGGGTTTTTCGACAGTCTCCGGAGCCGTTGCATTTTTCTGCGGCCCTGAGAATCCCGTCCGTGGCACTAAAATCAAAGACTGTATCAAACTGCTTGGTAGGTTGATCTGCCTCGTAGCGAAGGGACTCGTTCATGGGCGGGGCGTCTACGATTTTGCCTGGATTAAAGATATTCTGAGGGTCCCAGGTATGCTTGACGCGTTTGATCAGCTCGTAGTTTTTCTCCCCAATCATGATGGGAATAAACTCCGCTCTTACCCGGCCATCGCCGTGCTCTCCGCTTAGAGAGCCATCGTATTTTTTGACCAGTCGGGCCGTATCATGTCCGATGTCCCAAAAGAGCTGCCGGTCTTTGGCTTTTTTCAGATCAAGGATGGGGCGAAGGTGGATTTCTCCCGCTCCCGCATGGGCATAGTACACAGACCGCTGACCGTATTTGTCCATGATCCCGCTGATCTCGTCAATGTAGTCCGGCAGGTCCTCAATGGTTACGGCGGTATCTTCAATGACCGCCACTGCTTTGGCGTCGCCGGGAATATTGGCGAGTAGACCGAGGCCGGCTTTGCGCAAAGCCCAGGCTTTTTTGATATCGCCCCCAAAGACGCGGGGGAAATGGTATCCGTATCCTGCCTCCTTAAAGGCTGTTTCAATTTCGTCCAACTTGGCCTGTACTTCCGCTTCGCTATCGCCTCCCACTTCTATCATCAACACCGCCTCCGGATCGCCTTGCAGGAAGAAGCGATACTTCTGATACATCAGGTTGCCCTTGGTACAGTCCATGACAATCTTGTCCATAAGTTCCACCGCTCTGGGCTGGAAAGACATGGCGATCTGTACCGCTTCCAGGGATTCCCGAATGGTTTCGTGATGCGGGCACATTAGCCCGATATAAGTAGGTGGGACCGGGTCCACGTGGATTTTGATACTTTTGGTAAAAGCCAGGGTCCCTTCTGAGCCAGTGAGGAGCTTACAAAAGTTGAAGGTGTCTCCTGCTTCGGTAAAAATTTCGCTCTCTAGCAGTACGTCTACGGCGTAGCCTGTATTTCGGCGGTGAATACTGGGTTTGGGGAACTGAGTCCGGATTTCCTCGGCTTGTGCAGGCTGACTGAGTTCGTCCCGGATTTGTCGGTAGACCTGGCCTTCGAGAGAATCCAATTGGCATTTCGCCCTGAATTCTTCCTGGGTGAGTGGCCCAAACAGGACCTCGGAGCCGTCACTAAGAATGACTTCCAACTCCAATACATGGTCCCGGGTAGTGCCATAAATGATGGAACGGGTCCCACAGGAATTATTGCCTACCATGCCGCCGATCATGGCCCGGTTGGCGGTGGAGGTCTCTGGTCCAAAGAAAAGTCCGTACTCCCGCAGCACATGATTCAAGTCATCTCTGACCACTGCGGGTTCCACTTTCACCCAGCTTTCTGCTGCATTGATTTCCAGAATTTCCGTCATATAACGGGAGCAGTCCACTACGATGCCATTTCCTACACATTGTCCGGCTAAAGAGGTGCCGGCAGTGCGCGGAATAAGGGAACTGCCTTCTTGTCGGGCAAAATGGATCAGCTGAGTAATATCTTCTGCATGCTTGGGCATGGCTACCGCCAGGGGCATCTCCCGATAAACGGAGGCATCCGTAGCATAGAGGATGCGCATGGCCTGATCAGTGTAAAGGTCTCCATCAAGGGAAGCGGCAAGAATGCGTAGCTTGGCTTGTATGTCCATAAAGGTAAAGTCCGTCATTCGGCGTAGCCCGAATTACTATAATAGGGGGCAATTTTTCTTAATTATCTGCTCAATTCTTTATCAAATGCGCATGCCTGGCTATCTGCAAAATATGTGCGAGAAGCGAAAGGGCAAATATATTAGAAAGGATAAACCTCCGGCGACCTAAAAGGTTACCGGAGGTTTGGCGTATTTTTTCCCTAATCGCGCAAGTAAAAGATATAATCCGTCGGCGGAGGCGCGATGCCCTGTTCCCGCAATCTGGCGGCTATCTGCGAGCGATGATGGGTATGATGATTGGCTACATGCGCCAAAATATCCTGAATCACGTTTTCAAAGGCATCCCCTCGGGAATTCTGATAGGCAATGCTACCCGCTAGTTCTTCAGGGCTTGTGTCCTGAAGGTAGGTCATAACCAACTGGTGGCTGCTCTCCATGGCTTCCCTGACCGCAGCCAGGGGGCGCATCTTAAGCGGGGAGGTGGAGAAAGGTCGTCCCTGAATCCGGTCAAGCCAGATGAGCTCTGCATTGACGTTGTGATTGATCCAGAAGATCATTTTTTCATCCGTAATCCCTTCCTGCTCCAGGGTATCGAGTACCCGGAGGTTGGCCCAGTGGCTAAACCTGAAAAAGCGAATCAGGTGTTCTTTCATGGACGCAGGGCATAGGTTTGAATATAAACCTTATCCTCTAGCATCGCCGGAATCCAGAACTCTCCCGCCGCCTGGTCATAATAAAAATCAGCGGGTCCAGAGATACGAGCCGCCATAGGATGCTCCCTTGGGGCATTGGTATCGGTGATATCCAGTAACCACATGCTCTGGCTGTTCCAGTCAGTCGTCAGCAGGAAGGCGCCAATTTTGACCACGCCATCCAGCTGTCCTTCGTGCTTGGTTACATAGCTCACTTTGGGGGTAGTCTGGACAAGGTCAACTTTGAATACTCTTCCTACTGGACCCGCATAACTCACGACGTAGAGGGCATTTGCTTCGGCATCATAAGTGATCCCGTTAGGAGAGGGAATATTCTCGGTGGTTTCAATCTGTTCGATTTTTGGTTCTTCGCCCAGGGTCAGCTGATAGATGGCATTTTTATCCGTAGCCGTAACGAAAAGGGTACCGTCAGGCCCCTCGGCGATGTCATTGAGGAACTCAACGCCCCCTTCGAAAGGGATTTCGGTTACTTTTTCTCCGTTGGTTACGTCGTATCCATAGACCTTGTCGATATCGGTAACATACAAGCGATCTCCTATAAGGACCATGCCTTTAGGAGCGTGCAGGCCGCTAATGAATTTTCCTTCCAACAGGTTCCCATCGGCATCAAACTTGGCGATATAGCCGTTTTTGTCCTTTTTGGTAGGCTCAGGGCGCTTAGAACTTTTGCGACCCCCCAGGTTGGATACATAATAGGTTTCGCCATCGGAAGCCACAGACTCTGGGAACTTCAGGCCTTTTTCAAAGGATACCTGGCGCTGTTCCCGGTAGTTGGTTACGGGGGCAGCGGGCTCAGTAGCAGCGGCTTCTTCGGCAGAGGCGGAACTTTCACTGCCACCACAACTCGAGACGAGCAGTGAACCACTCATCAGGATCATGGCGAGTAGTGGGGTAGAAATGTTGGTTAATCGGGATTTAGTGAACATAGTGGGTTAAATAAATTCTACAGACAGACCGAGACCGGCTGTTCTGCTTCCAGAGCCCGTAATATACGCAATCTGCCTTATATGGTAGGCATTTGCGCCTGGAACAGCCCCTTTGTTTCTTTCCTCTGGATGTTTTTCCTAAGGAAGATTATGCCATCAAATCCCGCTGTGTCGCGGACTATGGGAGTCTTAGGCACCAGGCTCTGTTCAATGTGAGCATGGGCCAATGGGGAATTTCTTTTTCGGATAAAAAAAGCCGGTTCGAATGGATTTCGAACCGGCCTGATATATGTGTTAACCTTCGCTAGAAAAGTTTGCGAATGATATCGTCTGTGGTGATGCCTTCCGCTTCAGCGGTAAAGCTGGCCACGATCCGGTGGCGGAGCACGGAAGTAGCCACATCGTTTACCTCCTGGATATCCGGGGAATATTTTCCGCGCAGAAGGGATAGGGCTTTGGCACCGAGGATGAGGTACTGGGAGGCACGAGGTCCAGCTCCCCAGGTAATCAGTTCTTTGATTTCCTCAGAGGCGTGAGGCGTACCGATACGGGTTTTGTTGACCAAACGCACGGCATGCTCGACCACATTTTCCGGAACGGGAACCGTTCTGACCAGGTTCTGGAAGTATATGATATCTTCCTGAGAGAGGACGGTGTCTACCTTGACATCTATATTGGTCGTGGTCCGGCTGACAATTTCTATTTCTTCCTCTATGCTGGGATAGTCTACCCGAATGTTGAACATAAAACGGTCCAACTGGGCCTCGGGCAGGGGATAGGTACCTTCCTGCTCGATCGGGTTCTGGGTAGCTAGTACAAAGAAAGGAGGCGACAAGGGATGGGTATCGCCCGCAATGGTTACTTTCCGCTCCTGCATGGCTTCCAGAAGGGCGGCCTGCGTTTTGGGGGGCGTCCGGTTGATCTCATCCGCCAAAATAATGTTGGCGAAGATAGGCCCCTTGATGAACTTAAAATATTTGCGGTTGGTGTCCTCATCAATTTCCAGAATTTCGGTTCCCACAATGTCGCTCGGCATGAGGTCCGGGGTGAACTGAATCCTGCTAAAGGATAGGTCCAGGGCTTCTGAAATGGTACTGATCAAAAGGGTTTTGGCCAGTCCTGGAACCCCTACAAGCAGGGTGTGTCCTTTACAGAAGAGGGCGATGAGGAGTTTTTCAACCACATCATCCTGTCCGATAATTACTTTCCCTATTTCTTTCCTGAGCTCCTGGTACTTTTGGGCCAAGGCGTCCGCCGCCTCAACTTCCGACTTAAATTTCTGCATTACTTAACCCAATTTTGTAGTGCATTGACGCACTCGGTAGGCTTGATGTCAATATAGATATTTTTCTTAGCCGATTCCAACCATTTATCAAAGATCTCGGCCTGCTTAGATTGCAAAGCTGCATCTCGAATTTTCTGATAATCATCGGCCAGGTTGGGGGTATGCGGAGGTATTTTTTGCTTAAGATAGAGGAGGTGAAAGACCCGGGAGCCATCGGGCTGCAGGAGTTCGGAAGGACCGGAAATCTGCCCAGCATCCATTTCATCAATCTTGAAATACATATCTGGATCCAGGGCATCCATGGGAATGCGGAGTTCCTGGGTCTGGGGGTTGGAGATACAACCCCCGCAGTGTTTGGTCTGACGGTCTTCAGAGTAAATCTGCGCAGCCTGCTCAAAGGTCAGGGAGTCGTCATTAATCAGGGTGAGGACTTTATTCAGGGAATCAATGGCGAGGGAATCGCCATTGGGGCTCACCTGCAGACGAATGAGGACGTGGCTGGCGTTAACCCGCTCTCCTCTTTTGTCATTCAGTTTGACGATGTGGTAGCCAAATTCAGTGGCAAAAGGTTCTGAAACCTCGCCGACGCGCATCTGATAAACCACTGATTCGAATTCAGGGACCATCTGGCCCCGTCCAAACCAATCCAAGCTGCCCTTACGCTGGCGACCACCGGGTTCCATGGTATACTGGGAAGCCATTTCTCCGAAATCTTTACCGCCTTCCATGACTTGTTTGCGGATATCGGTCAGCAATTCCTTTGCGCGTGCTTTGCTTTCCTCAGAATAAGGGGGCTTGATCACGATATGATTGAGCTGTACCTCAGCGGGCAGCAGGCCTAAGCTATCAATGGGGATAGAGGCAAAAAACTCTTTTACCTCTTTAGGGGTGATGGTCGCTTCCTTGAGGAGGGTGCCTCTTTGACGCTCAATCAGCAACTCGTTGCGGATATCCTCTTTGGCATCCTCCCTAAATTCCGCTACAGACTTACCGTAGATACGCTGAAATTCAGCTACGTTATTGTCCATCTGCTGAAGGAGAATTTCCGAGCGACGCGTTACCTCGGCTACTACCTGCGCCTCGCCCACTTCTATACTGTCCTGTCGGGCTTTATTGAGGAGCAGTTTATCTACGATGAGTTTTTCCATGACCCGACACCGGAGAGAACCATCGTCCTTCTGACCATTGATCTGAAGGTAGTTGTATTGGTTATCCACGTCGGAGGAAAGAATGATGTCTTCTCCGATGACCGCGATGATGCGATCCACCATCTGGGCCTGGCTCCACTGAGCAGAGCCCAGGAGCATGAGGAATGCCCCCACAAAGGCAAATAATTGTTTTGTCTTCATTCTGTTCACATATTGATCCCCCTATGCCTATTTAGACATGATTTTAGCCTTCTTAGCAGCCTTGGCCTGCTTGACCAGATTGCTCTCTGTCTGGCTAATGAGGGTGTTTTTCCGTTGATTCTGAATGATGCCGATGATCTGCTCACGCACCAGGTTGAGCGGGAGGGCTTCTCCTGGTTTGATAACATTCAACAGGCGGAAAAAATCATAGTATGTAGTGTCCCCTTCTTTATGTTGATAGGGGTAAGTAGTGGTTCGTGAAGCACGACGGATGTCTCCGAAGTAATACCCATCTGATAGCCGGTCCATTTCAGCCTCCTCTACGTAGGTGCTATCGAGCCGATATTCGGTCGCATTTTCCCGGGCCCATACCAATAACTCATCCATTTTCTCCGGGTCCTTACTATTCATCAGGTTGGCCACTCGGTATTGATTGGGTTTATCTGTCTTGACGTACAAAATCTGATAATAGGTGCGTCCGCTAACGAATTTTTCCGGGTTACGGTCATAATATCCTTGAATCTCCGCTTCATTGACCCGAAACATGATCGCCTTGTCCTCAATCAGCCAGTTGGCGAATTCATGGGCCATCAACTGATATTGATAAGATTTCAGTTGGAAGGCTACTTTATCTTCCAGGCCATCTACCTCTCTTCGAGCTTGTTCTGCCACTGCCTGCAAACTGATCCACTGCTCTACATACTGCTCAGCATACTTGGTGCTGTCTGCTTTTCCCAATGAATCAGGCAGGAAAAAATCGATTTCTTCCCTTAATAACTGCTCCCCATTGTAGGTAGCAATTACATCTTTGCCAGGATTGCGACCAGTATCACATCCAAACACCAGCAAGACGCAGAGGCAAGTGAAAAGGTTGTATAGCCTTTTACTTGAAAATTTTGGCAAAGACATCTTCATCAATCTTAACGGGGTATTTTTCAGCCAGTTCTGCTAGCCAGGTTTTTTCCAGATAGTCCTGATAGAGCGTAATGGCTTCAGATTTTACCTTGTCCAGCGGTGCCACTCCCGAAGGGAATTTTTCCAGACTTACCATGATGCGGTAGAAATTCTCCTGGCCGATGATGTCACTTTGATAGCCGACATCTTCAGAAAAAAGTGCCGATGGAATGCCCTTCTCACCTTTTTCATAGGTTTGAATGATGGTCCGTAAGGCAATGGCCGTATTGCGGTTGACCAGGGAATCTATGGTACTTTCGGATTTGCCTTCCTTCAGCAAGGCTTCAACCTGCTGGATGGTGGCTTCCGTAGTCGTTCGGTATTCTTTTACATCCACGGTTTCTTTTTTGAAAAAAGAATCCTGGTGGGCTTCGTAATAAGTTTTTAGGCCGGTGGTATCTTCTACGGCTTTTTTCCAGACCTTCTGCTCCATCAGGGTAAACAACAAAATCCCATCCCGGTACTCTTGCAAGAGGTACCTGAATTCTGGGTTTTTGTTGGGAAGCTGTTCTTCCTCATAGGCCAGCAGTTGCTGTTCCACATAGCTGTCCACAAAGGCATTGGCTGCCTGATCTGCGGTTACCCCGGGACGACGTAGCCTTTTGCTTTTATAGTCGGTGATAAAATCCTGAATGGAACGGCTGTAGCCATCGGCCAGCGTAAAGAGGGCTTTATTGTAGAGGGCTTGCTGATTGGTATCAGGATTCCAGGTACCCACGCTGAATTCATCGGTCAGGCTCGCCTTGAAGGCGTCGAAGTTTTCCTGCTGCAGGCTATACTGGCTTTCTTGCTTGATCCGGGCAATCAGGGCCTTGCGGCTCAACTGAGAACGGGAATCACGGGAGATTTTTTGCTCAAGCTGGCTTTTAGACTCCTCGAAGGTAGGAACCTTACTGACCTGGGTGATTTTCATGAGGTGTTGACCGAAGCGGGTCTTGAAGGGCTCAGAAATTTCATTTTCGCCCAGCTTCAATTTCCAGGCTTCCATTTCCGGTAGCAAACGTCCAGTTCCCAGATCGCCGCCTTTATTCGCTGAGGAAGGATCGTCGGAATACTGCTGTACCATGGCATTCCAGTCCGCTCCGTCTTTCAGTTTTTGGGAAATTTCCTTGATGATCTGCTCCGCCTGGGCCTCATCTTTGGCTCCGTAACGATCGCCGATCCGCACGATGATGTGGGCGGCTCTTTTGGTCCCCTCGTTTTTAATCTTGTCGTGGACTTTGAGGATATGGTAGCCAAAGCGCGTTCTGGCTGGCATGGAAACGCTACCTGGTTCAGTGGAATAGGCAGCGGTTTCAAAGGGGTACACCATTTCGAAGACGGAAAAATATCCCAACCGTCCTCCATTGCTCTGAGCAGAGGGGTCTTCGGAATAATATTCGGCCATTTCCTCGAAGGCTTTGCCATGGGTCAGGACAGAGTCCCGCAAGCCCATGATTTTCTGATAAGCTGCGAGGGTATCGGAGGGGTTGGCGTTTTCGTCTACCATCAGCAGGATATGACTGGCGTCCACCTTATACCCACTGCGGTCGTAGGCTTCCTGGACCAGGCGGTCTTTCACTTCGGTGGCGGCCATATAAGGCTTCACCAATTGGGCTTTGTAGGTATTGAATTCCTGCTGGAAGCCGGGCGTTTTGTCAATCCCTTCTGCTTCCGCTTCAAATACTTTCCGTTTGAAATTTATGTAGAGGTCGAGATACTCTCGGAGTTGCTCGGGGGTATGCTGAGAGGCTGATTCTTGGCCGCCATTGTTTTTGGCGTAGACGCGCTCAAACTCCGCCTGTGTAACAGTACCTTCAGCAAAAGTCAACAAAGCAGGGCTGGTTTTAGGATTACTCGCTTCTTTGGTTCCCTTACAGCCTATGACCATGGTTCCGGCAAGACCTAATACTAACCAGATTCGGAAAAGGTTCAGCATACGTTAATTAGGTTGATTTTAATGAGTTGCAAAATTAGTAATCTGCTGATAATAAAGAAATCCCAGTCCATATCTCCTTGGGATAAGACCTTGTAATGCCATTTATCCCGCATTGGTGAGGAAAAGGGCGGTTTATGCTAATGAAAACCCCCTTTAACAGACTGGTGAAGCCTGCAAAATCGTAGAAATTCTTGCATATGGGACAAAAAAAATCTTCCGAATGGAAGAGTAGTGTAGGAGGGATGTACTAGGGCTTGGCAGGGCTGCCTACGTGTTTTCCGAGCTTATAGATAAAATAATCGCGCTTCTGCTCCACATTGATCTCATCCATGATCCGGTGTATGAGGTTAATCCCCAAGCCTCCTTTGGCGCGTTTTTTAACGATCTCTTTGACCTTTTGCGGCGTGTATTCATGGATGGGGAAGGCCTGGCCGGTATCTTTAATCTCTGTGTAAAGGGTTTCGTTTTCTTTATAAATGGCGATCTCTATGGTGGAAAAATTGTCGCATTGATGCTGATGGATCATACAGTTTGCACAGGCCTCATCTACAGCCAATACAATCTGGTGTCCCACTTTTCCGGGGACTTGTAAATCCTGAAGCCGAGCTTTGACAAACTCGCGAATAGTAGCCAGGTATTCTTTATTACATCTAACCCTCAAATATGCCTTCATACTCCTTGAAATTCACTCGCTACGCTGGCGCCATCACCTACGATGGTAACCAATTGATTGAGGCCTAACAGACCAAATACTTCTAAGACATTTTCCTGGAGTCCGGAAAGCACTAATTTTCCGCCCGAAGCTCCAATTTCATCCAGATAGGAAATGAACACCCCCAGGCCGGCGCTCGACATATAAGGAATGCCGCTGCAGTCAATATGGATAAAGTGCTGCTTTTGGCTGAGCAATTCGCTGATCTTTTCGTCCAATGCAACAGAGGAGTGGGCATCCAAATCCCCTTGCGGACTTAAAGTCACGAAATTTGCCTGGGTTGTTTCTTTGATTTCCATATCCTTTTGATACTACGACAATTATTCAGATATGTTTTATTTAAACTTAATGATCAAAACCGTATAGTCGTCTGACATTTCGCCATGGGTAAAGTCCTTGACTGACTGTACGATACGATCTGCAATCTCCTGAGCCGGCTCCTGCAGATTTTGTTGGATGATTTCCTGAAAACGATCGTAGCCGTATTCTTCTTTTTCCTCATTTCTGGCTTCGACAATTCCATCCGTGTAAAGGGCCATGATATCGCCAGACTGATACTCAATTTTGGTGCTGTCCTTGATGTACTGACTAAAATTACCAGAGCGCACGATCCCGAGCCCTAGAGTGCCCTCACGGAGCATTTTGATTTCGTTGCAATTGGCGTGGTAATAAAAGGCCGGGCTATGGCCTGCCCGGATGATTTCTACGGAACGTTGCTTCAGGTCAATCTGTAGGTAGCTGAGGGTGACAAAAAAGCCTTTTTGCAGACAGGCCGAAAGGGCCTGATTGGCGGCGGCGACAAACTCTTTGACACTGAGTTCTAGCTGGGTCAGGGCGTGAAAAATTCCCTTGATCTCGGCCATGTAGAAGGCAGCTGTGGTGCCTTTGCCAGAAACATCTCCGATGGCAATGCGAAACAGCTGTTCTTTGGGTTGAGCCAGATCGAAATAATCCCCGCCTACCTCATAGGCGGTTTCACATACCGCGCCAAAATCCAGCCCTTCAGAATAAGGCAGGTTCTGGGGCAAGAGCTCCCGCTGTACTTCCTGGGCAATTTTTAACTGCTCCTGGTAGCGCTCCATCTCAATCGATTTTCGTACCAGTTGCGCATTTTCCAAACCGATACCGGCTTGCTCTGCAAAGGAAGTAATGGAACTTACCGCTACATCCTCAAAGGAGTTGACCACTTCATTGACCACATACACCACCCCGAAGGTCTGGCTACTGGAGAGGATGGGCACGCCCATTAAACTGCGGAATTTGGTTTCCACGTGCCGATAACTCTTATGCAGACGCAGGTTTTTGATCTGGAAAGGGAGCTGGGTTTCCATGATCTGCCCCGTGGGATTATGAGCCGCCTTGAGTTCACGGATTTCCTGCAGGGATATTTTTTTGTGAATAGAAACCTTGGGACGGCCTTCTTCTTCCGACATCAGTTCAATCCAGCCTGCACTGGCATTGCTGGCCAGCATCCCGGCATTCAGCAAGGTGTTCATGATGTCAGAGTTTTCCAGATTGGATTGAATGGCCTGATTGATCTTGCTGAAGGAAGCAATTTCCAGTCCTTGTATTTCAAAAATGGAAGAGGTAGGCAGGTTGAAGAACAAGACCAGAATAGAAGCGGTGCAATAGGTAAGCGTGAAAATCACAATGTAGTGCAGGAAGATCATGCTGTTGAGCAGCGGTACGGCTAACTGTACCGGTAGACGAAGACCGGCAATCACATAGGTAATGACCACGATCATCAACAGCACAAAAAGCCCCAGGGCCCTTAACTTCTGATTGAAATTCAGGTAGGCGATCCAGCGTACGTTCGCCGCCAGAAAGAGGCAGAGAATGAAAAAGGGGATGTAACTGATAACGATCAGGTAAGCCAGCGAAAAGCTGGCGTTACTAAAGGTGTAGATCAGCGACAGCCCGAGGAAACCCAGGAAGATCCGCCACAGGAGGAGCTTACGGCGGGTTCTCGGATAAAAGATAAAGCGGCGGAACATGAAGACCGCACAAAGGAAAAATATCGTCAGGACGTAGAAGCCCAGTGAATAGTAAATCGCTGTGAGGTAGGGATAGGTCGTAAAACGCAGCGTGGCTTTATTGGCAAAAGTGATCAACATGATGACCGTAATGCCGATCATGCCGATCAGAAATAATCGCCAGAGGAGGGTTGTTACATGGAGTTTTTCAATATGTCCAAAGAGGCGGCCAATGAGGACGGCATTGACCATAAAGAAGCCTACTACATTGAGCATGTAGAGAAAATCTCCCACCTGGAATTCCATCGCAATCCCTGGAAATTTGGTGGCCAGATGCTGTGCCATATGAAATGCCAGCAAGACCAGCCACAACAACAGGCTGATGGAAATTAATATGCCATTTATGATTCTAGGCCTCAATCTGTATTTTTAGCACGTGGGCCGGAAAAAAGCCATTTTCTCCACAAGCCCTAAAAGTAAGAAATTCTGACTGAATTTATCCCCCATAGATATGATGGAATGGCACCCTGTACATAGGATTAAGCAAGATCAGGCCTCAGATCAGGATACAAGCATCATGTCGGTCAAAGGTGGCAAGAAAAACCTCTGTCTGGTTCGCCATGCTGGGAAATGGCACGCCATGGCTGCCAAGTGCCCGCATGCTGGTGGGCCGCTGGCAGGAGGTCATGTGGACGAGGCTGGGAAAATTGTCTGCCCCTGGCATCGTTTTGCCTTTGACATGGAGAGTGGTCACTCCGATAGCGGAGGTTACGTGGTCAAAACCTACCAGGTAAAAGAGGAAGATGGAAAGCTATGGGTTGGAATTCCCAAAAAGAAAGGCTGGTTCTGGTAACTTATTCTACGATGAAATGGATGTCCACCCGGCGATTGGCCGCTCGGGCTTCTTCCGAAACATCTCCCACCTTAGGTTTGCGAAAGCCAAACCCATAATACTCCAGGCGATCGGGGGCGATACCCAAGCCGATCAGATAAGCACGCGCCAACTTGGCCCGATAGGTAGAAAGAATTTGGTTACGGAGGATATCTCCGGTATCATCGGTATGCCCGTACACCATCAGGCGCAGTTCCTGGTGCATGTTCATCAGGCGGGCCACTCGCTTCAATTCACGCTTGGCCAGGTCGTCCAGGGAAATAGAACCCGGGGCATAGTTGACGGTAGAAAGGACTGTATTCAAGGGGGCAGCTGGGGCAGCACCCCGACTAGCGCCCATATCCGTGCTATCAGGTTGGGCCTCTGTTTGGGCAAAAGTGGATAGGCTTATTCCTAAAAGGAATAACACAGAGAGAAACAATTTTTTCCCAAAAAGTGCCTGCACGGGAGGGTTTTTCATAGGAGTACCTTATCAAAAGGTGGGCAAGTAAATATAGGAAATTCCTCGTAATTTGAACACCATTCGGAAATTCCGTCACCAAAGGTAAAAGCTTTTCATGATAGACATCAAAATATTCACCTTTAATCCCTACCAGGAAAATACCTTCGTTATTTCTGATCCTGACGGAGCCTGCGCGATCATTGATCCCGGATGTTTTTCTCACTCAGAACAGCAGGCGCTCAAATTGTATATCGAGGAAAAAGACCTGAAGGTGGTCAAATTGTTGAATACCCATGGGCATATTGACCATATGCTGGGCAATAAATTTGTCGTGGATACCTGGGGCGTGCCCTTTGCTACCCATGAAAAAGTGATTCCTGAACTGGAAGCTACCCAGAGTTATGGGGCCTTATTTGGCTTACAGCCTGACCCCTCTCCGCATCCGGATGAACTCCTGGAAGATGGCGATACCCTGGAAATCGGGCAACTTAAACTAGAGGTGATTTTCACGCCAGGGCACTCCGCCGGTCATATCAGCTTTTACCATGCCCCCAGTCAGTCTTTATTCTCTGGCGATGTGCTCTTTCAGCGGAGCATCGGTCGGACCGATCTGCCGGGTGGGGATTATCCTACCCTAATGAGCACCATTACCCAAAAGCTAGCCCCCCTGCCAAACGATGTAAGGGTTTATTGTGGTCATGGTCCCATGACTACCCTGGGAGAAGAAAGACAACAAAACCCCTTCATTCTGGACTGGCTACAGTCCACTTCCTGAAGCATAAAATCGTGCCTCAGCCCGCCTGAGTCGAATGATCCTTCCTCCATCATTTCCTGCATCTTACATCCGTAAGGCTGCCCCGGACTGGCTTTCGCATTCCTTTCCAGGGAGACACACCTTGCAGGGATGAAAGTAAGATTTACGATGACGATCGGCCTCCTTGTTCTCGGAGCGTTGATCATACAGCCAGCATCGGGAAACGCTCAATCTTCCCTTTTTCCATATCAGCAACAGTATCAGTTTGCCCAGGAGGTGTTAGACCAACTGGACCGATGGGACCATCAACTTGCCTTTTATACCACCCGATACTTCCAACGCGCCCCGGAAAACGGCCGCAGCTATCCTTATCCTCGTCTACATGATGTCACCCAGATCAAGCGGGCCCGTGGGGCTTACCTGGCCAAAACCGACTGGCAGGCCCTGCCTATGCCGCAACGCCTGGAACTCATGTCCCTGATGGACCTTTTGCTGCAAAGATGGGAGCAGGTCGAGGGCATGGAGAAAAAATGGCTCAGCCAGTTGCGCTGGTTGCCCTACCACCACCGCAGCCGCCATGTTTACCTGGAGCAACTGCGTGAACTGGAAAACCTTAGTTTTGAGATCAGAGAAAGGCTATACCAGCTCCAACATATTGCTCATCGGCGTTTGCAAGCCAGCCTGAAAAGCGGACCGGATCTGGCTCGGATGGGACGCAGCCTCACCCAGGGCAAAACCCTGTTGCGGGCGCTTCAGCAAGCGGATTGGACGGAGTATCGGCAGTTGGAGGCAGCTTGTACCAGCTGGTCCAGAGAGATGGAAACCCACTTCCAATACATCTGCCTACATGCCTCCCAATATCCCCTGGCCGAATACAAAAATTTCTACCAGGTAAGCCTTTTTCGCCTCCTGCCCCGCTTTCAACGGATCATTCAGGCCTTTGAAGGCCGGGATGTGAACTTTTTGAATGAAGAATTTCGTCAGACCATTGAAGAAGCCTATCTATTCCTGGATGTGGCAGAAATTCGGATGCAGCGGCTGCAAGAGAAGTTGTTGCCTGCGGCTAAGGAGGGCTTGACGCAGGTTTCGCCCTAGTAATCAAAGCTTTTTACTCCCATCCCTCGTCTTTCCCCTTAAATAAGCGTACCTTTGTGCCTCGTTTAGAAGCACATGAGTCAAAACATCAGAAATATTGCCATCATCGCGCACGTTGACCACGGGAAAACGACGCTGGTGGATAAAATGCTTGTTCTGGGAGAGCTGTTCAAAGCGCATCAGCGTCCCGGCGAACTGATCATGGACAGCAACGATCTGGAGAAAGAACGGGGCATCACCATTCTTTCCAAGAACGCTTCGGTCCGCTACAAAGACACCAAGATCAACATCATCGATACCCCAGGCCACAGCGACTTTGGGGGCGAGGTAGAACGGGTGCTCAACATGGCCGATGGCGTTCTGCTGCTGGTGGACGCTTTTGAGGGGCCCATGCCGCAAACCCGTTTTGTCTTACAAAAAGCCATCTCGCTGGGCCTTAAGCCTATCGTGGTCATCAACAAAGTAGACAAACCGAACTGTCGTCCGGATGAGGTGCAGGAAGCGGTCTTCGAGTTGATGTTTGAATTGGAAGCGACCGAGGACCAGCTGGATTTTCCTACCGTTTATGGTTCCGCCAAAAACAACTGGATGGGTCCCGACTGGAATGAACCACAGGAAGACATCACCTACCTGATGGAGCAAATCCTCACCCATATTCCTCCGCCGGTATCTCATCAAGGCACCCCACAATTACAGATTACTTCTCTGGACTTCTCCTCTTATGTAGGCCGGATTGCCATTGGGCGCCTGTCTCGGGGAGAGTTGAAGGAAAATATGCCCATCGCCCTGGTCAAAAGAGACGAGTCAGTCAAAAAGGCCCGCATCAAAGAACTCTTCGTCTTTGAAGGCCTGGGCAAAACCAAAGCCGATTCTGTGGTGGCAGGGGAAATCTGTGCCCTGGTCGGCCTGGAAGACTTTGACATTGGCGATACCATCGCTGATGCCCTGGAGCCGGAAGGCTTGCCGCCCATCGCCATTGATGAGCCGACCATGAGCATGCGCTTCACCATCAATGATTCTCCCTTCTTCGGGCAGGAAGGCAAATATGTTACTTCCCGCCACCTCAAGGAGCGCCTGGAAAAAGAACTGGAACGCAACCTCGCCCTGCGGGTACAGGAAACCAATACCGCTGATGCCTTTACCGTATTTGGTCGGGGCGTGCTGCACCTATCCGTCCTGATCGAGACCATGCGTCGCGAAGGCTACGAGCTGCAGGTAGGACAGCCCCAGGTCATCATCAAGGAGATCGACGGCAAAAAGCATGAGCCATACGAGCAGTTGACCATCGACCTGCCGGAAGAAGTTTCCGGTCGAGCCATCGATTTGGTGACCCAACGCAAAGGCGAAATGCAAAACATGGAGCTCAGAGGCGGGCGCAATATCCTGACCTTTAGCATACCTTCCCGGGGCATCATCGGCCTGCGGAGTGAATTGCTGACCGCGACGGCCGGAGAAGCGGTCATGTCTCACCGTTTCGAATCCTTCCAGCCTTACAAAGGCGAAATTGAAAAGCGTCGAGCTGGTTCGCTCATCGCCCACGAAGGCGGAGCCGCTTTTGCCTACGCCCTCGACAAGCTACAGGACCGGGGCCGCTTTTTCATCCGCCCCCAGGAAAATGTCTATGAAGGCCAGGTGATCGGCGAAAATACCCGCTCTGATGATTTGGTGGTCAACGTGACCAAATCCAAGAAACTCAGCAACGTACGAGCCGCCGGTTCAGATGACAAAGCCAAATTGGCTCCGCCGATCGTATTTACCTTGGAAGAAGCCCTGGAATACATCAAGGAGGATGAGTACGTGGAGGTTACGCCCGAAAACATACGCCTTCGTAAGATTTTCCTCAAGGAACACGAGCGCAAGCGGAAGAAGGGGTAGGGGGAATTAAGCCAACATCTAATCAGGCAAGCTAGCCTGTTTTTATAGGAATATTTAAAAGCTAAAGGGGCAGACCTGTGTGTCTGCCCCTATGTTTTTTGTGGAATATGACTTTTGTACAACGGCTTTACCACTGCTCCTCGACATCGAAGCGGACAATCTGTTCAGAATTTTCATCATAGGTAATCCCGTAAAAGCCTTTACCGTTTGGCATTAAGCAGAAATTGGAAAGGGGCTGATCCAGTTCATAGCGGTGGAGAGGATTGCCTGACCAGTCAAAGACGTGTACATAGAAGCATCGGGTCATGTACTGTTTGACGTGCCGACCTGAATAAAGTCCCCAGATGTAGCGGTCTGAGGTTACAATTCCATTATAGGCATTACGGGTATCGTCTGTGAAGCCATAGGATTCCAAACCGTTTCCCAGGGAGAAAGCTGGATATACCGGAGAAAACTGGTCGGGGCCGTGATGTTTTTGCAAGGCTTTTTTGTCCAGATCAATAATACCCAGGACGTCTGCGAATGACATAAAAAATGCCACGCGCTTCGCAGTGGGATGAGGGGCGAGCCACATGGAATTTTCCAGGATATTTTCCGGCAGGGTGGGATCAGCAGTGCCTTCTTTTAGCTCGCCATACCCTAAGCAGACTGTACGGTTTTTGTCACAAACCAGGATTTGATGCTGATTATTCATGGCTACTCCACATACTGTATGATCTCCTATCAGGCAAGCCTCCAGAAAATCATAAGCTGGAAGACTAGTGGTAAGGTCTATGATATGAGGCTGGTCGGGTATCGTAGCAGACGTAAGTTCTGCTAATGAATATTGGGTAAACCGCCGCATGATGCCATCGTAGAGGTCTAAGCGTTGCTCCGTTTCGCTATAATGGACGGAACTGATGTCCATGAACTCTCCGGGGCCCCGGCCCTGTTTCCCAAATTGCTGAACGAGTTGTCCAGAACGGAGGTCCAGAACCTTGATGAGGTTGGTATGACTCCCAGCACTTTCAATTACTACCATGAGCCTGTCATTTAGGCAAATCAAAGAAACTGGTTTAGCAAACGGAATCTCAAAAGTGAGAATATCCGAAGTGATCTGGGTAAGGCTGACAAAGTCTTTTTTTGTGAAGCTAGTGATCCTAGTCAAGGAAGAAACGGGCTCTGATTGGCAGGCCCACAACACGACCACCAAACTCATTAGATATCCTATTCGCTTCATTATTTGACGATTTTGATCGGGGGAGGGGGGGAAACCTGCGGAGCCTCGGCGGCCCTATCTCGTACCTGGGCCATGGGTTTGCCTTGTTGATCTGTGATGATGCACCAGATTTTAGGCGCTTCCCAATCACATAATATTGGCACCCCAGGCATTTGAGCGATACTTCTCAAACCCCAAGACATCCCAAACAGGATTATTCCCAGCAGACTGGCCGTAAGTAATTTTTTTTTCATTGTGATGTAAGTTGGATCGGTAAACGAAAGTCCTGTCCGAAGCTGCTTAATGAGCTTCAGAAAACTTCCTTACATCACAGTTATTAATAGAGGATAGCCTAAAAGTATTTTTTTTTATAGATATAGTGCAAGTAGAGGAAATAAAATCCGTAGGGGCAGACCTACAGGTCTGCCCCTACGGATTTGCGGTACTATTCCCTACGAAAACACCCAGCGTGCATTGGCATTGGTGATCTCCGCTACCTCATCAAAAGACTTGCCTTGCAGCTCCGCGATTTTTTCCGCTACCAAGGTGGTATAGCTGCTTTCGTTCCGGCGCTGCTTCTGCTTGCGGTAGGGTTCCGGGACCAGATAAGGGCTGTCCGTTTCCAGGACCACGTATTGGAGATCGAACTCTCGTAACAGGGCTTGCACGGATTTGCGATAGGTTACGTTGCCACCTATGCCCATTTTGAAGCTGCCAAAGGAGATGACGCGCTCAGCCTGCTCCATGCTACCATCCCAGCAGTGAAAGATGCCCTTGAGGTCAGAATCCAGGTTTTTTTCAATCAAATCTGCTACCTCGTCGATGGCGTCCCGGGCGTGGAGGATGATCGGCAATTTATATTCCTTGGCCCAGTCAATTTGAATTTGTAAGGAAGCCTCCTGTAATTCCTGGCGATCCTTGTTTTCTGGCCAGTAGAGGTCAATGCCCGTCTCCCCGATGGCCACGTAGGTATAGGCCGGATCGTCCAGATAGGTTTTGGTCTTGGCCAGGACCGCTTCGAAGTCCTCCTTCACATCACTAGGATGCAGCCCCATCATGGGAAAGAAAAAATCCGGGTCCTGATCCACCAACTGGTGCATATCGTCCACGCTATCCAGCGAAATATTCGGCAGATATACCGCCTCCAACACGTCCTTCGCCCGCTGAATCACCGCCGCCTGATCATCTTTGAAGTGCCGAGCGTAGAGGTGGGCGTGGGTATCGATGATTTTTTTCATTTATTTTTTCGAGTGTTCTTTCTTTATGCATGCTGATACTTTTTTCTTGATAAAAAAGTATCCAAAAAATCAAGACGCTGCTAACCGCGCCAGCCCTCATTCCAGCCCCCTCACCCCAAGCAGCGTCAAAGCCCCGTCGCCGTAGAATTTTCATTGGGGCGTTGGGGTGCACGAACGCGGGGAGGATGGGTTGGAGCGTGGGCCTTGGTTAGTTCGTGCTTGATTTTTGCACCACTTTTTATCAAGAAAAAGTGGTAAAGATCTTTATCAAGAAAAAGTGGTTTAGGTCTAAAAAAGTCAAATAGAAGCCCGTTGGCTTATAACCGCCCCAACAACTCCTCCTTCTTCTCCTCATACTCAATCATGGAGAGCTTGCCATCATTGTAGCGGTCATACAGATAATCAATGGTCTTGAGAATCTCATCCCGCAAGGTGAGCCAGTTGATCTCGGCACTGTTGTACTTTTCGGGATCGTAGGTTTTTTCCAGAATTTTCTCGGCTGTAGGATCAAAGCGGGAAATGGTTTCCAGAATGCGCTGGAGGGTTTTAGCCACCTGCTCATTTTTTACCGAGAGGGTATGGGGGACAAACTGAGTTTGCTGATTAGCCATCACGACCAGTTTATTCCCTTTGAGCTGCACCTCTTTCACATCCTCTAGTTCGAACGCCCCATCGTCATAGAAGCACTTTTTAGCGGTGAAAAGAATCGCTCCGCCACTAAACATACTGGAGAAATAGTGCATGGCCAGCACATCATTCGGACTGGAAATGCGGGTATCTTTGACGAGAATCTTTCCCAGACGGACTGCCGGAATTTTGGGCGCTTTGTAGAGGCCGTTGGCTTCGTCCTGCGGAAATTTCTCTTTGATTAAATCTGCGTACATAAATACTTGACTTCCTCACCGGCAAAAACCTAACGTATCACCGGGGCTCAAAACTACGATTTTTTGACGGGAGAGAATAAAAAAAGGCACCGCAGAATTGCGATGCACATGGCTGTTGAGGCAGTAATACCAAAACAAATTTTTGGTTCTTTCTTCTGGTATACTTACCCTACCACATTAGGGCGTGGATCAACGTCGGAAATATAGTAATTAATTCGAAATGCGTAAATTTTATAGGAAAAATCAATAACCTTTTTTTAATCCAAACAGTTAGCTGCCTATGAGATTCCGCATAAAAACCCCCGTAGCAGGAGATTATCAGGAAGTGATGGAGGGCTTCAATCGAGACCTGTTCGAACGCCTGACTCCCCCCGGCGTAAAGGTTGCTTTACAGCGCTTTGATGGGTCCAAAAAAGGGGACATCGTCCACCTACGGCTTTTTCTGGCGGGATTCATTCAGCAGGACTGGATCAGCGAAATCACGGAAGATGGAATAGATGAAGAGAAAGCCTGGTTTGTAGACCGGGGAACCCAACTGCCCTTTTTCCTAAAAAAATGGCAACATCGGCATATTGTGGAAAATCAGTCCAACCATGCCGTGATCGTGGACGACATTGAATTTCGCAGTCCGTTTTGGCTGACCGATCCCCTTCTGTATCCGGTCCTTTGGCTACAATTTGCCTGGCGGAAGCCGGTCTATCAACGGATTTTCGGTAAGGTAAAAAGCACCTAGGTCAAGCGTCGCCATGTCTTCGGATGGTCAGCAGCGCAAATTTTAAGCGTCGTTGCTGATGAATGAGGCGTTCTACCTCCTGCGGATAAGCGGGTCCGCGCTCAGGGAGCGGATTTTGCCGGACAAAATGATACTCATCCAGCACCTTTAGCTGATACCCACTTCTGAGCAATCCCTCTACTTCCGGCTCTTTTTGAGGCCAGGTGAAAGCCTGCATTTCCTGGGCTGGCGGAAGAGGCGCTTGTGGAGCCTCTGCAAAACCTGGGGCAAAGAAGCCCACATAAATACCCAAGGTGAAAATGATCAGTTGAAGGCTGCCCATGATCAGCCAGGCGTGCGGATAATTCAAAAACCAGTCCTGTTCATATCCCCATAGCATCAACCCTGCTAAGAGGAGAAGGACGATCATGAGGCTTCCCCGTCCAGTCAGGACGCGGGTCAAAGTAGGGAGTGCGTTTTGTAGGTTGTTCCAGGGCATGGCTGAAGAGGCGGTGAACGTAAAGGCTTACCTCAATATCCTGTTTTCACCCCCCCAAACCAATTCCAAAGTCCTTGATCTATTACGTACCTAGCGTTGCAGTTCGGGCTCTTTTTCTGCCTGAGCATCTCGCTTGTGTTGGTCAGCGCGATGCAGACTTAATAAGCCTAACATGCCTCCCAGGGCCATCCCCGCCATGATCAGCCACAGCAGAGAAAAGCCTCCATGTTCCGCGACAAACATGCCAAAGTTGGGACCCAAAACCATAGACACTGAGAATGCCAGGCTGTATACCCCCATAAACCTGCCTCGGTTTTGAGGCGTGGTACGAGATAATGCGTAAGAGTTGCCAAAAGGAAAATTGATCATTTCCCCGATGGTAATCAAAATCATGAAGACCCAGGCCGCAAAAGCCAGGCCGGAGAACAGTCCCAACAGCAAAAATCCCAGGAAAATAAAGCCTGCCCCAATGGCGGCTAGCCATACTTTAGAGGGGTGTTTTTCCAGACGAAAAATCATGGGCATTTCTATCACCACGATTAACAAGCCATTTAAGCCGATCAGGTACCCAATCATGTCTTCCCCCCAGCCCAGGGTACTCTTTAGGTAAACTGGCAGGGTGGAAAAAAGCTGCATGAAAGCGAAGATTCCCAGAAAGTGGCAGAGGACAAATTTGATGAAAGTATAGTCCTGCCAAGGGGAAGTTGACGCTGCTATAGGTGCTCCATCTGCATCTTTGGGAATGGCTCCCCGATCAGGCGGACGAAGCGTAAGGCGGAAAACCAAGGCGGCCAGCACATAGGCCCCTGCATTGAAAATAAACAAGGCCCCAAAGCCCAGGGCTCCGGCCAATACTCCTCCCATGGCGGGTCCCATGGCAAATCCCAGGTTGATGGCAAAGCGGTTCAAAGCCACGGCCCGGGTATGCAATTCTGGAGGCGCGTAGAAACCAATCGCGGCCATGTTAGCTGGGCGAAAAGCGTCCATGATCATACTGGTAAAGAAGATCCCTACGCAAAACTCCTGAACGGTGTCCAGTTGCATCAGGACAAGGAACATGAGCCCGGATAAAAATAGGCTGGTGAACTGCACATTAAACGGACCAAAGCGGTCGGTGAGCTTACCGCCCATATAGGCACCGCAAATCGAGCCCAGGCCATAAAAGCTCATGATCAGGCCCGTTTTAGAGAGACTGAAGCCTAATTGCTCTGTCAGGTATACGGTCAGAAAAGGGAGAACCAGCGCTCCGGCTCGGTTGATCAGCATGACAAGGGAAAGCCACCAGATTTCCAGCGGTAGACCACTGAAAGAATCCCGGTAAAGAAGGGCAGTGCGTTTGAGCATGGAGCTAGTGTCGATAGTGGAGTTGATTGGACGTATTCTACCCTGCGATGTTTCACTTTTTACCGGCCTTTTGTAGATAAATGGCGGGTTTTGGTGAAAACCCCCATCCTTTAGCACTTGTGTCTAAATTTTAGTCATTTTTGACTAAAATATATTTTTATTCTATCTTCGACTGACCAAACCGGAGGCTGTCACCCTCCTTATTTCAGATGCCTATGCGCGTACTTACTTCTCAGCTTAATCCGCAGAGTTCACGGTTCCAGGAAAATGCTGCTGCTATGCAGGAACTTATGCAGGAATTTGAAAAGGCCATGGAAGATGGCCGGTTTCAAGGCAAGGAAAAACATATCGAAAGAGCCCGCAAAAGAGGCAAGTTCCTGGCTCGGGAGAGGATCGAATTGTTGCTGGACCGGGATAGCCCCTTTTTGGAGTTATTGCCGCTGGCAGGCATGAAGCGCAAAGGCGGATTTGGAGCCGGAGGGACCAACATCAGCGGCATCGGACTGGTCAGTGGCAAGCTCTGCGTCATCAATGCCAATGTCGGTACCCGTAAAGGCGGCTCCGTTGATGCCGCTACCGTCTTCAAAAGCCTAAGGGTAGGGGACATCATTCGGGAAAATCGCCTGCCTTCGATCAATCTGGTGGAAAGCGGCGGTGCCAATCTCACCGACCAGGCTGCTATCTTTAATTACGGAGGGGAATCCTTCCGGGAAATCACCCGTCGGTCCGCTTTAGGGATCCCTACCATCTCCATGGTTTTTGGGAATGCTACTGCCGGAGGAGCCTACGTGCCAGGGATGTCTGATTTTTCCATTTTTCAAAAGCAGTCCGCCAAAGTATTCCTGGCGGGTCCTCCCCTGGTAAAAATGGCTACCAACGAAATATCTACGGACGAAGAGTTGGGAGGGGCGGAAATGCATTCCCGGGTTTCCGGCGTGAGCGATTACCTGGCTGAAGACGAACTGGACGGGATCCGGATTATTCGGGAAATCATGGAATTCATTCCAGGGGGCAAACCGCACCTTGTACCAAGTGGTCCAATTGATCCTCCCTTATTCGATCCGGAAGAAATCCTTGGGGTAGTGCCCGCTGATATTAAGATTCCTTTTGACGTACGGGAATTGATCATGCGCATTACGGATGGGTCGCGCTTCTCGGAATTCAAGCCGGAATACGGCAATACCATGATTACGGGTTGGACAAAAATCCACGGTTATCCGGTAGGCATTGTCGCCAACAATGGCGTCATTTTTTCTGAGTCCGCCAACAAAGCCGCGCAATTCATCCAGCTGTCAAACCAAATGGATATTCCGCTGCTCTACATGCAAAACACCACGGGCTATATGGTCGGCAAAGCCTACGAGGAAGGAGGCATCATTAAGAACGGTGCCAAGCTGATCAATGCCGTGTCCAACAGCAAAGTGCCGCAGCTTACCCTGATGATCGGTAATTCCTATGGAGCGGGAAACTACGGCATGAACGGACGTTCCTACGAACCCCGTTTTTTGTTTGCCTATCCCAATTCCAAAATCGGAGTGATGGGTTCAGAGCAACTGGCCGGGGTAATGGACATTGTGCAACGAGCTTCGGCCAAAGCCCAGGGCAAGGAATTCGACGAAAAGCAGGCGGCCATGCTGCAACAAATGCTCATCCAGGAAGCGGAAAAGAAATCTTCCGCCTGGTATTCCACTTCGGAATTGTGGGACGATGGCCTGCTCGATCCGCGCGAAACCCGAAACTATCTGGGGTTTGTCCTGGCCGTGGTGTACAACCAACCCATTGAGGGCGCGAAAGGCTACGGTGTCTGGCGTCATTAATTCCCATTCATTCAGCATTGCATTCATGGATTCAGTGAAATATATATCCACGCTTTTGATCGCCAACCGAGGGGAAATTGCCTCTCGCATCATTCGGACTTGTAAAAAAATGGGCATTCGGACCGTGGCCGTTTTTTCCGAGGCGGATCGTTTTGCCCCTTATGTAGGGGAATCAGACCAGGCGGTCTATATAGGCGAAAGCGCCCCCGCTGCCTCCTATCTGAACCAGGAAAAAATCCTGGAAGTAGCCAAAGCCCAGGGCGCCCAGGCCATTCATCCGGGCTACGGATTTTTGGCAGAAAATGCGGCTTTTGCCCAGGCTTGCGCCGAGCAGGGAATCATCTTTGTCGGACCGCGTCCGGAGGCCATTCAAGCCATGGGTTCCAAGTCTGAAGCCAAGGCGCTGATGCAAGCCCACGAGGTCCCCGTGGTGCCAGGCTACCAAGGGGAGGATCAATCTCCGGAGCGCCTAAAAGAGGAAGCGGAAAAAATAGGCTATCCGGTCCTGCTCAAAGCCGTGGCCGGTGGAGGAGGAAAAGGCATGCGCATTGTGCATGCTCCCGATGAACTGGTAGCTGCCATGGAGGCGGCCCGCCGGGAAGCGCAAAATGCTTTTGGCTCAGCGGAATTGATTCTGGAAAAATATATCGCTTCCGGGCGACACATTGAGTTCCAGATTTTCGGAGACCAGCACGGAAATACCCTGCACCTCCTGGAGCGGGAATGCACGATTCAGCGTAGGTACCAAAAAGTCATAGAAGAAAGTCCTTCGCCAGTGATGAGCCCTGAATTGCGGGAGCGGATGGGACTCGCTGCGGTCAAAGCAGCCGAGGCCCTGGCCTATGATAATGCGGGTACCGTAGAGTTTATCTACGATGAACAGGCGGACGAATTTTACTTTCTGGAAGTCAACACCCGCTTACAGGTAGAGCATCCGGTAACGGAAGAGATCACGGGCCTTGATTTGGTGCAGCTTCAACTAGAAGTAGCGCAAGGCATGCCTTTATCCCTGAACCAGGAAGACATTCAAGCCAAAGGCTACGCCATTGAAGCCCGCTTGTATGCTGAAGACCCCGCCAACGATTTTCTACCAGTGAGCGGTCAGGTCGTACGCTTTGACTATGCTGAGCTGGAGGGCCTGCGCATGGAGAGTGCAGTACAGAGTGGATCCCACATTTCGGTGTACTATGATCCCATGATCGCCAAAATCGTGGTCTGGGATGCCCATCGACAAGGAGCCCATCGAAAGTTGCATTATGTGTTGGAAAACCTGGTTTGTCAGGGTACGACTACCAATCAAGCCTTTCTTGCGGATGTCGTAGCCCATCCTGCCTTCCAGGCGGGGCAATATGACACCCACTTTATTGATACCCATTTTCCTCCTGAGAAAAGGCAAGCCTCTTCAGCGGGATTGCAGCAGGCGGCTATCGCAGCCTTACTTGCTGACTGGCAGGAGCGGGAAGCCAAAAGGGGTTTACTGCGGTCTATCCCCTCCGGTTGGCGGAATAATTACACCTATCCGCAGCAGCTGAGCTTTCAGCATGGCTCGGAAGAAATCACGCTGGAATACCGGTATTGTGGGGCTTTTTTTGAAATTGGACTGGATGGTCTAACGCATCAGGTCCGCCTGATCGATTGGACTGCCCCGAACTTGCGGATGGAGATAGATGGGAAGCAATCCGCTTTTCAACTCACCCGGCAAGGAAATACCTTTTTTGTCCATCATCCCCAAAGCGGCAACCTTCAACTGGAACGAAAGCCGCGGTTTCCGCTTAAAGAAAAGGAGAGCGGCCAGGGGATTTATCAGGCGCCTATGCCTTCTCAGGTCCTGAAGGTCCTGGTGGAAGTAGGACAAGAGGTGGGGCCCGGTACCGGACTGATGGTCCTTTCTTCCATGAAAATGGAGAATACCGTGGAAGCTACCGAAGCAGGCCGCATTGAAGAGATTTATGTGGAAGCGGGAGCCAATATTGAGGCTGGGGTACAGCTCCTCAAATTAGCGCCTGCTGAAGAGGCTTAAGGGTGTTCCCAGCCGCATTCCATGCCATGTGTACCGATCGGAGAACCATCTGGCAAGGCCAGCGGGGATGCCGCTTTCCAATCTTCTGGCTTCTTCTGGAAACGATCCCACTGATCCAATGCATAGTGGTAACTCGCCTTGGTGCCTTCATCGGCACTTTCCAGCTGCCCTTCCATCCATTGGGCCAATTGGTCTAGTTGCTGAAAAGCAATCGCTCTAACCTGAGTAGGAGCAGAGGTTTCAGCGGCCAGGTGCATCAAATGTTGCTGGACCAGATAGTTGACCGTGCGGCTTACTTCAGCCAGATAAGGATCTTTTTGAGGCTGTTTCCAGGTGGCATCCAGCAACTGCTCGATGACGCCAGAGAGGCTGGGATTCTCCTGATTTCTCGCGTTAAATTCCACCAGGCGGGCCGCCCTTTGTGGATGCAGCAATAAAGAAAGGGTCAGGTTGGCGGTAGCTTCTGCTGCTGCCAAAGGGTCCAGGGTAAAGCCTGTGCGGATTTTGAAATTTTCGCGTCCCCGCTGATAGCCTGCCGGACGCGGAGGGATCATGTTCAGAATCCGCTCCGGTAAGGCCAGGGCTTGCGGTTCCAGGGTTTTGAGCAGGCTTTGTAAGGCTTCTACCTGTTCCTCAGCCGAGGCAATTCTGTTTGCGGTGATCTTATCTCCTCTGGCTCCATACCGATAATACATTCCGCCCACGACTTTAGCGGTGGCTTCGATTTGGTAGCGATGGGCAAAGTACAGGGGCACCAGTACTTCTTCCAACGAAGCCATCGGATGTCCTTCCTGAATATTGTGCGGTCCAAATTTCGAAATGGCCTGGGCCCGGACTTGCATGATACGGTTTAATTCCTGGGCAGAATTTCCTCCATTGTCCCACAAGTGGGTGAGGGGATGGGCGCTGCCTCGGGGACGGGCGTCTGCATCGGTCAGATAGTGCAGGCCCATTTCCTGGTTTTTCTTCAAAATGGCCTTGAGCATGGTTTCCTCATCATCCCCTACCGGGAAGTCCTGGTAACCATAGATAATGGTCCTTTTGTCCCACTCCCCAATTCCCACCGCATAGGCATCGGCGAAATTCAGGCTGCCATTGTCGTTGAGTGCGATAAAAGGGTGCGGATAATCCATGACCGAAGCCCGTTCATTGGCACTGGACGCAAAATTATGCATCAGGCCGAGGGTATGCCCTACTTCGTGAGCAGAAAGTTGACGGAGACGAGCCAGGGCCATTTGTTTCATGCCGGGAGAGGCAGGCTTACCCGTTTCATAAGGTTGTAACAATCCCTGGGCAATCAGAAAGTCCTGCCGGACCCGCAGCGAACCTAAGGAAACATGCCCTTTGATGATCTCACCCGTCCGTGGGTCGCGTACTGATGCGCCGTAGGACCAGCCTCGCGTAGAGCGATGGACCCACTGGATCAGATTGTAACGGACGTCCATGGGATCGGCATGCTCGGGCATAACTTTAACCTGGAAGGCATCCTTATAGCCCGCGGCCTCGAAGGCCTGGTTCCACCAGGAGGCTCCCTCGATCAGGGCTGAGCGAATCGGTTCTGGCGCGCCCCGGTCTACATAATAGATGATGGGTTTGAGGGCTTCACTGACGGCCGCCGCCGGGTCTTTTTTCTCCAGGCGATGGCGGGCAATGAAGCGCTTGACCAGATTTTCATCAATGGGGGTGGCGTAGTCCTGGTAGCGAATGGCATTGTAGCCGCTTCTTGGGTCATAGACCCGTGGTTTATAGTCGTCGTCGGGGAGTTGGACGAAAGAATGGTGTTGCCGTACGGTAATGGCTTCCGGGCTGGGTACTACGGAACGGACGTAGCGTCCCTGCGGCTGGCCTGCGAAGGTCAGCATGGCTTCGAACTCGGAATTGTTGGGGAAGTTCTTGGTCATGGGGAGGTAAACCGCAGAACGGCCTGCATCCAGGTTGTAACTGCCCTGACTGGAACGACGCAGGCGGCCACTCACACCATGCGCGTCGCGCATGAGAAAGGAGGTAAAATCTACCAGCATGCGCCCATCTTTTTCGGCCGCGATGGTAAAGCCTGCCAGCACGGAGGAGGCGAAGGCTTCTGCCACGGATTTCGCTTCGTCTGGATTGTCACTGACGGCCCGATAGCTGTAGTTGGGCTGGATCAGCATCAGTTTGGGACCGGAGCGGATGAACTTGACCACGCGGTTGTCGCCCAACTGCCCTCGGTCTAGGCCAATGTCGTTGGAACCAACCCCTGCGGCCAGGGAATTGACATACAAAAACTCCTGATCGAGCTTGTCTACTTCCAGCCAGATTTTTCCGGCTTTTTCGTCCCAGTAAAAATCAAAAAAGCCGTCGTATTCCTTCATGTCAGAAGTTTTGGCGGCAATGGGATCTTGAGGGGGGGTATCGGCAACTTTCTTCTGACCGGCGCATGAAACTGCGGTCAGACACAGGCAGAGCAACAGGCTAATACGTAGCATAGAAGGTAGAGCTTAATAGATAGCTCCAATATAGGGAAAGTATGGCAAATGGAAGTTAGTGGGAGAGCTTCCGGATTGCTGACTTCTGGTTGGCTTGTTCCCGTATCGCTGACTTCCAGTCGGCTTACTCCTTTGCTGCCGACTGGAAGCCGGTGTTACGGTTGGTGGTTGTGTCCGTAACGCTGACCTCTGGTCGGCCTATTCCTGTATTGCCGACTAAAAGTCGGCAGAGGAGGGTGGTGACCGGCTGGAAGCCGGTGTTACGGATGTTTGTTGTGTCCGTATCGCTGACTTCCAGTCGGCCTATTCCTGTGTTGCCGACTAAAAGTCGGCAGAGGAGGGTAGTGTCCGGCTGGAAGCCGATGGGCTGGTTGTGAGGCCGGTATGACGGGTCTGCTTCTGCTACAAGGTCTTAAAGTTGAAAGGGATATTCACCCAGAATTTCACGCCTTCCCCTTCTGAATCGAGGGCGGGTTTGAACTGGATTTGAGGTAGGTAGGCCATGATAGGAAAGTCCAGCAAAGGATGTACACTATTAACAAGGTAAAAATAATCCGGACGGCCGCTTTCGTCGATCAATATGCGGTATACCACCATGCCTTCAATAAGCCCCTCCCTGGCCTTTAAGGGATAGCCGATAGATTGGAGCATAAAAGAGATGTTAACAGGCTCTGGGTCTTCGACTACTTCCTGAAAACCGCTTGAGGTTTCCTTTTCTGGTGCTTCCTCAGATTCCGTGCCCGTCCCGGCTCCTTGTTGGGCTTTTTCTACCCTTTTCCCATCCTTCCATGGGACGCTTTCCTGCCAGCGATAGCCTCGCATACTTTTGGCGTATATATCTTCCCGAATGGTTTGCCCTTCCTCGTCATACCATCGGCGGACCAGGTAGCTTTTGTTCTCCTCTTCGGCTTGACCCTTTACCTCCACCACTTCTGCTTTGAGCTTACCTTCCTGGTCCCACATTTTCCATTGTGGCACACTGAGGGCATTCCCGTCATACGCATATTCGCTTTGCAGGGCTCCATCCGGATGATAGGTTTTTACGGAAAGCACATCCAGTAAGCCGAGGTTTTTTTTCCTGATTTGCCGTTTGGCCCCGGTGTAAGTTGAGGCATACATCAATCTACGCTCCGGCATAGCAAAGGTCTGCGTGTACAGCATGTTGCCTTCCTGCTTAAAGCTGCGGGCATACTGGGCCTTTTTTCCCGATACCTCCTGACCTTGCTGATCAAGAAAGAGGGTGTCCTGGGCCCAAAGGGGGGCTTGCGCGGTGATGAGAAGAAGGAATAGGAATTTTTTCATGGATAAAAAAGGAGGAGTTAGTTGAGGAGTTTGAAATTGAAGGGGATAAATACCCACATGGGGACAGCAATATCCTGGTCTGTCTGAGCAGGAGAAAATTTCAGGAGAGGGAGGGCTGCCTGAATAGGATCGTCCAAGGTAGGGTGGCTAGATCTAAATAGAAAAAACTCCTGGGGTTCTCCCTTGTCGTTGACCTTGAGGGCATAGACTACCAGACCTTCTATCCCAGCATCTCGGGCAAGTTTTGGATAACCGATCAGTCTTCTGATATGGCCCATATTTAGGGGGATAGGTTCCTGGATAATTATTCCCTGTGAGGTGAGACTATCCTGAAACGCGATGACTTGCCCGGCAGAATCATAAGCAATGATGTTCTCCTTTTGGCAGGTTAAGCTCAGCTGTCCATTAGGATGCCAGGCCTTCACTTCTCCCCCCGGACTTTCTTCCATCAGCTTTTTTCCATTCTCCCGGAACCAACTACGGCGAGAACCTTGATATTTCCCTTTTTGATTGGTGAGGGGCTCCCACTTAGCTCGCAACGTACCATCTGGGAAAAAATGTTGCCAGGATTGGCTTATCTCGGGGCTAAAAGTTCCGTGGCTTTTGAGACTACCATCAGGAAAATATAGTTTGAGGTCAGCGCGGTACAGGTTATACATCCTGAGTTTGCGGATATCGCGGCTTGGACCCTGAAATACTTCCTCTGCTAATAGCACCTTGTCCGGCCAGCTGTAAGTCTTTTCCACGATCTGGGTCTCCCCGATTTCACGGGTTTTCGCCAGGGTAGCCTGCGCTTTGGAAGCGGGGCGTAAAAGAGAATCGAAATAGATGAAGGTTTGCGCCGGAAGGGGAAGGCTGAACAGCATGGCCCAGACCAGGCATAAAGAGATGCGGGTTTTCATGTGAATTTCATTAGTTGTGGAGCAAAAGAACGGATTTTTTTTCACAATTGCCCGTCCCGGGCATTGATGGCTCCTTCGGTGCCGAGCTTTTCGTGGATTTGCTTGCGCATGCTGGCGAGGTGCATGTACATCTCCAGGAGGCGGTCGCCTTCTTCGACGTCATTTTTTTGCTGAGCTTCTTTGATTTTTTCCCGACACTCCTGCCAGAGCTTTTCCACCTTTCGGCTTTTGTAGTGGTAAATGGCCCCTTCAGCAACTTTGGTGAGGTTGCCGTCCCAGACAATGTCCAGGCGTACCCGTCGCCATAGCGGACTGGCCTCCGGCGCGGTCAGCAAATCTGCCACCAGGTTACAAATGGCTGGGTCAGGGTGGCTGAGGTAGGCGTTGAGGTTGATTTTCTGGTGCTGCTGGTATTCCTCAAACATCTGCTGCTTGAGTTGCTCGTAGGTTTGGTTTTCAAATATCAAGCCCTCCATTTCCACCAGCAGATAGGCAATCAGGTCTACGGATTCTTTTTCCACTTCATTCCCTTCTTCATCTTCTACCGGGCCCGTTTCGTCGGTCAGGGATTTGTCGAAATGGCAGACCATGATGCGGAGAATCTCTTTTTCCTGGTTGGCCAGATCGAGTTGTTCAAAGCTCTTAAGCGCTTTGACCGGAGCCTGTTGCTGCTCGGGTGGCTGCATAGCGGCTTCCCGGCGTCGGTCTCGGGCCTGGGTTTTGGAAACCTCCCGGCGGGCTTCATCCACTGCATGCATCATCAGCGCCTCGGTGATATCCACTTGCTGCGCTACGTGGCGGATATACATCTGACGCTGCACCCGGTCTGGGATCAGGGCCAGGCTATCGGCTATGCCTTTGATGATCGCGGTCTGCACCTGGGGATCATTAGGGTCCTGGTCCTGGCTGAGCACCCGCATCTTGAAGTCGATAAAGGAGAGGGCCTCCTTTTCACACATTTCCTGAAAAGCCGTCGGACCAAATTCCCGCACGTAGGAATCGGGGTCATGCTTATCCGGGAGGATGAGGACCTGGGCATCCATTTCCTCTTTGATCAGCAGATCAATGCCGCGCAGGGCTGCTTTGATTCCCGCTGCGTCCCCGTCATAGATCATGAGCACCTTTTTGGTGAAGCGACGGATCAGGCGCACCTGCTCCTTGGTCAGCGCCGTACCACTACTGGCCACTACGTTCTGGATGCCATTCTGATGTAGGATGATGGTATCCATATACCCCTCCGTGAGGATACAGCGGTCAGCATTCCGAATGTGCTGCTTGGCTTCAGACAGCCCATAAAGTACCCGGCTTTTATGATAAATCTCTGACTCAGAGGAATTGATGTACTTGGCTTTCTCCTTGCTGTTGCCGAGGATACGTCCGCCAAAGCCCACCACCTTACCCATAGGATTGGTGATGGGAAACATCACCCGGCTGCGAAAGCGGTCAAAGAGCTTTTGGTTTTTCTCCGAACGACTGACCAATCCCAGGTCCAGCAGGAATTCTTCTTTGTATTGTTGTTGGGCCGCCGCATCAACCAGGCCTTGCCAGGCATCCGGAGCATAGCCCAGACGGAAAGTCTTCATGGTGTGCTCGAGGATGCCCCTTTCCTTGAAATAACTCAGCCCGATCGCTTTGCCTTCGTCGGTTTGGAGTTGTTCCTGAAAATAGCTGGCCGCAAACTCATTGACGATCATCAGGCTCTCCCGCTTATCCCGTTGAAGCTTGGCTTCTTCCGGTTCCTCCTCTTCCTCGATCTCAATATTGTAGCGCTTGGCCAGTTGCTTGAGGGCTTCGACATAGCTCAAGCCTTCCATCTCCATGACAAAGTTGACCGCATTACCGCCTTTGCCCGAGGAAAAATCCTTATAAATGCCCTTGCCTGGATGAACCGAAAAAGAAGGGGTTTTCTCATTACTCCAGGGAGAAAGCCCCCAGAAGTTAGCGCCCTTTTTCTTCAAGGTTACATAATCGCTGACTACCTCGACCACATCCACGGCCTGATAGATCTGATCAACAATATGTGTGGGGATTCTACCCATGCTTAAAATTAGCGGATTCGGAGGGATAATAAAAAACAGGACTGTCCTGACTAAGAAGGACCCAAATCGGATCATCTTCTTACCTCGACTTGATTATCTCTGCGCATTTTGGTAAAATTGTATGCAAGCATAACATTTTTTGTTCTGCCGTCTACCCCTCGAAACGTTCATTTGTGGAAGTAAAGATTAAAGAGAAAAAACGGGCCATCTGTTTTGATACGAAGGTGGCCTGGCTGGCTATTTCTCGCATGTATAATGCGATGGCAGCCCCGCATGAAATTACGGCTAACGTCGGCTTCGTGCTGTTGCATATCGATGAGGAAAATGGAACTCCCGCCACCAAAATTGCCCCGTTGATGGGCATGGAGTCCCGGAGTTTGACCCGCATGTTGGCGAAGTTGGAAGAGCGCAAACTGATCTACCGGCAAGCTGACCCTCACGATCGCCGCATGGTGCGGATTTTTCTTACCAAAGAAGGGTTAGAAGCAAAAGCCAAATCCAAAGAGGTAGTAATCGACTTCAACAAGGAACTGTATTCAACCATTCCCAGCGAGAATCTGGATAAGTTCTTTCAGGTGCTGGACACCATCCATGAAGTACTGCGGATGCGGCAAGCCAAAGCCTCGTCCTGAGATACTTCCTTTGCTGTCCCTTCAAGCTGCAACTAAGGACTAAATATATAATTATTGACTATCATGGAGATAGCTGAAAAAACGACTACCCTCCCTGGACGCCAATCCTACCGAAACATCAAAAAGGTAGCAGTATTGGGGTCTGGCGTAATGGGTTCCCGCATTGCCTGCCACTTCGCCAATATTGGGGTGGAGGTGCTGCTACTGGACATTGTGCCCCGGGAACTCAACGCCAAAGAAACCGCCAAGGGCTTGTCCCTGGAACACCCGGCCGTGCGGAACCGCCTGGTCAATACCGCCCTAACGGCTGCTGTTAAAGGCCGTCCGGCTGCCTTATATGACAAGGCATCCGCCAAACTGATTAAAACCGGCAATTTTGACGATGATTTCGAAAAGGTAGCGGATTGCGACTGGATCCTCGAAGCGGTGGTAGAGCGCCTCGATATCAAGCAGATCATTTTTGAAAAAGTAGACCAGTACCGCAAACCCGGTAGCCTGGTTACCTCTAATACTTCCGGGATTCCTATCCACATGATTGCCGAAGGGCGATCTGAGGATTTTAGGAAACATTTTTTTGGAACCCATTTCTTCAATCCTCCACGCTATCTCCGCTTGTTGGAAGTGATTCCCGGACCTGATACGGATCCCGGTGACATTGACTTCATGATGCACTATGGGGATTTGTTTTTGGGTAAAAAGACCGTCCTGTGTAAAGATACCCCGGCCTTTATCGCCAACCGGGTGGGAATCTACGCCATGGCTAAAATATTCCAGGTGATCCAGGATATGGGCCTCACCATTGAAGAAGTCGATAAACTGACAGGTCCAGCTACCGGCAAGCCTAAGACCGGGACCTTCCGTCTGAGCGATTTGGTTGGATTGGACACTACCGTACATGTGATCAACGGGATTGCTCAGAACTGTCCTGATGACGAGGAAAAAGCCTTGTTTACCGTGCCGGATTTCGTGCAGAAGATGGTGGACAATAAGTGGCTGGGAGACAAAACCCGGCAGGGCTTTTATAAAAAGACCAAAGGAGATGATGGCAAACGTAAAATCCTTTCTCTGGATCTGAATACCCTGGAGTACCGGGAAAAAGCCAAAGTGGATATTCCAAGCCTCAAGGCCATCAAGAATACCACCAACCTTAAGAAGAAACTGAATGTGCTATTTGAGGCGGAAGACAAAGGGGGAGAATTTACCCGTCGGACCAGCCTGGGCGTTTGGGCCTATGTCTCTAACCGCATTCCAGAAATAGCCGATGCGCTCTATCAGATTGATGATGCGATCTGTGCGGGATTTGGATGGGATAAAGGGGCGTTTGAAGCCTGGGAAATGGTAGGCGTCGCCAAAACCATGGACATGTTTGCGGCTGAGGGCATCAAGCCCGCCGCCTGGGTTCAGGAAATGCTGGAGGCCGGACATGAGAACTTTTACAAAACTGAAGGAGGCGTCAGAAAGTACTACGACATTCCTTCTAAGTCTTATAAAGTCATTCCAGGCACCGAGTCTTTGATTTTACTCGATACCCTGAGAGAGGAGAAAAAAATCTGGGGCAATGCCGACGCTTCGGTGATCGATCTGGGAGACGGCGTACTGAACGTAGAGTTCCACTCCAAGATGAACTCCATTGGCGAGGGCAACCTGCGAGCCATTCATCATGCCATTGATTTTGCAGAAGAAAACCACTACAACGGGGTGGTGATCGCTAATGAAGGGACCAACTTCTCGGTAGGAGCCAATGTGATGCTGATGCTGATGATGGCTACCCAGGGGCAGTGGGACCAGTTGAATGAAGCGGTAGATTTCTTCCAGCAAACTTCTATGCGGATTCGGACTTCTTCCATTCCGGTGGTGGTAGCCCCTCATGCCATGACCCTGGGGGGAGGCTGTGAGTTCACCATGCACTCCGACGTAGCCGTCGCCAACGCTGAGACTTACATCGGTCTGGTTGAGGTAGGCGTAGGACTGCTGCCCGGTGGAGGCGGAACCAAAGAATTTGCCATGCGTGCCGCGGCCAAATACACCCAGCCCGGAGCCATTGCTTCCGGCGTGATGCAGGAGTATCTGATGAACATTGCTACGGCTAAAGTGGCTACTTCTGCTGCAGAAGCCAAAGGCATGGATATCCTCCGTTCCGGCGACCATATCGTTGTAAACGGGGCCCGTCGCCTCAAAGAAGCCAAGGAGGTCATCCTGGCGATGCAGGATGAAGGATATACCGCGCCAGTCGCCCGGACCGACATTCCGGTATTGGGCCGCAATACCCTGGCTACCCTCTATGCAGGCATTGCAGGCATGCAGTATGGCCATTATGCTTCTGAGCACGACGCCAAAATCGCCAAGAAAGTGGCTTGGGTACTTTGTGGAGGAGACATCTCTGCCGAAAACACCCTGGTTTCTGAACAGTATCTCCTGGATATTGAAAGAGAGGCTTTCCTGAGTTTGGCTGGAGAGAAAAAGACCATGGACCGGATGCAGCATATGTTGCAGACTGGCAAACCCTTAAGAAACTAGTGTACCCTTTTTGACTGAAAAAAATTGATATAAAGAAATGGAAGCATATATCGTAGCCGGATATCGTACCGCCGTCGGCAAGTCCAAAAAAGGCGGATTCAAGGCCATGCGTTCCGATGACCTCGGAGCTCAGGTGGTCAAGCACCTGATAGCCAGTGTTCCTGAACTGGACCCAACCCGCATTGATGACCTGATCTGTGGCTGTGCTGTACCCGAAGCCGAGCAGGGTATGCAGATTGGTCGGATGATCTCGCTCATGTCCCTGCCTATGAACGTTTCCGGGGTTACTGTCAACCGCTACTGCGGTTCCGGTCTGGAAACCATCGCCCTGGGCGTGGCCAAAGTCAAAGCCGGAATGGCGGATTGTATCGTAGCTGGTGGCATTGAAAGTATGTCGCTGCTCCCCATGATGGGCCACAAAGTAGCCCTGAACATGGACCTGGCTGAGAAGCATCCGGACTGGTACCTGGGCATGGGATTGACCGCGGAAGAGGTAGCGGTTGATTACAAAATCAGCCGGGAGGACATGGATGAATTTTCTTTCCACTCTCACCAGAAGGCCATCAAGGCTATCCAATCAGGAAAATTCAAAGACCAGATCGTACCCATCGAAGTAGAAGATGTGTATGTAGACCACGATTTTAAGCGGCAGACCAAGCGCTATGTAGTGGATACAGATGAAGGACCGCGCGCCGATACCAGCGTGGAAGTACTTGGTAAGCTACGTCCGGTATTCCGCAACAATGGGACCGTTACCGCGGGGAACTCTTCTCAGACTTCTGATGGGGCAGCTTTTGTCCTGATCATGTCTGAGCGCATGGTCAAGGAACTGGGCTTGGAGCCTAAAGCCCGGATGGCTGGCTATGCCACCGAAGGCATTGATCCGCGGATCATGGGCATGGGACCGATTGTGGCCGTACCTAAGGTGCTCAAGCAAACGGGCCTATCTCTGAACGATATTCACGCGGTAGAACTGAATGAAGCCTTTGCTTCTCAGTCGCTGGCAGTGATGAGAGAACTCAATCTCGATCCATCTATCGTGAACGTAAACGGAGGTGCAATTGCCCTGGGGCACCCCCTGGGCTGTACCGGCGGTAAGCTAACCGTTCAACTCATGCACGAGATGGCCGCGAACCAGCAGAAATACGGAATTGTTACGGCTTGTGTAGGAGGTGGTCAGGGAGTAGCTGGTGTTTTTGAAGTATTTTCAAATTAATGCTACGATTCTGGAAGGAATGAAAATCTACATGAGTTGATTTCCGAATCAGAAGTAAATATGGAAGGGTGGTCTTAGGACCGCCCTTTTTTTATGGAAAATTAACGTGGTGCTAAGCTCAGGGAAATAACACGCCTTAGCAATTTTTCAATTTTTGGCATTTAACGGGGAGCGATCATAAATGGTTGCCATGTCGCTGCGCTTTTTATGATAATTTCTAGTAAAATTTCATTTTTTTTAATAATTGGCAGGTTTTGAGGCTGAATTGTGATTTTTTTCTTGCAAAAACGGCTATTTTTTAATACTTTTAAAATTCTGTTAGCGCCTACCCAACGGAAAAAGTAGTAGTCGTACCTTCCAACCCGAGATTAGCATGAAACGTCGAGTCCCTTCTATGCGGTCAAAAAACCGCACAACCCGCCTCCGCTCTCAACACACCAGACAAAAGAGCCAGAATCAGGATAGAATCGCTAACCTGAACATCTCCAAGCTGCCTATGGTCAGCGAAAAGGAAGAAGAAAAATAAGGATAGAAAAAATAAAGCCTTGATCAGAAGGCTTTGGGTTTAGAAAAAAAGAAAGCCGGTAAGGATTCCTTACCGGCTTTCTTGTACACAAGTTTTTTTATATCTCGATCAACATACGGGCAGGGTCTTCCAGACGTTCTTTCACCCGATAGAGGAAGCTCACGGCCTGCTTACCATCAATGATCCGGTGATCATAGGACAGGGCGATATACATCACAGGTCTGATTTTTACTTCCCCATTCACGGCGACTGGCCGGTCCACGATATTATGCATCGCCAGAATAGCCGATTGTGGGGGGTTGATGATCGGCGTGGATAGCATGGAACCAAAAACGCCACCGTTGGTGATGGTAAAGGTTCCGCCCGCCATATCATCGGGGGTGATCTTGCCGGATCGTGCTTTCAGGGCATAGTGAAGCACGGATTGCTCAAGCTGAGCCAAGGTCATCAAATGGGCATCCCGGATGACAGGAACCACCAATCCACGATCAGAGGATACGGCAATGCCAATATCTGCGTAGTCGTGGTATATAATGTTTTTGTCTTCTAATTCCAGCCGGGCGTTCACGCCGGGGAATTCCGGCAGGGCCATGGTCACCGCTTTGGTGAAGAAGGACATATATCCCAGGCCTACGCCATAGGTTTCCTTAAATTTCTCTTTGTATTTGGCGCGCAGGGCCTTGATCGCGCTCAGGTCCACCTCGTTGAAGGTGGTGAGCATAGCAGTTTCATTTTTGACGGAAACCAGTCGCTGAGCAATCTTGCGTCGCAGAGAGCTCATTTTTTCTACCCGCTCTACTCTGTCGCCTCCCACGCTTAAGGTAGGCAAGCCAGGCAGCGGTCGGGCCTCCTTTTGGGGAGCTTCTTCTTTTTTGGCAGGGGCTTCCTTCTGCACAGGTGCCTTAAAGTTGACTACGTCGGTTTTGGTCACGCGACCTCCACGTCCGCTTCCTTGCACTTGAGCTGGGTCTATGCCTTTTTCCTTCATCATCTTTTCCGCAGACACGGAGGGATGACCTTTGGCGTGGCTATCACCGTTGGCAGGGGCTGAGACTGCAGGTGCGGCCGTTTCTACATTTTTGGCAGGAGCTTCTTCCTTGGCCGCTCCATTGCTGACAGCAGCTCCTTCAGCAGCGGTATCAATCTTGGCAATGATTTGCCCGACTTCAACCACATCTCCTTCTTCGGCAAGGATTTCGACTACACCCCCCTGCTCGGCATTTACCGTCAGCGTTGCTTTATCAGAGTTAATTTCTGCCAGTTCGGCATCCATTTCTACATAAGTACCACTTTCAACCAACCAAGCTTCGATTTCGACTTCCGTAATCGATTCACCCGGACTGGGTACTTTAACTTCAATGATCATGGGATAGGATTTTTGACGAAAAAATTAGCGTAGTGTTTAAGTATCTCCCGTAAAGGCAAAGGTACAGTATTTTTTCACATTTTTTTCATTTGCCATTGTTCGTAAAGCCAGAGTAAACCCAAGGCCGTCAATGCCCCTGAAGAATCAATCATGACATCTTGAAAAAGGCCTGTGCGCCCCGGAATAAATCGTTGATGCAATTCATCAGTCATGGCATAGCCAGCCGTAAAAATCCAGGCATAGGCAGCCCGGGGGATATAGGCTTCATATAGGTTCAAAACTCGCTTGATCAGGAGGTAGAGGACAAAATATTCGGTAAAATGTGCGGCTTTTCTGATCCACCAGCGGATATGGTATGCATCGATGAATTCCTGGCCTAAACCAAAGAATGAGAGCAACCAGACCAACATGCCACTGGTCCTACTGGATTGCAGATCATCCTGGTGCGAAAGAAAGAAGATCAGACACATCCAGAGCAACAAGGGATACCAATAGGCAAGGCGAAGGCTTTTCTGTGTGAGCAGTGCTACGGAATTAAGTGACGATGCTTTCTTCGGTCTTCTTGTTGCCGGTCAGGCTTCGCCAGATGCTGCGAAATATCCCTACCAAAGCCATGCCGAGAAGTAATCCGACAAAGCCATACAGCAGGCCATCGAAGGTAAGGGGAATATTGGGCTCGAATTGAATGGCCGAGTGAATGTTGGCGTCGTAATGGCGCGCTAGTTTAAAAGGCCGCATCCAGGAAGGACCGGTACTCAGGGCCTCCAGGGCCTGGGCGTATTTTTTATAGCGCTGAACGGTGGACTGGGAGACTTCTGCGTTATCCCTGACCATGCGGTCAGGATTGGCCATCAACTCTTCCAAATATTCGTCCACGCTCCGGTTATAGCTGGAAGCGATAGATACCAGTTCCTTGTAGGTGATTTCTGATTCTTGCTTAGCTCCGGAAAGGACATCTACATACTGGTTGATATATACGGGCAACTGAGCCAGTAAAACCGCCATGACCACGCAGATAATGCGGTCTGCAACATTTCCTAGAGGTTTGAGGATGGTCTGCATAGCCAAAATAATTAGACGAAGGACTTAAATAAACAGCTTTCTGGACCAAAGGCAAGTGTTCGGGCTTGCTTTTCTCACGCTGAGGCCTGAACCGGGAGGTTTCCCATGTGCTCGGTTCTGCCTACTGGATTTTTTGTCGAAAATTTTGTATGTTATTTTATGAGGGTAAAGGATTTTTCCCAGCCCTTTTTTTCCTACTACTCATCCTATTCACATGGCTTCCTTGCTCATCTATGGTGCATATGGCTACTCTGGCCGCCTGATCGCCGAAGAGGCCCGTTCCAAAGGGCTCCGACCTATTCTTGCCGGACGCAATCCCCAAAAACTATCCCTCATGGCGCAGGAACTGGACCTGTCTTATCAGGTGCTGGACCTGGAAGAGACCGAACGCCTGGAGGAATTGCTGGGGGAGGTAGAGGTGGTCTTGCATTGTGCAGGCCCTTTTGCCTACACCGCAGAAAAAATGATTCAGGCTTGCCTGGCCACCCAAACGCACTACCTGGATATCACGGGCGAGGTAGAAGTGTTTGAAATGGCTGCTACCTATGATGAACAAGCTAAAGAGGCCGGCATCATGGTGTTGCCTGGCGTAGGCTTTGATGTGGTGCCGACGGACTGTATGGCGCTTTACCTGAAGAAAAAAATGCCAGAGGCAGAGCGGCTGGAATTGGCCTTTCATGGTTCGGGCGAACTATCGCATGGCACCGCCAATACGGCCATTGACAACCTGGGTAAAGGAGGCATGATCCGCGAGGCCGGTAAGCTAAAAAAAGTACCCCTGGCCCATGCAACCAAGTCGATCATGTTTGAGGAAAAGGAGTTGTCTACCATGTCGATTCCCTGGGGAGATGTTTCTACTGCCTGGCATAGTACCCAGATTCCCAACATCACCGTCTATGTCGCCCAGCCTACCCGGACCATTCGCATGATGAAAGCCAGTCGCTATTTGACCCCCATTCTGTCAAGTAACCCCATCCGTCAATACCTGAAAAAGCAAGTGGCCAAAATGCCAGCAGGCCCTTCTCCCCAAACCCGTTCACGGGCCCGATCTGTGGTAGTAGGGGAGGTGAGAGGTCCAGACGGAGAAATCCGCAAGGCGCGAGTAAAAGTGGAAGATGGCTACACTTTCACGGCCAAAGCCTCCATCAATGTGGTGAGAAGGGTGTTGATGGACCAGTTTAAGCCGGGCTTCCAAACCCCTGCTTTAGCCTTTGGGGAATCACTCGTTTGCAAAATCAGCGAAACTCGATTCGTGGATTTCGTATAAGCTATTGCAGATTTCCCCCCTTTCCGCCAAATTTGTGCGACATCATTACCACACATGATCAAAGTACTGTTTGTTTGTTTAGGAAACATTTGTCGTTCTCCTATGGCAGAGGGGCTTTTTATTCACCTGATCGGTGAAAGAGGCCTGGCCGATCGCTTCGAAATAGACTCCTGTGGAACCAGTGGCTGGCACGTAGGCGAGGCTGCGGACAGCCGCATGCGTCAAACGGCCGCGGCCCATGGGGTGCATCTACCTTCCCGGTCCCGGCAGATTCGCCACAGCGACTTCCGACGCTTTGACTATATCATTCCCATGGATGAGCACAATCTCAGAGACCTGGCAGAGATTCAGGCAGGGGTAGAAGGAGCCAAAGCAGAACTGGTCAAAATGCGGCATTTTGATCCGCAAGACCTGGATGGGAACGTGCCTGATCCCTACTATGGGGGCCAGCGCGGGTTCGAGGACGTCTATGAAATGCTGCTCCGGGCCAATGAGAATTTTATCGATTACCTGGTAGAAAAGCATCAGTTGGCGGTCTAAGGACGCCAGCAATCATCATAGGCCAGCTCCCAAAGAAAATCCCGATTGACTGCTATCAGCCAATCGGGATTTGTTATAGGTTCAATTCAGACCTTAGTGAATGCCATGCATCCACTTGCGGAGGGTCGGAACCATCACCAGCAAGACCAGGGATGCTCCCCCAATCACCAGTACGCCCCAGGTCATATACACCTGTGCGTAGCTTGCCACGCCTGCGTCATCTGAGGTAGAAGCAATCGTACCTAAGGCGGCCGCGATTTTGTGGGCCAGGGAAATAGACAGGAACCAGGCGCCCATCACAAAGCCTACCACTTTGGCTGGAGAAAGTTTGGTCACCATGGAGAGACCTACTGGACTCAAACTTAGTTCCCCTGTGGTATGGAAGAGGTACATCACGATCAGGAAGACCAGGGGCACCATGCCTTCGTCATTCAGGAGTACGGTAGCCCCTAGCACTACGATGCCGAAGCCTAGCGCGAGCTGGGCCAGGCCCAACACAAATTTCATGGGCGTAGAAGGCTCGCGGTTGGCCTGGTTGAGCTTTACCCACATCCAGGAGAAGGCCGGAGCCAGAAGGATAATAAAGAGGGGGTTCACACTGGCAAACTGAGAAGCGTTTATCGCACTGCCAAAGATTTCCCGGTCGACAAAGCGGTCGGCAAAGAGTACCAAAGAGCCACCCGCCTGCTCAAAGAGCGCCCAGAACAAGGCATGGAAGAAAAAGAGCACCACGACCACCAGCAAGCGCTGGCCTTCTGATTTGTCCTTGGCATTGGTAGCTGTATAAACCAGATAGCCAATTACAGCGATAGTAATGGCGATCAGGAGCCAACTGGTAATGGCTTCGTTATCGAGGAGGAATCCAATCAACGGAATGGAAATCACGATCCCCAACAGAATGACAATTTCCTGGTTGAGACCCGCGAAAACCGGCTTCTTGAGTAATTCAGGATTGGGGGGCAGCCCTTTATCGCCGAATTGCTTCATATTGTTCCAGAAAACTATCAGACCAGCCAACATGCCGATCCCAGCCAGACCAAAACCCCATGACCAACCGAAGTCAGGGTGCTCACCCAGGTAACCACAGGTTAGCGGGGCGAGGAAGGCTCCAATATTTACCCCCATGTAGAAGATGGTAAAAGCGCCATCTTTTCGAGCATCATTGGGCTCGTAGAAAGTTCCCAGGAAGGAGGAAATGTTCGGTTTGAAAAAGCCGTTACCCACGACGATCAAACTCAGCGAAAGGAAGAATAAGATCAGACTTCCTTCAAAGGCGAGGACGAAGTGCCCCAAGGCCATCAAAATTCCCCCCAGGAGGATGGCTCTTCTGAAACCTAGGATCCGGTCAGCCAGCAAGCCTCCAATAACCGGAGCGGCATATACCAGGGCGCCATAGGCTCCGTAAATCCCCAGGGCGCGGGCATCGGCCAACTCTTGTCCCATGTCGAAGAAGAGAACCTTCGTCATGTACAAGGTCAGCAGGGCACGCATGCCGTAAAAAGAAAAACGCTCCCACAACTCCGCAAAGAAGAGCGTAAACAGCGCCTTGGGATGCACTTTGCGTTGGGAGAATACCACAAAGGGTATCCACACTGCCACGAAGACCCACCCAAAAATCAAAAAATTTAATGCAGAATTCATGTAAAAAGATTGTAGTGTAGTAGAGTAAATAAGGTAGCCGCCCTTTCGGACAGCTACCTTGCTGTTTTATGCAAAACTCATCCGCTTGGGTGAGTAACTATGTTGCGATTGATTCATTAGTTTTTGACCAATTCTTCCTCTTGCAAATCTTCTGCTCCGTGCGTCAGGCGCTTGAGCGGCTTGAGCATGGCAATGACCAGCAGTCCGAAAACTACACAGAAGATCGTAATTCCTGAGAAGATGGTCAACTCTCCCAGTTCGGAAGCAGATTCTCCCAGATAACCGGCCAGTTTGTTGCCCAGGCCGGTAGCTGCGAAATAAACCCCCATCATCAGTGAAGCGTATTTGACCGGAGCCAGCTTGGTGATGAAAGAGAGGGCTACCGGAGAAGAGCACAATTCACCGATGGTGTGGAAGAGGTAAGCCAGGGCCAGCCAGTAGAGCGCTGATTCTCCTGTCGCTTCATATTGCTTAGAAGCACCTACCATGAAGACAAAACCCAGTCCCATGATCACCAGGCCAATGGCCATTTTGAAGAGGGAAGATGCCTCCCGGTTTTTCATTTTCCAGTTGTACCAGAATCCAGCAACCGGCACCGCAAAGAGGATGATGTAGATTGGGTTAAAGGATTGCATCACCGCAGCAGGGAGTTCCCAGCCGAAGATGAATTTATTGACTTTTTGCTCAGTGTAAATATTCATCAGACCGCCCGCCTGTTCAAAGGCACCCCAGAAAATGATCACCTGGATAAAGGAGAGCAGCAAGACCACGTAGCGATCTTTTTGTACGGAACTCAGGTCTGTGTAAATCGCCATCATCATGGCGGTTACAGCGGTCAGGAAGAGGAAAAGTAAACCGTAAGCGACATCTTGACCAATCATCCAGTAAATAGAGAACGCTGCCAGCACAGCCGTAAAGGCTAATTGCATCTGATTCTTCAGGATTCTACCAAAAAGCTCCCCTAAGTCTACCTGGGATTCATTCGAAGAGGAAAGGTCGAGCTTATTGCCTACATGGGAAATGTACTTTTGGCCATACATATAAATGCCCTGTCCGATGATCATCCCGATACCAGCCAGCCCGAAGCCGTAGTGCCAGCCATATTCTTTGGCGACAATCCCCACGATGATACTCGCAGCTGCTGCCCCAATGTTGATTCCCATATAAAAGATGGAAAAGCCTTTATCGCGTCTTTCGTCTCCTTCTTCATATAATCCCCCTACCATGGTAGAGATATTGGGCTTGAGCATGCCGACGCCCGCTACAATCAGGGCCAGCCCGGCAAAGAAGGCCGTATCACTCGGAAAAGCCAGGGTAATGTGTCCTGCACAAAGCAGCGCTCCTCCCACCATGACGGATCGTTTTTGTCCAAGGAGGCGGTCCGCAATCATGCCTCCGGGAATAGAAGCTACATATACCAGCATGGTATACCAGCCATAAAGCGCCAGGGCTTCTGGCTCGGTCCAGCCCATCCCCGGATTGTCTCCGGTGGCTTCGGCGATGAGATACAGGGTGAGAATCGCACGCATGCCATAGTAGCTAAAGCGCTCCCACATCTCGGTAAAGAAGAGCACATAAAGCCCTACAGGATGGCCCAGAAATTGCGGCTGATCCTTCAATGATACATTCGACATAAGTTCGGTTTGAGATATTTTGACGTCTTCCCAAGCAGATGAAGGCAGGAATGGGGAGGGAAATGCATGTGACCATTCTGTCACATAAGGTAAATCATCCTTTGGCGGGACAGACGAAACGAATCCGAAGGATTGCGTTTGAGGTTCCCTGAAAGAACATTTTCCCATCCGAGCCCATCCTGTTGAATCTGCTCTTAGCCTCCTAAAATAGACCTTTTGGATTGAAAATGAAAAGGCAACTTATGAAGCCGTCTGATTACTGAGCCTCCGTGTAAATGGCTGAATAAGCGTGAGGGAAAAAATATTTTGTTTCTTTCATGTGAAAACTAAGTAGAATTGGATAGAATTTTTCTGATATTTGCAGCTTCGACGTAGCAAAGGATAGGAGGCCGTTCGGCCTTCTGCAGGATAGCCTCCTCTTCCTTCTTCCTTTGGAATTGGGCAATTTTTATGAATTTCATTTCGCATTTTTACCTGGATCGGGATAGGGATGATAGCTGGTTTTTCGCTGGCGTATCCACCCCGGATCTTGTGTCAGTATTTGATCGGAATGTTCGGTTAAAAGGTCCTAAACTGCCGATTTTAAGGGAGAATGATGCTACCCCCGCAGAGGTGAGTTTTTATCATGGGGTGCTGCGGCATTTTGAAGTAGATCGCATCTTCCATACCTCCCCTTTTTTCAAAGAAGAATCCGGCCTCTTGACTTCCATGTTGCAGGAGAACTTTGAGAAAGGTACGGTCAAAAGGGCCTTCTTTGTGGCTCATGTAGCCTTTGAACTGATTCTGGACAAAATCCTCATACAGGAAGACCCTCAGTTGACCCCTTCCTTTTATTCTCATTTGGAAAAATTTCCGATTGAGGAATACGTGAAGCTGACAGAGTGGGTAACCAAGCAGAAACTGCCTTCCTATCAGGCTTTTATGCAAAGATTCGTGGATAAAAAATACCTCTACCACTATGTGGATTGGGAGCATTTATTCTATGTCCTGAAACGGATCATGATTGGGGTGGGAATCCTGGAAGTAAATTACCTGCACTCAGAAACGTTTCTGGACCTGATGCGCGAATATGAAGCGGGGCTAAAAGATCGCTGCTACCCGGCCTTCGCCCGGCTCAACGAGCAATTGATCGAAGTATAAAGGGGAATCAGGATTTTTCTTACATTTAGGCTGAGATTCCTTCTCCAGGGACACCATATCCGGACTCATGTCGTTATCGGTAAAGAACGATATCAGTCAGCATTGGGGGCTGACTTGAAAAATTCATTTTTTCAAAACATGTAATAGGGAGACCAGCATTGGGATTTGAAATCAACAGGGACCTCCTTAACTTCCGCCCAATCCGCCCTTCCTAAACCAGTGCGCTCAACTTAATCGGTGTGAGAATACGTTTTATCTTTTTTCTTTCCTTGCTTCTGCCTTGCTATGCGTGGGCTCAGGATCCTAACGTTCCCAGTAACCTGACTTCCACCAATGCACCTAAATACAGCAATGAATTCCTTCGCATCGGTATTGGTGCCCGGGCTTTCGGCATGGGCAACGCTCAGGTGGCTACGGCTCAGGATGTAACGGCCGGTTACTGGAACCCGGCTGGCCTGGCTAATGAGAGCAGACTGCTCTATCCGGAGCTTTCGCTGATGCACGCTTCCTACTTCGCCAATGTCGCGAACTATAATTATATCGGCTTCTCCATGCCCGTGGATACGGCGGCGAATCGCTACTTTGGTATCTCACTGATCAGAATCGGGGTGGATGATATTCCCAATACCCTGCAGTTGATCGAGCCTGATGGGAGCATCAACTACGGAGCCGTATCCAGTTTTTCCAGCACGGAAATGGCGGCCTTGCTCTCCTATGCCTGGCAGCCACAAATGATTCCCGGCCTCAGCCTGGGGACGAACTTAAAAATCGTCTACCATGGCGCGGGGCGCTTCGGCAATGCCTGGGGATTTGGACTGGACCTGGGGGCCCGCTATCAGGCAGGCAATTTCATGGCCGGACTAATGGTAACCGATGCTACCCAAACCTATAATGCCTGGACCTATAATACCGAAACCTTTGAAGAAGCTTTTCTTCAAACAGGCAATGACATTTACCAGAGTTCACTGGAAATAACCCGCCCGGCTGCCCGATTGGGCCTGGCCTATGATATCCCGGTGGGTCGCCGTGTATCCCTGCTGGTAGCCATGGACCATGATTTTCTATTCGATGGCAATCGTCCCAGTGCCTTATTCAGCCAAAGTGGGGTGAGCTGGGAGCCAAGAGTAGGCATGGAACTTTCTTATCGAAACTACCTGGACCGCAGAGTGGCCTTTCTACGCATGGGCGCTTATAATTTTCAATACGAACGAAACATCGATGGGACCCAGAAGTTCTCTACCTTTCCGACCGCTGGCGTGGGAATTGTAGTGAAAAACTTTACCATCGATTATGCCCTGGCCAACATTGGCAACTTTTCTGAAGTCCTATACACCCATATTGTTTCCCTAAAATTCCACATTCAGTAAAGTGTATGACAATTTATGCGCGACGCAATGGGTAACTTTTCGACAAACTTGACACATCGTGGACCAAGGGTTCTGTTTATGAAAAAATATGGTATCCTACTTGGTACCTTGCTTCTTTTTGTCTTTAACCTTCAGGCCCAGCCATTTGACTATGGCAATCAATGGTATAAGGCCAATTCCACTCAATCCTTTATTGAACTCGCAGTATGGGAGGATGGGGTCTATCGGGTATATCCCGGGGATTTTCAGCAAGCTGGTTTTGACCTCAGTGCGGTGAATCCCGACTTTCTCCAACTCTACTACCGGGGCAAGGAAATTCCCCTTTACGTGGAAAAAGCGGGCGGCACCTTTAGTTACCTGGAGTTCTATGGTAAAAGGAATGATGGGGGCGTGGACTCGATCATGTACCGGGATCCTATTAGCGGAAAACACAACAATGACCTTCAGCCCAACCGGGACAATAGCATATATTCAGACACCGCTGTCTATTTTTTGACCTGGGGTACGGTTCCCTCCGGGAATCGCTATTTCAGCAACCTGGACCCTACCTATAATTTGTACACCCCGGTTCCTCATTTTCAATATGAAACCAAACGCGGCTATCATCCAGATGAACCCGGCGTTAGTTATGTCGTGGGTGGCGGGGGCCAGTACGATTCCTTTTACAGTTTAAATTGTGATTATGTAACGGGTGAAGGCTACGTCGGTCCCTCCTTTGGCATTGGAGGAACCCGGGTGATTCCCATGGAAACCCCTGCCTCAGCCGGGATCGGAGATTCTGTACGGGTGCAGTTCCGGGTCTTTGGTCGTTCCAAAACCCAGCACCGCCTCAAAGTCAAGCTGAACAACAATGACAGTTATCCTGTCATCGACACCACCATTCAAAACTCGCAGGTTTACATCAAAACCTACGCAAGAAATTATTTGCCGGCTACCAGCCTGGGGGCTACGACAGACCTTACCTTTGAGGCCTTGCAGGGCAATACCGATAATAACCAGCTGTGCTGGGCTTCCATTTCTTATCGGCGTCTGCCAGATATGAATGGAGATTCTACCATCGTGATCCAGGATTGGAGCAGCAATACCAAGAGTTATTTCCGGCTCAACAATGTGATCGGGGATGACACCATTTATGTTTATGATCCAGTCCACCGCTTTCGTAGCATCGGCCTGATCAACAACAGCAACATTGCTGATGTCATCGTACAGGGATTTGGCAATCCCAGTGATTTGATTGTGGTATCAGATCGGGCGATCAAAAAACCCAAAATCTCAGGTACCTCTCTGAATAGCCTGTTCAATCGCGGGGGAGAATATGTGATCATCACCCACCGTACCCTGGCAGCCTCTGCTGCTGCCTTTGCCAATTACCGGGATACTGCTACGGTGAATCCAGTCGCCTCGACCGCGGTAGTGTATGTGGACGAAATTTATGATGAGTACGGGTATGGAACCATCACGCCCTGGGCCATCAAGCGCTTCTGTAAGGATGCCATTGATAACTGGAATGTGAAGCCTAAGTACTTCATGCTCTGGGGTAAGGGACGATATCGTACCCGCGGCATTGCGCCCGATGTGGCCCTGGTGCCAACTTATGGCTTCCCCGCTACCGATTACGAGTTTGTAACCCATTTTGACCAGCAAGGGATAGACCTGGAGCCGGAAGCGGCCATTGGCCGGATCAACCTCTTCAACAATGACGAGGGCATGACCTATTTGGATAAGGTCAATGACTATGAGCATACCGATTGGGATACCTGGATGAAAGAAGGGGTTTTCTTAGGAGGCGGAGATTCTCCTGGTGAGCAAAATGCGATCTCCTCGGCTTTCGATTTTATGATTGAGGCCTTTGAGGCGACACCTTTTGGGGGCCTCACCCATTATTTCCAGAAGCGCTCCGGAGATATCGTGGTTGACCCGACCAATGCTACCTACCACGATGAAATTTCTCAAGGGGTGCGGATGATCCACTTTTTTGGCCACTCCACCAGCAACATTCTGGATGTATCCCTTCGTCAGCCTTTTGAATACAATAACTTTGGAAAATATCCCTTCATGATTGCCATGGGCTGCTATGGGGGAGACTTTACCGTACCAGAGCATAGTTTTGGTGAAAACTGGGTCCTTCAGCCTCAGCGTGGGTCCATTGGTTACCTCGGTAATTCCAGTGCCGGATACCTCAATCCACTGCGGGATTATGGCCGTAACCTGTATCGCTTCCTCTATGACCAGCGTTTGGGCAAGCCGATTGGCCAAATCATTCAGGAACAGGTTTTCTCCTATACTGATTCCCTTAGCGGCATTCAATTCCGGAACCACGCCCGGCAGATGAACCTGCAAGGAGATCCTGCCATCATCTTATATCATGAGCCTTTACCGGATCTGTCCATTAGTCAGTCCAGTATTTTCTTTAATCCAGAAAACTTCACTGCCCAGGATGACTCCTTCCGGATCAACGTGATCGTGACCAACCAGGGCCTGACGGTGGAGGATTCTATTCGCATTGAAATCCGCCAAAGACTGCCGGACAACCGCCTCATCATCCATCCCTCTATCAAGCGGCCTATTACGGTTTTCCGCGACACGCTTAGCCTGGTCATCAACAACGTTTTTGGGAACGGTCTGGCCGGACCCAACCAGTTTGAAATATTTGTGGATGCGGATGAAGTGGTGACCGAATACAATGAAAACAATAACCGTCTCAACCTGGATGTAGTCGTACCAGGAAATATCCCTGCAATTCTTTTTCCTCGGGAATACGCCATCATCCCTAATAACCAGGTGAGTTTGCAGGCTTCTGCTTTCTTCATGACCCAGGCGGATGATGTGGGCTTCATATTTGAGATTGATACCTCTGCGACCTTCTCTTCTCCCCTGATGGTAAACTCAGGCGTGATTACGGGGAATGCGACCTTCGTCTCCTGGGATGTGCCTTTCAACCTGATGGACAGCACCGTGTATTTCTGGCGGGTTCGGTTGGCTCAGGCCGATCAGGTAGTCTGGGGAAATTCCTCTTTTAAATATATTGCCAACCGTACCGGATGGGCGCAGGCTAAGTTTGAGCAGTTCTTAAAAGACCCGCTCGATCAGATCAACCTGCAACCCTTGCAGCGAAAGTGGCAATACAACTCCTTTGGACAAGAGTTTGAGTTTGCGACCCGGATCAACGGAAGTTTCGCCTACTTTATCAACAATAATCAGATCGTCGACCTGGCCACCAATGGCTTTAGCGGGGATGGGGTAGCCTTCCTCATCATCGACCAGAAATCGCTGTCGATTGAGGTCATCACCCACTTCTATGGTGCCATCGGGGTGACCAATGCTCCCGGTGGATTGTATAAAGTCCGCGACGCGATTCTCAGTGCGGAAGATGGAGACTACGTAATGGTGGCCAGCCATAACAATCCGCATGTTCCTCAGTGGCCGGATGAGATTTTTGAAGCCTTGAAACTCATTGGCGTTTCTGATAATATGCGCCTCCTGAACGAAGGGGATGCTTTTATTTTATTCGGACAAAAAGGGCAAAGTGGAGGGGCCACGGAAATCTTTAATCCTACCGTAGGGGATAAACTGGTCTTGAACCGCTTCCTTTTCTCTTTCTACTCCGAAGGAAAGGTTTCTTCCACCCGCATCGGACCCGCCATGGCCTGGGATCAGGTGTTCTGGGGCTGGGAAACCCTGGACGAAACCATTGAGGAAGATATCAAGGTGAATGTGTACGGCGTCAGACAAGATGCCACCGAGGTTCTGCTGCAAACGGACCTATCCGCAGGGACCCATGGCTTGAATACCATCGATGCGGATTTGTATCCTTTCCTGAGATTAGAAGCGGCTACGGTAGACACCGTTTTCCGAACCGCTCCTCAGTTGGACAACTGGCATGTAGTCTACAGCCCTGCACCAGATGGGGTAGTGGACTTGCAGACGGATTTTGAGTTCCGGAGTGATACGCTGTTTCAAGGACAGGATGTGTATCTGAGAATGGCCGCCAAAAACATTTCCGATGTGAACATGGACTCGGTACTGGTTTACACCTATATAGAACGTGAGGACCGAACCCAACTTCCCCTGGATACCTTCCGGATTGCCCCACTCATTGCGGGCGGTGCTTCGGTGCCCATAGAAGTAACCTATAATACCCTGGAAGAAAACCTGGAGGGCAGTGTGAAACTCATCGTGGAACTCAATCCTGACAACGATCAGACAGAGCAATACCTCTTTAATAACATTTATTCTCAGCCATTCTACGTCCTGGTGGACCGCTTTAATCCCTTGATGGATGTAACCTTTGATGGAAAGCATATCATTGATGGAGATATCGTTTCTCCCGATCCGGAAATCCTGGTAGAAGTCAATGACGAAAATCCGCTCATCGCCCTGGATGACACCACTTCTTTTGAGCTGTATTTCAAGCGCGGCACCCTCAATACGGGCAGTACCCCACGGATATTCCTCGATGACCCGCGGGTAGTATGGGTACCCGCTACCTTACCGCAGAACAAAGCTCAACTCTTTTTCTATCCCGGTCGCGGGGTGGATGGATTCCTGGAAGATGATGAGTACGTACTCAAAGTCCAGGGACGTGATAAACAAGGGAACACGGCTGGCAGTGGCAACAATACTTATGAGATTACTTTCCGGGTAGAAAATGAGAGCAGTATCACGCGCATCCTCAATTACCCGAATCCCTTTTCTACTTCCACCCGCTTCGTGTATACCCTGGCGGGCGCACAGGTACCCGAGGTATTCCAGATTCATATTTATACCATCTCCGGTAAGCTGGTCAAAGTGATCGATCTGGCGGCAGAAGGGGATGTGGCGATTGGACAAAATATCACCAACTACGCCTGGGATGGTACGGATGAGTATGGCGATAAACTGGCAAACGGGGTTTATCTCTACAAAACCATCATTCAAATGCCGGGTGAACAGGTGAAGAACCGGGAGGTAGGCATTGATAAGTTCTTCAACAATGACTGGGGCAAAATGTACATCATGCGCTAGTCAGCATAATTGATAGACAAAAGGGTTGACATTTCGGTGTCAACCCTTTTTTTTGAAAGATATGTTGTCAATTTCCACCGTATGCTTTATTCGGCCTGAGCCTGCCGCTTTTTTTTTGGCTCACCGTCTCCACCAGATGGGCGGCCTGAAGGCAATTGTGGTGGAGGAAAGCCCGCCGCTTCCCCGATGGCAAAGGCTAAGGTACAAATGGCAAAAGGAAGGATGGCCGGGCTTGTGGATGAGCCTGCGCCTGCGCCTGAAGGCTCAACGCGGCCAAGAACGAACGGAACAGATGTACCAGGTAGTATTTGGTGAATCCTGGCGAGACTTACCTGACCAAGTACCTGTGCTGAGGGTTCGAAGCATCAATGAAGCCAGGGTAGGGGCCTGGCTGGATCGTTTTCAGCCTGATTGGGTCGTGGTGCATGGGACCACCATCATTCGCGCCGAAATCCTGGACAAGCCCTCCCTTTTTCTCAATATCCACTGGGGCCTTTCTCCCTGGTACCGAGGGGTTCGCTGCACGGAGTGGGCCTTGCTCAATGAGGACATCCGGGGCATCGGGGTAACCCTGCACCGCCTGAGTAAGCGGATCGATGGCGGGGATATTTTGGCCCAAAGTGAAATTGACCTCGAACCCCACGACCATCCTCACCGTATGGATATGAAGCTCACCCGAAAAGGAGTAGCCCTGTTGGAAGAAATAAAGTTTCAGGTCGAACAAGGCCAAAAACTGCATTTCATGCCGCAGGATTTATCCCAGGGGAAACTATATACCACCCGTATGTGGAGTTATCGTCAACATCAACAAATCCGGTCCTTGCTGAAAGCCGGAAAACTGACTTCCTGGCTGGCCAGTAAAGACCAGCGGGCTTCCTACCCCCTGACCTCATCTGGGACTGGTGGGGCTTCCCCCTATTAGGCTAAGATTTTCTCTTCGAACACCCCCATTCCCTTTATTTATTCATTAACTTTGCCCCGCCTCAAGCAGGCAGGTGCATACCTTTTATTTTGAGTTAACCTATCCATGGAATATTCAGAAATATTTCCCAAGATCATCGCCCACGCCAAAGAGTATGGCTTCGTCTTTCCTTCCAGTGAAATATATGACGGACTGGGCGCCGTGTACGACTACGGGCAGCTTGGGGTAGAATTAAAAAACAATATTAAAACCGCCTGGTGGAAAGCCATGGTGCAAATGCATGAAAACATCGTCGGACTTGATGCGGCCATCCTCATGCACCCCACGACCTGGAAAGCATCCGGGCACGTGGACGCCTTTAATGATCCTTTGATCGATAACAAGGATTCCAAAAAGCGCTATAGAGCGGATGTCCTGATTGAGGACCAGATCGCCAAATACGAAGCCAAATCCCTGAAGGATACCCAAAAGCGGGCCCGCAAGGAAGGCTGGGCAGTGGGCGAGGAAGCCTATAACAGCTACCTGCAGAAAAACCGGAATGCGGTCAAGGCGCAGGATTTACAGGACCGCTTCGCCAAAGCCCTGCAGTCTGAAGACCTGAGCCAACTGCGCGATCTCATCGTGGATGAAGGCATAGCTGATCCGGAAACCGGATCAAAAAACTGGGCTGAGGTACGGCAGTTTAACCTCATGTTCAAGACGGCACTCGGAGCCACGGCTGATAGTGCCCTGGACCTTTATCTGCGTCCGGAAACCGCCCAGGGTATTTTTGTCAACTATCTCAACGTGCAGAAGTCCGGACGGATGAAGCTTCCCTTTGGGATTGCCCAGATCGGTAAGGCTTTCCGGAATGAGATTGTGGCCCGGCAGTTCATCTTCCGGATGCGGGAGTTTGAGCAAATGGAAATGCAATTTTTCATTAAACCCGGTACCCAGAAAGAGTGGTTCCAATATTGGCAGGAAAAGCGCCGGTCCTGGCATACGGCCCTGGGACTGAAGATGGACCGTCTCATCTTTCACGAGCATGAGAAGCTGGCCCACTATGCCGACGCGGCTGAGGACATCCAATTCCAATTTCCTTTTGGATTCAAGGAGTTAGAGGGGATTCATTCCCGAGGAGATTTCGACCTGGGACAGCATCAGGAATTTTCGGGTAAAAAGTTGCAGTACTTTGATCCGGAAACCCAGGAATCCTATGTGCCTTATGTGCTGGAAACCTCTGTCGGACTGGACCGTACCTTCCTGGCTCACCTGAGCAATGCCTATGAGGAGGAAGAAGTACCCAGTGCCAAAGGAACCATGGAGACCAGGAAGGTGCTGAAGCTGCATCCGCTGCTGGCTCCTTATAAGGTAGCGGTTTTCCCATTGGTGAAAAAAGATGGCTTACCTGAAATGGCCCGTAGCATCATCGATGAGCTCAAGTTTGACTACAACGTGATGTACGATGAGAAAGATGCCGTAGGACGCCGTTACAGAAGGCATGATGCCATTGGTACGCCTTATTGCATTACGGTGGATTATGAAAGCAAAGACGATCAGGCCGTTACCATCCGCGACCGCGACTCCATGGAGCAGGATCGGATTCCGATCAGCCAGATCCGGGCGTATATCAGCAAAAAACTGGACTGGCGTCAGGTACTAGCCTAGCCCAGGAAGATATAGTTTCTCTATTGAGGATAAAACAAAAGGCTGTCTCGCGTGAGACAGCCTTTTTTGTTCGTATTGTATAGTGGGAATTCCTTAGTCGCGGGAAGCGTACCGGCTCAGGTAGTAATCGATAGAAAAAACGGTGAAGAAGTAACTATCGTTGGAACCGGGATTGCCTCGGGTATCGCCTGGCTGGAAGAGACCTTCCAAAGATCTTTCAGAAAGTTCTACTGCGAGACTACCATTAGGCGTCTGGGCCAGGGCATCAAAATCGGGATATACCGTGCTGATATCGTCGATGTAATCGGTCGCCGTGGTGCGGTATCCTATCTCAAAGCTGAATCCAGTGTATTCGGACAGACGGACATTGATCCCAATGCCTACCGGCGCACTGAACTGAATCAGGGAGTAGGCCTCAGGACCGTTACCACCGGGAATGTACTGACCTTCTGTGCCGAGGGGCTGAAGCTCATACCATTCGCCGTCGAAACGAGCCTTGGGATTGAAGTTGAATAATGCTACACCACCGAATACGTAAGGAGACAAATGGGGCTTTCCTTGCCAGGAGTTTCCAAAGTTTTTGTCTCGAAGAAATTCATAAATCAGGACGCCACTTACCTCAGCCAGATGACTGCGGAAATGCAGATTTCTCAACGTTCTGCCCGGGGCGTTCGCATCTCCATCGGACGCTCCCAACTCTCCGTAAGACAGAGAAGCTCTGAAGCGTAGATTAGAAAGAAAATACCGGCTGTAGGAGATGGTGCCTGCAGGGCGAACCAGCGCATTGTTAAATTGGTCGGTCAGGTCTCCATAATAGTACAAGGTGCCCAGGCCAGCAGAAAAACTATGTGTTCTTTGTGCCACGAGACCGAGCGGACTAAGGAGCATGACATAGAGCAAAACGGAATTAAGGCGAATGTTCATACCTCTATAAAGTAGGGGGTAATTGTACGGGACGGCTATACGATTTTCGTATGACCAAAAGAAATTACAGGGAGAATCCGTTTAACGATGCTAAACTACTTCATCGGGCATGATTATTTCAGATTAAATGCGGAAATAGTGAAAATCATGGGGTAAACCGTTGTAAAGCAATCCTCTTCTGAATATCCCTTGCGCTTATCGTCTGATATAATATATAAAATTCAACTGAAAGACTACGTAACTATCCAAGGACTCAGGATTCCCTCTGGGAGAACCAGCCGGATAATCCTGGCCGGAAGGATTTGAAAAATAGGCCGCCTGGGCTCCATTCTTTTCCAGTACCTGTTGTCGATCGGGATACATAGTACTGACGTCATCTAAGTAATCCGTAAAAAGATACCGATAACCCAATTCTAGCCCCAGCCCTATATCCCGATTGAGGCGGGTTCTGATTCCGAGCCCGAAAGGTAGGGCAATTTGGAACAAATTGTAACTGCCTGGTTCATTATTTAGCCCCAGAAACTGTCCTTCTGTCCCCAGGGGTTGAAGCCGGACCCAATTCCCATCCTGAGGGGCCCGTGGCTGATGAAAAAAGCCGGTAAGCCCCGCGAAAAAATAGGGACTCAGATAGAATTGCTTTTTCCAGCGAATGCGATAGCTGCGATCCTGAATCAACGTAAAAACCCCGGTGAGTGAAAGCTCAGTGAGGGTGTTGCGGAATTGTAAGGCCCTGCGCTGCCGACTTTCCAGGGAGGAGCCCAGATCGGAGCCGCCCACCTGCATCAAACTTCCCCCTGCCCTCAATGACCAATGTGGGCTGAACATGTGTTCATATTGCAAAGAAAGGGAAGGCCGGAGCCAAACCGTTTCCAGTCCATCGGAGAGATCTCCGTAATAATAACTCGTGCCTGTTCCTAGCTGCAAAGACTGAATTTTCTGGGCCGGCAGCCCATACCAGCACCCGAGCCACAAGCCTAACAACCAACAAAGTCTTTTTGTCATCATCTACCTGTCTTTTGTTCGAAGCCTTACATAATTACCTTGCTTGTGAGGCATTCTCAAGTCAAATGGGCTGGGAATATAAGGCCCCGGATAGGGGGAAACTTCTTTCCTTCTGACCAAATATTATCCTGGGGAATACCCTTGAATAGGTCGAGAAGTGCACAGAAAGGCAGATTCGCAGATTGCGAATTATTCTGATATTCGTAGGATTAGGATAAAATTTGATCATTTATGCCCTGATATATTTCATCCTTCTCCCCCTATATATTTTCCACCTGCTTCTACTTTGGTCCGCTTCTTAGCTCTATCCAGATTTTTTTCTCCCGGTACAACCATTTGACGATCATCTCTTACCTTAGTGTACATGAGCAACACAGAACAGTCGTCTTCCTATCAGATTAACCCCGCGGAAAAAGAGCTCGTCGAGGCCTGCCTGCGAGAAGACCGCAAGGCCCAAAAACAGCTTTTTGATCTGTATAAGGACGCCATGTATACCTTATGCTATCGGATCACCAGCGACACAGAGCTGGCTCAGGATGCCTTGCAGGAGGGATTTGTCGGCGTGTTTCGAGGCATGAAAAATTTCCGGAAGGAATCGAGCCTGGGCGCCTGGATCAAAACCATCATGGTCCGGACGGCCTATAAAAAGATTCGGAAGGAAAGCCGTTTTCAGAGCCTGGATGAGGAGGTAGCAGAGCAACTGATCGACTGGGGCAGCTATATCGATGTCTCCTATTTAGAGCAAGCGATTCAGGCCCTGCCTCCGGGATACCGAACGGTGTTTGTCATGATAGAAGTAGAAGGCTATAGCCACAAGGAGGTGGCTGCTACCATGGGCATTTCGGTAGGAACCTCAAAATCTCAACTCTTTTACGCCAAGAAACATTTGCAAAAGAAACTTAAAGCCCTGGGGGTGAGGTCATGAAAGAAAAAGGAAAAGAGACATTAAAACGGGCCATCGAGCAACTACCTGACTATCAGGCGCCAGACATGAGTTGGGAGGATATTCAGGCTGATCTGGAAACTACTGAGCCCGTCTTACAGGAAGCCATTCGGCAACTTCCCGTCTATTCTGCTCCGGAAGGCGTCTGGGGACGCATTCAGCGCCAGTTAGCTCAGCCTACCCTGGTTCGCATGATGCGATCTCCCCAGGCTTGGGCCGCCATGCTGGGGTTCCTTTTGGGGTTGGCCGGTCTGCTTTGGTGGGCCAATCTGTCGGAGGTTCCGGAAGTGATTGCAGAGAAAGAACAAGATGCAGAATTGATTGCGGCTCAAATCGCCTCCTATGAAGCGGAGGAGCAAGCCCTTCTCGCTTGTCTGGAAGCCCGCCAGGCGGATGCCCCGGAAGTACAGGAAGCCAGGACCAAGCTACAAGACATTACCGAAACCAGAGATAGCCTGATCATCATTCTCCAGGCAGGAGAAAAGAAAGGGGCTTCTAAGCGACTTCGCCGGATGGAGCACCGCAGAAAACAACTGGTCTACGAACTGCAAAAGCAGATGTGCCAGACTGATCAACCGGAAAAGACGCCGGATTGACCTGGTAGGCTACCAAAGGAGAGGGGAATTATGTAACTTATTACACAGGAGGAAATGCCTGAAAAAAGGGCTTTCATTTCCCGCTTACATCACACAACCCGCCTTTACATGTAAGATCCTGCCTGTATGAAATTGCTGAAGACACTTTGTTTGATTGTCCTGCTGCCCCTGGGCGTCCTGGCACAGAAAGAGGAAGACCCCCTCCGTAATTTTACCGACCATCCCGATTTATTTAGTTTTTGGCAACCTGAAAAAAGCATGCTCAAATTTGAGCTGCTCAGCCTGGTTGAACAGTATCGCAATGAGCAGCTGATGGGGCGCTTTTTACTAGGCTATGAACAAAAGCTAAATCTTCGCTGGTCCTTGCATACTGAAGTCAGCACCTTTTACCAACTGGATCGGAATCAAGGCTTGATCTGGGGCGGCTCTGCCCAGCAAAAAGAGGTACAGGTAGGGATAGGTCCCCGCTATTATTTCAACCTAAAAAAAAGAGTAGATGCAGGCGAAAGTGTGGACAACCTCTCCGCCAATTACCTGAGCATACAGTTGAGCAGTCGCATGCGACGCAATGAGCGAGGCATTGGCGGACCCACCAGCGAAGGGGCCTTTTATGCTGATAACTTTTCCGCTCATTTGTTGTGGGGCGTCCAGCGCAGGATTTTTAAGCATGCCTATTTTGATGTAGCCTTTGGGTTGCGATTCGCATACGGAGAAGCTTTGCCCAATCGATGGCTTTTCCCCTTGGATATAGGACCCCACTGGCAGTTTTTGCCTACCTCCAGCATTCAGTTTGGACTAGCTTTGTAGAAAGGAGAAAGAGGTTTCGGACAAAAGGCTACGCCTGATTTTCCGGAGTTTCTGGGGTTTCATCCATAAAGCCAAAGCCTCCTACCATATAGACCCCTTTGACCTCCAACTCTTCTTCTTTCCCTTCTTCCACTTCCAGGACCCCCAGGGAATCCCGGTCGATGGCCTCAATCTCATAGGCTTTGATAAATTCCACGGCCTCTTCCAGGCTGTCCGCGATGACGCCATAGGTAGTCATAAAATCTACCGTTTCTTCCTGGTAGCGCATCTTGCCCGTCATGAGGATAGAATATGCCTTAGGATCATCCGAAAAGGAAGGGTCGCGTTCCCGCCACAGCCATAGTGCTTGTTCCTGGGTACGATCGTACTCGATCGCCTGGCGCAGATAAAACGTAGTCGCCTCTTCTTCATCCGCTTCCCAGCAGGCCCGGGCGATATGCAGGCAAATCCTGCCCATGGCCTGAGATTGATCCTCCGTTTCGGGCAGGGGCAGGCTTTCCAGTTCTTCCTCGCCCACCTCTTTTACCAAATCCGAGCGCCCCACTTCTTCCAGCATCCCCAATTTCATGGCCAGGGCTTCAATCCAGTATTGCTCCTCCTCAATTAACTGAAGGGCATTCAGGGCTTCGTCCAGTTGTTGGGCCTGATAATAGGCGATGGCTTGATTGATCCGAATCGAGCCCTTCTCTGCTGCTGGATGTTCCAGCGCTTTTTCAAAGGCTTTCAGGGCGGGTTTCATGTCTTCCCCTTCCAGGTAAATGTTGCCCAGTTGCATCTGCAACTGCCAGGCTTCCGGGAAAGCCTTAATGCCCTCCTGGGTAAGACGGATGGCCTGCTCCACATCTTCCTGGGCCAAAGCCGTCATAGAAAGAATCCGATAGCCATACTCATGCGGGAGATTCAGCAGGCTTTGGCCGTGCGCCTCGGCAGTCGCCCAGTCTTCTGTCTGGATCGCTTCCCAGGCCTCATCTGCCAGTTGGTTGATTTGTTGTTCGTCCATGGAGGGAGCTTATTTATTGAGCATGCGGCGGACCAGTTCAGGATGGGTGATCACTTGGGTTAAATCCTGCTGTTGCAAGCCATTAAGTTGTTGGACCCATTTGAGCCGAAGGTCATTCGGGATAAAATCGATCATAAGGAAATGCCGGAGATTCTCTTTCTGCAAAGTAGAAAGGCCTACCTCTCTCTTTTCCAAAAACCGCATAATGCGCTTGCCGAGCATGGAGAGAATATCCACCCGAAAACCTTCTCGATCAATCTTGCTCTTGAGGGGAACGTAAACATCATCCTGAAAATTTTTGGTGCCCAGCAGTTGGCCGATATCCATGAGTGGCCCCAGACTTTCTCGGATAAAACCAATAAAGGTGCTGACCGTTTCCCGGTCCAGACAAGCGTCTCCCAGGGTGCGAACCAGACCCAGGTTTTGTTCCAAATCATCTATCCCATCCAGCGCTTGAAAAAATTGCACCAGGGTTCGGGGCGTGGTTCTTTCGCCGGAAACGATCTCCGGATAAGCTTTGATGAAATCTATCCCCCGCTGATCTATATGATTTTCTTTGGCCCATTCGATCCAGGCATCCGGATCAAACTCCAGGCTGATATGCGCCATCCGGGTCAGCATCGCATCATCCATGGGGGTTACAGAATAATCCCCTCCATCCGGGTTGGCCGTAAGGATGATGTGCCACTTGGAAGGGAGTTTCCAGCTGACCAGTTCGTATTTCTGGAGGAGCTGCATGATGCCTCGCAAAATGCGATCATCGGCCCGGTTCACATCGTCGAGTAGCAAGATGCCCGGTCCTTCCTTGCTCGGTACCCATTCAGGGGCATGAAAAACCGTGCTTCCCCCTTCGATCCCCGGCATGCCCAGCAGATCGCCCATTTCTTCAAACTGAGCCGGGGCAATGTATACAAAATCATAGCCGAGGTCTTCCGCTAGTTTTCCGACAATTTCCGTTTTACCCACTCCATGTCGTCCCCAGATACAGACGGGCGTCATCAGCTGACCCTGGACCGCCGCCTTTTCATTGACCTGAATCATGTGCCGCAAAAATTGGATCAATTCAGGTGCCTTGGAAGGGGTGCCGTAAAAAATGTATTGGGACATAGGAGTTGGGATTCTATAGGCCTGGGCTTCTTCAAATATAGGTTCTTTCTTCCGGGAATTCCCCATGGCTGGAGGATTTCCTGCACGCTTACAGGCGTGGCATTTTGACTACCTGGCCGGGGAGGTTTTGCCAGGTATTACTTTCTTCTTTGATGCCATCTGGCGAAATAATCCAGAGCATAGGGATGCGGCATTTCACCTTGGGGGCTGGGGCCTCTCCATCCGTGAAATATACCAGGGCATCCGGCCGACTTTTTTCTTTGGCATAGACCAAAGGAGGATTAAAGTTAGTGCCGCCACGCCCGCGGATTTTGTCCGGCTTCTTCCCTTTATAAAAATAGCTGGCTTTGATTTCCGTATCGCATTCTACGATTTCTACTTCTACGCCCTGCCGCCAGATCAGGTCAATCTCCTCGAAAAACAAACGGGCCTCTTTTTCATTGACACTGCCAGAAGTATCTACGGCTACCAAAAGTCGTTGGCGAGGTCTGACCCGGATGCCGGGATTGGTGCCGTAGCGCTTGGAAGGGCGCTTCATGGTGTGATGCAGACGACTGCGCCGACTACTGGCCGCAAACAGGCGCAGCATGCGCCGCCAGTTGATCGGAGAGGTATGCCGTTGGTCTACTTCCAACCGCTCTTGCAAACCCGCTGACATGAGCCCATGATCCTTGCCCGGGACCGCTTTTTTGACTTCCTGCACCTGCTCAGCCAATTCATCTTCGATGATGCGACTTTCTGCTTCCTCCTGTTCGTAGAAATCCTGCCAGGACTCGTGATTTTTGGTCTCGTCCTCGAATTGGGAAACCGTCTCCTCCCAGGCGTTGGAGGCTTGGTTTTGATCCTGCTCTTGTTGATCCCCTGCTTCCCCTTGCGCAGGCGAGCCCTCGCCATTTTGCGGTTGACTTTGGGGAGGCTGTTGCATTTGCTTGTCCTTTTCCTCCAGCAGCTTTTCGTAATAGTAAGCCACGCTTTGATGGGGTTGGAGAAAAAGATGCGGAAAGGCCTCCAGGGTTACCGGCTCTCCCGGCAACCATTCCCGGGGGATGTATTGATTGACCACCAGATCAGCGGCCAGGTTGAAGACGTCTTGTTGGGCGTATTTTTTCCCTTCGATCACGTGCCCCAGGACCACGTGAAGGATTTCGTGCTTGAGCAGGCCCAGCTTATGTTCTCGTTTCTTGAGGTCCTCCGTCCAATAGGTCGGATTGACCGCCAGGCTGATTTTCAAGTCTGACCGCAGCATGATGCCCAGGGTCGGGATATCCTCCGTAACCTGACGGACCATGCCTGAGAAAAAGTGCCCGTAAAAAGGCTCCTTTAGCAGGAAATAATAGGTGGCATCCGCTATTTCTTTCAGGATCTGCTCTCTCATACCAGTAAATGGGTTAGCTGGGGCCAGTGTTTATACAAGATTTCCTTGTCTACTCTTAAGGGATTATGGCGTAGATCGAGGAAGGTCAGCTGAGGAAAAAGGCTGGGGTCTGGCCGGAAATCCGTCAACAGGTTGTTGACCAGATGCAGAGACTCAAGTTGTAAAAAGGGGCTTGTCGGTTGGACTTCGGTTAAAAGGTTATTGTTTAGCTGGATATGGCGAATCCACTTGAAGGTATCAAAGATGGCTGGCCAGCTTTTGTAAGGGTGGATCATGCCATCGTGAACCATAGAGCCCCGCTCTGAAGTAAGCTGAAAATACCCATTTCGGGAGCCAGGATCGTTTAGATCAATTTTGAGCTGTTGAAGGGCTTCGGCAGGGATTTCTTCCACGATTTCGGGATGCCGCCAGAACTTGGTATGCTTGACCAGGTGATATAGGCAGAGGCTTCTGAGCCTACCCTGGGTTTCGAGAAAAAGCTGAAAAGCCAGCTCGGTCCGGGGCAGCGGTTCCACCTGAAAAAGATGCCGAGCCAGGATCTCCTGATAAGGGCTGAGTTCCTCTTTGGTGATTTTATTCTGCTGCAAGGTTTTTCTCAGCGCACTAAACCAGGGGCCCAGACCAGGGTGTAGATGCTTACGGACCTCTTGTTCGGCGGCCTTGCGCCACTCGGCTTTGGTGGTAAAGGCCAGGGCATGGACCAGGGTGGTGGACAGGTCCATCTGTTCCATCCCGTGCGTCTGCATGAACAAGGTGCCCAGAGAAACATTTTCTGGGTCTTCGCTGTCCAGTAGGTCAAAAAGCGCCTCATGTAGCTCGTCTTCCAACTGGGGTCCTTTGTCCTCAGCTTGCAAAGGGGTCTGTTGCATAGCTTCCCAGGCCAGGTCAAGGGTGGTAAAGGTTTTTTCGGAAAAAAACCGGGCTTTGACTGGGGGGCCGGGTCGACGGCAGAGAATCGCCCAGTCCGTATTCGGCCCCATCGTGGGGCTGACTCGGAGGCCGCGCTCTTCGAGCATGCTGGCAATCACTTCCTGACTCAGCAAGAGATCAGAACCCAGGATCACCACTTCCTGCCCTGGCTGAAAATCAGGCATCGGTAGCAAGTGGTTGAGGGTGGGGTAGGTAAAAGCCAGTCTTTCTCCATCATTGCCCATCCACATCATGGCCAGAATTTCTTCCAGACGAGCCAGGTCCACCAGCTGATGGTACAGCCCTGCGATCATGTACTGCATGTACATAGCCTCCCGCTCCGGGAAATGTTGGCGGTAGAAAACCCGCTGCATCTGCCCTCGGGGGGAACTCAGAGACAAACCAGGCAGGGCCGCCAGATCAGGCCGCATTTTTTCTACCGGGTTCAAGTTCAGCAAGACCTTCTCCAACTTGGGTAAGGCCCCCAGGGATTCTGGCAGGGTTTTGAGCCCGTTTTCTGAGAGGTCCAGGTAGCGTAAGTGGCGGAGGCGAGCCATGTCTTCGGGGAGAAAACTCAAGCCTTGTCCGCGCAGTTTGAGGTGCCGCAGTTGCGTCATGTGGCAGATTTCCCTGGGTAATCCACCCAGGTCCCCCGAAGTCTCGTATAAATCCGGTTCAATATCCACCACTGCTTCCTGATAGGCCAGGGCGCGCTTCCAGCGCTGGATGGGACAGGCAGGATTCAAAACAAATACATTCCGCGTGGGCTGCTCCTGCAAGAGTTGAGAGTAGCATTGCCACCAGGAAGAAAGCTTACTGAGGTCGCGAATGCCGTATTTGATGGCCAGAAAGCTGCCCAGATATTCCTGGAGCGTCTTCTGGGCTTTTTTATTGGCGGTGGAAAGGAATTCGGGTTGAGAAAGGCGGCGGTTTACTTCGGGTAAAAACTGCAAGACTGCCTCCCAATTGTCGGTGAAGCGGTAGCGACCATAATAGAACCCAAAAAGATCATACCCGATCTCCATGTCGTATAACGGGGAGAAAGTCAAAGGATCAGCTCCTTTGACTCGGTCCCTGGGTTGGCCGCGGAGTTGGA
>JBCBGC010000020.1:0-20499 GCA_038527215.1 Bacteroidota bacterium
CAAAACCGTCTCTACGCAATCCTCCGGTCGGAAAACCGTTTCCACCCAAAGCCAGAAAAAGAAAGGCGCCACTCAAACCCGCAAAACGCCAAGCAGAGCCAACTCTGTGCCGATCAAATCGCGCCGCAAGGTGATCAAAAAGAATTAAGAAAAGGGCTGAGAATAAGCTCAGTGGGCATACGGGGGGCTGATTGCCCCCCGTTTTTTTATGCTTTCCAGGCCAGGAGTTGGTGCAGGCTAGCCTCGTCTGGCAGGTAGCCTGCTGGTTTTGCTTCTGGGAAAAGCTGGCTTTCCCACCAGGCCAGCGCCGGAGCGATCCAGGGAGTACTTGCTTCTGTCTGGTATCTAAGCAAACAAGCCATGCGGTGGAAATCTGTCAGTTTTTCCAGGGCCCGTTTAGTTTGATAGACGGATTCATCCTGGGGGAGGGCAAAGGCCTTTTCGAAGGAGGTCAGGAGGGCCTCCCAACTGGTTTTCCAGGCATGCTCTATGCCAAAATGGCCTTGAAAAGCAGCCTCGATTTGCGCTTTGGTTACGGCCCAGGCTCCCGGTTTTTGCCAGGCCCGCAGCATATCCAGCACCATGATATTGCCAGCCCCTTCCCAAATCGGCAGCACCAGGACGTCCCGCATGAGTTTGGGCATGACCCCATCTTCGATATAGCCCATGCCGCCCATCAGTTCCATGGATTCCCGCACCAAATAGACCCCTTGCTCGGCACTGCCTTTTTTGAGCATAGGCGTAAGCAGGCGTAAGGCGGCCCCGGCTTGTTCGTCCTCTTGATCTGCATGATCCAGGGCCATGATGGTATCCCAGAGGAAATAGAAATCAGCCAAATAGCGGGCCCCTAATTCCCCGAGCTTGGCGCGGACCAGGCTATGGCTAATCGCCTTTTGTCCAAAAGTAACCCGATGACAGAGATACTGATAAGCTTCTATCAGGGCCCGCCGGGCAAATGAAAGCGCTGCCGCAGCATTATACAGACGGGAAAGGTTGATCATGTCGGTCATGATCCTGAAGCCCTCTCCTTCCTCTCCGATCAAGGTCCCGATGGTTCCATTGAGCATACACTCCGCACTGGCCATCGAACGTACCCCTAGTTTGTCTTTGAGGCGGAGAATTTCCAGCGGATTTTTGCTGCCGTCGGGGAGTCTTTTTTCAACGAGGAAAATGGATAAGCCCCGGGTACCCCTGATCTCAGGATTGACCCGGGCCAGCACAAAAATGATGTCCGCATTTACGTTGCTGCAAAACCATTTTTCTCCATACAATCGATACTTGCTTCCTTCCTCTTGCTCGGCTCGGACCAGATTGGCGCCTACATCGGAGCCGCCACTTTTTTCCGTCAAAAACATGGCTCCGGTATAAAGCTCCTTTGGGTCCAGGGTATAGAGATGAGGCAAAATGCGCTGCCGGTCTTCCTCTGTACAAAAGCGGTCTACCAGTCGGGCCGCGCCATCGGTCATACACAAAGGACAGGGAATACCCCCTTCTCCCATCGCATAGAGGAAGGAATTCACAAAACTGGTGCGATGACGCTCCGCCTGAAATTGCTGGCGCAGCTCCGGTTCCCATTTTACCCGAAACATCTCTGATTCCACCGCCATGGCCATCAACTGTTCATAGGCAGGATGAAAACGGACGTCAAACACATCTTCTCCCAGGAAATTGCGGCGGATCAGTTCCGGCCCGTGTTTATCCGCCTGCAGAGAGAGGGCGTCCATGTCTACCGCAGCCCGCTGGCCTAGTTGCTGCCATTTGTCCTCCATGTACTGCCGGGCCTCCTCACTGATAAATCGCTGCACAAAATCCTGTAAGGACAGATCGCTCTGCCAGAAATTTTGGCTGGGAAGGTAGCTGGCGGGAAGGACACGATTGGGGCGGGGTGGATGGGGCATACAGTCGTTATTTGTGAATAGATCAAATTACGGATCAGCCGCCAGTCCACAAAAAGCTTTTGGTGGGGACCGTGGCTACGGCTTCCTCCCGGCGTACCGGGATGACACCATGGTGTATGGTGGCCAGCAAGCTTGCTGCTCTTTCTCAACCCCTTTTTTCTTGTCACCCCGGAAAGGCTTTTGACCACTAGGGAAAAAGCCTTATCCGGGGTCTCCATGATCTTTTTAGCAAACCCGGAGACCCCGGATAGCCCACCTCCCTCTGGTCGGTCGGTCTTCCGGGGTGACATGCATGTGGGTAAAGCCGCCACGCGTGGCGACTTCTAAAGTTTCAAAGAGGCTTTTCTCCCTTTCAACCATCTAGCAAAAGATGTCACCCCGGAAGCATCCTGAGCATGGCGAAGGAGGCTATCCGGGGTCTCCATGATCTTTTTGGCAAACCCGGAGACCCCGGATAGCCCACCTCCCTCTGGTCGGTCGGTCTTCCGGGGTGACATACATGTGGGTAAAGCCGCCACGCGTGGCGAATCCTAAAGCTTCAAAGAGGCTTTTGCGCGAGCCTGTCTTCGACAGGTGCCTCCCGCCATGCTCTCCCGGCGTACCGGGAAAGGGCCGTTGGGCGGAAGGGGATGTAAGGCCACAAAAAAAAATGAGTCATCCTAAACTGGATGACTCATTGATCGTCATAATCAACGGACCGTACGTAGGAAGCCCCCTACAAGTCCCGTTTTTCTTGAAAAGCTCTCACCTTGGATTTTTCTTCGTTGGTGAGTTGCTGATAGATATCTTCAAAGTAAACCTGATCCACAAAGTACCGGATCACCTCTTCATCACCAATGTTGATCTTATGGGCTCGCATGATGGCCAGCATCATCGGAATCCAGCTTTTTTCGTGATACAAAGGCGCTACCTGAGAGCGGGTCTGTACGCGGGCGCTGCCGATACCTTTGCTTGCCTGGGCGATGTAGCGTTTCCGCTTGGCGCCTGCGACAAAAGCTTCGGGTTTTTCCAGAGGAGACTCATAAGTGATCATCTGAGTTACCACAGACTGCTCTTCCCTTTGCTGCAATCTTTCCGCTTCGTTTTGCACGATGTACTGTACCGTCTGGACAAAGAGTTTTTGCAGGAATACCTTGAAGGCGGTGATGTTATGATCATATACTTCCCCTGTAGCGAAAAATACCGGCCGGTCTACATTCTCCACGAAAACGGTTCCACCTGCGTTGAGATAAAATCCTCTCAGATGGGTATCGGTTAGCTTGATGGACAAAGGCTCCATCGGTTTTTTGGTGAGGCCCTTTTCACCTGGTTTTTGGAAAGTGAAATGCTGGTCAGGCAGGCTTTCGGTATTGAAAACCACTTCCTGAAAGACCGGGTCATAGGTCCCGTGCTTGACCAGGATATGCCGCAGGAAAATTTTGTCAAAGGGTTCCAGGTTTTTTCGGGCCAAAGCCTTGTCAACAAAAGCGATATGGTCTGAATCTGCCCCGTGATTGCCTAACAGGATAATGTTCTCAAACATCTCATCCAGCCGCAGATTGATGGCCTCAGTAGTCTGAGTTTGAATTTCGTACCGATTGAGGTGATAAATCCCGTTTTGTGTCGTGCGGAATAAGCAGTTTTTCTCATAAAAGGTCATCAGTCCCAGTTTCCCAAAGTTCAGGGTGAGGGATTGACTACTGTTAGAAAAACGGCCTTTGAGTTCAGCATAAGCCGCAATCTTGAATTGGTTGTCGGTGCTGAGACTATAAGGACCAATAAATTGGTTGATGATTTGCTCAAGCGAAGCATTTTTCTTGGCTGGAGCCTGGGCAAAAAGGGACGAGAATGAAAGCAGAGTACAGAGCGCGGATGTCCAAAGGGAAGAACGTGCGTGCATCATTTAACTGAACAAACAGGATATTCTGAGTGAAAAAAGAATCAACAAGTTTGGGGGGGATACAACACCAAAGAAAACCTTCGACATCCGAAAAATCCTTCCAAAACTTATGACATCATTACATGCATGACCAATAGCGTAGAAATGCGCAAAGCATCAATAAAGGGAGTATTCCGGTTCGCAATCGGTCTGTTTTGTGAAATCATTTCGCGAAGAGAAACAAACGAAACACGAAAGGAGTGCTCAAATTATGGGCCGGAAAAGACGAAGGGAGGAAAAAACTTACGTGAAAAGCTGGATATTAGACCGATTGGATTAACCGTTCATCCCAAAAATGAAGGCCCATTGAGCGAGGCCTGCCCCAAAGCCCAGCATGGCGCCCACCAGGATGAGCTTCCATTCATCTTCCTGGAAGATGGGACGAAGAAAGGAGACAAACTCCCGGGGACCGAGCTGCTGCATCCGGGTTCTGAGGGTATGTTCAATATTGAGGGCTTCTCCCGCATATTCAAACACATGACGGATGGCAAAGGGCAGCTCATCAGAAAAGCCTTTGGCAATACGCTTCTTTATATTGACATAGGTCTGAGCGCCTGAGGTTACCTGGATCAAGGACTTGCCCACGCCGATCTGCTGATCCACGGCCTTTTTAATGTGGCGCTGGACGATCTTTTCCAGCCGGTGGGCAGTGGGACCTTCGACCAGTCGCTGGAAGATATTCTGGGCAGTGAGAATCTCCCGGGCAAGGATTTGGGCGTAGGCAGCGGCCACCTCTTTTTGTCGTCGGATAAATAACCCCTGCACTCTCCAGAAGAGCACTTTCCGTTGGTAAAGCGGCTCAAAGATCATGCGTAAGGCCAGGTAGTTGGTGGCCCATCCTACAAACAAGCCTGCGGTAGGTAAGATCCAGCCAGCCGAGAATCCCGCTTGCCAGCAGAAATAGAATATGACCATTTGAACCACCCCAAACAGGCATCCGAAATAAAAACCGGACCTTTCGATGAAACGAAACTCCTGATCACCGACTTCCAGAAAAATCTGATTAAGTAGCTCCCGATCTTTTTCCAGGGCTTCTACCACCATCTCTCTCAAATCGAATAATTCTGTGATATGGGTTTTAACCTCTTCCATCAGGCCACTCACTACAGCGGGGATTTCATAGGAAATGCGTTCTTGCAATTCTTCCCTAACAGAGGCAGAAAGCGCTTCCCAAATCACCGGTGCTTCCTCCTCCATGGTTTCTTCCAAAATTTCCTGGCTAAGTCGGTGCAGCACCGGCTCCATTTCGTCCGCCACTCGCTCCGCATCTAGTTGAGAAAAGCGATCCTCTATGGTAATGAGGTTTTTGGTGAGCAAGTCCACGGCTTTTCCCGCCATCACGCCGGCTTTAGAAGGAATGATGCCTTGCCAACCTATCGGCTTGAACCCCACAAAATTGATGGGATAAAAAGTCATTTTGAGGGCCATGACATTGGTGGCCCATCCTACCAGCCCACTGATCAGGGGGATAGAGGCAAATTGCCAGAAAGTAAGGCTACTCAATGCCGCGCTGAGGCTTTCCCACATAGGGCCAAGATAGACATTTTAGGGCAATTCCGGGGAAAACAGATCTGTCTGGAGTTTCTTTTGATGGGTTAAATTATTTGCGTAAATGATCAGTTTTTCCTTATAAAACTCTTTAGAAATACCGTAATTTGGACCAGACGAAAAATGAAAAAAAAGTCCCCTACATGAATTGTGGAAAAGAAATTCCACTTTTTCGAATAAGTTCTTTCCGCTCGGCCTGATCTTTGCATGTTATGATCCCTGAAGAAGTTTGGTTGGCGAATTGAGAGTCATGATGTATAATTTCAGACGAAAGGCTGTAGCGGTTTTATACGATCTTGAAGCATTGATGGAAAAAATCCCTATGCCTTCAAATTACATGATTCGGGCCTATGTAATTCTATTGATGGCGACCCTTTGGGTAGGCCTGTTTTCTGCTGTCCGGTTTGCAGTTTCTGATGCAGAGCCGGAGGCAGAACTTACCTCATTTGCCTTGGTAGAGGGGGTAGATTCAGTAGAAGTAGAAGCCCTGGATGGAAAGGCTACTCCGGCAGGAGAAGCAGAAGTGTTGTCAGATATGGCGGCGCCTGAGACCCATATGCCCCCTCCTCAAAAGGTATTTGCCCAACCCAAACCTGTAGTAGAAAGCCCGGCGCCGGAGCCTAAAGCAGAAAGGCAGGTGCCCCAACTGCCGATGGAGCAATTTTTCTCCGCCCTGGATCGCCTGCGACACCGTGGGGGGAAAGTGCGGATTGCTTATTTCGGCGATTCTATGATTGAGGGAGACCTTATCACCCAGAGCCTGCGCAATGACTTACAGGAAGCCTTTGGTGGAGAAGGCGTAGGCTTCGTGCCCATTTCTTCAGAAATCCCTGGGTTTAGAAAAACCGTCAGACACCGCATCGGGGCCTGGAAAGCTTATAACTACTTTTCTCCCGGGGTCAAGAATATGGAGCTGGGGATCAGTGGGGAACTCTTTTTTGCCGAGCATTCCTGGGCCAAAACCCAATCCTGGGTCCGCTATAAGTCTGCTGACGTATACCCACGGACCAGCGAGTTCCGCCAGATCAAGATGTTTTATGGGAAGGCTCGTCCGCACAAAAACAAAAAGCCTTTTGTCATCGTGGGCACCAGTGCCCATAAAGACACCATGGACATGGAGGCTTTTTCCAAAGTCAACCAATTAACCCTAGCCGACAGCAGCACCAAAGAAATCAACCTGAATTTTCATATTTCTAAAGACATGCCGGTCTATGGCCTGAGCATGGAAAGCAAGGAAGGCATCTTTGTGGACAATTTCCCTTCTCGGGGCAATAGCGGCATGATGCTCAACCGGATTCCTGGCGAAATCCTTTCCGGCTTCCACAAAGTGATGGATTATGACTTGATCGTGTTGCAATTCGGGTTGAATGTGGTTTCCGCCAGCCGCAAAAGTTATGAGAGTTATCGCAAAGGCATGGAAAAAGTGGTCAAGCACTTCCAGACCTATATGCCCAATACCGATATCCTGATCGTGAGTGTCAGTGATAAGAGCACCCGCATCAATGGCGTCCTGCAGACCGATCCCAGCGTGCCCCTCATTGTAGAGGCCCAGCGCAAAGTGGCCGATGACAATCAGGTAGGCTTCCTCAACCTCTATGAGGCCATGGGAGGCCGCAACAGCATGATCCGTTGGGTGCGCTCCAAGCCATCCTTAGCGCGCTCCGACTATGCCCACCCCAACCACCGCGGCGCCAAGCAGGTCGCCAAAATCGTTCGGGAATTCCTGATGGAAGAATTTGATTCTTTCGCGGAGCAAAAATCCGGGAACCTTCCCTCCTCTCCTTTTAGCATGCGATAAAAAGAGGCAAGGCAACAGGTTGACAACTTGGCCTTCCCTTCTTTAACTTGGCTTCATCAGAACCAAGCCAAACGGCATGATGAATCATTTGAAACCCGCTTCCCTTTTCCCGTGGATCATAGGCCTTTATTGCCTCGGATGGATGACGAGTTGTCAACCGCCTTTAACCCGCGTCTATGTGGAAGTCCAGCATGGGGAAACCCGAGGACCGCTGGACAGTGTCATGGTTAGCCTGTTGGCGGCTACGCCTACCGGCATGCCTAGCCCGGTAGACAGCATGCAAACCGGATCCGAGGGCAAAGCCTACTTTGAGTGGGAAGCCCAGGAAGGCATGGCTTACGAAATCCTGGTAACCCGCCGCAACTATGAGGAAACCGTGGTAGAAGATGGCGCGGCCTTTAGCAACCGGGTAGCCGTAGAAGCGGGGGATACCAATGTTTTCGTCTTGTCCCTGATGCCCATTTTGCCCCCAAATCCAGAGAAATTTGATCTGCTGTATGAAGTGGTGCCTATCCCGCAACTGATCGCTGCCCTCCAAACCGATCAGTGGACCTGGCGCTTTTTACCTCAGTTGCAATGGGGCGATATCCCTGCCTTGCTGGAAGCAGGGCTGGATACCAACTATGTAAAAACCTATCCCCGGCTGGCGACCAGTACCTATCGTCCCGACAGTGCCCGCATTGGGCTGGTGGCTATATGGCTGGTGGAAGCGATCCGTAAGCAGCAACTGGCGGACCGAGAAGAGGTCATGCACCTCATGCCGCCTTCCCGGGGGCCCTTCCTCGGCACCCGCAAAGGCAATCCCTCTGGCTACAACAGCCCTAAGCAAATGCAGACCGCCCTGGAAGCCTATCAATCCTGGTGGGAAGCCGGACTGGAAGGGGACACCCTGAGCACGGCCCGCAAGAACCCGTTACGCGGTAAGGGCCTAAGCTGGATGTAGGGGAAATTCGGGGCTGGTTGTCAGGTAGATAAACGTACAACACAATGAAAACTACCTTTACCCTCCTCAGCCTGTTGCTGACAGGCATGCTTTCCGCCCAGGATTGGCGTCCCTTTTATCCCGGTGATACCGCCCATGTGAATCTCGATACCAGTGCCATTGTGGCCCAAACGATCTGGGTAGATTCTGCCGGACTGGTCGGCGGAGACTCAGTCTGGTATTTTAATCGGGTGTGGGAAGGGAATCAAGTCTTCCCTATCATGTCGGATACCATTCGAACCATCGGTCTAGGCTACTTACAGGAACGTCTCCATCGGATCGACGCCGGAACCTATCACCTGGAAGGAACCCGAGAACTCGTGATTCGGGGGAACACCCCCCTGGGGCAGAGCTGGACCTTCGACACGCTGAACAGCGTGCAAGCGACCGTTGCGTCCTATGATGAGTCCCTGGTCTTTGGCCTGTTGGATTCCGTCAAAACCATCGCCCTATCCACGGGAGATACCTTTGCCCTCAGTAAGCATTATGGGTTGTTGAGTTTCCCTGATTTCACAGGCACCGCTCCAAGACTGACCCTTTCTGGTTTGCAAAACCGGGACCTGGGGGAAAGCCTGCCTGGCTTGAAAGAATTCTTTAGCTTTCAGCCGGGAGAAGTCTTTTACTTTCGGGGCGAAAAGTCTGCTTTGCAGATTGTGGATAGTACCTGGCTTCGCAGGGAAATCCTGACCAGAGAAGAAAAAGGAGACAGCCTGATTTTTACCGTCTTGGAAAAAAGATGTACCAAAGCCTGGGGTGCTACTTTTTGCTACCAGGCGGAAGATACCCTGGTGTATGTAGACAGTGCTACGCATCCGCTCAACCGCTTTCCTGGACAAATGGCCAACCTCATGCGGGGAGCTGATAGCCCTAATGCTCCTTACGGGTCCCCCGTCCATCACCGACCCCAGAAAAAAAGTTTCCAGGAGGCCTATGCCCAATTAAATGCCACGATTTTTGCCTTGGACTATTATTTCCTCCTTTTCAAGCATGATTTCACGGTAGGCTTAGGCGAAACGGCTTATCAGGTCTACTATTTTGAAGCGGGAGAAAGCCAATTCATGGTGGGCTATATCCGGGGCCAGGACAGCGTAGGCGAAATCATCCCGGAGGAAGATTTCATCGACGCCATAGATCCAAGCTTCCCTGAAGGCAGCCTTTCTTTTTATCCAAATCCTACCGCTGATCTTGTCAAAGTAGAAGTACGAGATGCCGCCCTATTGCCTTTGGACCTCAAGGTCTATGACCTGATGGGAAGGGAAGTCTGGGCGCAGGAACTCAGCCGGAATTTTTCCACGGTTTCGCTGGCTCACCTGCGAGCAGGGACCTACATATTGGAGATCAGAGACGAACGCTACGCCATGCGGGAAAAACTCCTCTTGCGTTAAGGCCGGATGACTTGCCATTTTAATCGGCAAGTCGTAATATTCCGATCAATCCACGCGCGGCATGTTTCAAAACTTCGTCGAAGGTTTCCAGTCCTTCCTTGCAAATCTCGGGATCATCGAGGAAGCAGGGGACGTCAGCACGGAAATCACCCTCTTTATCCTCTTTGCCATTCTTTCGGGATTGGCTACCCTGATTTTTCGGGGGGTAAAATGGTGGAACAAAAGGCGGCAGGAAGGCCAGTTCAAGGCTGACCTGCATCCTTACTTTTCGGCTACGGATATCCGCAAGGCGACCCAGTTTTATGTGCCGACGCAGTTTCAGAGCAACGCGCCTTCTCAGCATTCGGAATTGATCCAGGCCAATCGGGTCACTGCTCGTCAGCGGCTGATTCCTTTTTTCCTGCAACAAGCCTTTAAACCTGGGGCCACGGACCAGCGATTTTACATCGTCCTGGCCGGCTCGGGCATGGGGAAAACCACCTTCATGCTCAACCTCTATATGCGCTATGTGGCCAGTTACCGCTTGCGTAAAGCCCCTTTTCACATCAAATTGCTGCCCCTGGGCTATCCGGATTTGCTGCGCAGAATTGAAGAGATTCCCGACCAGCCCAATACCATCCTTTTGCTGGATGGACTGGACGAAGACCATCAGGCCGTCAAGAACTACAAAAAGCGCCTCAAAGATGTGCTGGATCGGGTGCGGGATTTTCGGGTGGTGGTCTTCACCTGCCGGACGCAGTTTTTTCCTTCCGAGGAAGAAGAACCTGCCGAAACGGGCGTCTTACGCTTTGGCAGTCATCAAGGCTACCAGCATTTTGCTAAGCTGTATCTCTCGCCTTTTAACGAAAAAGATATTCACCGCTACCTCCGCAAACGCTACGGCTGGTTGGAGGGCAAGCGGAAAAAGCAGGCCATGCGCATCGTAGCTCAGACCCCTAACCTGATGGTCCGGCCCATGATCCTTAGTTATATCGAGGACCTCATGGAGGAGCCCCAGGTGTTTGACTACAGCAGTCAGCTATATAAAAAACTCATTGATAAATGGATCGACCGGGAAGCGGATCGGGTGCCAGCGGAGAAGCGGGAAAATTTCCGCAAGCAGCTCTACCTTTTTTCGATGAAAGTGGCCCTCAATATCTATGAGGAACGCAAGCGCCGCAATGGTTTGTTTATCGGAGAAAAGGACATTCGGGCGGTGGCCCAGTCCCATTCCATCACCCTGGGCGAGATCGAGCTGAAAAGCCGTTCGCTGCTCAACCGCAACGCTCAGGGTCAATACAAATTTGCCCATAAGTCTATCCTGGAGTACTTCCTGGCCTTACGGGCCGTGGAGCACCCCGCTTTTGCCCAAAAGCTCAGTTTCGTGGGCATGGATCAGGCCCGCCTCTTTTTCAATGAGTTGTGCCTGGAACGTCATACCATGCCGCTTTTCCATTCAGATAGGGCCGCGGGCACCTATCGCATGGGAGATGGCCCGGAAATCCCCTTGCAGGAAGTCAAGCCGGAAGAACTCAGCCAGATTACCCACCTGCATTTTACCAAACTCCGACAGACCGAGGCTTTGCCGCCTTTGATCAACCTCCGCTATCTCTATCTCTCCGGGACGGAAGTACGCGACATCAATGCCCTGGCTTCCCTGGATAAGCTGGAAGAATTGTATGTGGACGGGCTAAAAATCCAGGATTGGAAAGCCCTAAAAAGCCTGGAACGGCTTAAGATCCTGCATGCTAATCAAACCCCTTTCCAAGACTTACAGGTGCTGCGTGGGATGCGACACTTAGAAGAGCTCTGCGTAAATGAAACCGGCATCAGCGATCTGCAGGTTCTTTCCAGCATGAGTGATCTGCGGCGACTGGAATGCTGCCAGACCCAGGTGAAGGACTTACAACCGATCCGTCGCTTGAAAGGCATGGAGGTACTGCGGGTCCAGCAGACCCAGGTACAGAGCCTGGGACCGCTTAAGGAATTGGTGGCTTTGCGAAAGTTACACGTAGGCCAAAGTGGCATCGGCAATGTGAGTGCCTTGCGGAGCTTACACGAGCTGGAGGAACTGGATGTCAGCCAGACCGAAGTGCATGCCTTGAAGCCCCTGGCCAGCTTGGCCCGCATGAAAATGCTCAACCTCGCCCGGACGGGGGTCGCCGATTTGACACCCCTACGCAAGATGATGGACCTGGACCAACTCAACCTGGACTACAGCAAAATCCACGACCTCTCGGGCCTGGAACCCCTGCCCAAACTCCAGCGGTTGAGCCTACGCGGGGTCGGCATCAAGAACTTCCAGCGGCTCAGGGACCTCCCCCGGCTCAAAAAAGTCGTCCTCGCCAAAAACCAGCTTTCGGCGGAGGAGATGGCTGGTTTGAAGGAAAATCTACCTCATGGAGCCCAGGTGGAAGTGGGCGCATCCCGGAATTAGGGTATTTCCAAATCGGATATTTTTCCTTACCTTGAAGGAAAGCCTTCCATGCCAGCCCTAGACCCAGCTTTATTGAGCGATTTCGAGAAGAATCTGCCCCACCACGAGATGATTTTGGTGGAGGGGTAATTCGAGCCTTTGAAAAACCGATTCATGAAGGAAAGCTACCTTCTTTATAGGGTATGAGGAGCGGCTACAACATTCCAGTATGCAGGATTTTTAGGTAAAGACTTTTGATTGAGCATATGACACAGCGCCCATCCTCTTTTGATGAAATCCTCTCCCCCGATCTATCCTTTAAAATGATCGGCGTCGAGGGCGGGACCTTTATGATGGGCGGGCAGGACGAGGAGGCTCTGGATAGCGAAAAACCTGTCCATCAGGTAAGAGTCCCCTCCTTCCATCTGGGGAAAGATCCGGTAACTCAGGCTGTATGGGAGGAGATCATGGGAGATAATCCCGCTAGATTTACAGGAGCGGATCGTCCGGTAGAAAATGTTTCCTGGAAGGATACTCAGCGGTTTATCACAATCCTCAATCAAAGAAGCTCACAAACCTACCGATTGCCTACGGAAGCAGAATGGGAGTATGCCGCTCGGGGTGGAGGGCTTTCGGAGGGCTACTTATATGCCGGCAGTGATAAGCTGAAGGAAGTGGGCTGGTATGATGAAAATAGTGGAAGTCAGACCCATGCTGTAGGACAGTTGTTTGAAAATGAGCTAGGGCTGTTTGATATGAGTGGCAATGTCTTGGAATGGGTGGCAGATCACTGGCATGACACCTATGTAGGTGCCCCGGAGGATGGGTCACCTTGGTTGAAGGAGGATTCAACTTTAAGTCGGGTTTTGCGCGGGGGTAGCTGGATCGCTTCGGCTGCTAACTGCCGGGCGTCTAGCCGGTATAGGTATCTCCCTGGCGACCGCGACCTCATTGTCGGCTTTCGTTTGGCCTGTTCCCTGTAGGGAGGTGGTTAGTCATTCGGCTTTCCCGTGAGCTAGCTATTCAAGAAAAATGAACTTTTATTATATGATATGACGAAACCTGTATCCTCATTTATAGAAATCCTCTCTCCTGAGCTATCTTTCGAAATGATCTTCGTCGAGGGAGGGACCTTTATGATGGGCGGGCAAGATGAGGAGGCTTCTGAAGATGAAAAACCTGTCCACCAGGTGAGCGTGGCCTCCTTCCACCTTGGGAAATTTCCGGTAACTCAAGCTGTATGGGAGGAGGTCATTGGAGATAATCCCGCCCAATTTATTGGAGCGGATCGTCCGGTAGAAAAAGTTACCTGGGAGGATGCTCAACGGTTTATCGCAACCCTCAATCAAAGAAGCTCAAGAACCTATCGCCTGCCTACCGAAGCAGAATGGGAGTATTCGGCTCGGGGCGGACGTTTTTCGGAGGGCTACTTATATGCAGGCAGTGATAAGCTGAAGGAAGTAGGCTGGTATGATGAAAATAGTGGAAGTCAGACTCATGCCGTAGGACAGTTATTTGAAAATGAGCAGGGGCTGTTTGATATGAGTGGCAATGTCTGGGAATGGGTAGCAGATCACTGGCATGATACCTATGTAGGTGCCCCGGCGGATGGCTCAGCCTGGGTGGAGGAGGATTCAACTTTGCCGCGTGTTTTGCGCGGGGGTAGCTGGTTCAATTCAGCTGCTTACTGCCGGGTATCTTACCGGGCTTGGAATCCCCCTGACTACCGCGGCGACTATATCGGCTTTCGTTTGGCCTGTTCCCTTTAGGGAAGTGGCTAGTCATTCGGCTTTCCCGTAAGCTACTGGGGGAAGGGAGAAGCTCGGTTAGGGGCGAGGGACGAGCCGCCAGCCGAGCTGCCTGCTTCCCCCAGGATTCAATTTTATAAAAAACAGCAACCCTATATGAACCCTCATCAACCTCTGGAAACCATCAGGAAGATTGAAACCTTGCTGGGCATAAGCCTGCAGGCTGTGCCAACCGACCTCAAAAGGCCGCTAAGAGCAGTAGCTGTCACCAAAAAAGATACGCCCAAGTATTTGCTGGACCCCAAGGGGGAAAAGTTAATCGGCCTGAATCTGGCAGACCTTGGTTTGACGGATACGCAGTGGAAAGAGGTCCTTCCCCTACTGGTCCCAGATGATTTACAAGCGCTCAGCTTGTGTGATAATCAGATTACCGAATTCCGAGCAGAATGGGGATTTCAGAATCTAGAGTGGTTGAATCTCTATGACAATCCCCTCAGTTTTCCCCCTGAGGAAATCGTAGCCGGGGGGCATAAGGCGATCCTCAATTATTTGAAGGAATTGGGGAAGGGAGACGTGGTGGTATATGAAGCCAAACTGCTCATCCTGGGAGAAGCTGGGGCAGGAAAAACTACCCTGGCCAGAAAGCTGAAAGATACGGATGCCCCCATGCCAGAAGTGGAAGAGACCACCACCGGGATTGAAGTGAATCGTTGGCTTACCCAGCAACCGGGGAAGCCTGATTTTACCGCTCACCTGTGGGATTTTGGGGGACAAGTTATTTATCATAGTACGCATCAATTCTTTTTGTCCAAAAGATCCCTCTATGTGTTGGTGCTGGATGGGAGACTGGAGGAGGACCCCCACTATTGGCTCAAAGTTCAGGATTTGCTGGGGGAAGAAAGCCCAGTCATCATTCTGTTAAATAAAAAAGGAGAAGCCCGAGAGTCATTGGCTTTTCATGAGCTACAGGGATTGTATCCAAACTTAGTCAAGCCGCATGAAGTATTTAGCCTTAAGGATGAGCCTGATGCCTTGGATTCCTTCAGACAGAAGGTTTTGGGCCAGATTAGAGATTTACCGCATATTAGGAAAAATGAAAAGGTGCCGCGAATTTGGGCAGAGGTTCGAACACGCCTTGAAACAATCGCGCAGACTAAGGATTACATACCCCTCGAGCAATACCGGGAGATTTGTGAAGAAGTTGGGCTTAAGGAACCCGAACGGCAGGATTTCCTCAGTGACTTTTTACATTCCCTGGGCGTGATTCTTCACTTTAGCAAAGAACCTGGCCTCAAAAAAATGGTCATCCTCCAACCAACCTGGGCTACCAATGCGGTATATAAAATTCTGGATCATACCCGGGAACCTGAGCAGATGCCCGGACACCTCACCCAGGCCGATCTCAACAGGATTTGGTCAGATCCTCGGTATAGAGACGCTACCGATGAATTGGTGACCTTGATGGAGAAGTTTGAATTGTGCTATCCCTTGCCTGGCAAAAGGGGCGAGTACATTTTTCCGCAGCTTCTTTCTCAAGACAAGCCAGCTTACAGCTGGTCTAAAGCGGATCAACTTCAGTACCACTATGTATACGGCTTTATGCCCAAAGGTATTGTTACGCGCCTGATCGTACGTCTACAACGGTATATTCAACATCAGGATACGGTTTGGCGACGAGGGGCCGTCTTTGCTTATGTAGGAGCAGAGGCTGAAGTAATAGAGGATTACCAGGAAAGAAGAATTGAAATCAAAACTACTGGGACCAACCGCAAGGACTTCCTGAGCATCATCACCCATGAAATCAATGGCATCAACAGCGCCTTTGATTTTGATGAACGGACTAAGGTTTCGGAGCTCATTCCATGTAACTGCTCAGGCTGTAATGCTGAGGAGAATCCTTATTTTTTCACCAAAGAAGTCCTGCAAAACGCTAAAGCGAAAGGAGTGGAAACTTTGCAATGCCAGAAAAGCTTTGGGAATATTCCGATTGGGGGTCTATTTGAGAATGTTTTTCCTCCCGGTCCGATGAGAGACCGACCGGACGAAAGTAAAAAAGAAAAAACTTGGCATCAAACCTATATCGAAGTCCATGGAAATATAGGAAACCTTAACCTGGACCAGCGCTCTCTAAGCTCATATGTCCCCCCCATGCAGCGCCTCGTAGAGGCCCAATGGGAAGCCCAACTCATCACCAAAGATGACTATGACGAACTGATGGACATCCTGGAGGACATCAAAGAAACGGAAAAGCCCAATGATCGCCAGAAAAAACGCTGGAAGCGCTGGCTGGGCAAGGCGGCAGATGCTGGCCGAAAGTTCGTAGGAAAACGGATCGAAAAAGGGGCAGATACGGCGGTAGGAGAAGGGGTTAAAGAATGGGTAGAAGGAGGCGGCTTGGATAGCATGATGAATCTTCTGGGGTAGCAAAGCCATTTTTCTACAGAATTTCACCTTCCCTAAGCTTCCAAAAATCCCCGTCCTCGCCAAAATCAGCTTTCGGCGGAGGAGATAAGCACCCTGGACAGGCTTTTGCCAGATGGTGCGAAAATAGAAACAGGCCCGCACCGGGCCTAAACCCCCAATACGGCTATGCCCTGACGAGCACCGCGCGGATGATCAGGCGGCCAAGTTGTTCTCCCATGACCACGATCCGGGTGCCTTTGGTGAGGGGCACATCTTGAAAGATGGCGGCCATCGGCTGGTGGGGATAGCGATCCAGATAAATGAGACAATCTTTGCTGCCGGTCCGGGTTTCATGTACCACGCCCTGGGCTCCCTGGTAGGTGGGGGCTTCGGCTTGGTTGAGCCGGGTGATCAGTCTTTGGACTTTTTTTCGACTCAGAAAATAAGTAGGGGATACCCACAACAGGAGTTTTAAGAACCAGGTCCTGGGGCCTGGAGAAAGCTCACGGAAATGATGGGATACCAGGCGGTGGTAAAACTGCTGTCTCCCCTTGCTGCCGGGGGCGCCATAGGTATCTTCCATGAGTTCCTGGAAGGTTTCCGGATGTTTGTGCGATGGTTTCATAGTTACGGGATTTACTACTACTACTTTTTCGACCTAAGCTTCCATGCGATACAGTTCCCAGAGCTGAAAGGCTAATTTTTCTTTGGCGTACGTCGGTTCTCCTTCACGAACCTTAAAACCGTTGAAAAAAATAAAGCCTTGCTTATCTTCATGGCACATGACACAGTAATGTCGGTCTTCTATCGATACCATAAAGCGCCTCAGGGGCCTGAATTCTGGAAAGGAGACATCGCTGATCAAGCCACGCGGGATGCGTTTGAGCTGGACAAGGAGCTCCATGTGGAATAATAATTCTTCCTGGTCTGGTGGTAGGACCACTTCCCTCCGGAACGTGAGAAAGTGATCTCTGTAAAAGCGGATTTCACGAATCATAAACGTGGAGGATAAAATTTGGAACAATCTTCTTCAAAACTGATGCTTTTTCTATAGCCGGTGCATCGTAGGACCGGCGTGAAAGAACGGGTGAGGACAGTGACCTTTCGGCCTGGCGCCTCTGCCATCGTCTCCCGGAGCAGGGAGTAATAATCCCTTTTCCCTGTCGCTGGATAGTGTTCTTGGTTAATCAACATGACATTAAGCGGTTAATTAAAATGCTTGTATTTGATCTTTTGATAGTACTTCGGAATAAAAGTACGTGACAAAAAATAGCGTACAATCGTTAGTTTGTACGCTATCTTAACCTGGGCGGTTGAGTATATTGGTCAGTTTGACCTTAAGTTTTCATAATTCAGGATAATTCGAAATTGATTTTGAGCCGCATGCCTAATCCTTCCTCAGCAATCCGAAAAAGGGTAGAAAGCTGCACATCAACTTTGCCGTTTTCTATCCTGGAGATAAAAGTTTTCTGTCGATTGATTTTATCGGCCAGGGCTTGTTGGGTCATTTGGCGATTTTCCCGGGCTTCCCGAAGTTGTCTGCCGACAACATAAGCCTTTGCTTTCGCCTCATAGCTATCTCTGGAGGGGGTTCCCGCCGCTCCATAGAGATTTTGTTTTAGCTCATCAAAAGTTTTCATTTTTCCGATTTTCTTGACCTGAATACATACAGTTTGCTAACTACCTTAGTAGCAGATAATTAGGTTTTCCGGAGAAAGCAGAGAATGGTTTGGGTTACAAAAGCCGCGAATGGCAGGGCTTGCATGATAGGTCAGTGAAGTTAATGAATTAGTTAACATTTTCCAAACAAAAAAAGGCCTCAATGTTACACCTGGTGTGGCCCGATTTTTACAAAAATATGGGGTGCTCAATCCATGTTTCCCCTGATTATCGAGGGGGTATAGCGGTGGAGGACCCAAATAGACAGGATGTGGAACTACTTTTTAGCAAAGACAATCATCAGGAAAAGAGGGGAAATCCTCAAAAAAGCGCAGAAAGCAGGTATTCCATAGGATGTGAGTTTGAGTATAGATGATTGACAGCGAATGAACCGTTTGACGAAAAATCCCTCCATCGGGATTTTCTTCATTTCTTTAATATGGGGAGGGGAAACCGGCAAGCCCAATCAAAAACAGGCAATATCCTTACCTTCATCCTGTCGGATTTTAGGGGGATTTACTGATAAATCCGCAAAAAACCGGGCATTTTCTGCCGGTATCTGCATTTCCCGCAGCCAAAAGGCTGGCAGATTTCTATTAGGAGTAGAGGGAGAATCCGGCGATGACCCAGACAAAAAACATGACCAGGCCGATCCGGTATATGGTACGGCCCTGCTTGCGGCTGGCTTGATCAAAAAGATAAAAGCGCTTGCCCATAGGGTCTACTCTTTTCGTGGATTGGAGGTAATGGCCTACCATCAGGGCTCCCAGCCCCCCCATGATCGCCGCCAAATAGCCAATAAAAAGGGTAAAGGTATCGGCTGGTTGGGCTTTACGGAGCTGTCGCAAATGTTCCTGCTGGAGTTGATCGATTTCTTCGTAGGTATAGTCTATGCCTTTGCGGCGCAGCAGTTCCTGGGCCATCTGCACATCTAAGGGATTCCAATTGCCCACTTCGACCAACACATCTTCCAGTTCTTCCAGGGAAAATTGAAACAAGTAATAGGAGGAATCCAGCGAATCTATTTCGTGCACCACCTGATCCTTCAGAATATGGTGCATGTCTTGGAAGCGATCCCCAGGTAACCGCAGTACCCATTCCTGCATCAGCTCCCCACCAAAAATAGAAGGATCAAGCCCTGAGCTGATATTCTCAAACTCAAAGGGAATGTCATTCGATTCCATCAGGCTGATCCACCATTGGGCGTCCTCCTGATTCTGGAATTTCTGATAAGTCCGGAAGTCAGTCTTCATGTGGGTTGGGTTGTGAAAGTGAGCAGGAAACCTTCCCCGCTAACTGGGATTGTACACAATCTCCGGCACATCCTGGGCCTGCGTCTCCATGACCTGGCTTTTGAAGGCTTCCAGATCGTGTTGGTGCTGGCTGATGTCGTAGAGGGCATCTCCGATCAAATAAGGAATGACCGGATGGGTATCCCGACGCATGGCATATTTTACTTCCTCTTGCAGATTCAGGTGAATCAGACGATTGAAGTGCGAAGAATGACGGAAGAAATAACGCTTACGGATGTTGGCGGATTGGAAGAGGGTTTCGGCCACCAGAGCGGTATCCTGAAAGCGACGAAACTGATGCCTCAGTTTACGGGCCAGGGCTCCGGCAAAAATGGTGTCCTCCAGGGTTACATTGTCCCGCCAGCCTGCACACAGCAGGCACACATGCTCATTCTGACGAATCAACCAACGCGTCAGGGCGCTGATGTTACAGAAAGAACCAGCCACGATGGCCTTGGCATTGCGCGCCTGGGCGGCTTTGATCGCCCGGGTGCCATTGGTGGTCGTCATGGAAATGCGCTGTCCTTTGACCTTTTGCTCGGTAAAAGAAAAAGGAGAGTTACCAAAGTCAAAGCCTTCGATTTGCACCCCGCTACGCTCTCCTGCCAGCAGGAAGCCCTCTTCTTTATAGGCCCGGCATTCATCAATATGCTCTACGGGCACGATGAGTTTGGCCTGGTTATCAAAGGCTACACACATGGTCGTGGTAGCGCGGAGGATATCAATGACCACCACAATAGACTCTGAGACGTCAAACTGATCGATCAGAGCGGGGGACATACAGACGTGGACAAATTTCTTCACCTTCATACCTGCAAAGCTAAGAAAAATCCAAAAATCCAACGGAAGAAGGATCGTGGAAATTAGGTAAACCGTAACCGAATAAGCTGAAATCCAGGGGATAAACCCTGACGATTTCTGCAAAAGCCTCTTATACGGGGCTGATTTTGAGGAGGTTTCGATTAGAGAAGGCTTTTTTTCTGGGAAAAGGGCATCGTTTGAAAAATGCGAGGATTGAAGAAAGAGGATGCCCCACGTAACATCCCCTTCCGCCCAACGGCCCCTTCGAAGGGGCCTGGCGGGAGCCCAATGTTGAAGACAGGCTGGCGCGAAAGCCCCGTTGAAGGGGCTGCGGCAAGCGCGAGCGGGGATGTTCCGAGGTATCGCAGGTGTCCCAATAAGGGTTTATGTCATCCCGGAATGGCCTCCGACCGCAGGGAGGTTGCCATATCCGGGATCTCCATGATAGCAAAACAATCCAGGAGACGCCCAATTATTAGGAAGCTAATCGTTAGGGATCCTCAAGATGCCGTCAAGAACATGGAGACCCCGGATAAGTCTTTTTCCCTAGTGGTCAAAAGTCTTTCCGGGGTGACAAAAAAAAGGTTGAGAAAAAGCAGCAAGCTTGCTGGCCACAAAACATCCTGATAACATCCCCTTCCGCCCAACGGCCGCTTTGAAGTCGCAGATCCC
>JBCBGC010000020.1:20508-74737 GCA_038527215.1 Bacteroidota bacterium
CACATGCATGTCACCCCGGAAGACCGACCGACCATAGGGAGGTGGGCTATCCGGGGTCTCCGTGTTTGCCAAAAAGATCATGGAGACCCCGGATAGCCTCCTTCGCCATGCTCAGGATGCTTCCGGGGTGACATCTTTTGCTAGATGGTTGAAATGGAGGAAAGCCCCGTTGAATCTTTAGAAGTCGCCACGCGTGGCAGCTTTACACACATGCATGTCACCCCGGAAGACCGACCGACCATAGGGAGGTGGGCTATCCGGGGTCTCCGTGTTTGCCAAAAAGATCATGGAGACCCCGGATAGCCTCCTTCGCCATGCTCAGGATGCTTCCGGGGTGACATCTTTTGCTAGATGGTTGAAATGGAGGAAAGCCCCGTTGAAGCTTTAGAAGTCGCCACGCGTGGCAGCTTTACACACATGCATGTCACCCCGGAAGACCGACCGACCATAGGGAGGTGGGCTATCCGGGGTCTCCGCGTTTGCCAAAAAGAACATGGAGACCCCGGATAAGTCTTTTTCCCTAGTGGTCAAAAGCCTTTCCGGGGTGACAAAAAAAAGGTTGAGAAAGAGCAGCAAGCTTGCTGGCCACAAAACACCCAGGAAACATCCCCTCCCGCCCAGCGGCCCCTTCAAAGGGGCCTGGCGGGATCTTTTGCCGAAGACAGGCTGGCGCGAAAGCCCCGTTGAAGGGGCTGCGGCAGGTGCGAGCGGGGATGTTTCAGCCCCCCAAAAAAAGAAGAGCCATCCCGCAGCTGCGGGATGGCTCTTCTTTTTCGTAAAAACCGAGGCTTACTTACAAAACTCGTCGTAAGCAGCTTTCAGGTTGGCAGAGATCAAAACGCCTGGACGTCCTTCAATGTGATGTCTCTCAATCATGTGAACCAATTGTCCATCTTTGAAGAGCGCTACACAAGGAGAAGAAGGAGGGTAAGGGAGCAGGTATTCACGAGCTCTCTTGGTCGCTTCCATGTCCACGCCAGCAAAAACAGTAACCACCTGATCAGGCTTGGCTTCATGACCCAAGGAGTCAATGACGCCTGGACGGGCAGCCGCGGCGGCACATCCACATACAGAATTGACCATCAAAAGGGTGGTACCAGATTGCTCGCGCAGCACACCATCTACTTCCTCAACCGTTTTGAGAGAAGTAAATCCTGAGTTTTCGAGCTCTGCTGCCATCGGTGCAGTAAGATCCGCTGGATAACGCATATACTTATAGCTAAAATTGACGTTGATTGAATGATTGCAAAAATACGATAAAAACTTTACATATCGTTTTTTACCGCACTTTTTCTTTTTACCCCTAACGAGGGTTTCAGAATAATTGTTTAGACATTGATAAAATTTGGAAAAAAATCCGAATGTTAACCTTTTGATTATTTAGTTCGCCGGGCAATTCTGTAATTTTGTGGGCTTATGATTAGAAAATACGCCTTTACGATCCTGTTGTCAGCCTGGGCTGTGGTGCACGCCCAACAGGCCGACGTATTTGACGAGAAACAAACTTCCGCCAATAACATCGCCGGGACCATTACCAACCTGGGGATCATCGGCAATAGTTTCTCTGGTAGTTTCAGCGTGGAAGGCTTTTCCTCCTGGGAGTACCCGGCCAATTCTGGGGTGGAACACATCTTCGACGGAGGACTCTGGGTAGGCGGCATCAAGAACGGAGAGGTCCTGGTTACCACCGGTGCGGTAGACGATGCTTCGGGCTACACCACCGGCAAGCGTGGGTTTGAATTTGCCTCAAAAGCTGGCTTGCAAGAGCGTTCCAGCTTGCGCAACAGCCCTTTTTTCAATCCTACCGCGATTTCTCATCAGGATTTTACGTCCACCTTTACGGATACCTCTACCTCGGTTTTTACCGGGGCCAACAATATCCCCATCATTGATCACGTCCAGCCACTGGGCATCAAGGTGGATTTTCAGGCCTTCAACTGGAGCTTTTCTTTTACCAACTTTTTCGTCATCCTCAATTTTAAGATCACCAATATCGGCAATACCCCGATTGATTCGGTCTTTGTTGGCTACTGGATGGATGGCGTCATCCGCAATGTCAACATTACCCCGCCCGGAGGAGGTGCCTTCTTCAATAAAGGCGGCAATGGCTTTGTCGATTCCCTCAATATGGGCTACGAATTTGATGCGACCGGAGATATTGGGTTTACGGACTCCTATGTGGCTTCTAAATTTTTGGGACTGGAATACAATGGCGGTCCGGCCATTTCCCCCAATTTCAAAACCCATTACAACAGCTGGCAGTTTCGGAACTCAGCCAGTCCCCTCTATTTTTTCCCGACGACCGATCTGGGGAAGTATGACAAAATGAGCAACGGGCTCAACTATCTGTCCAATTGGCCGCAGATACAAGTAGAGCTCAATAATGCCAACAATCGCTCTAACCTCGTTGCCGCCGGACCGGTGAGCCGATTCAATCCCGGGGATGAAATCGAGGTGGCTTTCGCCATCATTTGCGCGCGCAGAGAGAAAGATGGCTTGCCCGCTACCGCCAATACCCCTTTCCAACGGAGCAAACTCCTGCAGAATGCTTCCTGGGCGCAGGCTGCCTACAATGGCGAAGATGTAAACGGCAATTCTATCCTGGATGAGGGCGAAGACCGGGACCGGGACGGGGAAATAGACCGCTTTATTTTGCCGGTTCCTCCGGATATCCCCAATACCCGCATTGTCTCTGGCGATCATAAAATTGAAGTCTACTGGGCCGACAATAGCGAAGCCTCGGTAGACCCCATTTCTAAACGCCTGGACTTCGAGGGTTTCCGGTTGTATAAAACCAAAATTGGCTTTGACGTACAGGAAACCCAGGATATACTGGCTTCCCTGCAGTTGATAGGAGAATGGGACGTGCCGGGTAACGGCCTTTTCTTTGATTCCGGCTTTGAACCCATCAGGCTGGAGGATCCGGTCACCTTTCCCGGCGACACCAATATTTACGTCTACAAATACACCTTCGAAAACATTGCTAATGGCTGGCAGCATGGGGTGGTGGTGACGGCCTATGATACGGGAGATGATGAAAATAATCTCGAATCCCTGGAGTCTCCTCAATTGGGGAATTTATTCCGGGTCTTCCCGGGTAAACCCGCCAATGACGGCTTTGAAAACGGCGACCCTTTTGTGTACCCCAACCCCTACTACGCTCGGGCTGACTGGGAAGGCAGCAGCCGTTTCGAAGAGGACCGAAAGCTGATTTTTGCCAACTTGCCAAAGCATTGTGAAATCCGCATCTACACCCTGGCGGGCGACCTGGTAGATGTTATCCAGCATGATGAATCCTATGACGGTTCCGATACCCGCTGGTTTGATACCTACTCCGATACGGAGAAAACCACCTTTTCCGGGGGAGAACATGCCTGGGATTTACTCTCTGCCGACAATCAGATTATCGCCCGGGGCTTATACCTCTTTGTGGTGCGCAACCTGGATACGGATAAAATAAAGCGTGGAAAATTTGTGATCATTAAATAGATACTTTTAGCCTGACGTTTCAATATTGTACCTCAATAAAACCTAAGAATGCGGGGGCATGCCCGGCAAACCTGCCACCCCACATTCCTCCAACCAAAACCTTTAATACATGAGAAAATTTACACTTCTACTATCTGTATGTCTCACCATGATGGGCAGCCTGCAAGCCCAGATTGACACGGTCAGCATTCAGCAGATTCAGACGGTATCTGCCCAAGCCCTGGCTACCTGTGTAGACACCTCCGCCTATCTCAACGATACGGTATGGACCTACGGTGTCGTGATGATGAGTGGCGAATTACCCTCTGGTGAAACCAATTCCCAGGCCAACAACGGGGAAAACCTGTGGATTCAAAATGGGACCGGACCTTACTCTGGTCTGGACATGTACAAAGTAGCCGGCATTAACCCTGACCCAGTGATCGGTACAGAAATGCTGGACCTCCAGGAAGGAGACTCCATCATGGTCAAAGGGATTATCACCCGCTTTGGGCGCGAAACCGAAATTGTACCCCTGGAAATCCAGGTGATTGATTTTGACAAAGATGTCGTAGCTACGCCGATCGACATCTCTGACCTCAATGACGCCAACCGGATCAACCAGCTGCCGACTGGAGAGCAGTGGGAAGGTGCCTACGTCGAAATTTACAATGCGGCCGTAGTATCAGTTGATCCCTTTACTGCGAATGGCGTGGACCGGGTGAGTTTCAACGTATCTGATGGTAATGGTAACCTGGTCAACATCTCTGACCGCTTCATCGTGCAGCGCCAGTCCAATGCTTTGGGTGATTTTGTGCCGCCTACCACTTCTACCATTTATGATACCCTCCGGGGCGTCATCGCTCACTCCGCCAATGGATGTACCGGAGCAGGAGGACGTGGGTATGAAATGTATCCTTTCCGCAAAGAAGATTACGTATTGCGGGCAGGGACCGCTGGCCCTCAGATCTCTGGCATTACCCGTAGCCCCCTGGTGCCTACTTCTGGCCAGGATGTTACCATTTTTGCCACCATCAATGACCCGGATGGTACCGTAGATACTGCCACCCTCTTTTATACCGTGGGGATTTCAAATACCAATTTCTTCTCTGTGGGTATGAGTGCCAATGGCAGTACCTACTCTGGGGTGATTCCTGCCAGCATCATGAACGATGGAGATTTTGTGAAGTATTACATCTGTGCTACCGACAATGACACCATCACGGCTTGCAACCCAGATGTACCTGCTACCATTGGAAACCCAGAAGCTTTCTTCGTGCGAGATAATGGCCTGACCATTTATGACCTTCAGTTCACGCCTTATAACGATGGTAACTCTCTGTATCGGAGCCGTGATGTAACGGTTCGCGGCGTCATTACCGCCGCCAGTGGCGTAGATGATCTGGGCTTTGTATACCTACAACAGCCTGGAGCTACCCAGTGGGCCGGTATTTCTTTGGTACAAAATCAGGCTCTTTCCAATCTGACCCGGGGCGATTCCGTGGAAGTGAGTGGAACCGTTCAGGAAGACTTTGGCTTTACGCGCATGGCGGTATTGACGGTCGTCCCTAAAGGAACCGCCAACAGCATCCCAGAAGCGGTGGAATTGAACCCTGATTTGTTCAACTCTTACGACTTTGCTGTTACGGAGGCTTACGAGGGCATGTTGGTAAAATATGTAAACCCTAATGGAGGGGGCATCTTCATCGTAGAAGAAAATGCCGATGCCGGAGGTGGCAATAACTTCGCAGAGTACCGCATCGGTACCGATCCGTTTGTCCCCACCGGTTCTCGCGCGATTGCCGGACGGGATGTGTCCAGCTCCCTTTACGTTTCCTATGTTAATGACTCCATTTACATTTCTGGAAACGTGGATGCTTGTCTGGTTACAGCTGGAGACAGCATGGCCAGCGTCAGCGGGATTTTGGCCTACACCTTTGGCAACCCCAAACTGCTGCCTCGTAACAATGCCGACTTCGAAGCCTATAGCGGAGCCAACTGTCCGGATGGCATCAGCAATATCGAAGACGAACTGGCGGGTACGGAAATCAACGCCTATCCTAACCCCACCCAGGGACAGCTCACGGTCAGCTATGACTTCCCCAAGTTCATAGAAGCGGAAGTCCGCTTGATGGACCTGACCGGACGAACCCTGGTTCAGCAGAAAATCAGAGGCCTGGCCGGAGAAACCAATTTCTCCCTGGATGGCGTGGCCGGAGGAACATATGTCCTCATGGTAAGCCATGAAGGCTATATCGTAGATACGCGCAAAATTGTGCTGCTCAAATAATCTCTAACAGCTGGCTCATTCTTTTTTCCGGGATCCGGAAAGGGAATGAGCTTTTTTTAACTATACATCATGGCGAAATACGCATCTGTCTTGGGGTTGGTCCTGTTTAGCCTGCTATGGCTAGGTGGTTGTGATCAGGGCGCTTTACTACCCAATCAGGCACCTGACACCCGTATTTTTCTGGACGGGATCAATTTGGAAGGGGACGACCGACTCAATAGTGTGGTCCAACTTCACTGGTCAGGAGAAGATATTGACGGCTATGTCAAAGGCTTCGAACTCTCTTTTGATGGCCAAAGCTGGACCTTCGTTACCCAAACCGACAGTACCTTTCGCTTTGATATCAGTCCGGGCGTAGACACCGCTGATATCACCTTTTACGTGCGGGCCATCGACAACCAGGACCTCGCGGACCCTGAGCCAGCCTTTCTCAGCGTGCCTATCCGGAATACCCCGCCCACCGCGAACTTTGATACCCAAAATGCCTTGCCAGACACGGTGTACTCCGTAGGCTCCATTTTCTTCACGGTAGGCGACCAGGATGGCCTGGAAACCCTGGACAAAACCTTCATTCGGGTCAACGAGGGGCCCTGGATTGCCTTAGGCCCACAAATCAATTTTGTGAGCTTTGTGCCGACCGCACCCGAGACGCAAGGCGTACAGGCAAGCAAATTGTATGTAGGAACGGATGCGCAGCTTTCTCAGGAAAGCTGGGAAGGTTGGAACGTAGGCGGGGACAATCGTCTCTATCTGAGGGCTCAGGATATCAGTGGCACCTTTAGTCCGACTGATTCTACCGAGGCATTTTTTCTTCGGACCAAAGGCAGCGACTTGCTGGTGGTCGATGATTTTAAAGCGGTCAATCCTGACCCGGTATATTTCCCCATCTTAGAGCAGGTATATCCAGGTTATGATTACCTCAACCTCAGGGATGAACTCCCGCCTTTCTGGGACCCGACTTTTGGCTTGTTTCTGGAATTGTATGACAAAGTATTTTGGTATAGCGATGGCAATGCGGTAGCCTCCCTGAGTAGTCAGTTGCTGTTGGAGGTGGCTTCCTCCCCTATTCGGGAATACCTGAACCAGGGGGGCAAAATGTTCCTCACTACTCAATTTCCTAACTCCTTTTCCGATAAGGAAACCGGGAATACCTCCCGGGTCTTTGATTTTCTTCCGGCCGATAGCCTATCCACCTCCAATGGCCAGGCCCGGATTCCCACCAACAATGCCCTGTTTCCCGTAGGTCAGGGGCTCAGCCTTTTCCCGGATACCCTGCGCTCCTCTGAATTTATATCCGGCGTAGATCCCTTTTATCCGCGAGATCCCAATAATGTATTGTTGGAAGCGGATGTGATCACCACAGGTGGCTGGATAGGCCCCAGAGCCGTCTGCAGCCGGGATGTATCCACCGAAGGCACCTTTATGGTTTTTGTTTCGGTAGAATTACACAAGTTCCGCCAGGACCTCATCGGCCTGCAGAATTTTTTCGATACCGTACTCAACGACGAGTTCAACTGGTAAGCTATTCGGGTAAAAGGCCCATTGTAGGATGAAGGGCTTCTTCCTACCTTTGCCGCATGAATGTACTCGTTATTGGCTCCGGAGGGCGTGAACACGCCCTGAGCTGGAAGCTGGCTCAATCTCCCCGTTGTGAAAACCTATTCATCAGCCCTGGCAATGCCGGCACGGCCCAGGTAGGCACCAATGTAGCCCTCAATATCAAAGATCCAGCGGCCCTGTACCAGTGGATTCAGGAGCAGGCGATCGATATCGTCGTCATCGGACCCGAACAACCCCTGGTGGATGGCTTGTCCGACGCACTGGAAGCCAAAGGCGTGGCCGTAGTAGGCCCAACCCAGGACGGCGCAGCCCTGGAGGGCAGCAAAGAATTCAGCAAGCGTTTCATGCAAAAATATGGCATTCCCACCGCTGCCTATGCCTCCTTTACAGCAGGGCAAGTGGAGGAAGCCCTGGCCTATGTAGACCAGCAAGCCTTACCCATCGTGGTCAAAGCCAGTGGCCTGGCCGCAGGCAAGGGCGTGTTGATCTGCGAAACCCGCGAGCATGCAAAGGAAGTCGTGGGGGAAATGCTCTCTGGTGAAGCTTTTGGAGAGGCTGGCAAAACCGTCGTCATCGAGGAATTTCTGACCGGCATCGAAATATCTGTCTTTGTCCTGACAGATGGCAAGCATTATAAACTGCTACCTTCGGCCAAAGATTATAAGCGCATAGGAGAAGGAGATACAGGTTTGAATACGGGAGGCATGGGAGCGGTTTCGCCGGTGCCTTTTGCGGACCAGGCTTTCATGGATCAGGTGGAAAAAAGCATCGTCCAGCCCACGCTGGAAGGGCTTCAGGCAGAAGGCATTACTTATAAAGGTTTTATCTTTATTGGCTTGATGGTAAAGGAGGGAACGCCTTATGTGTTGGAGTACAATGTGCGAATGGGTGATCCCGAGACGGAAGTAATCATGCCCCGCATCCAAAGTGATTTGCTGGACTTGTGCGAGGGCGTCGTGCAGGGAGATTTGGACCAGCGGGAACTGAAACTGGACCCCCGGACTTGCACCACGGTGATGCTGGTGAGTGGAGGCTATCCCGGAGCCTATGAGAAAGGCAAACCCATGACCGGTTGGACGGAGGTGAAAAATTCTTTACTCTTCCATGCCGGAACTCGCGCAGAGGGAGAGGCCGTGCTTACCAATGGGGGCCGGGTATTGGCGATCAGTTCTTATGGAGAAAGCATTTCAGCAGCAGTCTCCCAATCATTAGAAAACGCAGCAAAAATCAGTTTCGAAGGGAAAAATTACCGGAGAGACATCGGTCAGGATTTAATGTAGAATCATGCTAAAAAACAGCCTCATCTTTGGATTACTGAGCATACTGCTGCTCAGCTGCACGCCTCAGGAAAGCACGGATATCTCTCCCGCAGCCGGAAAATGGCGGGGGGTGCTCACCTTGGAAGAAGGGGTAACGTTACCTTTTTTTTTCACCTGGAATACTGCCGAAGGAGGGAAGGCTACCATGGAAGTATTGAATGACCAGGAGCGCCTGCTGGTAGATGAAATAGTCCAAAGGGGTGATTCTCTTTTTATTGATATGCCCATTTTTAACTCTGCTTTTGTCCTACACCTCCGGAGCGAAACGGAAATGCAAGGGTATTGGGCGAATCGGGCCAGAGGCGAGGATTACCAACTAGCCTTTACTGCTTCTCATAATCCGACCAGTCTGTTTGATGGGGCAGAAGGAGCTGTATCTACGGAAGTAGCGCCCCGCTATGCAGTTGATTTTGATGAAGGAGAAGACCAGTTTCCAGCGGTAGGGGTTTTTAAGCAGGAAGGAGCAAGCCTGCAAGGGACTTTTATGACGGAAACCGGCGATTACCGCTACCTGGATGGGCAGGCCGCCAATGGGCAACTGAGTCTGTCTACTTTTGATGGCGCGCATGCCTTTTTGTTCACTGCCCAACAGGATTCTACCGGAACCTTGCAAGGGACTTTTTATTCCGGAAATCATTATAAAGTCGCCTGGACCGGCACGCCCAATCCTGAAGCGGAATTGCGGGCTCCGGAGGACTTGACCTACCTCAAAGAGGGCTATGATCGCTTTGATTTTGCTTTTCCCAACCTGGAGGGCGATACCGTGCGCCTGGATGATCCTTTATTCCAGGGAAAAGTAGTGATCGTACAAATCATGGGCTCCTGGTGTCCTAACTGCATGGATGAGTCTCAGCTATACAGCGATTGGTATAAAACTTACAAAAGCCAGGGGCTGGAAATCGTAGGGCTTGGCTTTGAAGGCACCCCTACCACAGAGCAGGCCCTCAATAACCTTCGTCGCCTGAAAGAGCGCCTGGCCATAGACTACACCCTGTTGCTGGCTTCCAATAGCCGGAGCAAACTGGATGCCGCTGAGACCCTGCCTCAGTTGAACCACGTCATGTCTTTTCCCACCTCTATCTTTATCGACCGGGAAGGACAGGTAAGACGGATTCATACCGGCTTTAATGGTCCGGGAACTGGAGATGTTTACACCCGCTACGTAGAAGAATACCAGGCTTTTATTGAAAAAATGCTCGGAGAAATCGATCCTTCTACCGTGGCTCAGAAGTGAACACTGATGCCCGTCTGAATTTCTCCGCCCGAAAAATCCCATTGGACCCCTTCGAGTAGGCGGGTATCGGCCACTGGGAAAAGGCTAATGTAAATTAACCCCTGATCAATCCGGGTAAAAAATTGGTGCTGTAGGGCGAAATCAAGGCTCAGATGTCGAAAAGGGTAATAGCTGAGCCGCAATTGGATCTGTATCCCATGCAGGTGGGCCTGGCTGCTCCACGCATCAAAATTTTTACGTTCATACTGGACTTGCGGTCCTTCTTCGAAGATTTCCCCGGATACGCCCCCACTCAAGCTGACGAACCGCTGAGCATACCCCAGCCCGAAGCTACCCTCCCAGGTCTGAAAATACCGGGTGAGTTTTTTGCTCCACAACCATTCTCCTCTGATGACAAAATCGTTCATGTGAAAGCGCTGAGAGGCATAGAGGTTGTACAGGCCCATTCCGTTGAAATAGGCTTCGTCAACTAAAGAAATGCCCTGGCGCTGATAGCGCCGATAGGTAGCCGTCAGGCGAAATTGCGGTCGATACAAGAAAGATAATTCCACCCCGGAAAAGCGGCTGGGCTCATGGCGCCTGCCTTCATACTGAGGATGAGGAAAGAGTCCCAGGGCAGCAAACTGCTCATCCACTGACTTTTCCAGGGCACGAGTACCCCGTCCGGCCAGTAAGCGAAAACTAGCAGATAGGTCCTCGGATTGTGCGGACAGCTGCTCCGGAAGGCAGAGCATCAGGCTAACAAAGATCAAAATAGATGAGAGAAAGGACTGCATGGGAGACTATCTCAGGTGAAAAGCCAGGATGACCTGCAGGTCGAGCCTGGAAAAATTGAGGCTGCTGGCTGGTAATTCAAAAGGCTCAGAAACGGTCGGTAAAGGAAGGCTTAAACCGGACAAAGAATAAGCCCGATACCCCACACCGGAAAAGCGCACTTCAGCACTGACAAAGGGTCTCGGAAAGTAGCGCAGACCCGCCTGGACCATGAGCCCTGGGAGCAGGTCTTGCTGTTGAAAGGCATTCCCTGTCAGGTTTTCGGAAAAAAAATCCTGATAAAGATCTCCTCCTATGGACCCTCGCACGGAAAGCTGGCTCACTTCCACGCCTGCTCCTGCACTCAACTCCATATATTGGCGGGGGAAAGGTAGCGCCCCCCTGTAAATCCGTTGGTAAGCCGCTTGCATTCGCCAGACTTCATACTTTTGTTTGTGGTTGAGATAGTAAAATTCATCGGGATTAGGGGCAATATTATGATACACGTCCACAAAATAATCCTTGACCTGCTTACCAAACAACCGCACTTCTGACTGGGGGTTCGGACGAAACCGGACGCCAAAGCCATAAAATTGGCCAGCCTCATAGCTTTGGTAATACCCCCCATTGAGGCTGTTTTTTAGATTTCGCCTAAGCTCATCTTCAAAGCCTGAAAGCTCCTGGCCAAAGGCCGCCTCCAGGCTGAAAACGGGTGTTTCCTGGGCATGGCTCAAAACAGGCAGGATCATGAAAAGGAATATCAGAAAACTGATGGAATACTGAAACATAAAAAGGCCGGTTAAGACTTAGCGCCTGTCTAAATATGGAGAGTTAGGCGGAAATCAGGTTCTCAAAAACACATATTGGCCTGAAGAATAATGCTTAGACAGGCGCTAAACCTAAAGTAGGCATAGTTCAAAAGAATTCCAGCCTTGGGGACAAGGGGCCTGATGTGGGGATATTTAACCTTTCGCTAGGCCTGGAAGGCACGGAAATGCGGGACGTATTTTCGGGAAATGGGGAAGGCCTGTTTTAAATGGACCATGGTTAGGGTCCCTTTATGACTCCATAGTTGACAGCTTTCGATATAAGCTGGATTGACCAAAAAAGCCCGGTGGCAGGGGTGTAAATGTAGGAAGGGAGCACACTGTTCCCTGACCACATAGAGCCGCTGACGAAATTTGTATTCCTGCAGCTTATTCTCTTGTACATAATATATGCGCACATAGTTCTGCTCGGAAGCCGCAGCGATAATGGACTGGGCAGGAATACACCTTCCGTTTCCCCCTCTTTCCGGAACCAAATGAACCAGGGCCTTAGGTGCGGGCGCTTCTGGTGGACGGAGGCCTTGCAAGCTCCGATGGCTGCTGTAAAGGTTGAGGCATTCATACAGCACCACTGGCAAGCTGCCTACGGCCAGGGCCGCGGCCAGCATGGTGGCCACGCGTTCCAGGCTGGCTTCATAAAAGCCAAAACTCACTTTGAACCAGAAAATGCCGATGCTGATACAAGCCACATTCCAACTGATCCACAGCACTTCCTGCCAGACTCGCCACCGGCTTTTGTCAAACCAACGTGGAAATAGATAGGGCAATCCCCAGAAATTCAAACTCAGGCAGCAAAAGCTGATCAGCGTATACATGCTGATGACCCAAATTTTCTCAGGGAAAGGGTAAAACCGAAGCTGAAAGGGTTGAAAAATGAGGTGAAAAAGGGCAATGAACAGGGTGAGTCCGACCAGAATCCGATTCCGGTGGCGAAAAAATACTTCCAGGGGATAGGGCCGCAATAAAAATTGACGCATGGTGATTGGAGGTTACGGCTACAAGTGGAAGGCTGCCTAAATATCAGGCTTTTTATAGAAAATCTCTAGTCCTCAGGAAAAGAAAGTGGCCCAGACCCAAGCGGTGACCTAAGCCTGGTTTTGCTGCTCTTCAATCCCCAGAAAATAGCACTTACGACAACGAGGCTCGTAGGCATCCTTTTCGCCAAGTAGGACGGTTTTCTCTTCTTTACTCAGGCGGTAGGAATAATTGGCGAGGCTGCCGCAGACCTGGCAGATGGCGTGCACCTTGGTGACAAATTCCGCCATGGCCAGCAAGGCCGGCATAGGCCCAAAGGGTACCCCACGGAAATCCATGTCCAGGCCAGCCACGATCACCCGTACGCCGCTATTGGCGAGTTGGCGGGCTACTTCCACGATGCCCTCATCGAAAAACTGGGCTTCGTCTATGCCCACTACTTCTACCTCGCTGGCCAGGAGGAGAATTTGTTGGGAGGAGGAAACAGCTCGGGAAGGAATCACGTTTTGGTCGTGGGAAACGATGTTTTCTTCGCTATAGCGTGTATCGACCTTGGGCTTGAATATCTCCACCCGTTGGTTCGCGATCTGGGCGCGCCTCAGTCTACGAATCAATTCTTCCGTTTTGCCCGAAAACATACTTCCGCACACCACTTCAATCCAACCTGTCTTCCGGTTGGCAGAATTGACTTCGATAAACATATAGCTGGAGTTATTGAACCGGGAAATTAAGAAAGCCTGTCAGGCTTTCAAACTGCCTGATGGGTTATTAATGCCTCCATGGCCGATTCCCATGTTTCAAAGCCAAACTTTTGTACCGCCTTATCCATTTTTGCCCGGATCTGTTCGTTGGCGGGATGGCCGACGCTGCCCAAATGGGTATGCTTGACCGTGCGTTGTGGAGCATAGGTGCCAGCTTCAATGGCCTCTCCTACTTTGCGGTAGGCCTCCCGAAAAGGAACCCCTTTCAGCACTTCTTCATTCACCACTTCCACACTGAAGAGGTAATCGTAGAGGGGTTTTTCCAAAATATCCTCCTTCACCTCGATTCGCTGTACCATATAATCCGTGATAGAAAGACAGCGCTTAAGGTCTTCTATGGCGGGCAAAAGACTTTCTTTGGTCAGTTGCAGATCCCGGTGGTAGCCCGAAGGCAGATTGGTGGTAATATGCCCGATTTCGGTAGGGAGCGTTTGCAGTCGATTGGTGCGCGCCCGGAGGATCTCGAACACATCGGGATTCTTTTTGTGGGGCATGATGCTCGAACCGGTCGTCAGTTCTTTGGGCAGAGAGATAAAGCCCATGTTTTGGGTCATGTAGAGGCAAACATCCGCGGCTAGTTTATTCAAGGTAGTAGCCAAAGATGCCACCGCATAGGCCAGCAGCTTTTCGGTTTTGCCTCTTCCCATTTGGGCATAAACCACATTATAACTCAAGTCTGAAAAGCCGAGCAGATGTGTGGTCATTTCCCGGTCCAGGGGAAAAGAAGACCCATAGCCCGCTGCGGAACCCAGCGGATTTTGGTCTGCTACTGCATAGGCCGCATGCAACATGTGGAGGTCGTCAATCAGGCTTTCGGCATAGGCCCCGAACCATAGCCCGAAGGAAGAGGGCATGGCCACCTGAAAGTGCGTATAACCCGGCAGCAACACCTCCCGATAGCGCTCACTTTGACTTTGCAGGCTGCTAAACAACTGCTGACTCAGTTCCACCAACTCTTTAATGGCCGCCCGGAAATACAGCTTCAGGTCCAATAGCACCTGATCATTACGAGAGCGGCCCGAATGGACCTTTTTGCCCATATCTCCCAACTTCCGCGTCAGCATCAGCTCTACCTGAGAATGCACATCTTCCACATCCTCCTCAATCGCAAAACTTCCGTCTTGGGTGGTCTCGTAAATCCGGACCAACTCGGATTGAATATCCTTGCGCTCCGTCTCCGGCAGCAGGTCAATGCTGCTCAGCATGCGCGTATGGGCCATGGTGCCGAGGATGTCCCAGGGAGCCAGGAGCAGGTCTAGTTCCCGGTCCCGGCCTACGGTGAAGTCTTCGATGGCTTTTTCTACGGCAAAGCCTTTGTCCCAAAGTTTCATAATGATATTTTTAGCCTATTTCAACTTGCTTAGGCTTTATTGTTTTTTCGCTGTCTTGCCGCTTTTTCTTGATAAAAACCGGCGCAAAAATCAAGAAAATCCCAACCAAGGCCAACTCAAAAGCCATCCTCCCCACGGATTTTCGGGCCTGGCGCGCTTTTTTTACTGCTTTGACAGACCTTGTTATGCACCCAACTCAAGCCCGCTCAGGAGCTCAATGTACATGGGAATAGCTGCGGCTATTTCTGAGAGGCGAATATACTCATCTGCGGTGTGAGAACGAGCGGAATCACCTGGCCCCATTTTCAAAGTCGGATACGGAATCAAGGCCTGATCGGATAAAGTAGGCGACCCATAGGTCTTTCTGCCCATGGCCAGCCCTTTTTGCACCAGGGGATGTTGCGGGTCCAATCGGGATGAATTCAAGCGGAAAGACCGCGCTTTCATCTTGCTTTGGGTGTGCTGCTGAATGATCTCAAAGACCTCCTGGTTGCTGTAAAGCTCATTGGTCCGAACATCGACCACGAAGCTGCACTGGTCCGGCACCACATTATGCTGAGAACCGGCCTTGATTTGGGTCAGACTCATTTTTACCGGTCCGAGAAAGTCGGATACCTTTTCAAACTGATAGCTGCCAAACCAGGCTATATCTTCCAGGGCTTCATAAATGGCGTTGACCCCTTCCTCGCGGGCCGCATGTCCGGCCACCCCTTTGGCTATGCCATCCAGCACCATCAGGCCTTTTTCGGCGATGGCCAGGTGCATTTCCGTGGGTTCTCCAATGATGCCTAGATCAATCGGACCCAGCCGATCCAGGATACTGGCAATGCCATTGGGACCGGAGATTTCTTCCTCGGCTGTAGCCGCGATGAGGAGGTTGAAGGGGAGGTCGGGTTGAGGATAGAAGTGGACAAAAGTCGCGATCAGCGAAACGAGTGGCCCTCCAGCATCATTACTCCCCAGGCCGAATAGCTGATCTCCTTCCACCCCTGCATGAAAGGGGTCTCGTTGCCAGGAGGGATTGGGTTTGACCGTATCGTGATGGGAATTGAGCAAAATGACCGGCTTGCCGTCCTGCCAGTGCTGGTTTTTGGCCCAAAGGTTATAGCCTTGTTGCTGGAAAGGAATGTGGTGCTGGGAAAAAAACCGGCTTAAGACGGCTGCCGTGTCTATTTCCTGGCGACTCAGGGAGGGCGTTTGGATGAGGCTTTTGAGCAGCGCTATGGCTGCGCTGGTGAGTTCTTGCATGGCTTAGGCTGGCATTAAGGTGGTTCCCACAAAATCAGCCTGGCCCAACTGGGCTACGGCCTGGGGCTGACACAAATATATACGATGCACCCCCTGATTCAGGGCGGCAAAGGCATTGTCGAGTTTGGGTAGCATGCCGCCCGCGATCCGGCCCGCTTTTTTGTGCTGGGCATAGGCTGCAGGCGTGATCTGAGGAATCAGGCTGCTGTCATCCGTAGGGTCGGTGAGTACGCCCGGGCGATCAAAGCAAAAAACCAGATGCACTTCATACTGTTCTGCCATGGCTTGAGCCACAGAAGAAGCAATGGTGTCCGCATTGGTGTTGAGCATCTGTCCGGCTCCGTCGTGGGTCAAAGGTGCCATGACGGGCACCATGCCGGCTTGCAGTAAGGTCTGCAAGGCCTGCGCATCTACCCCATCCACGTCCCCCACGAAGCCGAAATCAATTTGACCGACCGGTCTTTTATGTGCCTGAATCACGTTCATATCTGCCCCTGTCAGGCCGATGGCGTTGATGCCTCGTGCCTGTAGTAAGGCCACCACGCTTTTGTTCATCAATCCGCCGTACACCATGAGCACGATTTCCAGCATGGCTGCGTCGGTGATCCGACGCCCATCTATCATTTGCACAGGAATGTCCATGCGCTTGGCCAGTTGGGAGGCGGTTTTGCCGCCCCCATGCACCATGATTTTCAGGCCGGGAAGCTGGGCAAAATTGGACAAAACCAGGGCACTTTCTTTAGGGTCTTCCAGGACTTTCCCTCCGACTTTTAAGACACTTAATTTTTCCATATCAATGGGTCAAAATGGCCTGCATCACGGCCTGTGCAGAAACCGTACGATTGCCGGCTTGCTCGATCACCAGAGATTTAGGGCTATCGATCACCGCATCGGCTACCACCACATTGCGCCGGACGGGTAAGCAGTGCATGAAAAATGCCTCATTTGTGAGGGCCATTTTTTCTGCGTCCACCATCCATCTCGCATCCTGGCTGAGTACCTGCCCATAGGACTGGAAGGAGGACCAGTTTTTTGCATAGACAAAATCTGCTCCTGCGTAGGCTTTATAAGGATCATATTCAATGGTTGCACCCGCAGAAAAAACCTCATCCAGTTCATAACCTGGCGGATGAGTAATGGTCAGATCCACATCTGCCACTTGCATCCACTCTGCAAAGGAGTTCCCCACCGCCTGGGGTAAAGCCCTCGGATGCGGAGCCCAGGTCAGAACAACCTTAGGTCGTTCAGTTTTTTTGTTCGTTTCTATGGTTACCCAATCAGCCAGGGATTGTAACGGATGGCGGGTCGCGGATTCCAGGCTGATCACCGGCACGCCCGAAAACTGCTGAAAAGCGGTGAGGATTTCTTCCCGGTAGTCCGCTTCCCGGTCGCTCAGCCCGGCAAAGGCCCGGATGCCCAGGATATCGCAGTACTGCGCCATGACCGGAGCCGCTTCGCGAATATGCTCGGCTTTGCCAGCATTCATGACCGTCCCATCTTCAAATTCCAATTGCCAGGCGTCGGCACTGACGTTCATCACGATGGTGTGCAAGCCCAGGTTTTGGGCAGCTCGCTGGCTGCTCAGCCGCGTCCGCAGGCTGGAATTGAAAAAGACCAGGCCCAGGGTTTTGTTTTTGCCTAAATCTGGCTTTTCAAAAGGGTATTGCTTGATCTCCAGGGCTTGCTGTAGCAATTGCTGGGGATTGGCTATATCGGCTAGTTTGGTGAAATGTAGCATGTTGTTTTTTCTATTTCTCTATTCCACTTTTTTTAGAAAAAAGTGGAGCAAAAAATCGGAACGAGCAAATCCATCCCGCGCGCAGCCCATCCCCTAAATGCTCGTTCCATCCCCCGCGCGCCAGGAAAAGGGAATGGCTAATTTGGCGTAGGTTGTTTTTGTAAAACAGATGTTAAGGCCGTAATAAACCGCTCCGCATCAGCTTGCGTCATACTCAAGGGCGGCAGTAAACGAAGCGTTTCCTTTTGGGCGGCGGATCCGGTGAAAATCTGGTGTTCGAAGAGCAAGGCTTTGCGAACCGGACCTGCAGGAACCTCCAGCTCCATGCCCAGCATCAGGCCTTTACCCCGTACTTCCTTGATGCCTTCCAAATTGCTGAGGGCCTCCATCAGATAATGGCCTACCTCGGCAGCCTGCGTGATCAACTTTTCCTGCTCCAGCACTTCCAGAACGGCCAGGCCCGCCGCGCAAGCCAGGTGATTGCCCCCAAAGGTGGTGCCCAACATACCAAACCAGGGCTCGAAGCGGGGCGAGATCAATACGCCTCCGATGGGAAAGCCATTGCCCATGCCTTTGGCCACCGTGATCAGGTCCGGCCGGATGCCTGCATGCTGATGCGCAAAAAACTTCCCGGTCCTTCCATAGCCGGATTGGATTTCATCCAAAATCAGCACCGTACCCGTTTCTTTACAGAGTTTGCTGGCCGCCAGCAGGAACTCCGGCGAGGGCTCATAAATCCCCGCGACGCCTTGCATACCTTCGATGATCACTGCCGCATAGCTCTCCGTGATCAGATGGGCTTCCAGTTGGGCCAGGTCATTCCATTTGAGGCGGGTGACAAAATCCGTGGGATTGACGCCAGATTGGATTTTGGGATTGTCGGTGACGGCGACTGCTGCGGAGGTGCGCCCGTGAAAGGCCCTTTCCAGGGCAATCACTTTTTTCCGCCCATTGGAAAAGGAAGCCAGCTTGAGGGCATTCTCGTTGGCTTCGGCCCCTGAGTTACACAGGAAGAGGCTATAATCAGGATACCCGGATAGCTCGCCCAGCTTTTTCGCCAATTTAGGTTGCAAAGGGTTTTGTACGGAATTGGAATAAAAGGCTAGTTTTTCTGCCTGTTTCGTAATGCTTTGGACAAAATGGGGATGGCTATGGCCGATGGAAATCACGGCATGACCGCCGTATAGGTCCAAATAGGCTTGCCCCTCCGCATCCCATACGGTACAGCCCTGGGCTTTTTCCGGAGCTACATCAAAGAGGGGGTATACATTAAAAAGATCCATGATACAGGTTCAAAGGACGTTTTTGAGTTGGTGTTTTTCGGTTAAAAGGCCAGAGCTTTGAGCTGCAATCCCTGGGTTTCGGGCAGACCAAACATGAGGTTCATGTTTTGGACGGCTTGTCCGGAAGCGCCTTTCAATAAATTGTCGATCATGCTGATGATGAGCAGTTTTCCTTCGTGCTTTTCTACAAAGACCACCGCTTTATTGGTATTGACCACTTGCTTGAGGTGAGGATTGGCGGTCGCCACGTGGGTAAAAGGATGGTCTTGATAAAAGTGCTGGTAGATGTCCTGGGCTTCTATTTCAGACAGCTCTGTGTTCAGGTAAGCGCTGCAATAAATGCCTCTGGGAAAATCTCCCCGCATGGGCAGGAAGTTCAGCGCGGGAATGGTTCCGCCTTGTGCCTGCGTCAGGCTTTGCCTGATTTCGCCCAAATGCTGGTGGGAGAAGGCCTTATAAATAGAAAGGTTGTTATTGCGCCAGGAAAAATGCGTGGTGGAACGCGGTTGCTGTCCCGCTCCGGTTGAACCGGTGATGGCGTGGATGTGCACTTCCTCGGTGAGTTGTCCTGCTGCCGCCAGCGGCAGCAAGCCTAATTGGATGCAGGTGGCGAAGCAACCAGGATTAGCCAGCCGGGAAGTCTCCCGGATTTTTTCCCGATTTAATTCCGGTAAGCCATACACAAAATCATGCTCGGGCGCTTCCAGACGAAAATCCCGACTCAGGTCGATGATGGCTACTGATTCCGGGATGTCATGGGCAGCCAGAAAGGGCAGGGTTTTGCCATGCCCGCTGCAAAAGAAGAGCACATCAACCTCCGTTTCTACCTGGTTGGTAAAAACCAGCTCGGTATCCCCCAGCAGGTCGTGGTGGATTTCATAAACGGCTTTTCCGGTCTGACTTTGACTATGCACAAAGCGAATCTCCGCCTGTGGATGGTTGAGCAGCAAGCGCAACAACTCTCCAGCGGTATAGCCTGCTCCTCCGATGATACCAATGCGAATCATGGCTTAGGCGTTGGGGTCGTTGACGGACCGGTGAATTTTACTGCTGTTGGCCAGGATCTTGGTGAAGCCTTTTACGTCGTCTCCACTCCAGGCGCGGTTCATCTCTCCGTAGGTACCAAACTTGGCAGCCATCATATCGTGCGGGGAATCCATACCTAGCACTTCGAAGCGATAAGGGGAAAGGGCTACTTGGACCTTACCGCTCACATTCTGCTGAATGTGATCCATGAAAGCCTCAATGTCACGCATCACGGGTTCCAGGTATTGACCTTCGTGCAGCAGCATGCCGTACCAGTTCGCCAGTTGCTCTTTCCAGTACTGCTGCCACTTGGTGAGGATATGCTTCTCCATCAGATGATGGGCCTTAATGATGATCAAAGGAGCAGCCGCCTCAAAGCCTACCCGGCCTTTGATGCCTATGATGGTATCGCCAACGTGCGTGTCGCGACCGATGCCATAAGGTGCTGCCAACGCTTCCAGGGCTTGGATGGCTTCAACCGGATGGTCATACTTTTCGTCTCCAAATCCAATCAGCTCTCCTTTTTCAAAATGGAGTTCAACTACCTCTTTGCCGTCTTTGCTTACCTGGGTAGGATAGGCTTCTTCTGGCAGGTAATCCCAGGAATTGAGGGTTTCTTTTCCGCCTACACTGGTGCCCCACAGGCCTTTGTTGATAGAATACTGAGCTTTTTCCCAAATCATCTCCACGCCATGCCCTTTCAGATATTCGATTTCAGCCTCCCGGCTCAACTGCTGGTCCCGAATGGGGGTGATCACTTCTATGCCCGGCGCCAGGATATCAAAGACCATATCAAAACGCACCTGATCGTTGCCGGCTCCGGTACTGCCGTGGGCAATGTAGGTTGCCCCTAGTTCCGCGGCATAGGTACCAATGGCCATGGCCTGGAACACCCTTTCTGCACTGACCGAAAGGGGATAGGTATTATTTTTCAGCACATTGCCGAAGATGAGGTATTTGATACAGGCCTCATAGTAATGCTTGACTTCGTCCAGGACTTTGAAGGAAGCTACGCCCAGTTCGTGCGCTCTTTTTTCGATATCGGCCAGTTCTTCCGGAGAAAAGCCCCCGGTATTGACAATGGCTGCATGTACTTCCAGGTCGCGGTCAAGGCTGAGGTATTTGACGCAGTAGGAGGTGTCTAAGCCGCCTGAAAAGGCGAGAACCACTTTAGGTTTCATGTGGGTAAATGATAGGGTTGGGGATTATACTTTGACAAATTTTCCGAAAAGGCGATCCAAAATGCCTTGCAAGACGGGATTGGCTTTTCGTTTCCGTAAATGTTGCTTGTATTTCTGCCAGCGGTCCTCAAGGGCCGCAGATTTCTGGTTCAGGTTTTCTGTTTCGCTTTTTTCCGCTCGCTTGGGGTCATATAACATACCCGTACACAAGCAGATTTTTCGCTGGGTACGGGTGAGCACATCATAATTGGGACAGCTTTGGCAGCCCGACCAAAACACCTCATCATTCGTCAGTTCGGAAAAGGTAACGGGTTTATAGCCCAGATCAGAATTGATTTTCATCACGGCCTGGCTGGTGGTAATGCCGAAGAGCTTGGCTTGCGGATATTTCTGCCGCGATAACTCAAAAGCCTTAGTCTTGATCTTTTTGGCTAAGCCCTGCTTGCGGTAGTCGGGAGAGACGATCAGCCCGGAATTTGCCACGTAGCGGTCATGACTCCAGGTTTCGATATAGCAAAAGCCGGCCACGTTTTGGCCCTCCAACGCAATGATGGCTTTGCCCTCCTGCATTTTTGAAAGGATGTAGCTAGGGGCTCGTTTGGCAATGCCCGTACCGCGTGCTTTGGCGGCTTCTTCGATCATCTGGCAGATGGCTTCCGCATAGGGATAATGCTCGGGGCCGGCTACGTGAATGGAAAATTCCATGGGTTAGGAATGAGAAAATAGATAAAGGTTGAATAAGCGAAAGGACCCTAAAAAATAGGGATACCGGGTAGAACACCCGCTGAGGGTTATATATAGTGAATTGAGGCCCCTTAGGCCCTCCTGAAACGCCTGATTGCAGCCTGACATGGCTGAGAGATGAGAATATGATATATCAGGGACAGGTTTTGCATCGGGGCAAAGATAGAAAAGGAATGATCAAATCACACTTTTTTTACGAGGAATAAGAAAAAACGGTTGCTTTATTGGAAAAATGGCAAAAATTGCCCCTTTCTTTTTACCACCAAGCCTGCTGCCTCTGCCCAGCATGATCTTGGGAATTCCTCCCTTATCGGCTAATTTTATGCGCCTAACTCAAATCATATGCGAGCCCTCATCCAACGTGTAGCCCATAGCCAGGTCGTGGTCGAAGGAGAAATTACCGGAAAAATCGAGCGGGGCCTTTTGGTCCTGTTGGGGGTAACCCACGAGGATGGGCAGGAGGATATAGACTGGTTGGTCAAAAAGATTACCCAGCTTCGCATCTTCAATGATGAGGCGGGCAAAATGAACCTTTCGGTAGAAGACATCGGAGGTGATATCCTGGTCATTTCCCAATTCACCCTTTTTGCCGATGCCAAAAAAGGCAACCGCCCTTCCTACATCCGCTCGGCTCGGCCAGAGGTCTCCATTCCGCTTTATGAAGCCTTCCTCAGCAACTTACGCAGCAAGTTCTCCGGGGCCGTGGCTACCGGGATTTTCGGAGCTGAAATGAAAGTTACTTTGCTCAACGATGGACCGGTTACCCTGATGTTGGATTCTCGACAACGAGACTTTTAGCCATGAAACTCCTCTCCGCTGATTCCATGTCCCGCCGCTGGGTATGGGCCATCCTGGGCCTGGGCCTCGTAATCCGGGTGCTCTATGCGGGTGGATTAGGAGAATCCCTATGGGCAGGAGATGCCCTGGGCTATCTTTTTCAAGCAGACCAAATCCTGTCAGGCGAAGCATTCTTTCCTTATTGGCCGCCGGGACTGCCCTACTACCTGGCGATTTGGAAAGGGCTGTTTGGGGAAAGCTTTTGGGGAATCACCGCCTGGATGTTGACCTGGTATGTGGGCTTCCATTTCCTCCTGCAAAAAGCCTTTTCCCTCACGCCTTTAGCTCAGCGCCTTTTCCTGCAAAGAGCAGCCCTCCTGTTGTTTGCGCTATTTCCGGCTTTTGTCCATCATAGTGTAGCGCCATTGACCCATCTCCCCGTAGCGGTGCTGTTATTGGCGGCCTGGGTCGGGTGGAAAAAAGGCTGGTCGCCCTGGCTGTTGGGGCTGATGCTGGGCCTGATGCTGCTTATCCGACCGGCCAGCAGCATGGTCATTCCGGTCTTGGGGTGGATAGCTTGGCGGGAAAAAAGCTACCTGTGGAGACAAAGCTTCCTAGGCCTGATGTGCCTGCTCCTGCCCCTTGCCTTATGGCAAACGCACACCTACCGCATGAACGGCTATTGGCTCAACATCAACCACGCCAACAGCTACAATCTCTGGTTGGGCAATCATCCGGCTTCTCCCCACTACAAAAACTGGTGGCTGGGGTCTCATGCTGATCAGGACCTGGATCGCTTCGGGCGGTTGTATCACCAGCGGTTGAGCATCGAAAGCATGCCTGCTTCTATGCAGGAGAGCGCCTATCGCATTTCCACCTGGGAACATATCCGCCTGCAGCCCGGCATTTTTATGCTGCGGGTGAGTAACCGGGGGCGGGTATTCTTTGCTTTTGACACCTTCACCGGTGCCCGACTGATCAATGCAGGTCATGCCCTGGGCTGGTTGCTGTTATTACTGGATGCGATGTGCTACGGGCTTTTGTCGGTCTGGGCGTTGAAAGGAGGGGTTTTTGGACCAAAAAAACGAGTCCGCCCTTATCTCTGGCTAATTACGGCTTATGCATTTCCTTATTTGCTGGCTTTTTCTCACCCCTCTTATCATCTGGCGGTCCTGCCTTTTTTTCTGCTGCTGGGGGCAGAAGGTCCCATTAATTCAGACCCGGAAGTCTGGACGGATCGGCGACTATTAATAGGCTTGCTGATGTGGGGCCTCATCCAGCTAGAATGGATTTATCATATGCTACCCTGAGCGCGAAAGCTTGCTTTGGCCTACCAAATCCCCTCCTCAAGTCTTAATTTCGTGCCATGACCATCAGCGAAGCTCAACAGACCGTAGACACCTGGATCAAGGATATCGGGGTGCGCTATTTTTCCGAACTCACCAATATGGCCATGCTCATGGAAGAAGTAGGAGAAGTCTCCCGCATCATGGCCCGCAAATACGGTGATCAATCCTTCAAGAAATCCGATGAAGCCGTGGACCTGGCCGACGAAATGGCCGATGTATTGTTTGTCCTGATCTGCCTGGCCAACCAAACTGGCGTAGACCTGGAAGTGGCCCTAAAGCAGAATCTCGACAAAAAGACCAAACGGGATGCCACCCGCCACAAGAATAATCCCAAGCTTCAGGACGGGAAGGCATAATTTTTTTTCACCTGTAGGCAGCCTTTTTACAAATAGGTCGTTTTTATCATTGTGTGAACCAAACTACTTATTTGCATGAGCGCCACACTGGTGCAAGAGGGATGTCGATGGCAGCGACATCCCTTTCCTTTTTTATTTCCCTTCCCATTTTCGCAGGGTGCATTTCAGGAAGAAATTCACGATATTGAAGACATGTTGAATCAATACATGGTCGAATTTCAATTACCCAAAGTCATCGATGAAACCTTCTTGGGGCTCATTCCTGAGCAGCGGGCCAGAGTAAATGAACTGGTGCATGAGGGAACCATTCGTTCCTATACGCTGACCCTGGACCGGGCCAAACTCTGGGTAGTGTTTGTGGCAGGTTCTGAAGGGGAGGTGAAAAAATTGATTCGTACGTTTCCCATTTCTCCTTATGTAGAGGCCGAAATCCATGAGCTCATGTTTCACGACATGGCTTCCCACGAACTGCCGCGCCTCTCCCTTAATTAGTTTTCGGACGAAATCCTTCTTTCCAGCCGCCGATGAATACCCCATGATAGTTGGTATGGCGGGTGCGTAAGTAATGCTTTATGGCAAAGGTACTGGAGGGAAAGGCCATTTGGTCATAGGGGATTTCCTCCGGTGCAAAGAGGCGGGCATCCAGGCTTTCCTCGCCCGGATTCAACTCAGGGGAGGGGAGTTTCCCAAGAAAAAACAGATAGATCTGATTGATTCGTGGAATGCTATACAAAGCATGCATGCGCAGGATGTCCACCTTAACGCCCGCTTCTTCCATGGTTTCCCTTTTGGCTCCGTCTTCTGCGGTTTCTCCATTTTCCAGGTATCCGGCCGGAAGATTCCAATAGCCTTCCCGGGGGGCAATGGCGCGCTTGCAGAGCAAGATTTTTCCTTCATAGACCGGCAGACAGCCCACCACCATATTGGGATTTTGGTAGTGAATCGTCCCGCAATCCGTGCAGACAAAGCGCGGGCGATTATCTCCTTTAGGAATTCTAAACAGCAGGGCAGCACTCCCGCATTGGCTACAAAAGTTCATGAAACAGGGGCTTTTGAGGCGTTTTGGGGCGATAAAAGGCCCAATTTGACCTTAATTCTCTCCCTATGCAAACCTTGTGCGCAGGATTCGGTTATTTAGCCAACACACATTTGATAAGAAAAAAAGAGGAACACATGTCCGCGAAAAAAAATGTCATCGTCATAGGGGCTGGATTTGCCGGCCTTTCTTCCGCGGCTTTACTGGCGCAAGCGGGTTATTCTGTCAAGATTTTGGAGAAAAATGATCAGGCTGGTGGGCGCGCCCGCCGCTGGTCCAAAGACGGCTATACCTTCGATATGGGGCCCAGCTGGTATTGGATGCCGGATGTCTTTGATGCCTGGTTTGGTCTCTTCGGGAAAAAAGTCTCCGACTATTATGAACTCAAACGACTCGATCCTTCTTATCGGGTCTACTTTGGAGACGATGACTACGTAGATGTGCCCGCCGAGCTGGAAGATTTGGTGGCCCTCTTTGAATCTTATGAGCCCGGCAGTGGCCCTAAACTCAGAGAGTTCCTGGATCAGGCCGCTTACAAATACAAAGTAGGCATGGGCGAATATGTCTTCCGTCCCAGCCACAATATTTGGGAATTTCTGGATTTCCGCTTGCTGCGGGAAAGCGTGCGCATCCAGATGTTCCAATCTATGAGCAAGCACGTCCGCAAGTATTTCACCAACTCGCGCTTAATCAAGATTCTGGAATTTCCGGTCCTTTTTCTGGGCGCAACCCCAGAGAATACCCCGGCCCTTTACAGCATGATGAACCATGCTGACCTTTCCCTGGGCACCTGGTATCCTAAGGGCGGCATGCACAAAATCGTCGAAGGCATGGTAGCCGTAGCCGAGGAACAAGGCGTAGAAATCATCCTGGATACAGAAGTGGAGAAAATCGAGGTCGTAGACGGCAAGGCCAAGCAAATTTTCACCAGCCGAGGCACCTACGAAGCCGATCTCATCGTCGCCAATAGCGACTATCAGCATACTGACCAGCGGCTGCTCGAAAGCCCCTGGCGCACCTATTCTTCTCAGTATTGGGACAAGCGCACCATGTCGCCTTCCAGTTTGCTCTTTTACTTAGGCGTGAACAAAAAGCTCGACAAGCTCAAGCACCATACCCTCTTCTTTGATGAGGACTTCCAACTGCATGCGGAGGAAATCTATACCGATCCCAAATGGCCCACCAAGCCGCTTTTCTACGTATCGGCTACCTCGATGACCGATCCTTCCGGCGCACCCGAAGGCTGCGAAAACGTCTTCGTTCTCATTCCATTGGCTCCCGGCCTCACCGATAGCGAGGAGCAGCGCGAAAAATACTACCACATGGTCATGGAGCGGCTGGAAAAACTGACCGGCCAGGAAATTCGTTCCCATGTGGTCCTCAAGCGGAGCTACGCCATGAAGGACTTCGAGAAGGATTACCACTCCTTCAAGGGTAACGCCTACGGCCTCGCCAATACCCTCTTCCAAACCGCCTTTTTCAAACCCAAACTCAAGTCTAAAAAAGTCTCGAATTTGTACTACACCGGACAACTCACCGTGCCCGGTCCCGGCGTACCGCCTTCCCTCATTTCCGGCCAGGTGGTGGCCCAGGAGATCATGAAGGATTACGCGTAGGGGAGCGACCTCTTCGCGCTTGCTTTTGAGACGCCTGGCAAGGCGTCTCTACAACCCACATCCATATATGTCATCCCGGAATGGTCTCCGACCGTAGGGAGGGGAACATATCCGGGATCTCCGAGATAGCCTCAAGATCATGGAGACCCCGGATAAGCCTTTTTCCCGTTGGTCAAAAGTCTTTCCGGGATGACAATTTGCGTTGTGGATGTGTTTTTGTCAGCGACAGGCCTGCGCTCGGCCTTTCCCCTCCAAGGAGGGGATGCCGTCGCTGCTGGCCCTGATACGATCAGGCTGGAACCGGTGCGTACACGACCCACATACATCTATGTCATCCCGGAATGGTCTCCGACCGTAGGGAGGGGAACATATCCGGGATCTCGGAGATAGCCTCAAGATCATGGAGACCCCGGATAAGCCTTTTTCCCGTTGGTCAAAAGTCTTTCCGGGGTGACAATTTGCGTTGTGGATGTGTTTTTGTCTTCGACAGGCCTGCGCTCGGCCTTTCCCCTCCTTGGAGGGGGCGGGGGTGGGTTCAGGCTCTGCAGTTTTTTCAAAAGGGATGCTTATACCCACCCCTTTCTCCCCTCCGAGGAGGGAAATCCATCGCGCTTGGCCCTGATACGATCAGGCTGGAACCGGTGCGTACACGACCCACATACATCTATGTCATCCCGGAATGGTCTCCGACCGTAGGGAGGGGAACATATCCGGGATCTCGGAGATAGCCTCAAAATCATGGAGACCCCCGACATCCGGATCGTCGGGATCTATGACCCGGATAAACCTTTTTCCCGTTGGTCAAAAGTCTTTCCGGGGTGACAACTTGTGTTGTGATGTGTTTCTGTTTTCGACAAGCCCCATGCGCCCGAGGGCGCGAAGGTTGAGAGACGCATGCGAGGCGTCTCTACTTCTCACAGTCCCGATACATCGGGACGGTCTCACCTCTCACTTCTCACAGTTCCGCCACGCGGAACGATCTCACAGTCCCGCTTCGCGGGACGGTCTAGGTTTGTATCACCCCAGGATTAAAAGGAGGTACATGCTCATTGAGGTTGGCCATTTCGATGCCGGTGGAAATGATTTTGCGGGTTTCGCGGGGGTCAATGATGCCATCTACCCACAGGCGGGAAGCAGCATAATAAGGCGTGGTCTGCTCGTCGTAGCGGGAAGTAATCTCGTCCAGCAATTGCTTTTCCGCTTCAGGATCGACCGCTTCGCCGCGCTTTTTGCGGGCGGAAACCTGGATTTGCAGCAGGGTCTTGGCGGCTTGAGACCCGCCCATGACGGCAATCTTGGCCGAAGGCCAGGCAAAAATCAGCCGTGGATCGTAAGCCTTACCGCACATGGCGTAGTTGCCTGCACCATAAGAGTTGCCCACCACAAAGGTGAATTTGGGCACCACAGAATTGGACACGGCATTCACCATTTTTGCGCCATCCTTGATGATGCCGCCCTGTTCGGAACGAGAACCCACCATAAAGCCGGTTACGTCTTGCAGGAAGATGAGCGGAATGCGCTTTTGGTTACAATTCATGATAAAGCGGGCGGCTTTGTCAGCCGAGTCAGAGTAGATCACCCCGCCAAACTGCATTTCGCCTTTGGCTGATTTGAGCACCTCACGCTGATTGGCCACGATACCGACCGCCCAGCCATCTACCCGCGCATAGGTGGTGATGATGGATTGACCGTAACCTGCTTTATATTCTTGTAAGCTGTCCGCATCAACCAGACGTGCCAGCAAGTCCCGCATTTCGTAGGGCTTGGCCGGGCTGGAAGGCAGAATGCCGAGCAGTTCTTTGGTCGGAAAGAGGGGGGCTTTGGGGGTTTCCCGATTAAACCCGGCTTTAGGTCCTTCGCCCATTTTGGCAACCAAGCCTCGCACCGTTTCCAGGCAGCTTTTGTCATCCGGTTCGTGGTAGTCTACTACCCCGGAAATGGTGTTATGCATTTTGGCTCCGCCTAGCTCTTCCATTTCTACGTCTTCGCCTATGGCGCTTTTGACCAGATAAGGACCAGCCAGGAAGACCGAGCCGGTGCCATCTACGATCAGAGCTTCATCGGACATGATGGGCAGGTAAGCGCCCCCTGCGACACAAGGCCCCATAATGGCGGCGATTTGGGGAATGCCTTTACTACTCATGACCGCATTGTTGCGGAAGATGCGCCCGAAGTGTTCTTTGTCTGGAAAAATCTCGTCCTGCATGGGCAAAAAGACCCCGGCACTGTCCACCAGATAAATGATGGGCAGGTGATTTTCCATGGCGATTTCCTGGGCCCGCAGATTTTTCTTGCCGGTCATTGGGAACCAGGCTCCCGCTTTTACGGTCGCGTCATTGGCGACGATCATGCAGAGCTTGCCGGAAACCCGACCGATGCCCGTTACTACCCCGGCAGAAGGGCAACCGCCGTATTCTTTATACATACCATCGGCCGCCAGCGCCCCGATTTCCAGGAAGTCATCTTTGTCATCCAATAGAAGCTGGATGCGTTCGCGGGCGGGGAGTTTTCCTTTGGCGATGTGCTTTGCCATGGATTTTTCTCCCCCACCTTCATACACCTTGGCGAGCTTACCGCGAAGTTGGCGGAGGAGCTCCAGGTGGTGGTCTTCGTTTTTATTGAAAGTGAGGTCGTTGAGGGGACGAGATGTTGATTTTGCCACAAATAGTTGTTTTAAACCAGCCCGCAAGTTAGGCGATTTTAGGGAGAAAAACCCGGATGTTTGGGACAAAAAAACCGACCTTTTTGCCCTTACTTAAACACGCGGCTAATCCAGCGTGGCAAGAGGGGCACCCCAATTAGTACATAGGGGTAATAGGTGATCAAACGCCAAACTGTAGCCAGGATCAGCATGAAGGCCAGGACTTCATCTCCCGGGGTCAGACTCGGCGGCGCAAATTCGCTGAAGAGGTTGGTAAAAGCGCCTTCTGCAATGCCGGAACTACCAGGAGTAGGCGATACGATCATCACCACAAACATGATGGCTTGCCGCCCAAAAGCGACGGTATGCTCGTAAAGGCTGAGGTTGGTAAAGGCTGCGAGCACACAGTTGAGCACCAGGTAGCGACCCATCCAGGCCATGACCGTCGCGCCAAAGGCTTTGGCCCAGTATGCCACAGGTTTTGTCCGAAACTCATAAGAAGCGGTCAGCAGGTCTTCGGCCATTTTGTCCCCTCTATCTTCCCAGCGCTTCAGGAGGCGGGTTTTGAAAAGGCGACGAAAGACCCGGCTGGTGCCTTCTGGCCGGATAAAGAGGGCGAAAGCCAGAAAAATGGTATAAGCCACAATCACTCCATAGGCAATCCAGAAGGCGGTGATCAGCCCGGTGCCGATGGAAGATTCGATTTCCCCGACCGGATTAAAGAGGGCTTCATGCCCAATCCAGATCAGGGCGATGGGCAAGGTCAACACATAAAAGACCTCATCCAGGAAAATGGTGATGAAAATGATGGCGGTGGAGCGACCCAGGGAGATTTTTTCCTTGAGCAACATGAAGATGGCTACGGCAGAGCCTCCCACGATGGAAGGCGTCAGCGCAGAGGAAAATTCCCAGAGCAGGGTGACTTCAAAAGCTGCGCGCCAACTGAGCTTTTTGTCCGTCAAAATCCGCATCCGAATGATGTAGCCCAGGTCGCGGCCAATCATACAGAGAAAGCCAATGCCGGCCCATTTGAGCACATTGGACCAGGTGGTGTATTGCAGGACCTGATCCATGCTCAGGTCCACCTGGTTGATCTGATAGATTGCGTATGCAAGGACTGATAGCCCGATGAGGATGGGCCATATCATCCTACTGAATCTAAATTGGTTCAGTACTTCCTGCTTCTCACTTGCCATGTATGCCTTGCTCGGTTTTAGTGCAGTATGTAGGGGTTGGACAAAAAGCCCGTTGGGGCTGCTTTTTCACTCAATCTCCGGTACGGACTGGGACGTAGCAAAAAGATCCATCCTCCCGCTTCATATAATCGTTCAAAGTTACGAAATCTACCCGGTTTGACCTTGGCCCATTGGGAAGAAGATATTACAACATAGACATCCCGGTCGGCTTGCCCTTCCGTGAGCCAGGTATCGTCTTTGGCTTGTATCTGGCTAGGCGGCAACATTTGGGCGTAGAAGTAAGGCAGACTCCCGGAAGCAGCATCGGTGATGAGGTAAATTTCCTCTCCCTGCAGTTTTTCAAAAAAGGCTTGCATGCCCCCTTGTTGAGCATCCCGGATGGGAGACAAGAGGAAGAGCAAAAAGAGGTTGGCGCACAAAACAGTCAATCCGGCTTGCCACCAGATGTAGCGCAGGCTGCGACCCAATTGCCACCAGCGGAAAGCGACCAGGCTACCTACCAGCCAGATCACGCCCAGGCTCCATTCCCAACCCGTCCAGTTGCGGACACTGGGCCAATGCTCTGCCGCGCCCAAAGGTTGTAGCTGGCGGAGAAAAAGAGGCATGTTTTCCATCCAGACATTCCAGAAACCGAGGATAAGGAGCCATAGGCTTGCTCCTACACCGCCGATGATCCACATAGCGCGTGGCAGGGGCTGCGGATTGCGGATGTGCTGGTAGAAAAAAAGCGCAGCTAGAAAGCTTCCCGGCCAGAAGGCCAGACTGCCGGAAGCAGCTTCTCCATACAACGGAAAAAAGCTCATCACCAGGCCCCAGACTAGCCAGGTTCCAGCGAAGTTTTTCCAAAGGTCGAGCGGTTCTTTATCGATGGTGATGCGGAAAAGCCCTAGCCAGGGAGCCACCAAAGGAAACAGACTCAGCAGTAAGGCCCAGACAGGTCCCATCCAGGTGAAGCCTCCGGGAAAAAACAGTTTTCCCAGATAAGCGGGCAAGGTTTCCCAGCCACTGCCATAGGTCATGACGTAGGTGAGGACATGCCAGCCGGAAAAGAGGACCAACCAGGCGACCACGGCCCGAAACAGGTGTCCCCATTGGCCTTTTCGGGCTTGTCGCCACAGGTTCCAACTCAGCCAGGCCATCAGCAGGGAAAGCCCAGCCCAGAAACCCATGGACCAGCTTGCTAGCCCGCAGAGAAAGCCAATGGTCCAGCCAGGACTTTCTGCAGGAGGCGCGTCTTTTTTGCGGGGGAGTTCCAGACGCATAATCTGAATCGCGGCCAGGCCTAAGAAAAAAGCTGCGCCCACATCGGGCAGGGCGGTTTTGTGGAGCCAGGCGGTGCCCAGGCAAGCCAGATAAAGTCCCGCCCATAGGCGTCCCAGCAAGCGATCCCTGAGCAGGCTGCCCTGCCAGTACAGCACCACCACTGTCGCCATGCCTAACAACATTGCGGGAAATCGTACGGCGAAAAGGTTGGCACCCAGAACTTTGATGAAGAGGGCCTGAATCCAAATCATGAGGGGGGGCAGCTGCGGGGCTACACTAAAACGATCGGTGAGTTGCCAGGGTTGACCCAGCAAGGCCAGTTCCCGGGCTGATTCAGCCCAGAGACCTTCCGTACCAGCGGCCAGCGGAACACTCCCCATGAACAAGAGATATGCGAATCCCGCCAGGCCTGCCAGAAAAATGCTTTCCTCCCAATGGGGGCGATGGGATGCCATAACCAAAGATAGCTTTTTATGGCTGTATGGGGCAAATGGAGAGAGTCTTTTTTAAATTACTGGACTTTACAAGATTCGGTTTATTTGGTTTTAGTTATTTTTCATATTTTGTAAAAATTTTTTAATTTAAAATTATATTTCTACCTTGCGTGTGTTGTTCCCCAACATCATTCATTATTAACAAAAGTGATATGCAAAAAATCGCATCATCTTGTAAAAAGGTGTTGGGGATCTGCATTGTCTTGGGATTGTCCTCTCTTACCTTCCCATATCTATTCAGCTCCAATATTTCTGGGAAAAGGCAAACTTCCCAAATTTGTGTTCTTGCAAAAAGTCCAACCATTCTTGTAAGTCAGGGCAATGATTGTACTGAAGGAAGCGGTCATTGTATTCCCAATCCTATCAAAGGATGTCGAGGCCCCCGATACAAACTCATCTTAGAAGTAGTTTCAGGGAAAAATGAATAACCTTTCTTTTTACTTTTTAATAATCTTCCATTGCTAGGCCAAATGAATGTTTTATCGTCGTATAGAGGGGGCTGGAGGTTTTTCCTCCCTGTATTTTTATTGATTTTATCTTTATCCTTTAGCGGGATTCTCTATTTCTCCAATTCTTTGTTGGGGCAAAACCTGGGTCCTGATTACAGGCGTAGAGCGGTTGGCAGTTACTGCTGGCAAGGTGTAAATAATGTATCTATTGGTACAGTTTGCTGCATCGGGAAAGGTGGCTGTATTTGGAATAAATGTCCGGATAATACCAAGGAGGATTTTGATTGTGGGGATGGGAAAAGCAAAAAAAATCAATAAGACAAATAAGTTATGGGGCATAAAATACTTAAATGGTGGTTACCCTTTTGGTTCTTTACCATTATCCTTTGGGGAGGTTGTACAGGTCGTGGAGGCCTTAGCATTAACTCGAGCCAATCTCCTCTCTCAAGAATAGATGTCACTTACATAGGAGGGAACAAACTTCCAGTTCATCATCTAGTAGAAATAGAAAATCTTATATCATTAGGTAATAGCGAAAATGTGGTCATCGGTTCCATTCTTGATGTTATTAAATGGGATGATCGCATCTACATATCTGATCCGGCTACCCACCAAATTCATGTGTTTGAAGAGGGGGGAGAATTTTTATTCGATTTTGGTCAAACGGGAAGAGGGCCGGGTGAATTTCTTAATATCAGTGGTATCCGGCTGCAACCAGACCATCAACGTTTACTACTTTTTTCTTCCGAAGCTCAAAAACTCATTTATTATGATCGGGATGGGAAGCATCTCTCTGAACACAAACTTTCATTTTATGCCGAGGATGTGGTTTGGATGGGCTTAGATAAGTTGTTGTTTTATACCGAGTATAATACAAGTGATGCTAGCGGGCATTTTGATCTCTTATTTACCGACGCTAAGGGAAAAATAGAGGATCGTAGGTTTCCGTACCCAAAAGAGAGACGGGCCCCAGGTTTTGCCTATGCAGGCTATCTTCTTCCCCTACATGATGGTGCTATTTATTCAGGTCCGTATAAGGATACTTTGTGGGGAATCTATCCAGATCGAAACGAAATATTAGCTCTGTTTGATTTTGGATCTGGGCGTTTGCCTAATGAAGAATTTGAACAGATTTCGTTGGATAACGTGGATATGTTAAAATACACTACGATAAGTTGGCAAACGGCAAATGATGTTGTTTGGTCTGGCCTTATTTTCCAAAACCGTGCAGGTCATATTTTTTTCCTGAATATAGAAACGAACCGCTTTATTTCGGGAAAGGATTTACAGCAAGGAAGTATATTACCATTCATAAATCGACCAGTAATTTCCACAGGTTTTAAAAACCTTTGCACAAGTTTTACCCTCTCTGACATCGCCTTACAAGAGGAATCGAATTCAGATTACCTATTTGATCTACAAGAAGCCTATCCAATTTTTAAGCCTTTATTGGATAGTATTGATCAGGATGCTAATCCGATCCTTTTATTCTATAAAATTAATCAAGATTCATTAGCTAAATATGGATACCTCCCCTAAGCTGAGATTGAAACTGCTTTGGTTTGGTGCCATTATTTCTGTAGGCACCTTTTGGATGATTGCTCAAAATCATTTACAAAGCAAGGGTCGATTGACCCAATTAAAAGTGCTTACCTCAGTAATTGACCTTGGAGAAATAGCTAATGGGCAACCCGCTATTGGAGAATTCTACATATTGAACAATGGAAGTAATCCTTTAGAAATTTATCAGGTTGACGCAGGATGTACTTGTACTTCCTCCGATTGGCAAAGAGATATAATTGCTCCTGGAGATACAACCACAATAAAGGTTCTTTATGAAGGGCTATCGCCAGGATATTTCTACCAAGTTATCCAGTTTAAGGCCAATGCCAATCCCGAGATCCATGTTCTCAGCCTAAAAGGGAAAATACCGGGATTGAATAAGTTACATTAAGTAAATAATGTTTCATTTTCACTCCGCTCCCATCACCTCAACCTGATGAAACAGGGCTCCTTCCGGGGCTTTGAGATAAACTTCGAGCGGTAATCCTTCACCTGCAGGTAAAGCCTCTTCCAGAATGACTTCTTCGTAGGAAAGCCACTCTCCGGCTTCATCGATGAAGCGAACTTCCAGGCGGACGGATTGCCAGGCTTTTTGTTCGCGGTTGAAGACGCGGCCTTTGATCAGGCTTTGACCCAGGCTGTCGACCGGCTGCTTTTGCCAATCAGAAAAGACTTCCAGGCTTCCACGCCAGGAGTCATCTGCAGGAGCTTTTGTCGCTGGAGCAGGTGCTGTTTCTGGTGTTCCTGCTGCTTGCATCGCCATGACCGGAGCGGCTAAGCGTGCCGTCATGGCAACTTCTGCCAGTACCGTATCAGCTTCCCCACGAGCCATGCTCTCAGCTACTGGGGCTATTTTGGCCGAATCTATTTCAGCCGCATCCATTTCCGCTACTACGTCCTCTATAACTACCTCTGGCAATTCTGCATCCAGCATTTCTTCAAGCATCACTTCTTCCGCAAACTCAGGATTGACCATGGCGATTTCCATGGGTGGACCCGGTTTTTCTTCCATTAGGGTTACGTACTGCATACAATCATTCTGTTTCCAGCGCAGGAGCTTGAGAGTAGGAATGGATTCCTCCGCCCGAAACTCAGCATAAAACTGAATGATGGTATGGCTGCTCCCAAAGGGGCTGTACTGATTGGCCTTGGCAGAACCCCAGACCGTCATGCGGTTTTCTTTTTCTGTCTCCGAAAGTTCACGATAGGAACGTCCCTTTCGCAGCAGGTTCAGGCCGCCATCATAATAATGCTCACAGTTATTGCACAAGCAATAGTGGTGGGGTTTGACCCCTTGTAAATAAGTCGAGAGGGCTGAATCCAGGGCCTGCGCGATCTGCGCCTTCGTATAGGATTGCGCAGAAACGGATGCAGGGACCAGCAAAAAACAAAAGCTAAGGAGGAACAGGTTTAAGGTCTTCATAAAGAATTCACAAGTTTCTCTCCCAGGACAGGTATATACCATTATACAACCTCGACTATTATCATGAAACTTGTATGTAAGGAATACCAAAAACCAAGCCGAGTCCGTTCGTTGAACGGAACTTTTTTTTGTTTTGATAAATAGACGTATCGGTCTTTTTAGCCAGCCAATGAATGTTTGCCCCAGATTAGGGCACAAGAAAGCTTGCGTAAACGGTAGCCAAAGGGGTTGAGACCCACGTAAGATGTGAGGCGGAAAGGGAAATGTTGGACAAAAAGGCTTAGCGAATGCGGTCTACGGAGCGCACCAATTCCTCATCTTTTCGGATGCGACTGATGGCCAGCCATACCAGCAACAGGGCGGCTACCGGAAAGGCGAAACCAAAGTGTGGCATGCTGTCGCCAGCGCCCAGATTTTGGGTGAGCATCACATAGGCAAGAATTTCTGCCATGAGAAAGCCAATGCCGATGTAGGCAAGCCGCATTTGACGCGGGCGATCATTGTATTGAAAGATGGTAAAGGCCAACCACAGACAGCTCAATCCGATCAGGACCACGCCAGCGGTATGGCTGACCTGGGTAGTGCTTTCTTCGTGGGCATAAAAAAGCGTGTCGGATCCTTCTCCGACCATTTCCTCTACCTCGATAGACAAGCCGTCTACGACTTGAATGGCAGAACCCTGACTCAATTGCCAGATGGGAACAAAGAGGACGGACAGGTTCACCAGAATGGCCAAAAGCAGGAGGATGGATTGGATTCTTTGCAGCATAAATGATGGGATCGGGTAAATCGCCCGCAAAATAAGAAAAAGGTGGGAATGTTGGATTGGGGCATCCCGATCTGGCGATAGGCTCTTTTGGGAGACGCCTGGCGAGTCGTCTCTACGATTCTCTTGCATGTATGTCATCCCGGAATGGTCTTCGACTGTAGTGAGGGGGACATGGCCGGGATCTCCATGGCTGTGATATGATCCTGGAGACCCCGGATAAGACTTTTTCCCGTTGGTCAAAAGTCTTTCCGGGGTGACAAATCAAGGTAGGGCAGTCCTTAAGGCAATGTCCAAGCAGGGATGTCCGGAAATCCCTATCTTTACAGCATGCGATATGTATTGGATATCAGCTATCACGGCGGAGCTTATGCAGGCTGGCAGATTCAGCCGAACGCTCATACGGTGCAGGCTGAGTTGGAAGGGGCGATGAAGACGTTCTTTGGAGAAGAGGTGTCGGTCATGGGAGCGGGACGAACAGATGCGGGGGTGCACGGTAAACAACTCATGGTACACTTTGACCGGGAGGAGGAACTGGCGTTGCCTTTTGTTCATAGTCTTAATGGTATCCTGCCGGGTGATTTGGCGGTGAATGCCTTGTATGTCGCGGAAGATCCGGAATTTCATGCGCGCTTTTCTGCTACTCATCGCGCCTATATCTATCAACTTGTGCGGAAAAAATCCCCCCTCTGGCCAGGTCTGGCCATGTGGGTACGCCATCCGCTCGATTTGGAAGCGATGCAAGCGGCGGCGCGAAGCCTGAAAGACTACGAATCATTTGGCTCTTTTTGTAAGGCCCACGGCGCCAATAAAACCAACCGTTGCCGGATCGATCATGCGTATTGGGAGGAAAATGGAGACCTGCTCTGTTTCCACATTGGGGCTGACCGCTTTTTGCGGGGCATGGTGCGGGCCATCGTAGGGACCCTCTTATTGGTAGGGGCGGGCAAAATGAGCCTGGAGGAATTCCGGGCGGTGATCGAAGCGGAAGATCGTACCCAGGCAGGACCTAATGCTCCCGCCCACGGCCTTTTTTTAACAGAAGTCCGCTACCCAGAAGATAGTCTGCGGCTCATCTGCCGCAGCGGGATTTGAAAAACTACTACCCATGCAGAAACCTACTTTTTTCCATTGGACCGGTCTTTTTATGCTGGCTTTGCTGGTCAGTTGTCAATCTGAACAGGAAGGCATTCCTTTAGACGGAAATGTTCCGGAAGACCCTTATGTAGTCGTGCTGGGCATTGCTCAGGATGCGGGCTTTCCGCAAGCGGGATGTGAAAAGGATTGCTGTAAGCCGCATTGGGGAAGAGAGGAAGGCTACAAATCCCCGGTTTCCCTGGGGCTGGTAGATCCCAGTAGTGGGCGTAAATGGTTGATCGAGGCTACCCCGGACATGAAACACCAGCTTAAAATCCTGGCTTCAAAAACCGATTATCCTTTTAATCACCAGCCGGATGGGGTGTTTCTCACTCATGCCCATATCGGTCATTATACCGGGCTGATTCATTTTGGACACGAGGTAATGGGGACCAAAGGCCTGCCTGTGTATGCCATGCCGCGCATGGATACTTTCCTGCGGGAAAACGGACCCTGGAGTCAACTGGTGGACTTTGAAAATATTGCTATTCAACGCATAAAAGCGGACAGCACCATCCAACTTGCCCCCAATTTGCGGATTACCCCCTTTCTGGTGCCCCATCGGGATGAGTATAGCGAGACAGTAGGGTTCAGAATTGAAGGCCCCAAAAAAAGCCTGCTATTTATTCCGGATATCGATAAGTGGGATAGATGGGAGCGGGATATTGTGGAAGAGATCCGCAAGGTGAACCTGGCGTTCCTGGATGCGACTTTTTATGAAAATGGCGAAATCCCAAATCGGGACATGAGCGAGATTCCCCACCCCTTTGTTACAGAAAGCATGGAAACCTTTTCGGTGCTAAGCTCAGCGGAACGGGCCCGGGTACATTTTCTCCATTTTAACCATACGAATCCCCTCTGTCAGTACAACAGCCATGCGCATACCGAAGTGCGGGGTAACGGCTACAATATTGCCTGGGAGGGGCAGGTGATCGGCTTATAAAGCGGCTAAAACCCAAACTTTCCTTTGAGCGGCACAAACTGGAAATGAGTGAGGGTTTCTATTTCGTATTCGTAGCGACTGAGGCGAGTAACCACTTGCATTTGCTGGGTTTTGAGGCTGCCAACGGGAATGACGAGAATGCCCCCGATTTCAAGTTGCTGTTTCAGCGGTTCGGGAATGGAAGGGCTGGCGGCGGTTACGATGATTCTTTCATAAGGCTGGTGTAAGGGCCATCCCTGGGACCCATCGCCGTGATGGAGCTTGACCGGATATTCAAGGTCTTCGAGCCGCCTTTTGGCTTCCCGATGTAGCTTTTGGTCTATTTCTACGGAAAACACCCGCATTCCCATTTCAGATAGCACGGCGGCCTGGTAACCTGAGCCTGTCCCTATTTCTAAGACTTTCATGCGCTTCTTGAGACGCAATAGCTGGCTTTGAATGGCTACGGTGAGGGGTTGGCTAATGGTTTGCCCGCTGGAGATGGGCAAGGGTTTATTGACATAGGCCTCTGATTGAAACACCCCCTGGACAAATAAATGCCGGGGTACCCGACGGATCGCCTCCAGGACCGTTTCGTCGGTGATACCTCGATCGAGCAGTTCTTCTACCAGCCGGTTTCGCTGACCTTTATGTTTAAATGTATCCAGCAAGTCTTTTCGTATTTACCATGAGCAAAACTAGGGATTTTTGAGGGATTATTCTGCTGGAAATTTCAGGAGATAGCTTTATTTTTGTGTTAATTTGTACCTTTTATATGAAGCCCATTGTAGGAAGAAACGAAGGTTCTGTAAAAGTCCGCCCAAACAATTCAGGAGACAGGCTGTTTTAGGCAAATAATCTTTGTTTTTGACCCTACCATATCCGACGATACTACTATGTTACAGCATCCTGATTCTTTCCTCAACCGCCACCTGGGACCCGCGGAAAGCGAACTCCAGACCATGCTTGATCAAATCGGCGCTGAAAGCCTTGAGGCATTGATCGAACAGACTGTTCCGGCACAAATTCGGCTAGAAAATCCCCTGCCCCAACGGGCAGCCATGAGCGAATTTGACTACCTCCAGAATCTGAAAACCATTGCCGCTAAAAATGAGGTCTTTGCCTCTTTTATCGGCATGGGGTACTATGGGACCATTACCCCTCCGGTCATTCTACGGAATATTTTTGAGAATCCAGGCTGGTATACGCAGTACACACCTTATCAAGCGGAAATTTCTCAAGGCAGACTGGAAGCCTTGTTAAATTTTCAGACCATGGTTAGTGATCTGACCGGTCTGCCTATTGCCAACGCCTCCCTCCTGGATGAAGGTACCGCAGCCGCTGAAGCGATGGCGATGACCTATAGTCAGAAGGCCAAAAAAGACCGCAAAGCTGAAGCGGATGTATTTTTGGTAGACGAAAACTGCTTCCCGCAGACCATTGCGGTGGTGCAGACCCGGGCTGAAGCCATTGGCATTGAAGTGAGGGTAGGTAAGGTAGCAGAAATGGAGCTGGACAGTAAGGTATTTGCTGCCTTGGTACAGTATCCCGATGCGACAGGAGAAGTCACAGATTATAAAGCGCTAGGGGAGAAACTGGCCGCCCAGAAAAGTTACCTCATCGCAGCAGCTGACCTCATGGCCCTGGCTTTGTTGGAAGCGCCTGCTGAGTGGGGGGCAGATGTGGTGGTGGGCTGTGCCCAGCGTTTTGGGGTGCCTATGGGCTATGGCGGTCCTCACGCAGCCTTTTTTGCCTGTAAAAATGACTTTCTGCGATTGGCTCCCGGAAGGATTATTGGCGTATCCGTAGATAGCCAGGGAAATGCCGCCATGCGGATGACCCTGCAAACCCGCGAACAGCATATTCGTCGCGATAAAGCGACTTCTAATATTTGTACGGCGCAGGCCCTGCTGGCCATCATGGCTGGCATGTATGCCGTATATCACGGACCTACGGGCCTCAAAAACATTGCTACCCGCATTCACCGGATGACCCGCGCCCTCAAAGTAGGCCTGGAAAAGCTCGGTATCTCGGCCCTCAACACCCATGCGTTTGATACTTTAAGTTTTCAACTGGAGGGGGGACAGCTGAAGGCCCTGAAAAGCGCGGCTCTTGCTCAGCGATACAATCTCTTCTACTTACCTGAGTCCTCTCAGGTGCGGGTTTCCCTGGATGAAACCACCAATCTGGAAGAGGTGCGCAACCTGCTGGGAATTTTTGCCCAGGCCCTGGGCAGGGGAACCAATGGCTATGATCCTTCCCGTATCCTGCTGGAGGAAGAAAACATGCTTCCTGCCAGTTTACAGCGCCAGACTACCTACATGACCCATCCGGTCTTCAAGCGTTATCATTCTGAAACCGCGATGATGCGCTACATCAGAAGTCTGGAAAATAAAGACCTTTCCCTCATTACGGCCATGATTCCGTTGGGATCTTGTACCATGAAGCTGAACGCAGCATCTGAACTCATTCCGGTTAGCTGGCCGGAGTTTGCCCATATTCATCCTTTTGCGCCTGCGGAGCAAACCCGAGGCTACCAGGAGATCATAGAGGAGCTGGGCGACATGCTCTGTGAGGTAACAGGCTTTTCTGATGTATCATTCCAGCCAAACTCTGGGGCACAGGGCGAGTATACCGGTCTAATGGTGATTCGTGCCTACCACCATCACCAAGGGAACCACCATCGCAATGTCGCCTTGATTCCTTCCTCGGCCCACGGAACCAACCCGGCGAGTGCCGTCATGGCGGGCATGAAGGTCGTCGTCACCAAGTGTGATGAAATGGGCAACATTGACATACCTGATTTAAAGGAAAAAATTTCGATCCATGCCGAAAATCTGTCCTGTCTAATGGTCACTTATCCGTCAACTCACGGAGTGTTTGAGGAGGAGATCATAGAAATTTGTGACTTGATCCATCAGGCCGGTGGCATGGTTTATATGGATGGGGCAAACATGAATGCGCAGGTTGGACTGACCAGCCCCGGCCGCATTGGAGCAGACGTGTGCCATCTCAACCTACACAAAACCTTCAGCATTCCTCACGGTGGAGGCGGCCCTGGTATGGGACCGATTTGTGTAACGGAAGCCCTGGCTCCCTTCCTGCCTGGCCACGAGTTGGTGGAGACTGGAGGAGAACATGGCATCTCAGCCGTATCCGCCACGCCCTTTGGTAGCGCCAGTATATTGTTGATTTCATATGCCTATCTCAAACTGCTGGGAAGCGATGGGGCCACCCGGGCCACGGAGTACGCCATTTTGAACGCAAATTATATGAAATCGCGTCTGGAAGCTGAATTTGGCGTATTATTCCAAGGAAAAAACGGCCGGGTAGCCCACGAATTTATTCTCGATCTCCGTCATTTCAAGCAACAGTTAGGCCTGGAAGTAGATGATATCACCAAGCGCTTGATCGATTATGGATTCCATGCACCTACGGTTTCGTGGCCGGTGCCGGGCACCATTATGATTGAACCCACCGAGAGTGAGCCCTTGTCTGAGTTGGATAGATTCTGTGATGCGATGTTGGCTATTCGAGCAGAAATCAGAGAGTTGGAAGAGGAAAAAGCAGACAAAGAAGATAACGTACTGAAAAATTCTCCCCACACCTTGGCCATGATTTCGGCTGATGAGTGGACCCATTCTTACAGCAGAACGAAAGCTGCATTCCCAGTAAAAAACCTGGTTGCCCAAAAATTCTGGCCTTCCGTAGGACGTGTGAATAACACCTATGGAGATCGGAACGTAGTTTGCGTATGTCCTCCTATAGAAGCATACGCTGACGAAACGATTTAATAGGCACCCAACTAATGAAGATTTCCTCCCTAAGCTTCAAGCTCTTTTTGCTGTTGTATGTTGTTTTACCGTTCAGTTTAGTTGGTCAGGAATTAGCCATCACCCTAGATGGAGACACCGTTGTTTTAGGAACAGACGGGAAGTGGACTAAGTATGTGCCCACTTCTCCTTCTTTCGAGGAACAACTGATGCGCGACGCCCAAAGACTAGATTCAGATCATCTGGAAGGAAATGGCCTTTCTGTGGCCGAAGAGACGGTTTCAGAAAGAGATACCCCTTATGCGGCCCAACCGGATGGCGCCAATACCTCAGAAAACCCTTTGTTGACTCGCACCGATAACTCCATGCCTGGGGAAATCGTGGGACACATGGACGAGTTTTTTGAGGAACCTGTAGAGCCTGAACCAGTTATGGAGGCTGAACCCCTCAGTCTGGAAGCCGAGATGCAGGAAAGAACTGTAGAGGAGGCCCTGCCAGAACCGACTAAACCAGGGATACCCGCCCCTGATGGTAGCTTGGAAGATTGGGAATCACTGGCTACAAAAGAGGAGGGAGTGTCCGATTTGCAAGACATGGAAGGGCTGGGCAATCCTGAGGAATTGGAAGACCAACTGAGTCCGGTAAAAAAAGATCCCAAGAATTTCGAAATCATTGAGCAGGAAATGGACCTTTTGTCGGTCGAATCTGCTCTGCTTCAGGAACCAGAGTATTTTGAGAAGGAAGAGCAAATCTATGCTGCTCCCCCTACCGAACCTTTGGAGGATGAGGATGAATTGATGGAAGAAGAGGAGTTATTGGCAGACGAGGAATTATTACTGGTTCCTGAACCCACTACTCAGGCGGAGTCTGAGGAGGAACCTATAGCGCTGGAAGCTTTGATGATGGAGGAGATGGAGGAAGAAGGAGAAATATCCTTTTTCGAGGAAGAAGAAGTCATGCCTGTAGCCGCAGAGGAAGTCTCAACCATACAGGAGGAGACTCCTGCGATGGAAACAGAAGCCTCCATTTATCCCGAAGAAGCAGAACCCGCTCCTCAGTCCGAAACCAGCCTGATCGCGGAAGAAGCGCCCATAGCTGAAGCAGAAACTTCGGTCGACACAGAAGAAGCAGCCCCAACCGAAATTCTGACCTCAACAGAGTAGTCTAACGAGGGCTCAGATGAGACAGTAGAAACGGAGATAAATGTTCCGATCGCCCAGGTTCATACCCGCTCTGCAGGCGCAGACCGCCTGGAAAGGGCCAAGAACTCCCATTATGGCATGTGGATCAATGATGAAAAATGGAACCGCATTCCTGCAGAGAGTCTCAACGGGCAAGCCGATATGGCCTTCATGCTCAATGGAGGAGAGGCTTACGCCATGATCATCCATGAAGAGATCGATATCCCCCTCGTTACCCTGAAAAATGCGGCGATCAATAATGCGAAAGCGGTAGCAGATGATTTGGAGATTCTGTTGGAGGAGTATCGCATGGTCAATGATAATCAGGTCATTTGTTTACAAATGCAAGGTTCAGCTCAAGGAGCAAGTTTTGTCTACTTCTCCTACTATTATACCAGTGAGAAAGGGGCAGTTCAGCTGACCACTTTCACCAACATGGAGCAATTCAAAGCCTATCGCCCTCATCTGGAGAGCTTTCTGGACGGCTTTGTTACGTTTAATTAAGCGAAGCTGAAAAAATATATCCGGGTCCTCGCCTTGCGGGGACCCGGAATTTTTTTTAACGGCCATGCTTCCTAACCAGGCCAAACAATGATGTCGGGGGAATACCTGTCAATAAGATAGATTTCGGTATTCATGGAACTACAAGTTTTTAGCTAATACGTAGCAACAGGCTTCAAAGCCTATGCCCGGAACTGAAAATCTTGATCTTCCACGAAAGCATGTAATATAAAAGTGACTTTTGTCAGCTTCAGATTGTCATATAGCCGATAACAATTCCTAATCCGAGATAGTATATTGTAGGTGAATTGTGAATCAGGGGGCTATTCTCTACCTTTGTTAACCCTGTGGGAGAAAGCCCGTAAGGAAATATATATTCGTACACATAATTAGTTTTTGAATATGGCAAAGCCAATTGAAATTACCGATGCTAACTTCGATGAGTTGGTATTGAATTCTGACAAACCTGTGCTGGTAGACTTCTGGGCTCCATGGTGTGGACCATGTAAGGCTATTGCTCCCGTCGTGGAGGAACTGGCAGGTGAGTTTGACGGCCAAGCCGTGATCGGAAAAGTAAACGTGGATGATAATCCCAACATTTCCGTCAAATACAGTGTGATGAGCATCCCTACGCTCCTGGTTTTCAAAGGAGGTGAAGTAGTGGAAAAGCATATTGGTCTTGCACCAAAAGCTGTAATTGCCGGGAAAGTCGCCGCTCACGCTTAAGGCAGGAAACTTACCCTTAAAACAAAGGAGCAGATCCATTGGATCTGCTCTTTTGTTTTATACTATCGTAAATAAGTTCTCTATTTCACTTCTACTTTGACCGGTTCTTGCTGAGGCTGCAAAATCCCCAGGACGGTGCTCAATTTGTCTTTTAGGTCCTTGCGGTTGACGATAAAATCCAGGAAGCCATGCTCCAGAACGAACTCGGAGCGCTGGAAGCCGTCAGGTAAATCTCGTCCAATGGTTTCTTTGATGACCCGCGGACCCGCAAATCCAATCAAGGCATTGGGTTCTGCAATATTCAGATCGCCCAACATAGCAAAACTCGCCGTTACGCCCCCTGTGGTAGGATCCGTCAACAGAGAGATGTAAGGAATATGTTTTTTACCTAATAAGGCCAGCTTAGCACTGATCTTGGCCATCTGCATCAGGCTCAAAGCGCCTTCCATCATGCGGGCTCCCCCACTTTTGGAAATAATGAGCAGAGGCATGTTATAGGCGAGACAATGGTCGATGGCCCGGGAGATTTTTTCTCCTACCACACTGCCCATACTACCGCCGATAAACCGGAAATCCATCGCACTCACCATCAAAGGCTGCCCATTCACCTGGCCGTGGGCCGTACGAATGGCGTCCTGCAGGCCTGTTTTGAGGAAAGTGGCGCTTAACCGATCTGGGTATTTTTTGGTGTCCTCAAATTCGAGGGGATCGCCTGAAACCAGACCCGATCCGATCTCCGTATAATTACCATCATCAAACAGAATATGGAAGTATTCTTCACTCCCTATTCGCAGGTGATGATCACAATGCATACAGACATATCCATTAAGCCTTAACCCCTTGGATTGCAGAGGTTTCTTACAATTAGGACATTGCGTCCAAAGGCCTTCTGGTGTATTATTTTTATCCTCAGTTTTGGTGAGGATGTTATCTTTTACACGTTTGAACCAACTCATATGCGTGCCGCTTACGGTTCCCTTTCTTATATCAAAGATAGAAGAAATCCATGAAAGGGCACAAACTCACATAGGGAAATTGATAGATGTGGAAAAGTAATGGAGGAGGCTAAGGTACAGGTTCTGAAAGTCTGCCTAACAATTCTCCCTCAATTTATTTAATTTCGAACTGCCTGATTGAAAGCTGAACCACAGGCAAATCTCAGCCTTAATGCGCATGCAGCATTTTACGCCTTCATCTTCCTTTTTTCGTCCCCTGTGGCTTGTGGGAATCAGTATGCTCATGCTGACCGTGGGCTGTAAACAGGAGGAAGATCCCGTATCCCCCGTCCCTTTTATCCAACTCTCTGAACCGGTAGGAGAATTTGATCTCAATGATCTGGAGAATGCAGTCTATCGTTTTACCATCAGCATCAATCCTCCGCCAGAGGTTACCGTACAGGAGGTGATCATTTCCCGCCGCTATAATCGCACCGATTTCATCAATAAAGTCAGCGTTAATACCTTCCCGGCTGACGTAGAAGTGCGGCTTGCAGATGTGGTAGCCAGCCTGGACGGACTAGAGGTAGAGGATTTGGCCTCAGGAGATTTTATTCGGTTGGGATTTGAAGTAAAAGCAGTCGGACGAGAAATTTGCTACATCATTCCCCAGTTTTTCTTCCTCAACATCAATTGCTCCTCTCAACTGGCGGGCACCTACATTACCCGGACCAGTGGCAAAGCGGGGCCAGGCGGGGGAGGAACCTTTTCCAATATCCTTTCTGAGGTGAGCTTGACCGAAATAGGTCCTAGCCGTTACCGGGTGAGCGACCTTTCCGGCGGCATGTTCAAAACGGTTTGGGGTGGCAGTGCCGAAGAAGGAGTCATCGTGGATTCCTGCAATAGCATTCTGGTGGAGCCTTTTACGGATCAGTGGGATGATACCTTTCAGGGGAATGGCTACGTACGCAATGACAGCCTGGTGATCTTCTGGCAGACCTCTTATGGAGATGCAGGCACCTCTATCTACCTCAAATAATCCTTACCAGACATTAACTTCCCGTTCCAGCGCTACCCCAAAGGTGCTCTGCACGGAGGCTTGTATATCCTGCGAGAGTTGGAGGATCTCTGATCCTTTTGCTTCGCCATAATTGACCAGCACCAAAGCCTGACGGGCATGTACGCCTGCATCGCCTTTTCGGTAGCCCTTCCAGCCAGCTTCTTGAATCAGCCAGCCCGCAGCTAATTTGATCTGGCCATCAGCCTGTGGGTAGTGGGGGATGTCCGGATGCGTTTGGTGGAGAGGGACAAAAGCCTCAGGCGAAATGATAGGGTTTTTGAAAAAACTCCCGGAATTCCCGATCTCAGCAGGGTCAGGGAGTTTACTACGGCGAATATCACAGACGACTTGACTGACTTCCCGAATACCTACCGGACCTTCCAGCGCCGCTAAACCCTGTTCGATGGCGCCGTAGTGCGTAATGAGTTCATGCTTTTTGTGGAGCCGCAGGCAGACCCGCGTGATCATGTATTGATGCTTCAACCGATGCTTGAATACGGAAGAACGGTACCCAAACTCACAGGCCTTGCGATCAAAGCGTCGAATATTACCGGAGGGAAGATGAATGGCCTCCAGGTGTTCAAAAACGGATTCCAGTTCCACCCCATAGGCCCCGATATTCTGCATGGGAGCCGCTCCTACGCTGCCGGGGATCAGCGAAAGGTTTTCGATGCCGCCCCAGCCACGGTCCAGGCAATACAGGACGGTGTGATGCCAGTTTTCTCCCGCCCCGATTTCAAGCCATACATAGCGGTCATCCTCACGAACCACCTGTAGCCCCTTGAGGTCATTTTTTACCACCAGTCCTTTGATATCCTGGGTCAACAGAATGTTGCTTCCCCCGCCGAGAATGTGGAGGTTCGGGTACTGGTGAAAATTATCCACCAGAAACTCTACTGCTTCCTTTTCCGATTCCAGACTCATCCACCAGCGTGCGGTGGCTTCCAGGCCAAAGGTGTTATAGGAGCGGAGAGATACGCGGGGTCGTAGAACGGGCATGGGGCAAAGGTAAGTGGGGAAAAGGCCTTCCCCAAGCCGATCAATCGGATTTTTTGACCAGGCTGGTCAGGGGATGACTGAGACCACTGTAGGACATGAGGTCAGCCTTGAGGGAACCGATCATCAAATCGGATTCAATACGAAGAGGAATTTTGTTGTCGTCGTCTGAAATCCAGAATTGGATGGTGCTGCCGTCGGTGATCATACCGGATTCTTCGATCAGTAGGTCGAATTTCAGGGCCTTATAGGTGCTGCCTTCCACTTCGATTTCTTCCCGACTCAAGACCTTGGCTTCCAGGGCAAAGGTCTTGCGGTCGATGAAATTCTTGAGGCTGATTTTGTCCCCCACTTTTAAGGTTTTCTGATCGTAGAAGGTGCGGGCAAAATAAAAGGCCGAGATCACATCCTGAATGTTGTCAGGGACGGAGAAGATGCTTTCGTGTTTATTGGCGTGGATATAGCGGGCTTTGCCTTTCCAGTGATCAAAGTGGGTTTCGGTATAGCTGGAAAAACTACCCTCTTCGATGGAGCGATTGAAGCGCCAACTCAGCAAGGCTTCCTCATCCAGGAAACTTTCGTATACATCCCGCACTTTAAAAATCCAGTCAAATTTGGGATTGGTGGTACCGGTAAAAGCAATATGATGACAAGGACGACCTTTTTCCCAAACCCGCTTTTCGCCTACCTTCAGGGTCGCATAGCCCGCGGTGATAAAGCCATAGTGGACACGAAATTTGAGAAACTCTCCCTTTTGAAAGGTAACATTATCCAGGCTGCGAATGGGGGGCTCGGTGGTTTGGGCAGGAAGCTCTAGAGCCATACTCAGTATCAGGAAGAATAGGCTGAGGCTAGTGAACCTCTGATTCTTCCAATAACTGCTTTTCGTAAATCCGCGCATAATATCCCTCCTGTTTGATCAATTCGTCGTGGGTACCAGCTTCGCTCACCCTACCCTCTTCCAAAACGATGATGAGATCGGAATCTTGTATACAGGACACCCGGTGAGCGACCATCACCACCCCTACAGAAGGATTATCCCTACGGAAACGGCGGAGATTGCTCAGGATGGTTTCTTCGGTCTGGGTATCTACGGCGGAGAGCACATCATCCAGGATGAGCATTTTGGGGGCGCGAATCCAGGCTCGGGCTACGGAGATCCGCTGCTTTTGTCCGCCTGAAAGCGTTACGCCTCTTTCGCCTACCATGGTATCAAAGCCTTCCTGAAAGCTGGCAATGCTGTCGTAAATGGCGGACTTTCTGGCTGCTGCCTCTACCTCTTCCCGGGTCGCTTCTGGTTTCCCAAAGGCGATGTTGTTGTGAATGGAGTCGGAAAAAAGGAAGACATCCTGCGGAGCGTAGCCAATGGCAGAACGCAGGTTATATTTGCTATAGGTCTTAATGGCTTTTTTGTCCAAATAAATTTCCCCGGCATCAATATCGAACAGGCGGGGAATGAGCGCACAAAGGGTGGACTTGCCTGAGCCCGTAGGCCCGACAATGCCCAATTTCTGACCAGGCTTAAGGGAGAAACTCACATCCTTGAGGGCCTGAATGCCGGTATCCTGATAGGTGAAAGAAACCTCGTCGAATTGCAGGTCTGCTGTTTCCATGACCGTCTCATGCTCTTTGAAGCGGATTTCGGAATGCTGCTCCAGCAACTCGTTCAGACGGGTCTGGCTGGCAGAAGCCCGCTGGATCAGGGTCGTTACCCAGCCAATGGCGATGATGGGCCAGGTAATGAGGTTGATGTACATGATGAACTCGGCGATATTGCCGAGGCTGAGGCTACCGTCAATTACTTTGCCCCCGCCAATCCAAACCGTCAGGACGACGCTCAGTCCTACAAGAAAGCTTACGAGCGGGAAGAAAAGGGAGTCCAGCAAAGCCAGGTGCATGGCTTTGTCTTTATAGGTGTCCGATTCCCGGGCAAACTTAATCGCACTGGCTTTTTCTTTGACGTAGGCTTTGATCACGCGGATGCCAGAATAGATCTCCTGGGTCATTGTGGTGAGCACAGAAAGCTGGGCCTGGATCTTTTCACTGCGCTGCTGGATGATAGATTCTACGTAATAAATAAGATAACTCAGAAAAGGCAGCGGCAACATTGCGTACAAGGTCAATTCCGGATTGACGGTGATCATGGTAGTGACCACTACAATGAACAGGGTAATGGTGTTTAAAGAGTACATAATGCCCGGCCCGAGGTACATACGGACCCGACTGACATCTTCTGTCAGGCGCGCCATGAGGTCTCCGGTGCGATTTTTTCGGTAAAAAGTCAGCGACAAAGACTGAAAGTGATCATAGAGGTCATTCCGGAGATCATATTCGACCAATCTCGACATCACAATCAGGGTCATCCGGGTCAAAAAGAGGAATAAACCGCGAATAACGGCCATCAGAATCACCAGACCAGCAAAGAGTAATAGACTGGTAACCAGCATGGATTCCAGATTCCCCGCGACTTCAAAACCGTCAACCAGCCGATAAAAGGCCAGCACATCTTCCACCATATTGATGGCACTCCGGACAATTTGTGCCGGATAGATGGCAAAAAGGTTAGAGAGCGTAATAAAAAGGATGCCAAGCAGGAGATGCCGCTTGTATCGCCAAATGTAAGGATTGAGGGCAAATAAGGCTTTCATCTCCGGCAAAGATAATGATAAATTTGAGGGTAAATCAGAAGACGACAGAATCCAATCCACAAAATCGCTACAAGCGAGTATTTGCTATTTGTGGGCTGGATTTTTTCGCATATAGACCCTGCGTTTTGTGCATCCCTGTCGTCTTTTTTAAGGTATGTAATACGATATCCGAGCTAAGCTGTCTTTGTGTTTTACTCCCTAACACGTTGAACGATGGTACGATTCTTCCTGTTTAGTTGCCTACTGGCGCTAACCTTTCCACTACAAGCCGAAAATCCCATGCGGATCGGCTTCTCCGACGAAGGCTTTGATCAATTATTGAAACAAGCTGAGGACGAGAACAAACCCTTCTTTGTAAGCTTTTATACCAGCTGGTCCTCCATGTGTCGCAGCCTGGAAAAATTCACCTTTACCGATTCTGCCCTGGTGCCCTACGTGGCTGAAAACTACCTGGCTTATAAGGTGCAGGCAGATGCCAAAACCCCGGAGGTGAAATTGCTGCTCGATACCTATGGGATCATGTTTTATCCCACCATCATCATCTTTAATCCCCAGGGGCAGGTATTGCACCGTTTTTCCGGGTATATCAATGGGGAAAAACTACTGGAAGAACTGCAGCGTTATCGCTTTTCAGAAGAGTCCGAAGAAACGGCTTCCCATCCAGCGGCTCCCATCGTAGATGATGGTGCTTCAACCTCCTTCCTCACTCTGGACCTGATAGAGCCAGAATTGGAAGAAGTAACGGTGGAAGAGGTGCCCGCCGCTGAAGTTCCGATTTACCATCGTCCTCGCCAGGTCGCACCCCGCATTCAAGAAGAAACCCTGCTACGCCCCGTAGAAGAAGAAATACAGCCTCAACCAGCCAAGGAAACCGCCCCCGTACGTCTGCAAGGCTTCGGCATACAGATTGGTGCTTATTCTACCAAATCCGCTGCCATCGTTGCCCAGCGCGAATTAGAAGCCGCCTATCCCGGAACAGGAGCCTATTTGATTTATCATACCTCCGATCAGGGAAAAAGCTTTTATAAAGTGGGCATCGGACCATTTATGTCTGCCACGCAGGCCAAGGCCATGCAAAGCCGATATAAGCAAGATAGCGGCAAGCAGTGCTTCATGGTGCCGATGAATCGGTATTATTAAACACGCCCAGGGACCTAAGATCCCTGTCTGAGTTTAAAACCAAAAATTGAGCGATTCCTAAAATAGGAATCGCTCAATGTCATTTTGGGAGAAATTGTTGGTCCATTTTTTTCTCTGGAGAGGCTTTTGCTGCCTTTTGAAGGCGTCATGGTCATTTTCTGTTTTCAAATGCACTTTCTTTCAAGAGAGGGAACATTATAATTACTCCGCTCCAGAATCCTATAAATGAACCCGCTAAATTCTCTGCGAGTAAAGGATCTTCGATGAAGTTTTTGGCTAAGCGTGACATTCCCAAAAGAATGACAAAAAGTAAAAGCCATCGCCACCAGATGTTTTTCTTGAAGTAGAAGGAAAAATATGATTTGAGGTCCATTGCCAATTTCTTTTTTTTGATACTAAAGTCCAGCTAAGTGTTCCAATTTTTTACTAACAGAACCGCCAACTGCTCAGCTTACATAGCCTCCAATGCCTCCAGCTTCAGTACCCACACCTGGTACAATCGATCATTAGTTATCGCTAAATCAGGAACAGTTGGTTCCAAACGTAACTGGCGTCAAATCTGGGAAGCGCTCTATATACCGCTGGGATACTAAGCTAGGTGGCTTCGAAACAATGCCTAGTTATAAAATTGAAAATGAACAACGAAATTTATTTTCGATTCGTAAAAATATTTCAATATTGGAAATAATTAGATTTGGCCTTCTGGGAAAAGCTGCCCAAAAGGAGAGGCTTTGCTGTGGGAGGTGCGAGTGGGGCTGTTCTGAGGCTGCAGTAACATCCCCTTCCGCCTAACGGCCCCTTCAAAAGGGGCCTGGCGGGATCAATTGTCGAAGACATGCCTGTGCGAAAGCCCTTTTCAAGGGGCTGTGGGAGGTGCGAGCGGGGGTGTTCCAGCCATCGCATGGGTCTTCGAGACGTGCGGTACCCCTACTTGGTGGGTTTACTTTGAACATCCCCTTCCGCCTAACGGCCCCTTCAAAAGGGGCCTGGCGGGATCAATTGTCGAAGACATGCCTGTGCGAAAGCCCTTTTCAAGGGGCTGTGGGAGGTGCGAGCGGGGGTGTTCCAGCCATCGCATGGGTCTTCGAGACGTGCCGTACCCCTAGTTGGTGGGTTTACTTTGAACATCCCCTTCCGCCTAACGGCCCCTTCAAAAGGGGCCTAGCGGGATCAATTGTCGAAGACATGCCTGTGCGAAAGCCCTTTTCAAGGGGCTGCGGTAAGTGCGAGCGGGGATGTTCCTGCCATCGCCTCTGTCTCCATAAACGTATATGTCACCCCGGAAGACCGACCGACCATAGGGAGGTGGGCTATCCGGGGTCTCCGTGTTTACAAAAAAGAACATGGAGACCCCGGATAGCCTCCTTCGCTAAGCTCAGGATGCTTCCGGGGTGACATCTTTTGCTAGATGGTTGAACTGGAGAAAAGCCCCTTCAAAGTCGCAGCTCCCGGTACTCCAGGAGAGGCTGCGGCTAGCGCGAGCGGGGATGTTCCTGGGCAGATGGTTCTTGTCCGCGACAAGTCTGCTACGGAGACGCATGCGATGCGTCTCTACCAAGGGGTTTCTTAAAAGACCTCGACCAGCTTTTCGATGGCCTTTTTCAGCTTGGCATCATCCGTTTCAGCATGCATGTCCCAGAGGACGGGATAGTACTTTTCCATCCGTTCCCGATTCTCCTGAAGCACATCAGGGATTTTTTTCTGGAACTTCTTGGCCTGCTTACGGGCTTCCTTCAAGACCTTGATATACCCGATTTGGTTTAGTTGATACAGACAAGGAGCCTGCATCACCAGGGAAACCAGGCTGCTCGTTCTATAATTGTACCCACGTCTAAATAATTCCAACGCCTTTTGATAATTACCTTGTTCGAAATAATCAAAAGCTGAAACCCTTTTGGCGTAGGTACGCTTAGAAGGAGCAGGGACGGTGAGTCGCCAATTAAAGGGGATATTTACCCAAAACTTGATGGGGGTTCCGCCTTGTAGGGCAGGTTCAAATTTGAGAAAAGGGAGATATTTCTCTACGGGTTCCTGAAAAAGGGGATGCATCGAGGTGATAATGCTGTGCTTCAGGTATTGACCTTGTTCTCCAACCAATACCCGGGCTACCAGCAGCCCTTCGATACCTGCATCCCGGGCGATGGACGGATAACCGATCAGGGTGATGATGGTATCCATATTGACGGGAACAGGTTCCTTTTCGACCATCACAAATTCATTGATAGCCGGTTCGCGGCTCTGGCCGAGGAGGGAGAAACTACTTAGAAAGAGGAGGGTGATAATGAGGGGTTGCTTCATTAATTAGGATATTTTCATGTTGCCGAACAAAATGGTCCAGCATCAAGGATACGGAGCTTTGCTAAAAGGGTTCGGAAGGGGAGGGTTTTTTGTTGGGGGAGACGCATGCGGTGTGTCTCCCCCCAACAAATATGTTGGTAGAGAAAGAACAGCTATCCTGCCTGTTTACATTCACCTGTGTGTAATCCCGGAATAGCCTACCGACCATAGGGAGGTAACATCCCCTTCCGCCTAACGGCCCCTTC
>JBCBGC010000021.1:0-74351 GCA_038527215.1 Bacteroidota bacterium
AGACGATGGGAAAAGTACCCTGATTGGCCGCTTATTATATGACACCAAGTCCATCTTCGAGGATCAACTGGAATCGATTGAAAAAACCAGTGAGCAACGCGGAGATGATTACCTCGATTTAGCCCTGCTTACCGATGGGCTGAAGGCAGAACGGGAACAAGGCATCACCATTGATGTGGCCTACCGCTATTTTGCCACGCCCAGAAGGAAGTTTATTCTGGCCGATACGCCCGGTCATATCCAGTATACCCGGAACATGGTTACCGGGGCTTCTACCGTCAACCTGGCCATCATCCTGATTGATGCACGCCATGGCGTAGTGGAACAGACCCGTCGCCACTCCTTCATTGCTTCTTTGTTACAAATCAAGCACCTGGTCATCTGTGTGAACAAAATGGACCTGGTCGATTATAAAGAAGAGGCTTTCAATAAAGTAAAAGAGCAGTTCAAGGAATTTTCCTCTAAACTTCGGGTTCCGGATATCCGCTATATCCCCATTAGCGCCCTCCGTGGAGACAACGTGGTGGACCGCTCGGAAAAAATGGACTGGTACCAGGGCTCTCCCCTCTTATATACACTGGAAACGGTACACGTAGGCAATGATCTTAACCATGTGGACAGCCGCTTTCCGGTACAATATGTTATCCGCCCTCAATCTGACGAATACCGGGATTATCGGGGCTATGCAGGCCGGGTAGCCGGAGGCGTATTTAAACCGGGAGACACCGTGATCGCTTTGCCTTCAGGTTTTACTTCTAAGGTCAAGTCTATTGATACCATGGATGGCCCTATTGGAGAAGCCTTTCCCCCCATGTCCGTGACCATGACCCTGGAAGATGACATTGACCTCAGTCGGGGAGATTTGCTGGCCAAACCAGAAAACCAGCCTATCGTCAGCCAGGATATTGAGCTGATGCTCTGCTGGATGAATGAGAAAGCCCTGGTTCCCAGAGGAAAGTATAAACTTCGGCATACTACCCGAGACGCCCGATGCATCATCAAGGATGTACGTTATAAAGTGGACGTAAATACCTTGCATCGGGTCGAAAATGATAAAAGTCTGGGGCTAAATGACATCGGTCGCGTCCTGATTCGGACCACGGTTCCCTTGCTACACGATCCTTATTCACGTAATCGGACCACGGGAAGCGTCATATTAATAGACGAATTCACCAATGAGACCGTCGCAGCCGGCATGATCCTCTAGCCAAAAAAGTATCTTGGCTTTCCATTGGGGAGGCAGATGTTACGGTTGACCAAAGAATCACGTCTAAAGCTTGGGCCTTTTCTATATTTTCGGCCCAGCTAAATTCTTGTATCCGAGATTCACCCTTAACCTAATGCCTGATGAATCGAATAGCCATCTTACCTATTTTCTATCTCCTTTGCCTCTTATTGACCACCAGCTGTCTCTCCAACCGGGAAACGGTCCTTTTGCAAGGAAGAAATCTGAAAGCAAATGAGGCAGTGATGGTCGAGAATAAAGCCCCATACTACCGGCTGAAAACCAATGATATCATCTCTATCAAAATCCGGACCCGGGGTACCACCAGTCCGCAACACCTGACGCTGGAACCAGAAGGCTCCATGTTCATCTCTCAGGAATCGCTCTTCCTGAATGGTTTTGCCGTGTCAGATTCTGGCTTTATCACCATGCCCACCCTTGGAAAAATCCGGGTAGCGGGTCTCACCATCCCTCAGGTTCAACAACGCATCCAGACCCTGCTGGGCAGTAATCAGTATAAAAACGCCTCGGTATTCGTCACCCTGGTTAGTTTTAAAGTTTCCATCCTGGGCGAGGTCAACCTGCCCGGTCAATATCCGGTATACGATTATAACCTGACCAGTTTAGAAGCGATAGCCCGGGCGGGAGACTTTAAGGATTTTGCCAACCGCCAACAGGTGCAATTGATCCGGAGAAAAAATAACAGCCAGGAAGTAGTGCTCCTGGATTTCACCGATGCCAACCTCATGGAGTCGCCGTATTATTACCTCCAGCCAAATGACATCCTTTACGTTCCGAACCTGGAAAAGAAAAATAAGCGCTCCAATCTGGAAACCCTGACTGTAGCCAGCATCATCCTGACTGCGATTACGACCGGGGTATCCATTTACGCCATTTTTACTCCCTAAGGGAAAGCCTGTCAAAGCTGTCAGAACCACAATCCAATGAGTGTACCCCAGCGGGATGAACATACCTATGGGCGGCGAACGATAGACCTGCGAGCCTTCTTAACCGGATTTACCGGAAGATGGCCGCACTATCTTTGGGCGGCTCTGGTCTCCTTCTCGCTAGGTAGCTTATATCTCCTGGGAGCAGAAGAAAGTTTCCAGGTGGCGGGTTTGTGGAAAAGGACCGGTCCGGCCATGGCGCCCGGAGAAAACATGCCGGATGACAAATTTTTCGTAGCGGCAGGTTTGGATTTTAGCGAAAATCCGACGTATTATAGGGCTGGTTGGTTGAAGCCCCAGGCGCTGCTACAATCTCCCCCCTATCAGATTCGGGCCTCTCACCTGAATCCAAGCTGGCAAAACCAGCCGCTGACCCTCACCCTCCTGGAAAGCAGCCTTAGCCTAAACGGGATTCCACATTCGCGAAGCTTGTATGAAATTAGCATGGATTCAATTTCACATCTGCCGAAAGAAGCAGAAATTGATCCATCCTTCGTTCAAAAAGCGTTCTTTGAATCTCCATTTGCCAACCTTCAACTAAGCCGGAAGGAGGGAAAATTTGAGCCTTATTCAGGGATTGTGCAATGGCATGATCCACAAGCCTGGGCCAGCCACCTTAAACAAGGGCTCCAGATAGCGCAGACAGATACCAGCCTTTCCCTACAGTGGACAGGTCCTTATTGGCAGCAGGAGGAACGTTTTCTCCAGCAGCTTTTAGGGTTCTTTTCCCGTCAGGCTCCAGAAGCGCAATGGACAGAGCTTCAAGCTCCAGGTCTGGTCAGCCATAAACCTGTTTATCCCAAGAAAGCCCTGGTCCTGGTTATTTGTTCCTTTTTGACCATCGCCCTCCCGACCCTTCGGATTCAGACCTTGAAGTACATTCGGCGGGGCAATATGAACCTGGAGTACTGGTCGAAAAAAAGCCCCCTGCCGGTCATTGGGATCATTCCTTCCCAGGGCATATTCACTCGTCATCATGCCCCCTTAGAAGCGGACGTTATTCCGGTTTTTCAGCGAAGCATGCAGCGTCTGTTGGATCAGTTTCGGCTCAGCCAAATCCCCAAGGTCCTGGCCGTTACCTCCTTTGCGGAAGCGGAAGGCAAGAGCTTTTGTGCCTTTCATCTGGCCGCGGCCTTGGCAGAAAGAGACAAGAAAATCGTGCTCCTCGAATTGGATATATATAAGCCCAGTCTCAGGAAGTACGTTCGGGATAAGCATCTTTCTACTTTGGCTAGCTGGTTAAACGATCCGACCATGCCCATGGAAAATATGCTGATTCCCACTGAGGTAAATGGGCTTTTCCTGATTTTGGCCAAAAACAAGCAGGAAAGCGAAATTATTGAGGTAAAATCTCAGCGAATGGAGGAATTGGTCCGCGAATTGCGTACAAAGTTTGACCATTTGGTAGTGGATACTGCGCCATGGGGAAAAGTCAAAGATTTCGAATGGTTAATCCATCAAACCGATTTTACCTGCTTTGTAGTTCGACCGGGATATCGCGATGTAAAAGCCCTGAACTGGCTCAAATCGCAATTTTCTCAATGGAACCTCACCCAGGCAGGCATATTGATCAACGGCATAAAGCCTCGCCCCTGGGCGAGCATAGAACAGAAAATTCTTAGCATTTTTAATAACAGAGCACTCAACACCTTTTGGTAGGCTCACAACACGGAAAATTATTTATCGCATCTCTTATGAAGAAAGCATTCATCACGGGGATTACGGGTCAGGACGGCTCCTTTCTCACTGAACTTTTGCTCGAAAAAGGGTATGAAGTCCATGGCATCATTCGTCGTGCGAGTACCTTCAACACTCAACGAATAGACCATCTGATGGGCCATCCGCAGGTCAAATTACACCACGGAGACCTTTCAGATAGCGCCAACCTTAACAAACTGCTGCGCACTATTCAGCCTCAAGAGATTTATAATCTGGGTGCGCAGAGCCACGTAAAGGTGTCTTTTGATGTACCTGAGTATACCGCACAGGTGGACGCCGTAGGAACCCTGCGCTTACTGGATGCTATGCAGAACCAGTGTCCTGATGCAAAATTTTACCAGGCTTCTACCTCTGAGCTTTACGGAAAGGTCCAGGAGATTCCTCAGACTGAGACTACGCCTTTCTACCCTCGTAGCCCTTACGGCGTGGCCAAGTTGTATGGATTTTGGATCACCAAAAACTTCCGCGAATCCTACGACATGTTTGCCTGCAATGGAATTCTGTTCAACCACGAATCAGAGCGTCGCGGTAAAACCTTCGTAACCCGTAAAATCACCAAGGTGTTGGGAGAAATTCACGTAGGATTGGCCGATGTACTTCGCTTGGGTAACCTGGACGCACAGCGGGACTGGGGCTATGCTAAGGAATATGTAGAAGCTATGTGGCTGATGCTGCAGCAGGAAAAACCTGAGGACTATGTAGTAGCCACCGGAAAAATGTACACCGTACGGGACTTCGTGGAAAGAGCTGCCAGCCATATTGGTATTGAGATTGCCTGGGAAGGGGAAGGAGATAATGAAAAAGGATATGACAAAAAGACCGGCAAGCTGGTCGTAGCCGTCGATCCAAAATACTATCGTCCAGCCGAAGTTGAATTGCTGATCGGTGATCCGGCCAAAGCCAAAGCGGAACTGGGTTGGGAAGCCAAAGTGGACATCGACGAGTTGGTTGAAATCATGATGAAACACGATATCGCAGAAGCTCAAAAGAAAGTTTTATATGCACAAAACAGCTAGAATATTCGTAGCTGGCCACCGGGGTATGGTAGGCTCTGGCATTGTAAGAAAGTTGCGGGCAGAAGGGTATGAAAACCTTCTGCTACGGACTTCTTCCGAGCTGGACCTGAGAAACCAAGCTGCCGTGGCCGATTTCTTTGCTCAGGAAAAGCCCGAATATGTATTTCTCGCTGCCGCTAAAGTAGGAGGAATCGTTGCGAACAACACCTATCGCGCCGAATTCATTTACGACAACCTGGCCATTGAACTCAATGTGATTCATCAATCATACGTTCATGGCGTGGAGAAACTCCTCTTCCTGGGGAGCTCCTGTATTTATCCAAAATTTGCCCAGCAACCGATGCAGGAAGATCAACTGTTGACCGGTATTCTGGAACCCACTAACGAGCCTTATGCCATCGCTAAGATTGCCGGCATCAAGCTCTGTGAGGCTTATAGAGATCAGTATGGCTGCAATTTCATTTCAGCCATGCCGACCAATCTTTATGGCCCCAATGACAACTACGATCTGGAGAAATCCCACGTACTACCGGCCCTGATCCGGAAATTCCACGAGGCCAAAGTCAATGGTACTCCTTCCGTGGAAATCTGGGGCGATGGAAGTCCCAAGCGTGAGTTCCTCCACGTAGACGATCTGGCTGCGGCTTGTATGTTCCTCATGGAAAACTACGACGGCAATGACTTTGTCAATGTAGGCGTGGGCGAGGACATCAGCATCAAAGACCTGGCCCTGATGGTCAAAGAAGTGGTCGGTTTCGAAGGTGAACTGGATTTTGATACCAGCCGTCCTTCCGGAACCCCAAGAAAATTAATGAATGTTGACAGACTTAACGAGCTGGGTTTCAAGGCCCAAATAGGTCTGAAAGAAGGAATCACCAGTGTATATCAGGACTTCCAACAAAATATGGAACGATATGTGTCTGGTCAAAGAGTCGTTACTACCTAAATTCTCCGACTGAAATACTGGGAAGCGCATCGTGCGGACACTCGGACGCTTCCCGCAGACGGAATTACCTAAATGGACCGGAATGTTTCGTAGGGCTTGTCCCCATCGAGCATTCCGGTTTTTTGATGGCCTATACCGACTGCCGCCTCCACCAGAAAGCAGCCCCTCCCAGCAGGAGTCCTCCCCCCAGTAACCACATCCACCAAGCAGGCATTTCTCCTGTGTTTTTCAGCGGCAGGGTATTCCCCTGAAGCACATAGGGCGACCAATAAAAGGGCGCGGCATATTCAGGTCGCTGGCGCATCAAAGCCAGCTTGGCATCCCGAAGCGCAGTAGCTTTATCTTTCCCCTCAGCCAGCGCCGCATAGAATAAGGCCATAAAATCCGCGCTCCCTCTATCACTGACCCGCCAAAGGGTGGCCACCAGAGACTGGGCCCCTGCATAGGTAAATCCCCGAGCTAGGGAGCTGACCCCTTCCCCTCGAAATACTTTCCCTAAGCCTGTCTCGCAGGCGGATAGTACGACCATTTCCGCATGCAGGTCCATCTGGTACAGATCCGAAAGGTATAAAGCACTCAAACCCGGATAAGCCTTCCCTTCTACTTCCAGGGAATCGCCAGGGCCGGCAAAGGCCAGGAAGGATCCGGCGGGGTACCCATCATGTACTTTCCCGTGGGTAGCCAGGTGCAAGACCGCATATTCAGGCGCCCGATCCAGGAAATTTGTCAAGGAGGCCATGCTATCCAGCCACACCTCTCCTGAAAGGAGTTGCGCCAGGCTTTGGGCTTCTTCCTGATTGGCCTCCAGCGGGCCGAGATAGCTGCTTCTGGTTGCCGAACTGGCCATGCCCTGAGGCAGCTGTGGAAAGCTGGGAGCCATGGCTAAGAAAGGCTTAGGAGAGGCCTCTGAAGGATTGGCTTGCTGGACGGAATGCCAGATAGAGCCCGAAAAAGCATAACTGATGGTTTTTTCCCGAATCCAGAAAGCCTGTTTATGAAAGGGCTCATCCGGATCGACAGGTTCAGAGAGCAAGGCTTCAAAAGGCAGCAGATTCAAAGGGCCGTCTGGTACGATCAGCAGTTTCTCCGGTAAATCCGCCGCCAGCGGCTGAATGAAGAGTTGATACAGTTGATGCCCCAACTGCCAATCCGTTGCCTGTGGCTTAAGACTCTGTTCGGCTGGAGGCCTGAGGAGCAAATCCCGATAGGTTCGAAGCAGGGTTTCCACCTCTGCTGGCAAGGCTAGCGGAACGATGTTGAGGGTAGTTTGGTCCAGCACCAGGGCGTACTGGTGTTTCGTCCCCAACAGGTAGGTGAGCAAAGCCATACCTTCGGGTAAGCTGGCTTGGATCTGCTGGTAGTCCACCAAACGGGATTGGCGGATTTGATTCAGATATCCCGGATACACCTCCTGCAGGATTTTTTGCAAGGAATCCAGATCAAAATTTGCCTGAAAAAGATCTTTTTCCAGTTTTTGCTGTTCAACTACAGGCAGGACCTGGGTATGGGTCTGGCGGGCAATCTCTCTGATGTCGGCCTGCAACTTCCTTTCGGCCTGCCAGATGGAGTCCGGTAACATCTCCGCCTGTTGGTCCTTACGGATTTGGTACCTCAGCAAGGGGGACTTTGCCTGGTCCATCAAGCTCCAGGCGGCAGGCTTGAGGGGAAAATCTGGCTGAGATTGGGAGATTTCCGAGGCTGCGTGTAAGCCATTGGAAAAAATATCTGCATAAGTGTCCCGCAGAATCAATTGCGCAGATTCTTCTCTCAAGGTGTAGGTCAGCTGATCCAGCAAGCTCAGGCACTGCAGATAACTTTGGTAAGCGGCTGGAAAATCTCCCTGGCGCGTCTCAAAATCCGCTTTGGCCTGCCACAATCGAATGTGGGTTTGTACCGCGCCAAATCCTGAGGCTTCCGTCCGCTGGCACATCTCCGCAAATAATTGCGCTTCTTCCGAAAAGCGGCCCAGGGAATCATAAACCTCTGCGATGATCAGCCCGGAAAGGCAAATATTTTCGACGTCCTGTGGACTACGCTGACTGGCCAGTTGAAAGGCCTGCTGGCATTTTTCCAGGGCTAAGTCGTATAGTTGTTCCCCCAAATAAGTCTTGCCGATCTGAAGATGAATATTGATCAACAAAGGATGATCAGCATTCAATTGCCCTTGCTGGATCTTCATGGCCCGGCTCAGGTATTGCCGAGCCCGGGCATAGCGGCCTAACTCAAGGTTGGAAATGCCCAGGTTATGCGCAATGCTGCCAGCCGAGCGTTGACCAATCGGGCCCAGGCTCATGCGGAGGCTATCAGCTTTTAGAAATTGTTGGATAGCCTCCTCATATCGCTCCATGCGCTGATACAAGACGCCCTGATTGGCGATCCGTTGCAACACTTGCGGGGAGGCCTGTCCAAACAAGCGAATTTGGATATCAGTGGCCGCCTGTAGGTGTCGCAAGGCCTTGGGCAGATCTCCCAATCGCTGGTAGGCATTGGCCAGATCATCATAGCTCTGAGCGACCAGGGAGTGCTCTGGGCCCATGAAATTCCTGAAGATCAGGCAAGCCTCCTGGTAGCCATCCCGGGCCTTTTTCACCCGTCCCATGTCCATGAAAGCTCGGGAACGCACCGTAAGCGCCATTCCGTATTGCGGATGGCCGGGACCAAAGGCTTTTTCCACATTTTCCATCGACTGCTCTGCAAAGCCCACGGATTCAGAAAACAGGCCTCGCTGGCGAACATTCTGCGCCAGATTCAGGTAAACCGGGGCCAGGTATACCGGGGCTGGTTCCCCCATGCCTTCCAGGAGTTCCAGGGCTTGCTGCAAGCCCTCATATTGAGCCATGAGGTTTCCTTTGGTGTTCTCCATCTGGCTCATCTGCACGTAGACGTTGGCCAGTCGCGCCGTATCTTTTCCCTCCTCAAAAATGCTCATGGCTTCTTGGTAGCTCTCCCTAGCCGCTTCCGGACGGCCCAGGCGCTGATAGATCACGCCAAGGTCCTGGGAAATCCTTCCCAGGGTATTCATCCCGAAGGGGAGGATTTTTCGAAGATTTTCCCGGGCCAACTCAAATTGAACGGCCGCATCCTCGAAGCGATCCATATAAAAATAGTTGCGGCCAATGTTGGACAATGGCCCAACCCGCTTTTTAGGATCATCCGGAAAGTTACGGGCAAAGACTTCCAGGAGCTTGCTCATGACCCGGTTGGCAGCTACAAATTTTCCGCCTGCACTATAGGCCTCCTGCGCACTGCGAGAAGCTACCGAGACCCGATCCCAGGCCCACATTTCCTCGTAGGTTTCAGCTGCCTCAATAAAGGCCAGCGTGGCGGCTTCATAGTATTTGCCAGCACTATCAGCCTGCCTTTCCCGGGCATAGGCTTCTGCTTGCTGAAATACGCTATGGGCAAAAGCAGTATCTACCTGCGCATTCACTACAGGAATTCCGGCTAAAAAAAAGAAAAATAATAAACTGACAGAGAGGGGGTTACAAAAAAAATGGAGCAAGAAGGAAAAAAAATTATAGGGCATGTTTAAATCTGGAGCATTGGGTACGTCTCATCCCATAAACGCAAAATAACCATTGTAAAACTAAAAAATTCGAAAATGAAAAGAATAATCCTGATTGCCTCCTTGCTTTTGGCCCTGGGAATAGACGTGCGTGGGCAAGAGGCCCCTTTTGTCAAAATTGACTCCGTGATCAATGGTATTTCCTTTAATCGCCTTAAAGTGGAAAACCTGGTGTATGCAGACGGAGCCTTATATCTCGATCTGAATATGAACCGACGAGGGGCTATGCAAAACGTAAATGGATCGGTCCGTACGGGTGGAAAGGAATGGACGAACCTCCCGGCTCGATACCTGGTTAAGTATCAGCCCGGCCTGGACAAAGCCCAGGAGGAGTTCTTCTTCTACAAGCCCCGAGGAACCGGACGTGTAGCCTATCTCGACCAGCCTTTTAGTGTATCCAAAAGTAAAGTCCTGGCCCAGCCCGATAAGATCTCTACCGCGGAGGGCGGCGGAAAAAGAGTAAACGCTTTTATCCCCGAAGGAGAAGCGATGCCTGCCCCCAAAAAAGAAAAGCGACCCAAGATCGTACAAGTAGGCCATTGGCAAAATTCACTACCCCTCACTCCTAAAGGCGTAAAGAAAATCAAGGTGAAACGCATGGAACCCGGTCAGTATGGCTTTGACAAAAAAAGCGTCAAAGAATTTGACCTCACCAATGACCAGATCGGCCTGAAAGCTGACCAGAGCCTCGCTTTTTCCACGGGTTTTCTGACTGCTGAAGACAAAATTAACGGCCACCGCTTCGGACTTTTTGGCATCAAAACCAAGAAAGATAAGAGTGATGGCGAGTTTCATAATCAGCTCCTCTTTATGGTAGATTCTGAAGGCAAAGCCAAGCACGAGGTCATCAAAAGTGAAAAGCCCATGATCGGGGTGGAGGCCTTGCCGATATACGAAGAAGTCCCTCAGGATCCCAAGCCGCTCGAAATGATCCTTTTTCTCCACCGGGAAACCAAAAGAAAATCCAATCCTAAGCCGGACCGAACCAACCATCGCCTCCTGGCCGTCAATGCTCAGGGAGAAGTCCTGCAGAATTCCACCTTTAAGGTATTAGCTACTCAGATGAAATGGCTGAAAAGCACGCCATTGCCCGGCGGAAAGTTCCTGATGGTAGGGGCAGGTATGAGACCTGGAGGGATTAGCTACTATACTTTTGACCAAAAAGGCCTGGTGAACAGTGAAATCATTGATGAGCAACATCCCCTATACAAGAATGCCAAAATCACGCGCGGTATGACCTTTTACTTCGCCGAAGGAACTCAGAAAACCCTCCCTGATGGAAGCGTCCTCTTTTTCGATCGCCTACAGCACAGAGCCCAAACACAAGGTACCTTAGACATGACCTACTATGATTACGGTCGCTTCTACATGAAGATAGACCCGGCTGGCAAGATGGTAGGGGCCCTGGGTATTCCTCGTCCCAAAGGCGTTTCCACTACCAAAGCCGCTAATGAGGTTACCTTAATCAAAACCGATACCAGAGAGGTGTATTATGAGCGGGGAGCCGCCAGTGGCAATGGCTACAAAGGTCAGCTGGTGTCTATCAACCTGGAGACCCTGGAAGCGAAAATCATCCCCTTGAAGGCAGGCAAGTTCACCACCTTCACCAACCTGGCGGTAGATCAGAAGAATGGAGCTATTTATGCTACCTTCATTAATCCAGCCAGACCCACTGAAGTTCGGATCGCTCAGTTTTCTTTCTAGGCTATTCTAAAGCCTTCAGGAGGGCTGAAGCCTGGGGTTGATAAGGATGCTGGTCATCCGCAACCATGGCCCGAAGCAAGTTCTTTGCTTCGGGCAATTTCGTTTGCTGAAGGTAAGTCATGGCAGTGTACCACTGCTGCTGGTAAGGATGTTGATGTGCGCGGGAAAAATAATGCAGCGCAGAATCAGGCTGCTGCATTTCGAGATGACTAATCCCCCCCAAAAGCTGGAACCAGGAGTGGGTCGCCAACGTCAGGCTATCTTTCGGAATCTCATGTATTTGGCTAAGAAAAGGCGTAAAAGCGGCTTGCTCATAGAGCGACAGCAAGTCCGTGTAGGTCGTATCCTCCCCGACCTGCGTCCCTCGAACATCCAGGGAGGCCTCAGGCTGATAATAGTATTGTGCGAATAAGGCCTGAGGATCTGGTGTGGCGCGGTTTACCCACCACCAGGCACCCAAGCCCACGAGCCCGGCGACGGAGGCAGCTACCGCCCAGCGACGCCAGTTCAGGGGTTTTACTACCGGACTAGGGTCTGCTAAGCCCTGCGTTGTCTCCTCCCGGAAACCCGCCTGACGCACCGCGATCAAGGCCTGAAGATGCAGGCTAAGCGCCTCCTTTAAGGAAGGGTTTTCCTGTAATTCCTGTTCAAAAGCCGCCATTTCTTCCGGGGGTAGTTGCTTCCGGAGATAAGCGTCCATTCGTGCGGTCTGGTCCTGATTCGAAGTATCCATAAGCTGGTCAGGCCTGGGCCTGGGATAAGTCTTTACGCATCAATTTCTTCAACCGCTGCATGCAGCGGTTTTTGGAGGTTCCGGCCACACTGGCCGAAGCATAATCCATCTCCTGGGCCATTTGCTTGAGGCTTTTGCCATACCACTCCGTTTGAATGAGGAGCTGCCGGCACTTTTCTCCCAGTTGATCCAGGTATTGGTGAAAACGGTGCATGTCCTCCCGCCCTTGAATCTCTCGAAGAATATTGGCTGCCGCATCAGGCAGATCAAGCATATAATCCTCCATTTCCTTTTCTTTATAGGACGATTCCCGACGAAGGATATCTACACAGCGATTGAAAAAGATCGTATGGAAATAGGTGGATAGTTTGCTACGCCCTTCAAACTGTCCAAAGGATACGGCTTGCAGGGTTTTCTGCAGCGCCAGGTGAAAAGCCTCCCGAGCGAGGTCTGCTTTCATTTGATAACGTTCCACGGCCTTGGGGATGTATCCCTCCCACTGCTGATAGAGGTGATTGGCCGCACGCTCAGCAGGTATGCCTCCCGCCCGGATCGCTTCCACCAAAGCCTCTTCTGTGTATGTTGTTTTTGATTGCTTGATAAACAAATATAGGGTGCAATAGCCAAACCGGGGAAATATGTTTAGCCGGAAGGCTTAAGTTTGTAGCAGTAATGCGCCATCGCTAACCCCTTCTGCTATGCCTGCACACTTTTTCTTCTACTTTGGGCTCAGTTGTATCCTGATTCATGAAATGGACGCTATCCGATGCAAAGAATGGCAGATATTTCCGGGCCTGGCCCTCCTGGAAGACCGGCTGGGCTTCCAACTTTTTATGCTGGCCCACATCCCGCTGTACCTGATCATTTTGCTGGCGCTGGCTGATCCTGGCCGGCAGAACGGCTGGGTTTTTGGGCTCAATATCTTTTTTCTAGTACATTTAGGCCTTCATTTACTCTTCCTCAAGCACCCCAAAAATCAATTCAAAGATGTTATTTCCTGGATATTTATTGGTGGCGCTGCCGTGGGAGGAGGACTAGACTTAATATTAGCACCATGAATGTTCACAACCGGCTATTTTGCCTGACACTTTTCGCTTTCCTTTTTTCAGCCGTGGTGGTTGCCCAGGATCGCCCTACCATCAAGATGGACTGGGGGATAGATAGCCAACTGACGGTTTCCGGTTGGGCCGTATTTGAACCCAATGCTCAACCTCTCACCATCATGCACTGCAGCCGTCTCCTACCGGGTAATACCTTACCAGACTTTTCTTCGGGGGAACTTCCCGATACGATTTGGGTGCCTGGAAGCTGGGATTATGGCTTTTACATCAACGATGAAAAAGATGCAGGCAGCATCGCCTTTACTTACCGCTTTGCCATGATCGAGGGCAAGGCACATTTTTACTTTCAGGACTTTGTGCATGATGCCACCGGGACAGAATTTGGCTCCTTAGGTCCCCTGATTTTCAGGGATACTGAGGAGAGTATTGCCCCTTTTACCAAAGAACAATACGGCCAGCTACTCTATAATCTCCGGCTCAACGTGGTTGGTCTTATCAACAGCTGGTATAACTCTACCAAGCGCTGCATGGATGGCTAAATCAATAAAGGAAATCGACAAACTGGCCTGGATCGAAATTCAGGACGGCAAGATTCTCAGTACCCGCAGCCATGGCAGGGAAAAATACTATATCCCCGGCGGTAAGCGGGAAGTCGGTGAAACGGATTCCCAGGCCCTTTGCCGGGAAATCAAGGAAGAACTTCAAGTCGACCTGGATCCAGCATCTCTTGCTTTTTTCGGGACCTTTCAAGCCCAGGCAGATGCCCACGATGAAGGGATTTTGGTAAAAATGACCTGTTATACAGGCTCCTATAGGGGAAGCCTCTCCCCCGCCGCGGAGATCGCAGAAATGCAATGGCTGACCCTGGATGATATGGACCGGATTTCTGCGGTGGACCGATTGATTTTTTCCTTTTTGGCGAAAAAGGGCATGCTAGGATAGCCTGACCCATCCTAACATGCCCGCAATCACTGGCATCAATCCGTCAGGAGAGCTTTTAGCACCTCCACCCCTTTGGTAGAATTATACATCTGGGCTGCATCATGGCCTACGTTGTTCACGATTTCCTTTTGATGGATATGGGTTGAAGCAAAAAAGGCATTGAGGTAATCGAACATGAGTTCCCCCCTTCGGAAGCGATTTTCACCTAAGAGAACCGCTGCGCAGTCCGTGGTATTGAGGGTTCCGCCGGTGAAAATATCCAGGGTGCCCATCAGATAGGTTAGGTTTCGACTTACAAACCTTTCCCGAATGGTGGTCGCACTCACGCCAGATAAATAGGCGATGGGAGATTCTGAACCATAAGGCCAGTTGGTATAGGCATTACAGCCACTGGGCACTGTAAAGCCGCTTCCATCCCACCGCTCATTGCCAGGGTAAAAGAAATACTGGCTATTCGCCACCACATAAGAAACATCTACCCCTGCTACTTCATCCTCGGCTGCTCCCGCTGCCGCATACAGGTGGGTAAATTGGGCACCAGCCGAGTGTCCGGTCAAGATGATGTTTTCCAGAAAAGGAAAGGCCTCCTTATCGGACAGGTGGCGAATCAGGCTATCTATCACGGTGTAAGAACTGATTTTTTCACTGGTGATGTTGGAGGACTGGAAGCCTCTTTTCCATCCGTTGCTGGACCAGTAAACCAGATTTTGGTTCCCGCCTATGTCATCGCTGGTCTTGAAGTGCGGCGCAATGACAATGGTTTCATCCTGCTGATTCATCGAAAGAACAGCGTTGATCATCCAGCTATAATATTCGTTGGCGTTGCGGTTATTTCCATGCACGACGATGATAGCTGATTTGAGGGCGCCCCAGGTAGTTGCCGGTCTGAGGATGTCATAGCTAGCAAAAAATTCCATTGCTAAGTCCGCGGAGCCAGCCGAAAATGTCATGCTTTGACCTGCACAACTCACCGTCAGACAAGGAGCCTCTACCGTAAAGCTCGTATCCGTGGGCGCGGGTGGTTGATAAATAACCTGAGGGGTAAAAAAGCCGTCATCTTCCTTTTCGCAGCTGAGGAGAAAAGGCATCAACAGGAAAATGAGCAAGCCAAATTGAGAAAATGAGTGATTCATTTTTGCTACGTTAAAGGATAAACTATTGCCAGGAAAGCGCTAACCAACTACCATCAGAAACACAGCTCCAAACGGAAGCAAAGTCCAGCCCGGGGAATTGGCTAGCCACCCCGGCACAACTAATAGATGCGGTGGTGATTTTCACCCCATCTTCGGTGATGTCCGCATTGCCCCCATAGGCGATGATTTGATCTGTGGGGTAGAAAAAACTGCTAAAACCAGCCGAGCTGCCCAGTTGTCCCACTACATGCCCGGCATAATCACCGGAGTCATCTGCATCAGTAACCGTCACTTTCCCTGTGGCGTAGCCTCGAGCTGCGGTCCCATCCAATCTACCGAATAGTCCTCCAGCCCGGTTTCTCCCGGTTACATTGCCCGTGGCGTAACAATCAAATACTGAGGCGTCGGATTCCACCGAACCCACCAGACCACCTGCCCTGGAGGACAGGGATTCACAGTTTCCGCTGGCAAAGGACTGTTGGATGGTGCCCATGTCCGTAAGGCCCACCAATCCTCCCACTCTGGAAAGGTCAGCGAAAACCCCGCAAGAGGAAGAACACCGGTCTATGAGCCCCGCTTGCTGCGAACCCACCAGTCCACCAATCCGGCTGCTCGTCCCGGTAATGCTGCCTGAAGCATGACAGTTGACGATAGACCCATTCATTTGACGACCGACCAAAGCTCCGGTAGCCTGAGCCCCCGCAATCCCCGTGGTTTGTACCACCAGATTACGGATTTCCCCCGCTCCGTCGATCACCCCGAATAGTCCTACTTCATTCTGGTCGGGTCGCTGAATGTTGAGCCCGGAGATCACATGATCTCCTCCGTCCAGTTTTCCTTCAAAACTTTCTCCCAACACCCCAATCGGCACCCAGCCAGCCGCCTCTCCCTCCGGATATCCGCTAAGGTCTATGTCTGCTACCACGATAAAGTGATCAGTGAGGAATAAGCGGATGAGGTCGAATTGTTCGGCCGTGGCGACCTGGTAAGGGTCCTGCGCTGTACCGGTTCCACCCGCAAACAAAGGTTTGGGTTCAATCTCGGTGCGAAAGGCTAAGCGGAAGTTTTCTCCCAGGCTTTCTCCCTTCTGACCAAAACTCCCTGCCTGTATGTTGAGCGTATAATCAGCTTCATACGCCAGGCTGTCCCCCGGACTGATGGCCATGATGGATTGATTATCGTTGAAGGAAACAATCACCGATGCAGGCCCTCCCGGTCCCGTAAGGGAGAAAGCTGACTCAGCTTGATTGGGATCAACCGGAACAGAAAAAATCACGGTAAAGGCGTCATCCACCTTGACGCCCTCTTTGCCATCTTCCAGTCCTACCCCATTAATCTGAACAGCGACTATTTCCAGGCGTTCTCCTGATAGCGGGTAAAAGGGGTCCGGTTTGGTACAACCTACCAGCAGACAGGCCATCAGGAGCCCTAGACCTATTGGGGATTTTTTGCCAGACCTCAGCAAATACTGAGGCTTGAATATCTTACGTAACATCATTGATTTACAGGGGTTTTAGCACACAGCCCAGGATCAGCAGGCGCATTAGGGTTGGCATCAAGTTCATTGGCAGCGTACAAAAATCGTTGAGGAAGACAGCTTCCTCCATTGGGATTTACCGGAAAAGCTACGGCAATCTCAGGTTCTCTTTCTCGCAGGCGGCGGGCATCATTATAGGGCATCCAGGTGCCAAAACCAGATACATAGCGCTCTTCAATAATTTCCCGCAACAGGGCGGTTTCAGGGGCCAGTTCATCTGGATTTTCTAAGCCAAACTCTTCAAAATCATCTTCATCCAGGGCACCGTATTTCGGGGCAATCGCAGGGTCTAGCTGACGAAAGGCATCCCCTGAATCCAGCCAGGCCCGATACACATTGAGCGCATCCAGGCCCGACAAAAAACCTTGCGTTCGGGTCACGGCTTCTGCCAGAATTAACTGATTCTCCGCGAAAGTCAGCAGCGGCATCGGCTGGGTAGCTGCGCCCACTCCCTGGTTGGCGTTGGCGTCAGAATCCTCCAGAATATAAAAGAGGAAACGGGCGCGTTCATCCGTTTTGGCGTGGCTGCGGGAAATCGTTGCTGTATCGGAAAGCATGCGAAGTAAATAACTCATATTGCCATCCTTCAGGTTGCCGATATCACCCGCCCTGGAGCCAGCCGCCAATTGCCAGAAAAGGTTTTTGTTATCGGTATTGGTATCGTCGATCGGATGAAAAAGCATGGATTCTGCATGGTCTTGGATGCCATTCTCAGCAGCTTCTAGGGCCTCTGGATATTTTCGGAGTTGCAGATAAAAGCGGGCTTTGAGGGTATAGGCTGCCGCCCGCCAGGCGGACAGGCTCCCCTGGTAATAAATATCCTGGGGAATCACCAGCTCATTTTCTACCCCATCGAATAAGCCGATGGCTTCATCCAGCCGGCTCAGCAAGGCTTCAAAGACCTGCACCTGCGGGTCAAAGACGGGAGTGGGGCTTCCTTCTGTCGCAGCCTCCGCATAAGGCACATCTCCAAAGATAGAAGCCATGGTTCCTATAGTATGGGCCTCCATCACGTAGGTAATCCCTACCAGTTGGGGATGATCGGTCGATTTTTCCTGAATGGTCCGCAGTTGGGATAACACACTATGGTAGGCCCGGTTCCAGGTAGAATTGGACTCCGCCGTGGTAATGTTGTGTTGGTCCAGGCTCAGATAGGAACTCTGAAACCCACTAAGCTGTCGGGTCCACAATGCAGAAATGCGTTGCAAATGCCCGACTTGTACATGGATGTTCCCCAATTGGGTACCTGTCAAAAAAGAGATTCCGGCAATGGCATCTATGGTGATGTCATTGGGGTTGTCATTGACCCCTTTATTGAGCTCCTGACAGCCCATCAGGCTGACCCCAAGGAGGAATACGATGTTGATTTTTTTCCACATAATTCCCTGACTTAATAGGTAATGGAGAGGTTGAATAATAAGGAGCGGGTAGTCGGATTGGTGAAATAATCTATGCCAAAGCCGTTACCGACGCCAAACTGATTGATCTCGGGGTCCACCCCTCTGAGCTTGGTCCAGAGGAAGATATTTCTCCCGGTGACCCCAAATCGAATACTACTTAAGCGGGTTTTTTGTCTGAGGCCATTCCCGGAAAAAGTATAAGACAAGGAAGCCTCACGTAAGCGGGTCCAGGTAGCATCACTGATGGAAAACTCATTGATCACGGAACTTAGAAAGCCCCCGCCAATGGTGGTGTACCAGGCTTCGTCCAACAAGACCGTACCTCCCCCAAAATCAGCCAGATTTCCCCGGACGGTTTCTCCAATGTAAAAGATGTCGCCATTGATATTTTGGACATTCTGGCTTAAGGTAACTTCCTTGCCCACGTCCTCATGTGTTCCAAAACGGTAGAGGACAAAGCGGGTCCTTTCGGCAAAATCGCCTCCCTGAGAATGATCAAAGAGCACATTGAGGGTCAGGCCTTTCCAGGCCGCTTCCAGCCCTGCCCCAGCCCGCCAGTCTGGATTCGGATCGCCAATCACGCCTTGCTGGCTATTGAGTTGGGGGAAGCCTCGCTCATCCAGGAGCAAATTACCTGCTTCATCCCGCTGCGCCCTGGTTCCCCACAGGACGCCCAGGGCCTGGCCTTCCACCGCACGAGAGCTGATCGCGCCTCCGGTCAAGGCGATAGAACTGGCCCCGAAGAGGTTGCTTACCCGGTTTTTATTGCGGCTGAAGTTTCCATACATGCTGAGTCGCCAGTCGTTTTTGTCTAGCAAGGCATACCGTATGTCTGCCTCAAAGCCTTTGTTTTCCATGGTACCGATGTTTTTGTACTCACTGAGAAAACCCGAAGAAGGGGCCGCATTGATTTCATAGAGTAAATCCCTGATCTCATTCTGGTAGTAAGTCGCGGATAGGCTTAAGCGATCCTGAAAAAAGCGTAGGTCCATGCCTACTTCCCATTCGGTCTTTACTTCCGGACGGAGATTGGCATTGCCTTTATCATCATCTACTCGAAATCCTCCGCCAAAGAGGGAGACATCCAGGGGATCGCTGAAGGTACTGTAGGAAAAACCACCTTCGGCCAGGGTTTGGGAGCGGTGCGCGGCAGCATCTACGCCGACCTGTCCCCAGGAAGCCCGCAGTTTGCCGAAGGATAAGGGAGCAAAAGCCAGGTTGTCGGAAAACTGCCAAGCGGCATCAACGGCGGGATAGTAAAAACTTCCGTTCAAGGTGGATGAAGCTTCCAAGGTATTGCTGAAGTTCACGTAGAGTTGCTCCTTCCAGTCAAAGGATAAAATGCTGTATCCCCGGTTAGAGCGGCGGAAAAGTCTCCTGGTTCGAAAAGAGGTGTTCTCGTTGGCGGTGTTGAGCTGCGAGGTTGCCAAATCCACGTCTGCCTGAAATCCGATCAATGAGGTCGAATTGTAAAAGCGCTTGATTTGATTGATGTTCCAGCCCGCGGTCAGGGTGAGGCCCAGCGAAGGTGCCAGGGAAAAATTGGCCCGGGCAATGGCATCCCCGTTCATTTCGGTGCGGTTGATGTTGTCTTCATCGAAGCGCCCGGTACTGTAATCTGCATTAGCCGTCCCAATGGGGAAAAAGTATTCGCGCAGATCACCGTAGCTATCTACCCCGCCCCGCAAGGTAAAAATCAACCACTTGCTCGCGGTGATATTGATTTCGGAAGAGGCGATAAAGCGATTCAACTCGGAGAGTACCCGCTGCTCATTGACCGTCCACAAAGGATTGTTGTAGGCTGGGCTGCTACTGGCCCCCAGGTAGTTCCGGTAGGCCCGATGCCGATTGCTGTAGGCCAGACCAGCCGCATCCACATAAGTGCCTTTGTAAAAGCGGTTGTAGAAGTCCGGTGGAGTCCGGAGTAAGCCAATGTACAGCCCGGCAACATTGGAGCTTTGGTTGATTTTGTTGGCCTGGCTGTGAACATAGTTGGCTTTGGTTTTGATCTTCAGCCAATCTACGACTTGGGAAGTATGGGAAAAGGTGAGGTTGGTTTTGTCAAAAAAACTTTCCTCAATGATGCCCTCATGATCTAAGCGGCCCACACTGAAGAAGAATTGCGAGACATCGTTGCCTCCACTGATCTGCACATTGTTTTGGACAAAATAACCCGTGCGGAAAATCGCGTTAAAGTTTCGATCGGTGAACACATCCTGAGCCCTTTTTTCCAGCACAGGATATAACACCGTCCCGTCTTCGCTTTCAAAACGGGCTCCCTGGTCAGAAACTAAATCTCCTTTTCCACTGCGAGCAGCAATTTTATCCCCCCAACTGTTAGCTGAGGTATTGGAAAACCGTCCGCCATCCCCTTGGCCAAAGGTGGTTTGTAAGGGATGTTGGGTGAGGATTTGGTCAAAAGAAAGGGAAGAATTCAGGCAGATTTCCAGTTTGCCGGCTTGCCCTTTTTTAGTGGTAATGACCACCACGCCATTAGCAGCGCGGGAACCCCACAACGAAGCCGCAGAAGCGCCTTTCAGTATCTGAATAGAAGCGATGTCATTGGGATTGAGGTCATTCAGTCGGCTGGACTGGGCCACCCGCCGGTTGCTGTTGAAGTCTCCCCCTCCGTAGGTGGTGGAGTTGTCAATGGGTACCCCATCCAGGATGATCAGGGGACTACTAGAGCCAGTAATGGTATTGGCTCCCCGGATTTGAATGGTGGTACCAGCTCCAGGCTCCCCATTGGAACGGGCAATTTTCAGGTTACTGGCCTTGCCAGCCAAGCCATTGAGCAGCAGGGTTTCACCCGAGCGGACTACGTCAGCCGTCTGCACTTTGGATACGGTCGCGCCCATATTGTCTCCTTTCTGCTCCAGGCCAATGGCACTGATCACCACTTCATCCAGCTGCCGGATGGATGGTTTGAGCTGAATATTGAGGCGGGTTCGTCCGTTTAGCTCTTCGTAGGCGGGCGCATACCCAAGGAAGTCTACTTGCAAAACGGCATTTTGGGGTGCTGGAATCTCCAGGCTAAAGTTTCCCCCTTCACCGGAAAACGTCCCAAGGGTGGTCCCTTGAACCCGAATACTCACCCCCACCATGGCAGCTCCATTTTCATCGGTCACCTTACCGGTAACTGTGGTCTGCCCCTGAAGTGCTGTAATGGTCACAATCAGCAACAGTATCCCCAGGAAGAAATGTTTTGTCATCTCCATTACGATTAAAGGGGGAACAGTGCTGAGGGCACTGTTCCCTGATAAGTATGTGGTCTTATTTTTCCAGGATCACTTTTTTCGTCCAAACTTTCCCTTCCGTATAGAAACTCAGGAGGTATACGCCTGCGGGAAGTTGGGCCAGGTCTAATGACTGATTGGGAGAGGGCTGGGTGAGCTGCATGAGCTGCTGTCCCATGAGGTTGCGGACCTCTATGCGATCCAAGCGGATATCCGTTTCTACCTCCAACTGACCAGCCGTTGGATTCGGATAAATCCGGATAGATTGGCTTAGGTCAACGGGGTCTATGCCTACGGTCTCACAAGTGTTGACCGGATAGGGAACGGCTGCCTGATCATTGGTGGTTCCACCCACCAGGGCATTGAGCCCGCCAAAGTCCCAGTTTTCAATAACAAAAGTATTGCTGTCCGGTCCGGTGCCGGTTTTACGATGAACCCAGCCCAGCGAGTATTCCCAGGCGGTGCCAGTTCCGTCGGTATCGATCTCACCAAATACGTCAATCACTACCCCACTTTCGAAGACTTCGAACGCATCATCTCCATTGAAGTTATTGGCCGAGCCGTCATCCTGAAATTCAGCTGAGAAGCCGAAAAAGGCGCGGAATCCGGCCGTATCATTGGCAACATAGAAGCAGGTACCCGCTTCCATCGACACTGCAGGGAAGGTGTATTCTTGTCCATCGGAGCCGCCGCCATTATTGGCACATCCCAACCCGAAAAGACTGAGGTTAGGAATGTCTGTTACGGCATACAATTCTACCGCTTTAGGTACTCCGGAATTCGGTCCGTGAACCAAGCCAATGATCTTGAGAGCCGAAGTGATGGGCGCGTCATTGTCAATGATGGTGATGCGCATGGTATCGTTAGCGATCTGTGCGCCGGTACTTGGATTGGAAAGGATCAGGGTAAAGCTTTCTTCCGCTTCCTGATCTCCGTCATCCACAATCCCGATCACTACCGATTGGGCGGTATCGGTGCCCGGAGGAAAGGTAATGGTCTGACTGGAAAAAGTGTAGTCTGTCGCATCAGCCGAACCTCCGGCTAGCACATCCAGGTTGACGGTAGTCGCCACGGTGTCATTGGGATTATCTATGTAGAAAAGCACGGTAATATCCCCATTTGCTTCCCCTACTATGGTTTCTGCATTCTGAATGGCCACGATCGCATCGTCTATGCAGTTGGCTCCTACGCCCGGATTACCGAAGACTTCCCGTCCGTCAAATATCTTCCCGGAACTGGAAATGGCTCTTTGCCAGTTACTGCCCTCGTTATTATTGGAATCAGGGCTACAGAGAATCAGTGAAGGTCCGCGTCCATCTGGCGTGGTGGTCCATGGGGCTTCATCATCATACCTGACAGAATCTACCACTGCTCCAGCGGTATCCCTGAGGGTGATGGATTCCCCGCCATTATTGAGAGAACCAGAAGTCCAGTTGTAGGCCGTTACCCCCCAAAAGCTAGCCATGGTAGTCGAATCATCAGAAATCAGGATATAGGCACCAGGGGCCAGTTGCACATCGGGGAAAGTAAAGATGATCGCATCAGCAATACTCATCCCGGTCAAATCCAGCGTATCGCTGGTGTTGTTATAAAACTCTACGTATTCCAGGTCTGTTCCCGGAGAGTTATACATGATTTCTGTAATGACCAGTTCTTTGGGGCTTTCTGCGGGTGGAGCGGTGTTACAAGGCGTAGGCTGATAGGTATTCACCGGATATGGATCAGCTGCGGTGGCATTGGTGGTGGTTCCGGAAAAAGTACCCAAAGTTCCAATGTTCCAATTGCTCAGGATAAAGGTGGCAGAATCAGGACCAGTAGCGCATTCTCTTTGAACCCAGGTATCTACGTACTCCCAGGGTTGACCTGTACCATCCACATTTATATCCCCAAAAACATCGATCACGGTACCGTTCTGGAAAAGTTCGAAGGCATCATCTCCGTTGAAGTTATGGGCATCCCCATTAGGATCAAGGAAATCTGCATCAAAGCCGAAGAAATCGCGGAAAGAAGCGGAATCCCGGGTTACGTAAATTCGATCCCCAGCAGTCGCACTGGCTGCGGGGAAAGTCCACTCCTGCCCATCAGTTCCTCCGCCATTATTCGCTCCCCCTACCCCATAGATACTTAGGTCGGCGATGTCGTTTAGCACATAGTATTCCGAAGATTTTACGTCTGCACTGGCATAGATCAAGCCTACCAGTACCAAATCAGGGGTTGAGCTCATGGGCATAAATACCGGATAAGGCTCCGGCGCTGCATCATTGGTGAGAACGGCACTGCTGTAGTTGTTCAAGGCACTAAAGGTCCAGTTGGCCTGCACAAAGGTGGCCGTATCTGGGCCGGTTCCGTCGTTGCGGTGTGCCCAGGCATTGACATATTCCCAGGGCAAGCCGGTTCCATCAGCCAGGGTATCTCCGAAAATCTCAATCACGCTTCCATCCTTAAACACCTCGATGCCATCATCTCCATTAAAATTGTGGGCGTCACCGTTGGGGTCTAGGAAATCTGCATCAAAGCCGAAGAAATCGCGGAAAGCTGCCGAATCCCGTGCCACATAAATACGATCCCCTGCGCTCGCAGAGACCGCGGGAAAGGTCCATTCCTGCCCATCTGAACCGCCGCCATTATTGGTACAGCCAATGCCGTAGACACTGAGGTCAGGAATGTTGGCCAGGACCTCATACTCGGTGGCTTTGATGGTCGCGCTAGCATAGATTACCCCTTTGAGCACCATTTCAATGGTGGGAGTAGGCGTTCCACCAGCCGGGGTATAGGTAGCGGTAGGATAAGGCGTAGTGGCTCCAGCATTGGAAGTGGTCCCATCAAATACATTGATCGGGCCAATCGACCAATTGGACTCGACGAAGGTAGAGTCATCTGGGCCGGTTCCGTCAACCCGCTTTACCCAGGCATCTGTGTACTCCCAGCTTAAGCCGGTTCCATCCTGGTTTATGTCTCCATAAACATCGATCACTACGCCATTTTGGAACACTTCAAAGCCATCGTCTCCATTAAAGTTACAAGCAGCGCCTCCATCTTCATAGGTAGCAGAGAACCCCATAAAGGTGGTAAAAGCCGCAGTATCGTTGGCCACATAAATGGTGGTTCCCGCCGTTACAGCATCTGCAGGGAAGGTCCATTCTTCTCCGTCGGTCCCGCCGCCATTATTCGCGCTACCCAATCCATAGATACTCAGGTCCGGGATGTCGTTGACCACGTATAATTCGGCAAATTTAGGGGTACCGCTCAGGGGGCCATCTACCAGTCCTACCAGGATAAGGTCACCCGCCATTTGCGGATGAGGAGGGACAGGATGATCAGGAGGAGAGGCCAGGGAGAGTTGGATGCTTAGCAAGCATACCAGTCCCCATAAGTAGTAGTAATGTCCTTGTTTCATAACGTATGGTTAAGGTGAGTCGGTTCGATAAAGTCTTAGGGTTGGGCAGAAACCCACTCCTTGGGAAAAGCCGCTGGGTCAAATCCCCAAATCAACGGCAACACAAAGAATACAATCAGGCTGATCAACAGAATAGAAATGAGGTTCATCCATATCCCTGCCCGGGCCATTTCAGATATTTTCAGGTAACCCGAGCCAAACACTACGGCATTAGGCGGAGTAGCAACCGGTAACATAAAGGCGCAGGAAGCGGCCGCGGTAGCCCCTACCATCAACAGGAAAGGATGCACATCCATGGTTAATGCCAAAGGGGCCAGGATCGGCAGGAGCATGGCGGTAGTAGCCAGATTGGAGGTGATCTCGGTCAGGAAGTTCACCGCAGCAACCAGAATAAACAGGATCAGAATGAGCGAAAGACCTGTCAAAAGGTTCATTTGGCCCCCTATCCATACCGCCAGTCCCGTACTTTGGAAACCCTCGGCCAGGGCCAGTCCACCACCAAAAAGCAATAAGATCCCCCAGGGTAATTTGACCGCTTCATCCCAGGTAACCAGGGGCCGCTTCTGCCCACCCCCGGCAGGTAATACAAACAAAACCAGTCCAGCCATCACCGCAATAATGGTATCATCTATCCCTGGCATAAACTTTTGCAAAACGAAGGAGCGACTGATCCAGGCCAAAGCGGTCAGGGCAAATACCCCTAAAACGATTTTTTCAGAAACCAGGATGGGTCCCAAAGCCTTGAGCTGTCGCTGGATTTCAGCCCTTCCCCCTGGAAATCCTTTTTGTTTAAAGGAAAAAGCCCGGTGAGTCAGGTAGTACCAGCATATCGCCAAAAGCACCAAAGAAAGGGGCAAGCCAAAGGTTAACCATTGCAAAAAGCTAATCTCTATCCCATAGAATTTCTCCACGTTGGAGAGCAGGACCAGGTTAGGGGGCGTACCAATTAGGGTAGCAATCCCGCCGATAGAAGCACTGTAAGCAATGGCCAACATGAGGGCTTTCCCAAAGATCCGGTTTTCGTCCTCGATGGTATTAGGATTGTCCTTTAGCTGCGCGACAATCGCCATGGCAATGGGCAGCATCATGACAGAGGTAGCCGTGTTGGAAATCCACATGGACAAAAAGGCGGTAGCCACCATAAAGCCCAGGATAATGCTTTTCACATTGGTCCCGATTAAGTCAATAATGGTTAGGGCAATGCGTTTATGCAGGTTCCACCGTTCGATAGCAATGGCCAGTATAAAGCCTCCGATATAAAGGAAAATGTACTTGTGCCCAAAGGCTGCGGTAGTTTCTTTTAACCCCATGGCCCCCGTCAGCGGAAACAGAATGATCGGCAGCAAAGAAGTGGCGGCAATAGGAATGGCCTCCGTAATCCACCAGGCAGCAATCCACAAAGTACTTGCCAATACCGCCCTTCCTTCTAGACTTAAGTCATCAGGGCGCACCAAAAGATAACTCAGGGCAAAAAGGATCGGCCCTAACCAGAGGCCAATCACTTGCATACGAGACTGAGCTGAGACTTCCTTCATCAGGCTATTTTTGGATTAGGGCTTCACACACCTCCCAGGCTACTTTTTGACAAAAGGCCGCTGTTTCCCGGGATTGAATATTGAGATAGAGCTTTTCTCCATCCTTGTCCTCGGTGATGAGGCGATGAGGTAAGCCTACCGGAGACTCTCCTGTCAGGATGCTGAAAAACACACAGGCTGTCAGATAGGTGCCCAGCGGAGAAGGATGGCTACCGTCTTCGTCGTACAGGACTAAATCAGGCTTGGCAGCCAACGCCTTTTGCCAAACCTGACCGACAGGCGCTACCCTGGCCTGCAAGTCCCGGCCCAATTGCAGGTAGCCCTTAGAAATCGGCTCTTGCATCGCGGGATCCCAAGCCCGCGCCCAGGTCATATACATACAGACTTGTGCGCCGGCTTGCTGAATCCGCTTTCCCCAACGTTGCCCGAAGAGCTGTAAGCTATCCGGAAAGTCGATGGCTCGCTTGCTATGATCCTGCAAAACGACCAGGTCAAAGTCTCCTTCATCTATCAGGCTTCCGGTCGCTAATCCTTTTTCTCCTCTCCAATGCTGTCCCAGATTCACCCCACCTGCGGTAGATTGGCGGACCACCCAGGACTTGCCCCGGCTTTCCAGCATAGCCGCTACATTCTGGGGCAAGTTCCAGAAATAGGTATAGCTGTTGCCAACAAAAAGGACTTTTTGTGGTGCGGCTTCCTGGGCTGATAATAGTTGGAAAGCGCCGATTAACCACAGATAGGGAAGAAAAATCCTCACCTTAAAGAAGCGATTCATAAGTAGTCGTAGTTTCTATTTGCTACTCATAAATTCGCATTATAATTTTAAAAAAATAGCTAATTTATACTGTTTTACACCTTTTTACACCGGTCCTCCCCTGGATGAAGGATAGTTATCAAGCAAAATTTCTGGTCAAACTGGAAGAAAAGTATGGCACCTGGAACCAAATCACTTCTCGCTTTGGTGCCACTTCCTTTGGGCAGATATCTAAGGACCTCAGCATTAGTCCCAGCCAGTTTTCTAAGCTGATTTCAGGCACCGCGACCGAAGGGATGTACATCCGATCCATTGAGAATATCAACCGTCTGTTGATGCACCAGGAAATCGAGCAAAAGCTCCAAAGCCTGGAGGCCCAAAACGGTCAGATCAAAGAGGAGATGGAAAGCTGGAAAATGAAAGTCCAACGCAACCGCAGAGGCTTCATTCAAAGTGGATTGCTGGGAATCCTCCTGGGCGGCTTGCTATTATGGCTCTTCTTACCGGGCACCTGGTCTCCTGGCCAAGCGGAGAACAGCTCTCGTCATCCGCTGTCTCAATACTTCGACCGGGATTTTCAGGCAAACTTCAATTCCCCTTATCTGGACATCAATGAAGTACAGGAATTTTGTCCTTGTAGCGGCTATGAAGGAGAATGGTCCCTCAGCAAACCTTATAAGCTCCCTATTCCTGCCACGCGCCAGCCAGGCGTTTATTATCTGGCCAGAAGTGCCGATGTCAGAATGAAATGTAGCAGATACGATAGCCTGCCTGCTGGAAAGGGCAGTGTCTTGATGGCCTATGAGTTCCTGATCAATGAAATCTGGGTAGACACAGAGCACCTTCCGTTCTCTCCCCTTTATTTTGACGAAGAAAAAAAATCCTATACCCCGCTGTTTGACACCCTGGTATTTGAACATCACCCTCGTTTCAAAAAAGTAGCTACCATCCATTCCTTTTTTGTTGACAAATTCGAAATCCGGCCAGACTCCATCATCCGCAAGGGCGAGCCTTATGGAAGATTTGCCCACGAAATCGATGAAGAATTATCTCAACGGCATGGGATCAATGTCAAGTACATCCTGGAAAATGTCCTGGGTGATCTGACGACCACCAACTGCTCTGCCATTCCAAATCCATTTTGTAATCCCAACGATCTGGAAGAAGGATTGTCTACCATGAACTTCGATTGTCTGTATACCATCCGCTCAGAAAATCTGGGCATTGGCGGGGGATACCCTTACCAGAAAGGCTACAAACTGGTGAAGCAGATGTATGGGGATAATTTGACTTGCAGATGTCAGGATTCTACGGGAAATGAGTAGCTAAATATCAAAAGGACTATATCTTATATTAAAAGTGAGTAGTCCACGGAAAAAGGTGTGGCCCATTCATTTACTATTCTCACTCCATCGCACTTTCGGAAAAGTCATTTTACATTAGCATACCAAACTAATAGGCCGTTTTAGCAAAGCCTCATCAAGCGGACTTTCATATAGTTTTATGCTAATTTGAGTAGCATCCCATTCTTTGAGTAGTAGAATAGTAGCAGGGTGTAGTACCATTGTCGTAGTCTCCCTTAGCACAATTGTAAGTAGATTAAATCTTATTGCATAATAGCGAACATTCCACATGTTTTCTTTTGCAATCTGCCCCATTTATTAAAGGCAAACCAACTACTAACTATGCAAAAATCATTTTTGGTACTACTGCTTAGCTGCTGTTTCTCCACCATGCTTTGGGGACAGGTAACGATCAGTGGTACCGTAACCGACGCCAGCAATGGCCAACCCCTGATTGGGGTAACCATACTGGAAAAAGGACAGCCCAATGGCACCCTTTCAGAATCTGACGGGGGCTTTGAATTGGAAGTCCAAAACCGGCAAGCGGTTTTGGTTTTTTCCTACCTGGGCTATCAGGAACTGTCCATGATAGTAGGCGATCAAGCCGAGATCAATATTACCCTGGAAGAAGATATCACCGATCTGGATGAGGTAGTGATCGTAGGCTACGGAACCCAGAAAAAAAGTGTGGTTACCGGGGCCATCTCCAAAGTAAAAGGAGAAGACCTCGAAGACATGCCGGTTATGCGGATTGAGCAGTCCCTGCTGGGCCGGACCTCTGGGGTTCGGGTAACTACCGCCTCTGGCCAGCCAGGAGAGGGCGCTACCGTGCGTATCCGCGGAACCAGCTCTATCAATGCCAGTGAACCACTGTATGTAGTGGATGGCGTACCCATTGGCGGAGGGATTGACTTCCTGAACCAGGGAGATATTGAGTCTATTGAAGTACTGAAGGATGCTGCCTCTGCTTCTATCTATGGCGCACGCTCTGCCGCAGGGGTAATCCTGGTAACCACCAAAAAAGGACGGAAAGACCGCTTTGAGGTGAACTATTCCGGATACTATGGTACCCAGTCCCCCTGGAAAAAGCTCGCTTTACTGGATGCGACGGAATATGGCATCCTGATGAATGAGTCTTCTGTGGCTGCGGGTGGCGATATTCTGTTCGAAGACCCTCAGTCTTTAGGAGCCGGGACTGACTGGCAGGACGCAATATTTAATTATAACGCGCCCATCATGAACCACGAGCTGAGTATTTCAGCGGGTAGCGATCGGTCCCAGTATTATGCTTCCTTTGGGTATTTTGATCAGCTAGGGATTGTATCTGAAGCCCAAAGCCAGTATCAGCGGTTTACCGCGCGCTTTAACTCTACCCACAAGGTCACCAAGCGCATCACTTTCGGTAACACCATGGCTTACTCCCGGATCAGAGGGGTAGGCATTTCGACCAACTCTGAGTTTGGTTCTCCTTTGAGCCGGGCCCTCAACTTAGACCCACTGACCCCGATTCTCGAAACGGATGAAGCGGTGCTAAATAGCTCTGTCTTTACCAACTTCCCGGTGGTCAGAGATGAGAATGGGGTGCCGTACGGAATTTCCAACTATGTTACTTCTGAGGTACTGAACCCCGTGGCCGCCCTGCAAATTCAGCAAGGATACGGCTGGAGTGATAAGATTGTCGGAAATGTATTCGGAGAAATTGAGCTGTTTAAGGGCTTAAAGTTCCGTTCCAGCCTGGGAACAGACCTGGCTTTCTGGGGAGGGGAAGGATTCACCCCTGTGCATTACCTCAATGCGGCCAACCGGGCGGATATCACCAATTATAACCGCTCTCAAAACCGCGGCCTGTACTGGATTTTCACCAACACCCTTTCCTACACCAATACCTTTGGGAATCATAACCTGAATGTAGTAGCCGGTACCGTGGCAGAACGGAATTCCGGACAAGGGATTGGCGGTAACATCCAGGATATCCCCGTGGACAACATTGAAGATGCCTCCCTGGCCTTCCCTACCCCCGCCGCCAGCCAGACCTTCTATGGCTTTGAATACCTCGGCACCCTGGCTTCTTACCTGGGACGGATCAACTATAACTATGCCGCCAAATACCTCTTCTCCGCGACCATGCGGGTGGACGGATCTTCTAAATTCGGCTCTAACAATAAATTTGGCTACTTCCCATCCGTATCAGTGGGTTGGGTATTGACCGAGGAAAACTTCCTCCGCAGCAATGACATCGTCAACTTCATGAAGATTCGTGCTTCCTGGGGCGTAAACGGAAACGACCAGATCGGAGACTTCCGTTTCGTATCTACGGTAGGAGGTGGAAGAAATTACACCTTCGGCCTGGATGACAGATTGGTAAATGGGGTGAGCCCCAATGCGATCGCCAACCCTGACCTACGCTGGGAAGAAACCACCCAAACCAATATCGGGATTGATGCCAAACTCTTTAAGCGGGTAGACTTTACCTTCGACCTTTTTGACAAGTCCACTTCTGGCATGCTGCTGGATATTGCGGTACCTGGCTACGTAGGAAACGCGGGCCCTATTGGCAATATCGCGACCATGTCTAACCGGGGTGCAGAATTGGAACTGGGCTATAACAACAAATGGGGTGACCTGAGTTTTGAAATCAGAGGCAACCTTTCTTATGTAGAAAATGAAGTAACGGATCTCGGCGCAGACAAAGAATTCCTGCCCGGGCAAACCTTCAGCCCCCAAGGTCTGGAAATTACCCGTACGACCGTTGGCCAGCCCATCGGCTACTTCTACGGCTACTCCACTGATGGCATCTTCCAGACAGCCGAAGAGGTAGCGGCCTACACCAATGCAGATGGAGAGCTGATTCAGCCTGAAGCCCAAGCTGGAGATTTCCGCTTTAAGGACATCGACGGAGACGGGGCGATCACCCCGGATGACCGTGGATTCATTGGCGATCCAACCCCTAACTGGACCTACGGGATGAACCTGGCCCTGGCCTGGAAAGGACTTGATCTGGTGGTCTTCGGACAAGGCGTAGATGGAAACCAGATTTTTAAAGCGACACGTCGCTTTGACCTCCAAATGGCGAATATGACCGCAGAGGCCCTGGACCGTTGGACCGGCCCCAATACCACCAACACCCACCCCCGTCTGGTCATGAATGATCCTAACAAAAACTTCAGCCGGAGTTCTGATTTCTATGTTGAAGAAGGTGGATTTTTCCGGATCAAAACTCTGCAATTGGGATACAACCTGCCGAGCGAAATCCTCAACACGATCGGCTTTTCCAAGCTGCGCGTTTACGTTTCAGGTAACAACCTGGTCACCTTCACGCAATACAGTGGGTTTGACCCAGAAATAGGCGGCGGTAGCTTTGGCGTGGACCGTGGAATCTATCCTCAGGCCCGTTTTTATCTGGTGGGGGTCAACGCCAGTTTCTAAACCCCATGACTTTTCTTAAATTGAAATAACGATATATATGAAATCTCTTATATTACATAAAGGTGTTTGGATGCTGGGCTTTCTGTTCCTGCTTTCCTCCTGCACCACCAAGTTTTTGGAACTAGACCCTCGGGGCACAGTCCTGGAAACGAACTTTTATCAAAACCAGGAAGAACTGTTTGAAGCCCTGGTCGCGACCTATGACGTGCTTCAATGGGGCGGGACCAATGGCTGGACCATGAAGCTCGGTTTGTTAAACGCGGCTTCTGATGACTGTTTCGCGGGCGGAAGTGATGCTTCTGACCAACCAAACTGGGTTGCCTGGGATGGTTTTAATCTCGATCCTTTCCTGGGGCCACAATTAGGTCTTTGGCAGAAATACTATAGCGGAATCTACCGGGCGAATCTCTTGCTTGAAAAACTGGAGGAGGTAGAAGAGTTGACCAGTGATTTCAAAAACCGCTCTATGGCCGAAGCCAAATTCCTGCGCGCTTATTTCTATTTCGATTTGGTTCGGATGTTTGGTCGGGTGCCTTTGATCACCAAAGTGTTATCTGCCGACGAGATTTACCAGCAAGTACAGGCTGAACCTGCTGCGATTTACGCGCAGATTGAACAGGACCTAAACGATGCACGGAATACCTTTGAACTGCCTGAAACCCTGCCTCCTGATGAGTTGGGAAGAATCACCAAAGGAGCGGCCCATGCTCTCTATGGAAAAGTAATCCTTTATCAAAATGATGAAGGACGGATGGGCGAAGCGGCTAACGCGTTCGAATCCGTGATCGGAGCCGGCATCTACGGCCTGGAAGCGAATTTTGAAGACATCTTCAAACTTCAGAATGAATTCGGCATTGAGTCTGTTTTCGAAGTCAACTACTCTGGCAACCAGCGCGGGGGTTGGGGCAACTTTGGCAACGGCACCGAAGGCAACTATGACGTGCAGTTCTTCGGCATGCGGGATTACGTAGGTCCCACCTTTGCCAATGGCTGGAGCTTCTGCCCGGTGACGAATAAATTGGTTACCCTGTTGGAAAACGATCCTCGTTTTGAGCATACCATCATTGACGGCAATGAATTAAAGAACCAGGGAGCATCCTATACGGAAGGCTACCAGAATACCGACTACTTCATCCGTAAGTATGCTGGTTTGCAAGAAGACCGAGCCTTGGATGGGGAGCCTGCTTTGAACTGGAGCTACAATGTACGGGAAATCCGCTATGCTGATGTGCTTCTGATGGCCGCAGAAGCCTATGCCAGATCTGGAAACGATGGACAGGCGCAGACTTACCTGAATCAGGTAAGAAATCGCGTGGGCTTACCCAACGTTACGGCCAGCGGAAGCGCATTGCTGGACGCCATTTACCTGGAAAGACAGAAAGAACTGGCTACCGAAGGACATCGCTTTTATGACCTTATTCGTACCGGTCGGGCCGCAACGGAGCTAGGTGATCAGGGATTTGTGGAAGGAACCCACGAATACCTCCCGATCCCCCAATCAGAAATTGATATTACCGAAGGGAATATTACCCAGAACAACGGCTACTAATTACCATCTTCAAAAAGCAATCTGATGAAATTCATTTATCACATATATATCGTAGGGCTGCTCAGCCTGATGTTGGCTTGCCAGCCTTTTGTCCCTGAGAAAACGGAATTAGGCCCTCCTCCCACGCCTACTTTTGAGATTCTCACCACGAGTAATTCCAATGATTTCATTCTCCAAAATACCACGGAGGGCGGATTTCTCGCTCAGTGGGACCTGGGACAACTTGGAAAGTTCGAAGGCCAGGAAGTAGAGATCAACATCCCTTTCAAAGGGACTTATGAAATCACCCTCCTGGTATTCAATAGCGGTGGTCATGCTACCGCTACCAAGAGCTTGACCGTAGACCAGGATGATCCGAATGCTTGTTCCGGCAACTTCCGCCTCCTGACCGGCTGTGGAGAAAAAGTCTGGAAAATCGCCCCAGAACCAGGGGCCTTGCATGTAGGACCGAACTTGACCGACACCTGGTGGGGTAATAATGAGGGCGACGTAACCGCCAGAGAGTGCCACTTCAATGATGAGTATATCTTCCGCTCCAATGGCGAATTCGAATACGATAATAAAGGAGATTTCTGGGCAGACTCTGATGGTAGTGGAGCCATTTTCCCTCCGGCTCTGGGCCTGAGTGTAGGATGTCATCCGAGTTCTGACTGGCCGGATGCCTTCAAATCCTGGGACTCTGGCCTGCACGGCTTTAGTGTAACCAATTCTACCATTACCGTTTCGGGAGAAGGAGCTTGGATTGGATTGTATAAAATCGGCACTTCTGGTGAAGTAGGCACGCCTCAAACCTCTGTTACGTTGAATATTGACTCTCTGACCGAAGATCGGATGGTCTTGTATGCTGACTATGGTGGGGTGGTCTGGCGAATTACCCTGGTTGCAGAATAATCACCCGTCATCGCGCTCAATCCAGAAAATCATTTATGTCTAACTACAAGTTTTCCCGAATCCCTCAGCTGTTTCTTGGTGCCCTCATAGCAATGGGGTACCTGATAGCGGGTTGCGATCAAACCCCTGATCCTGGACCGACCCCAGCAGAAATTAAGCTGGCGATCTCGAGCGTCACCCAATTTGAAGGAGATGAGAGTACGACTTTTAAATTCAAAGTAAGTACCAATGAAGCTCCCGCGGAAGCCGTCAGTGTCGATTATGCTACCGAAGAAATCACAGCTGGATTTGAGCAGGATTTCGTGGCTAGCAACGGTACCCTGAATATTCCTGCAGGTGCCCGCGAGGCGTTTATTGATATTGAAATTGTGGTAGATACCTTTAAGGAAAACGATGAGCAATTCAAAGTGATCCTGAGCAATGCTCAGGGAGCTACCATCCAGACCGCTGAGGGTATTGGCACCATCCGGAATGATGATGACTTTGTGTTCGTCCCGGACGAGGGCTATATCACCCCTGACAATTATGTGGGCTATGATTTGGTCTGGCGGGATGAATTCGACGGGACAGAACTCAACCTCAATGACTGGACCCATGAACTAGGGGCCTCTGGTTGGGGGAATAACGAGCTGCAATACTATACAGATCGGGCGGACAACGCCTATGTGTCGGGAGGGAATCTTACTATTGAAGCAAAAAGGGAAAACTTTGCGGGAGCTAGCTATACTTCTGCCCGCCTCATTACGGCGGGTAAACGTGAGTTTGCTTTCGGGAGAGTAGATATTCGGGCCATCCTGCCAGAGGGACAAGGGATCTGGCCGGCCCTTTGGATGCTGGGGGCTAATTTCTGGACCGTTGGCTGGCCAGCCTGCGGAGAAATCGACATCATGGAGCTGGTCGGACATGAGCCGGAAAAGGTTCACGGCACCGCACACTGGGGTCCCCAGGGCCAATCCTGGAGCTATAACAAAGGAGGGGCTCGCTCGATTTCCGGCAAGTTTTCGGATAAATACCATGTCTTCTCCATCATTTGGGAACCAGGTAAAATCAAATGGTATGTAGACGACAACCTCTATTTTCAACTCGAGAATTCAGATGTAAACGGAGCATACCCCTTTGATCAGGACTTCTTTTTTATCTTCAACGTAGCGGTTGGAGGAAACTGGCCAGGGAATCCTGACGCTACGACTACCTTCCCCCAAAAAATGGTGGTGGATTACATCAGAGTCTTTCAAGAAAAATAACCCTTAAGCCCTCCCCTGTTCGGGGAGGGCATTTATTGCTTTACGTATGAAAAGGATTTTGCCTCTACTCCTACTTTTCGGGCTGAGCTGCCACGCTCTCCTGAGTCAATCTTTTCTTACCACTCAGGGAACTGCCATTGTCAATGAACAAGGTGACACCGTCATCTTGAGAGGCATGGGTCTCGGCGGATGGATGCTCCAGGAAGGCTATATGCTGCAAACGGCCAGCTTTGCCAATCCTCAGCATAAAATCAGGGCCAAAATTGAGCAACTGATCGGCACCGCTGATACAGACGCCTTTTATGAGGCCTGGCTCGCCAATCACGTGCGCAAAGCAGATATTGACTCTCTCGCTGCCTGGGGCTTTAACTCAGTCCGCCTCCCTATGCACTACAACCTCTACACCCTGCCGATTGAGGATGAACCGGTGGCGGGTCAGCAAACCTGGCTCACCAAGGGGTTTGAACTGACCGACAGCGTGATTTCCTGGTGTAGACAAAATCAACTCTACGTGATCCTGGATTTACATGCTGCGCCGGGGGGCCAGGGACAGGACGCCGGCATCTCGGATTATGACGAAACCAAACCTTCGCTCTGGCAAAGCACAGAAAATCGGAATAAGACCGTCGCCCTTTGGAAAAAACTAGCGGAGCGCTATGCCAACGAGCCTTGGATAGCCGGATATGACCTCATCAATGAGCCTAATTGGAGCTTACCGGGGAATGCCCTCCTGCGCGCCCTTTATGAGGAAGTAACCGATAGCATCCGCACGGTAGATACGACCCATATTATCTTCATCGAAGGCAACTGGTGGGCCAATGATTTCAATGGACTCACCCCTCCCTGGGACAGCAAACTGGTCTACAGTCCCCACAAATACTGGTCGGTGAACGATCAGGCTTCTATCCAATGGGTGCTGGACCTCCGGGAAAATCATCAGGTCCCGCTCTACCTGGGAGAATCCGGAGAAAACTCCAACGTCTGGTTTCGGGACGCCATTACCCTGCTGGAAGATTTTGGCATAGGTTGGGCCTGGTGGCCCATGAAAAAAGTAGAGGCCATTGCCGGTCCCCTTTCGGTCCCTAAGAAAAGTGGTTATCAGACCTTATTGAACTACTGGGAAAATGGGGGAGCTGCCCCTTCAGCTACCTTCGCTAAAAACGCCCTGATGGAGCTGGCCGAGGATCTGAAGATTGAGAACTGCATTTATCAAAAGGATGTAATCGACGCCATGATCCGGCAGGTAGCAAAGGACGAGAAAAAAGCGTTCAAGACGCACAGTGTACCCGGCATTATCTATGCGCCTGACTATGATTTGGGGCCTTTGGGCACCGCCTATTTTGATCATCAGGCAGCCACCTATCATGTAACCACAGGCAACTACACCTCCTGGAACAATGGCTGGGCCTATCGCAATGATGGGGTAGACATTGAAAAATCATCCGACGTCGTTAATTCAAATGGATATAATGTAGGATGGATAGATGAAAATGAGTGGATGAAATACCAGATGGAGGTGACCGAAAGTGGCGTCTATGATATCAACGTCAGGATAGCGACAGCGGGATTTTCCGGACGCTTTTATCTACAATCAGGCAATAGCGATCTTACCAACTTACGCTACGTCCCCAATACGGGCGATTATCAGACCTGGCAAACCTTAACCATTCCAAACGTCATCCTTACCCCGGAAGACACGGAGCTCGGATTTTACTCGGTAGGAAGCGACTATAATCTGGGCAGTTTTGAGTTTATCAAGACAGGCCCAACCAACTCGCTAGACACCGAGATTCTCAACGCCCATACCCTGGATGCAAGCAGCATTCAGCTCAATCTCAATAAACCGATGTTTCCCACGGGTGCCTCGGCCAATGACTTCCAAATCTTTGTCAACGGGCAGCCCATCAGCATTAGTCAAGTAGAGGCCGATAGCATCAATCGAAAAATCCTGCGCTTCTCGGTCAATCATAATCTGGTATCTTCGGAACAAATTCGGATCACCTATTCCGGCACTTTATTCCAGGCCTTCGATAGCACTTTCCTGCAGCCTTTTACCCTGGAAGAAGTAGAAAACAGGTTACCGACCATCTATCAGGTACCGGGAAAAATCGAAGCCGAGGGTTACTTCTTTCACTCCGGGGTAAAACAGGAAAATACCCTGGATACCGGCGGAGGAAAAAACGTGGGACACCTGGATGCTGGTGATTATATGGATTATGTGATTCAGGTGAATAGTGCGGGAACTTATGAGGCTTCTTTCCGGACTGCTGCGGCCAGTGAAACCGGGGCCGTCACCCTTCAATTGATTGATGAGCAGGGGAAAGCGACCTTTTTACAGGACCTTAGCTTCGCTCCTACAGGGGATTGGCAGAGTTGGGCCACCACCACCGCTTCTGTATCTCTTCCCGCCGGCCGGCACCACTTACGGGTTTTGATAAAGCAGTCGCAATTCAATCTGAATTGGTTTGAGTTCACCGGAGCAACTTCCCTGGAAGACTTATCCATCCAGCAATTCCGTTTATATCCCAATCCTGGTTCAGGGCAGGTAAGCCTTGAGGCGGATTGGCAGCGGCCTCAGCAGGCCCAGGTCCGGGCATTTTCCATTGAAGGGGCGGAGATGTGGCAGCAGCAATTCCCTGCGGCTCAGGCCTTGTCTACGGTACTCAATCTGGACAGCCTTTCACCGGGCATATATCTGATACAGCTGCAGCTTGAGGATGGCAGCCAGATCAGTCAGAAGTGGATTAAGACGCAATAGCGCTTATTCCAGGCCTAACATTTCGAGTTCCAGGGGTTCGGTTTTCCGGACCCTGGCATGCAGGATGGCCCTTTCGTCCTGATAGACTACCACATTGACCATTTCGACCATATAGTTGGAGAAAAACAACCTGGCTGGGGTATCGTCTCCAATGACCAGATCGATGTAGAGATTTTCATGGAACTGATAGTCCATGGGGACCCGGCTGTAGTCCCGGGTTTTGCCTCGGGCTTTGATCCGGGCAATCTTACCCACCGCCTCCTCGCCCGCTTCTTTCATGGCGGTGTAGGTAGGAAAAGCGATGTCCCAGGAAACGGTTTTGCCTTTTTCATACATGCCCTGGAAGCCCGTTTTAAAGGCACCGAAATAATCTTCCTTTCCTAACTGATCCCGCATGCTGTCCAGAATGTCTGCGGCTTGATTGGTAGAAATCTGCCATTCCAGGCCGTAGTTCACCTCCACCTTGAGTAAGCGCTCGGCCATAGAAATCAGAATGATTCCGCCATTGTTGAGGCCCGGCTGGCCGGTCTTCAGTTGCTTGGCCACTTCCAGGCTCAGGTTTTGTAAATCCTGTCCCCCCAGATCGGCCACAGAGACCAGGGCAAAATGCAGACTACTCTCCTCCTCATAGGCTTTCAGGATCATTCGCAATGAATCTTGCTGGGCAGAGTTAAGGATGCCTGCCATATCAATCACATAGCGCTCCTGGGTGGGCAGGGTAAGCCTCTTAGGGCTCTCTGTGGGTTCGGCAGTAGTGGCACAGGCACCCATAGCCAAAGCCGTCAGGATGCATATCAAAGAGATCAGAAAATGTTTCATGAAAATAATTATCCGCCTATGGTCGACATGGATTCTTGTATCGGAGCGGCATCTCCCCTACCTTTTTCTGCTTCATATCCATCTTTTGCCCGGGATTTGAAGGCTTTGAGGAAGGCTGCCTGTACTTCTTCATCAGAGGCCCCGCCGCGGATCAGCTCCCGTAGGTCGAGCACTCCATTGTCATAGAGACAGGTCTTCAGGGTTCCTTTGGGGGTAATTCTAATCCGGTTGCAAGCTCCGCAAAAGGTGCGGGAAAAAGCAGGGATAATCCCGACTTTCCCAACAAAGCCCGGAATGGTATATCGGGTAGCGGTGGCCCCCTTTTCGGAGCTTATCTTCTGCAAATCAGGATATTTCCCTGTTAGCTCGTCCAGAATCTGGCGATAATTCCAGGTTTTGATTTCTTCATGTCCCCCGCTACCGTTAAAAGGCATTTCCTCAATAAAGCGCACCTCAATCGGTCGGGTAGCCGCCAATTCCGCCAGGGGGACAATATCCTGGGTATTTTTGCCTTCCATGATCACCGCGTTGATCTTGGTTTTGATCCCGGCCTCAATCAAGGCTTCCAGGCAGTCCAGTACTTTGGGTAATTCGTCCCGGCGGGTCATGTCAAAAAACCGCTGCCGGTCCAGGGTATCCAAACTCAAATTAATGGAATGAATGCCCATGTCGATTAGCTGAGGAATATAGGCCTTGGTGAGGACACCGTTGGTGGTCAGGTTTAATTGGTCAATGCCCGGTATAGCCAGCAAGCGCTGCATAAAATCCGGGAGCTGCTTCCGGAGAAAAGGTTCTCCCCCTGTAATCCGAACCTTATGCACCCCCATACCAGCCAGAATGCTCACCAGTCGTTCCATCTCTTCATAGGTCAACAAGGCCGTCCTAGCCATGTATTTTATGCCTTCTTCCGGCATGCAATAAAAACAGCGGAGGTTACACCGGTCCGTCACAGCCAACCGCACATATTCAATGGGGCGTCCGTGATTATCCATGATCTGCATCTGGCTCATAGGATTAAAGATAAACAAAAAGGCTGTTTCCCTCTACTTTTTTAGGGTGCTCTTTTTTGCTAATCCCCGGTATCCAGCCCCTAAAAGGCCAGCCTCAGGCACATTTATTGCACGCCAAGGATGAATATTCTTTGTCATGAAAATCAACCCTCATTTACTTTTCGCTCTTTGCTGTACCTTCCTTTTTCCCTATTCCCTTCCTGCTCAAAGCCTTACCTCCACGGTTTATAATGTAGCCAATTCCAACCTGCCGAATGACAACTGTCACGGGCTTACCGTTTCCCCTACCGGGCAGCTCTGGGTAGGCACTACCAACGGCATGGCCACCTATGACGGGACCTCCTGGACGGTATTTAAGCTCCCCGAACAAGGAACTTTCCCCAATTGGATTCATTGCCTGGCTTTTGACCAGGATAGCCTGCTGTGGGTGGGCTCTGAGCTGGATGGCGTCTCGGTCAAAAGAGATACTGGCTGGCAGTTTATCTATACCGGTAGCATCACCGACCTAGCCGTGGATGCCAACAACCACATCTGGGCGGCTTCTAATGGAGAAGTCGCCAAATATGATGGGCAAGCCTGGTCTAGTTACGTCCCCCCTACCCCCGGCATTCCTTCCACCAATGTCCGCACTGTAATTCCAGGGAACAACAATCTCGTCTGGATAGGCACCCATCCCTTTGCCAACTTTGCAGGAGGATTCGCCTCTTTTGATGGCTCTCAGTGGATCCGTACGGATAACAGCTCGGGATTACCCGACAACCTGGTCAATGCCTTGTTAGAAGTGGGCTCAGTGCTCTGGGTAGGCATGAACAATGGCCTGGCCAAAAGAGATAATGGTCAGTGGACCCATTACACCACCGCCAATTCTAACCTGGTCGGTAATCAGGTCAATAGACTGAAACAGGATGCCTCCGGGCGTATCTGGATCGCGACCGAATCTGGGCTTTCGGTCTGGGATGGGTTTACCTTTACCTCTTTTAAGGCAGCAGATGGCTTACCAGACAACCGCATCCGGGATATAGCTTTCACCCCTAATGGAGATGCCTGGTTGGCTACGGGCAAAGGGGTGGTTCAGGTTACCCAACTCACCACAAATTTAGATGGAGCGCTTTCCGGAATGGGCTTAGCCATCTATCCGAATCCGGCAACCGCTGGCGGACAGCTTACTCTGGAAGGCCAGCTTACGTCCTCCTCCTTACATCTTCGCATTCTGGATATTTATGGAAAAAAGGTCGCAGACCTTGGAGAAAAAGCTGGTGCTGTCCAGACTTGGATCCTTCCTGAACACCTAAGCCCCGGCACCTATATCCTCGAAGTACAAGCAGGAGAAAAGCGGGGCTTTCAACGCCTCCTGGTAAGATAATCGGCTAGCCCTCGGCTTTTTCGATGCTGACCTCCACAAATTTAGAAGAAGGTGTATGGCTGCCCCGGGCAATGCTCCTGACCGGAACCAGGACATTGGCTTCCGGAAAGTAGGTAGCCACACAGCCAGCAGGAATATCATAGGGGATCGCCCGGAAATTACGGGCGGTCCTTTTTTCTCCGGAAAAATGGCTGGTCAGATCAACCGGCTCTTCTGCCTTGAGGCCTTTTTTCTCCATATCTGCCTGATTCATCAGCACTACCCTCCGCTCCCCAAAAAGGCCTCTGTAGCGGTCGTTTAAACCGTAGATGGTGGTATTGTACTGATCGTGGCTTCGTACCGTAATCATCACCAAATTTCCTTCCGCTAAGGTATTGTCTGGCAGGGCATTCAGGGTAAAATGGGCTTTGCCATCGGGGGTATTAAAGCGCCCTTCTCTCGCGCCATTAGGCAGATAAAAGCCATCCGGCTGCCGTACTCGCTCATTATAGCGTTCGAAGCCTGGAATACAGGCCTCTATAGCCAGCCGAATCTGATCATAATCATCTATCATGGCTTGCCAGGAAATACCATCCTGGTCGTCGCCTAGGTAGCGTCCCAGCCGCCCCACGATCTCAGGTTCACTTTTGAGGTGCTCCGACGCAGGGGCGAGCGTTCCACGGCTTTGGTGCACTTTGCCCATGGAGTTTTCAACCGAGACAAATTGGGGACCGCTGGCCTGCTCATCCGCCTCTGTCCGTCCCAAACAGGGTAAAATCAGGGCCGTCTCCCCATGTACCAGGTGGCTACGATTGAGCTTGGTCGAAACCTGGACCGTGAGGGCACAGTTTCGCAAAGCCTCTGCCGTATACAGCGTGTCAGGGGCGGCAGACAGAAAGTTCCCGCCCATGGCAAAGAAAACGCTAGCCTTGCCAGCATGCATGGCCTGAATGGCTTCCACCGTATTGTATCCATGCTTCCGAGGTGGTTCAAAACCAAAATGGGCTTTCAGCCGGTCCAGGAAGGCTTCCTTGGGTTTTTCCCAAATGCCCATGGTGCGATCCCCCTGTACATTGCTATGGCCGCGGACCGGACAAGTTCCAGCACCCGGCTTGCCAATGGCTCCTTTCATCAGCAAAAGGTTTACCATTTCCTGGATATTTTCCACGCCATTTTTGTGTTGGGTAAGTCCCATGGCCCAGCAAATGATGATCTTCTTATGTTGGGCGAGCAGGGCTCCAACCTCCTGGATTTGAGCCAGCGGAATACCGCTTTCTTCTACCAACTGCTCCCACGGATAGGTACCTAGATTAGCAGCGAGCATGTCAAAGCCCTCGGTTTTTTCCCGCATAAAATCCCCATCCAATACCTCTCCGGGACGTTCCGCTTCCGCCTCCAACAGATACTTCATCAAGGCTTTGGCCAGGGCAATGTCGCCGTTGACCCGCACTTGCAGAAAATGATCCGTCAGGGCCGTGCCCTTGCCTAACATATCTCCCACCTTCTGGGGATGCTTGAATTTCATCAAACCTGCTTCTGGCAAGGGATTGACGGTGACAATTTTGCCCCCATTTCGCTTACATCTTTGCAGAGCTGACAGCATGCGGGGATGGTTGGTTCCCGGATTTTGTCCGACTACCAAAATCACTTCTGCTTCATAAAGATCTTCCAGGGTTACCGAACCTTTGCCAATGCCTACCGTGCGGGAAAGTCCTACACCCGAGGATTCATGGCACATATTGGAGCAATCGGGAAGATTATTGGTACCAAATTTCCGAACCAGGAGCTGATATAAAAAAGCCGCTTCGTTGCTGGTGCGCCCGGAGGTATAAAAGATGGCCTCATCCGGGGATTCAAGGCCTTTTAAGGTGGTGGCGATGGTATCAAAGGCCCATTCCCAACTGATGGGTTGGTAATGGGTTTCTCCCGGGCGCAGGATCATGGGATGGGTGATCCGCCCTTTTTTCCCGATCTCAAAATCCGTCCAGGTAGCCATTTCCGCCACCGAATGACGCGCAAAAAATGCTGGATCGACCCGCTTGGTGGTCGCTTCCTCGGCTACTGCCTTGGCCCCATTTTCACAATATTCTCCCAACTTGGAGCGATGACCGTCTGGATCGGGCCATGCACAGCCCGGACAGTCAAAGCCATCTTGTTGATTGACTTCTTGCAGGACTTTCCAGCCACGAGCCGGTCCCATCTCCCTGAGGATATGCCGCACGGCCTGACGAATGGCTGGCCAGCCTCCCGCAGCCTTGGAAGGCCTTTTTCTACGCAGAGGAGAGAGGGTTTCTGGATTCTCTGGGTTTGGGAATTTCATGCCTGAATCGGGGTTGAAGCGTGGATGAGGTCTCGGGTATCAGTATATAGGTTAAAGCGGTCTTCCCGCAAAAATCCAATCAAGCTCAGCTGAGCGGCTTCGGCCAGTTCAATGGCTAGGCTGGAAGGAGCGCTCATGGCGACCGCCAGGGGCAATCCGGCCCGAAGGGCCTTTTGTACCAATTCAAAACTGGCCCGGCTGCTCCAACAAACCAGATATTCTGATAGGGGCAATAGCTCTCTTTGCCATGCCGCTCCGATGAGTTTATCCATGGCGTTGTGTCGCCCTATATCCTCCCGCAACAGACAAATCTGTCCTTCCCGATCAAATAAAGCGGCAGCATGCAGGCCTCCGGTATGTTTAAATCCTGCCTGAAGCTGGGCCATTTGTCCGGCCAGAGAAAAGAGCTGTTCTGGCCATAGTTTGAGGTCCGTAGGAGGCGAGACCTGACAGCCTTCCAGGCTGCTTTCAATCAGTTCTTTTCCACAGAGTCCGCAAGCCCCCGTCATCAATCCCTGCCGACCCATATTTTCCCAATCTACCTGTACGGCAGGATCTAATTCAACCACATAGGTATCTCCTTTAGCCTTCACACAAGGCTCCAGTTGTAACACTTCCTTTTTTTCCCGGATGATCCCCTCACTTAAGAGTAAGCCCCAAATCAATTCTTCATCTGCCCCAGGGGTTCTCAGGGTCATGAGCCAGGTTTTTTCTTTGCGGGCAAAAGCAGGCCCCCAGGCGATACGTATTTCCAGGGGGGCTTCCACCGCAATCAGATCCGGGCGGGTCTCGCATTGGTCCCCTCTATATTGGAGAATTTGTCGATGCGTAATTTTGGTAGCAGTCATAGGCTTGGGCTTCTGGGAAAAATACAGGATTTTTTTCTTTTCCCCGGGAGGGGCGTAAATTTAATTATGAAAATTGAACTACTAGCCTTTGGCATCACCAAAGACATTCTGGGAGGTCGCCAGGTCTCCTACGAGTGGGAGGGACCGGCGAATGTGGAAGGATTGCTGCTGAGTCTGCGAGAAAAACATCCTCAACTAGCGGATTTAAAAAGCCTGAAAGTTGCCGTCAACAGTGAGTATGCTGGTCTTGACAAAACCATCGGACCGCAGGATGAGGTAGTTTTGATTCCCCCCGTAAGCGGAGGCTAATTATGGCAGAAAATTTTGATATACAAATCCTCGATAGCCCACTCTCAGCGGAGGCAGCCATTTCTTTTGTCCAATCTGATAGCTGTGGAGCCATAGATGTCTTCATTGGTACTGTCCGGAACCATACCGCAGGGAAAACGGTCTTTAAGCTTTCCTTCGAGGCTTATGAAAAAATGGCCGTGCAGGAGATGGAAAAAATTGCTCAGCAAGCCGCTGACCAATGGCCCGTGGACAAACTCGCTTTCCACCATCGGGTAGGAGATCTGGCCGTAGGGGAAACAGCGGTGATCATTGCGGTCAGCACTCCGCATCGGCAGGCTTCATTTGAAGCCTGTAAATATGCGATTGACACCCTCAAGCAAACGGTGCCCATCTGGAAAAAAGAATTTTTTGAAGGGGGAGAAATATGGGTAGCGGCCCACCCCTAGCCTACCATTTCCCCAATGACTTGGTGAATACATCCTGGGTAACCTGCTCCAGGATTTCGTTGATTTTATCTTCCTCTATACTGGCAAAATCTTCCCGGGCATCGAAGTCCACAAACTTGGTGAAGGTTTGTTCCCAGCTGTCGTCCTCGTCCTGATTGTTGAGGAAATTGATGCGAATGGCGATGGTCAGGCGGTTTTGGGAAGCCTCGGTACTCCCCGTAATGGCTACGGGTGCCACATTATAGCGCACTACACTTCCGCTCAATTCGATATCCGCTGCTCCATCCGTCAGGGTCAGGCGGCTTTGATTCAGGAAGCGTTCCTGTAATTGGTTGGTTACCTCCTGGGCCAGATAAGGTACCACAATGGGGGCTTCATTGGTAAACTGATCTACGAACAGAGTCTCCAGGTTGCTGTCTGTATTGGTCAATGTGCCCGTCCAGTTGAAGTTCACGGTAAAACAACCCGTAAGGAGGCAAGAGGCCAGAAAAAGGCCTAGGAGGCGGAGATATAAAGGATTATTTCTGACCACAGTTTACAGATCTATGTCGTAATTCTGGATTTTTCGGTAGAGGGTCCGCTCAGAGATTTCAAGTTCCTGGGCAGCCTTTTTTCGGTTGCGATTATGCTTTTTCAGGGCTTTGATAATCAACTCTTTTTCCTTTTTTTCCAGAGAAAGAGACTCTTCTAACAGAGGAGGCGTAGGGCGTAAAGGTTGTATAGGCTGCACAATTTCCGGCTCATGGACGGTAGGCTCAGGATTTTGAAAATGGGTCGTAGGAGGAGGCGTGTAGGCAGGTCGATCTACGGGGTCCATATCTCTGTTTTGCATCATGAGATAGAACATTTTTTTCAGATCAGACACTTCCCTAACCAACTTGAATAAGACATCCCGATCATCCTGTCCCAAGGGGTCGCCATTGGCAGGGGCATCCCCAGGCAAGCGAACGATGCTGGGTAGGTAACTCTCCTGAATGAGGAGGTTTTTCTGTAGGATGGTGGGCGTAATGAGGTCTCCTTTGACCAGCACGGTCAGCTTCTGCACCAGATTTCGCAGTTCCCGTACATTTCCAGGCCAGCGATACTGATAGAGCAGTTCAATGGCGTCTGAGGCCAGCACAATAGGGTCTCTTTTGTACTGCTCCGCAAATTCCAGGGCGAAGTAGTTGAACAATAACTCTATGTCTTCTGCCCTTTCCCGCAAGGGCGGCATCACAATCGAAACCGTATTCAATCGGAAGTATAAATCCTGGCGAAACTTCCCTTCCCGAATCATATCTACCAGGTTGCGGTTGGTAGCGGCAATCACCCGCACGTCCGCTTTGCGGACTTTAGAAGAGCCTACCCGAAGGTATTCTCCATTTTCCAGTAGCCTTAACAGACGCGCCTGGGTAGCCATGGGCATTTCGCCAATTTCATCCAGAAAAATCGTCCCGTTCTCTACCTCCTCAAAGTGGCCCTTACGGGTATCATAAGCAGAGGTAAAGGCGCCTTTTTCATGCCCAAATAATTCAGAATCAAGGGTTCCCTCGGGAATGGCCCCGGTATTGATGGGCAGGAATGATTTATGCTTCCGCTTGCTGAACTGGTGCATGATGCGCGGGATCACATCTTTTCCCGTTCCGTTTTCCCCATAGACCAACACCGACACATCGGTAGGCGCCACGCGCATAGCGATTTCTACTGCGGTATTGATTTCCCGACAGTTTCCGATGATGCCGTAACGTTGCTTTACTTGTTGGATGGTCATATGGTGAGCTGAATATTTGGGTAAAGGAGGTTATTTTTTTCTGATCTGAATTTATTTTTAACTGATACTATCTATTCTCTACTCTCTATTCTCTATTCTCTTCTACAATCTCTCCAATCAGGGTGGCGCTGGTCGCTTCATTTACCCGCACCTGTACATAATCTCCTGGTTTCAGGCCTTCTTGCTTGGGAAAGACCAGCATTTTGTTCTGATCGTTTCGCCCGCAGAAATCTGCATCGGACTTCCGGGAATCACCTTCAATCAGGACTTTAAACGTTTTTCCTATATCCAGGAAATTACTCTCCCGGCTGATGCGATTCTGCAAGCTGATCACTTCTGACAAGCGGCGCTTTTTCTCTTTTTCCTCCACATCATCCTCAAAACGCTTTGCCGCCGGTGTGCCGGGACGCTCGCTATAAGCAAACATATAGGCATGGGTATAGCGAGAATAGCCAACGATATCCATGGTCCGCTGATGATCTTCATCGGTCTCAGTACAAAAACCAGTGATGATATCGGAGCTAATGGCACAATCCGGAATGATTTCGCGAATGCGATCTACTTTTTGTTTGTACCAATCATAAGTATAGCCCCGGTTCATCATATCCAGGATGCGATCGCTGCCTGATTGCACGGGCAGATGAATGTAGTTACAGACGTTCTCATACTTCGCCATGGTATGCAGCACATCGTCGGTGATGTCTTTGGGATGGGAAGTAGAAAAACGAATGCGCATATCTGGATGGACCTTGGCCACTTTCTCCAGGAGTTGTGCAAAATTGAAGGTTTCTACCTCTGTGCCTTTGCGCTCTGCCTTTTCAATCTGGGCTTTGCCTTTGAGGCTGCTATCTGGCGACCATTTGTAGGAATCTACATTTTGTCCCAGGAGCGTCACCTCGCGGTAGCCAGCTTCATACAAATCCTTCACCTCCTGCTCGATGGAATAAGGATCACGGCTTCTTTCTCTACCTCGGGTAAATGGCACTACACAGAAGGTGCACATGTTGTCGCAGCCCCGCATGATGGTTACAAAAGCAGAAACGCCATTGGTATTGAGGCGGACCGGGGAAATATTGGCGTAGGTTTCTTCCCGGGAGAGCAGCACGTTCACCGCTTTTTGTCCGCCTTCTACTTCTCCCAACAGAGCCGGCAGATCGCGATATGCATCCGGACCGACTACCAGATCAACCAGTTTTTCTTTTTCGATGAGCTTTTCCTTCAGCCGCTCTGCCATACAGCCCAGCACCCCTACCATCAGGTGAGGTTTCTCGGCTTTTTTCTTCCGGAAATTCTGGAGCCGCTGCCATACCTTAGACTCGGCGTTTTCGCGGATCGAACAGGTATTGATGAACACCACGTCCGCCTCGTCGGCATTGGAGGTGAATCCATAGGACATATCCGTCAACACCGAGGCTACAATCTCCGTGTCAGAAAAGTTCATCTGACACCCATAGGTCTCGATATAGGCCAGTCGCTGCCCCTCAGGAGCCAGGGTTTCCGCCTGATAGGCAGCTCCCTGCTGCGTTTCATCAATGGTCCGGGACAAGGCCTCCGGCTGAAATGTTTTTTGGGTAATCTTATCCCTCATATATCACACACTAATCGACGTCTGCTGATTTGAGCCAGCAAATATACGAAAATAGCTGGGAGGATATGACATTTTGTCAGCTTTTTCGGGGATGACACGGAGGATGGGTTTTGCGTGACAGCTTCTATTCCCCTCTGCTACCCGGTTTCCCTCTCTCCCATGAAAGGAGCGCCTAATTTCTTCTGCAAATGGTTTGATCTTTTACGAAAAAAAATTATTTTGTAAAAAGGAAATTAAGGCAAAACGAAATATACATCTCATCACGCTCCATGAGCAAGGCTTCTGCCTCACATCTGCTGAGGATAACATGCCGATCTAGCTTTGTTTTGTCGAGTTTTCTATACGTGCATCCCTAGATTTGAGTATTTCAAATTACCCTTGAAAGATGATTTTTCGGGTGAGGGAGTCATATAGTTTTGGGACATAGACCTAAGGAATTATGGAAAAAGGATATTCACTCCACATAGGAGTCAATCAACTGGACCTGGGAAACTATAAAGGTTCGGGCGATCTACTGGATTTGCCTGTCTGTGAAGCAGATGCAAAAGCGATGGCGAGCATTGCTTTTGATCTTAACTATCAGGAAACACGGGTTCTTTTGACAAAAAGTGCCACCAAGTCCAAGATCAAGCGCATCCTGAAAAGATATTCAAAAGAATTGAAGGCTGGTGATGCACTCTTACTGACTTTCTCAGGCCATGGCGGAAAAGCCACCTTTAGAGATAACTTTTACAGAACTCAAATAGATGAGGATCCTGATAAAGCACCCGATGAAGAGCCAGATAAAGAAAAGGAATACTGGTGCTTGTATGATGGGATTTTGAAAGACACCAGCCTGGTAAAGTGGTTGTATAAGTTCAAAAAAGGAGTAAAGATCACCATTGTGGCAGATTGTTGCTTTAGCGCAGGCCTGATCCCCAACTTTAAAATGAACCAACAAAGAGACCTTCCTTATATCGGTGATCAAGTGGAACAATTTCTCCCAGGACTCAAGGCGCATATGTATTTGATGTGTGCCAGCCGGGAATCGGAATATGCGGCTATCAAAAACACCGCAGCGGGATACAGCATCTTTACTGAGCAATTGCTTGAGGTGTGGGCGTCAGGAGGATATGAGGACAGTTGCGAGAATTTTATCAAAGACATTCGACGGAAAATGCCACCGAATCAAAGTCCCCAGTTCTTCAAGTCCAAGGAAGCCCCTGCCTCTCCCCCCTTCAAACTGAACAAAAATGGAGGGACGAGCCCAACTACCTGACCATGAAACACTAGCATGAAAACGCACTATACAGCATTATTCCAAGATAAGGGCATTTCGCCTCCGACATAGCATTTGACCTTTACTTACAGACATTAGGTTGGAGGTGTTTGCCCTTATTTTTCTCTTTACCTTTCTAACATTCAACTAAACATGAAATCCTTAATCCCTGATCTTACCATTATCAAGTTTATCCAAGAAGGAGGTAATGATGAAGTTTTTGTCCACTCATCGACCACATTTTATAATACGCAATTTCACGCATCTCCCGGGAGTACGATCACCCTGCTCTCCCTCGAAAATGGATTAGCAGATATAGACGTGTACGTTACCAGAGATGAGGACACTCCTGCACTTCCCCTCCGGACAGACGTCAACCATGTCATCACCCTTAACACCCTTGCGAATTTGGAAGAAGTAACCGAAGTGAAGGTCAATGTTAAGGAGGGCCCTACTACCTATGGGAGTAATGTCATCAAAACCAAAGACAGCGAAACGATAGTTAAGCCCTTTCCGGCATAATATTCCTTCCCCATCCTCGCTTTCAAGGATGGGGAAACTTTTTGTCTAGGTGTTGTTTCCCCGTATTTTCATGCTAAAGGACCATGTAAACCATAGACCTTTATGAAAAACACACTTATTCTTTTAGGGTACGTTTTATTTCACTTATCCTCCTCATTTTTATGGGGTCAGCAAAATGATGAATCCTTAGCGGAGATAGCTGTTCAAAAAGACATCATCCGCGCTGCCGAAAATCCTGAGTCTGTCATCGATGCCTACAACGAACTATCCTGGATATTTTTCACGATTCCATTACCCGATAGCGCCATTGCCATGGCTACTGTAGCCAGATCCTTAGCCAGCGAAATTGAATATACCAAAGGACTAGGCGATGCAAATATGCGGCTAGGCGCTGTAAATTATTCTCTGGGTAAGTATCTCCAATCCATTCCTTTTTACAAAAGAGCTCTCGATTACCGGACCCTCATTCCAGATAGTGTAGGCATGGCCGGCGCTTTGCACAACCTGGGGGTCCAATACAAGAATCTCGGACATTTTGAACTAGCGGCTACGTATTTTGAAAAAGGCTTGGCGCTAGCGGAAGCGAAAGACAATCAGGATGTCATGGTGGATTTGTGTAACAGTATCGGCATTCTGAAAAAAAATCTTGGGCAAACCAGTCAAGCCCTTTTGTATTTCGAACGGGCCTTGCGCTTGGAAGAAAGATTGACAGGAAAGCGCAAACCCAATATTTATATAAATATTGGTAACCTCCATGAACAGACTGACAACTACCCATTAGCGATCGAAAGCTACCAGACCGCTTTGCGATTATCGGAGGAAATGGATCGCTCAGAAACCAGACAGACAGCCTGGTATAACTTGGGAGTTTGCTACTTTAAAATGGGCCGGATGCAAGAGGCCAAAAATTTCTTAAAGAAAGGCCTGGAAAACCCAAGCGAAGCGGAAGAAGCTCCCCCAATCCCAGATCAAGACGGGCTTTACCGAAACATCTTGGGAGACCTTTATTTAGAGGAGAAAAGATATGATTCTGCCCGATTTTTCTTTGCCCAATACTTGGAGCAATCCGAAGAAAAACAGAAAGTTGATGGCATCGCTGAAAGCTATTATAAACTAGGCCTGTTGGAAGTAAGGCAAGAACATCCGCAAGCGGCACTAACCTATGGAAAACTAAGTTTGAAAAACGCCGAAGCAATCCAAGTACCTGGATTAATTGTAGAGGCAAATAATCTTCTGGCTCAGATCTATGCAGAATTGGGTTCATTTGAACAAGCTCTGGCCCATCAACAAGCCATCCAACAACTCCAGGATTCCTTGTCTAAGCTGAAGATAAATGGATTGGTAGAGCTCAACCAATTTGAAATTCAGGATCGAGAAAAGTTTACTGCAGAAAAATCAGCCGCCAAACTCGCCGCTACCCAAGCTTCCTGGTTACAGAAATTTCTCTTTCTAGCGATCCTTACCTTTATGGCTTTAACCATCCTGGTCTACCGAAATAACCTCATTGCGCGCAAGGCGCATGACGCTGATCGGAAATCTCTTGAGGCTGAGTCCGCACGATACGCTGCTGAAGCTGCCAAACTAGAGGCCGATCAAAAATCCACCCAGGCCATTGCCAAAAAGGAAATGGCTGAAAAGGAAGCCAGCCTGGCCAAAGCCCGGGCCAAACAAAGTCAACTCCGCATAGACGATATGCTCAAAGGCCAGGAATTGGACCGGCTTTATACCAAAATCGAAGCCCAGGAAAGGGAACGAAAACGCATAGCCAAAGAATTACATGATGGACTCGGCGCCACGCTAGCCACCGTGCAGATGTTTTTAGAATCCATAGATTTTAGCAAAAACCCCCTGCAGGTGGAGCAAAGTAGACAATACGACAAGGCTAACCACTTGCTGACGGAGGCCTGCCAGGATGTACGGACCATCTCCCGGGATATGTATAACAACTATCTCATGAAATTTGGGTTGGTAGCAGCCATCCAGAATCACATTACCAAGATCAATCAGACGAATAAAGTAGTCATTCATTTTTACGACCATGGGATCTCAGATCGGCTGACCGACAAACTGGAGGTAAATGCCTTTCGGATTGTTCAAGAACTCCTCAGCAATGCCCTCAAGCATGCCGAGGCGCAAGAAATTACGGTTACCCTAACCCTGAATGGAAACAACCTGAATATCATGGTGGAAGATGACGGGATTGGGTTTGATTCTAAGAAAGCATTCCAGATCGGAGATGGCATGGGGCTCAACAACATTAAAGCGCGCCTTCAGGAACTGGGAGGAAGCCTCGATATCGACTCTGGAAAAGGAAACGGCACTACTTTTAATCTTGACATCCCTCTCAAACCTAGCACACCCTTATCATGAATCAACCCATTCGTATCATCATCGCCGATGACCAGGATATCATCAACGAAGGCTTAAAAACTATCCTCGAAAACGAAGCAAGCATTCAGATCAAAGCCATAGCTAAAGATGGACTAGAAGTCATCAAACTCTTAAATAAATATCCTAACGAAATCGACGTAGCCGTGCTGGATATAGAAATGCCCAATATGAATGGCATTGAAACCGCTAAACATATCGCAGAAAAATTCCCCCACGTCAAGGTACTTTTCCTTTCAAATTACGATGAATTGGAATTTGTCAAAAAGGTATTAGAGGCAGGAGGCAGCGGCTACCTCCTCAAGAACACAGGTCGCCAACGATTGGTAAATGCGATCCACAAAGTAGCCAAGGGAGAAGAGGAATTTGACCAAAAGATTGTGGAAAAAATCATGCACATCGCCCGAAATCCTCAAAAAGACGAGATTAAAATTTCTAAAAGGGAACGGGAGATTTTGCATGAGATAGGGCTGGGAAAAACCTCCGCCGAAATCAGCGAATCCCTGCATATTTCTGTCCATACCGTCGATACCCATCGCCGCAACCTCCTCAGCAAGCTTAACCTCAATAATTCTTACCAGTTGGTCAGATATGCCATAGAACATAATATCTAATGATCCAGCCGATTCCTACCCGAGCCTTTTTCAGAAATACTCAAATCTGGGTAGGGAAAAATCCTTAAATCAACGGATTCAGACCAGGCCCATTTTCTTTTGTTTTGGAATAATTCCTAAACGGATGCTTTTCCTTAAGCAGGAGATGAATGGGCCTGGTAATATAGATCATCACCTTTGCCATCTGAAAGCGTCAGGCGCCAAAGACGGGCCAGCATTCCATCCTCGCTGCGAATCATGGCATCCCGAAGGAAAAAGCCGAAAATAAAACCCTTCGAGACATGGCTCGTTCTGAAAACGAAACCCTAAAACCGGTCCTTCCCCCCTCAGAAGAGGAAAAGGATCAGAAAAAACCAGAAAATCCCCCTGTCGATCCGCCAGCATCGGAACCAGAAGGGGATACCGCTGATATCAAGAAACCTGCAGAGGAAGCCAAGCCCCCTGAGCCGGATCCCTTATTTCCGGTAAGTCCGCACGCCCCTACCCTCGTCAAGGTAGACTTTTCCAGTCAGGACCCTGGAGCATTCAATCGTATGGGGTTTTATGTAGCCCTGGAAGCTCGGGACAAGTTTAAGGAACGGCTTTCTGCACTCCTCTCTGCTTATGGCCAAAGCGTAAAGGAAAAGATTGGCTGGCTACACAGTTTGGGGGAGACCAAGATCGGGGAACTCAAGGCCCAAATTCCCATGATTGATCTGAAAATAGCCGGGCTGGAAAAAGAGCTACAGGAACATTTGAATGAAGAGGGAACTCTCCTGGAAGACAAAGCTAGCCTGGAGCAGGATTTGACCCTGCTAAAAGGAAAGCTTCAACAGGCTTATCGGCAGTATGCCGAAGAGAAAAGGGATTTGGTCAAAAGGCGCATCGAGGGGCTACACGATGAGCTCAATATCCTCTCCAATAAGTTCGAGGGCTTATACCAAAAGAAAAAGTCTAATAACAAACACTATTACCTCGAACATGAAAAAAGTACCGCAAAAAAGATGGCAGAGTTCACGAAAATTCAAGCCATCATTGCGGACAAACAAACCCAGATAGCCAGGCATACGGCAGGCATTCCCGGCATTCATCATGGCGTGTTCTCCTTCCTCCTGTATGTTGGGTTGGCGATGGCTGGCGTTTGTGGCTGGTTTTTCTCCACCTATGTAGTCTCCAAGGATATCGGAAATGCCGACTTCATTTCTTTCATCCTGGCTCAGACCGCATCTTTCGGTAACCAGCTCTTCCAATCCAGCACCAACACCCTACAGTTGGTGGTCAACTTCTTTCTGGTGTTACTGGCCGTGCTGGCCTTGATCGGTTTGGTCGCATTTATCTGTCATAAACTGGTTGAAAGGGTCGAAGGCAAAGGTCGCCGCCCTCAAAATTGGCAAAAAAGTCGGCTAAACCTGGCCATAGGGGAAGGGGAGAATATGTACCAGACCCAGATTGGGGCCAATTCCTTCTTTAGCTTCTGGCTTCAGGCTATCCCTTTCCTGCTGATCCTGGGCATCGTTTTTATCATTGTATCCGCCGCCGGGATCAAAGATGGCGAAGTCTCAACCATCATGGACGCCCTTTCGGGGCAGGTGATCGGTACCAGTATCGCCCTGGGGGTAAGTGCCTGCATGTTCGTCTATCTGATATTTATCATCGAGCCGAGAATTGAAAAACTGCGTCAGAAAATGGCCGCCAACGAAAAAGCATCCTTTTTCCTGCGCCATTGGGAACTGAGTCTAGCTGTGCTGGTATTTCTGCTTTCCCTGCTTGCCTTTTCTCTGAATCTGGTCGCAGATAAAGACGTGATTGTCATCATCTGTTTTTCTTCCATGGTCCTCCTCACCGGTTTCGGCATCGCCTATGCCCTACGCTTCAAAGGCCTGGTAGAGACGGAAAGAAGGCTCATGATGGACTCCCGCAATGTGGCAGAAGCGCTCAGTTTCCACTCCAGTCCTCGTCCGGTCAACATGCACCTGGATGAAGAAAAGCGATTTCGGAAGCACTACCAGTTTCTCAATGATCAGCTGCATGAGCTCATGGCCAATCAAAGTGAGAAAGCCCTGGCCGTGCTCAATGACCGCCCGGCCCGACGTATTACCCTACAGCGCAAGAAACCTGCTCAAGCCCCCCAGCAGCGAAATTTCTTCTCTTTCATCCGGGTTTTCTTCCCCAAAAATCAGCCGGAAGCCGAGGCTCCGGAACAAATAAATATCGGAGAAGAAATCTCCAAAGTTGATATGGATTATTTCCCGGAGTGGACCTTCGTCATCAAAGACCTGGGTAAAGACTATCTGGAGAAAAAGCAGGAACTCAAAAAGAAGCTGGACTATATCGAAGCCTTGAAAAAGCGGCAAACGGACCGCTATCTCAAACTCGCCAGGGAAATGGACGAATTAACGGCCCGCAAGCTAAACCTGCGGCAGAGTATCGAGCAACAGAAGCAGGAAGTGGCCGAGAAGGAGGCATCCCTGCTCCGACAGCAAGCAGAAAACGAAACTTCCCTTAAGGAAGGATTTGACCTGGGTCGCCAGTACCTACAGGAAGGCCTGGGACCCGATTTAACCTCTACCTATAGTTCTACATCATAAAAACTCATGGAACAAGAACCTAAAACCCAGCTTACTCTGTGGGATCGGATGAGAAATCTGTTCCGGTCTCAAAAAACAGAAGCAGAATCCGTGCCTCCGCCGGAACCCACTGAACAAGGTCCGACCATAGCTGTAGAGACCGTAAAACTTACCCTTTCGGAGGCTTTTGAAACAGAAAAGCGCATCGAAGAACATGGGGAATTTGACCTGATGGCGATCGAATTTGTAATCAACAAATTTGGGGAATACTTCGAAAAAAAGGGCAAACATGAAGGAGCTATAGGCCTGCCTAGAAAGACCATTATTAACGTAGCGGAAACGCACGTCCGCCTGATTCAGGATTATGTCAAGACCCAGTACAAAGGAAAATTGGAACGCCTGAAGGTAAAAGCCGAAACAGCTAAAGAGATCATGAAGGTGGCCCGGAGCAAATTTGATCACCAAAATGACTTTTTGGAGCAAGGCTTTTACAACCCTCGCAAGTATTCCATTCTATTGGCCCTTTTGTACCTCTTCTTTGCCTTCTGCCTGATCGTAGCGGATATACCCCTGGCCCTGAAACTCACCCAGGAAGGCTTCAACCTCAACCTGGCCACCAATGCTGCCGGGGATATCAGTCAGTTGATATACAATCCCTTATTGGTATTCGCAGAAAACTGGGAAGTATTTATTCTGGCCATGGGGATTGCCTTTTGTACCATCTATATCAAGATCCTCTATGATGAATATCTCGGTACTCCCCTTTCCCGAACCTTGATTGATTTTCGGAAGATCGAAGGCATGAAACAGGAGGAGGTCGAAGCATACCGCGATAAGTTGGAAAGGGCTTCCTTGCTCCGAACCCGGGTAAAACTCATGGTCTTGGGCACCTTGCTCCTGACCATCCTCTGCCTGGGGATCTTCCGCTACTTTAATGATCCGGATATCGTGAACGGGGGCGATATTAAAAGCATCATTACGGGCATAACCTTTATCCTGATTACCCTCATTTTCCCCATCATCGGCGGAATCTGTTTCTCGCTGGGCTTGGAAAACCTTCAGAACTACACCCGCAAGCTGTCCTATCAGTACACGGCCAAGCGGGTAGAGAAAAGATACCAAACCGCCCAGGAAACCTGTGTCAACATCAACGAACAAATCAACCAGGTACAGGAGTACCTGACCTGGGTAGCCGGGAAAGAATTCTTTGAGCATTACACCAATTTTTTCCTCGCTTCCTATGACCAGGGATACGCCCACGGAGCAGTCCTATCAGATCAATTCAACAACGGCCATGACCCCTATGCCCGGGCCGAAAAAATGCGCAACCTACTTCTCTCCCGTCGTGGCTTCGAAGCCATTCTAGACGAACGCGGAAAAAATGCCATCGACCCTTTACCCTATTACAAAACCACAAGCAATGGAAAAGCATCTTAATTCCTTTCGAAAAGCCCGCACGGCGCTCTGGTCATTGCTCTTTCTCAGTTTCCTCAGCTGGATCGGGTGTGGCGACCTGGACGCTTTGAAAAAGGAAGCAGAGGAGGCAGAAAAAGCGCCCACTTTTCTCATCCTCTGTGATCTTACGACCAGCGTCGATGCATCCAGCATTGATTCAGTAGCTGCACATGCGGCCAACATTTTCCGAAAACTACCTCGGCCCTCCAATGCCATTTTCCTCCCGGTTGAGGCCAATCAATTTTCCCAGGAACTCCTCAGGCATCAAAAAAGCCATCCGCAGAAACCTTCTGAGCGTCGGGCGATGGAGAAAAAAGAGGAAGAATTGGCCGTCGAGATTGAACAAGTCATCAAAGACCGGTACGCCAAAATCAACGTGGAACTAGGCAAAAAGGACCCGGCCCGCAGTTGTATCATTACCTCTATCAGCCGGGCCCAGGATATCATTAAGCGGGCGCACCATTCGTCCTTGCTGATTCTTTCGGATATGGTGGTGGAGTGCAATACTTCCCTCTTGGGCGAGCTATACTTTACGGAAAGACGGTTTAAACAGGCCCAGGCATTACTGGAAAACTGGGAACCAGACTTTGACCTAAGCAAAGTACATAAGGTAACCATCATTCCTTCTACCACGGGCGAGATCCAGGATCACGGCTTTATCTCCTCGGTGAAGCTGATTCAAACCTGGAAAGAAATCTTCCGCAAACTCAATTACCAGGGGGATCTGCACTTCCAACCCTGGGTACCAGATACTTTATAAACCTACAGCACAACCAGCCATTTTCATTAAAACCTAAAGAATGCTTGTTATGAAAACCCAAGACAAAGCGGTCCTGGTGGTAAAGGAAATACCCCCTGGGCCTAAAGCAGAAGATGAACGCCCCTTCTCTGTCTCTATCATGGGGCAAACCGGCGTGGGGAAGTCTTCTCTCTTGAATGCCTTATTTAAGGTTCAGCTCAAAACAGATCCAGTAAAGCCATGCACCAAAGAAATTACCCGGGTAGAGATCAAGGGTAGCGGAAATCAAAAACTCTGGTTCTATGACCTGCCTGGGATAGGAGAATCAGCCGAAGCGGATGAAAAACATCTCAACCAGTACCTGGAGAAAATCCAAGAGTCAGATGTGGTATTGTGGGCGATTCATGCTGATAGCCATGCTACCACCTTTGAGTTGGAAGCCCTCCAGAAGTTGTTCGATCGCTTGGATGAGGTCAGTAGGATCAGTTTCTTCAGCAAACTCACCATCGTCCTGACCAAAGCAGATCTCCTGGCCCAACCCGCCTGGATTTTCTGGAAGGTCAGTGGCAAAAAAGGCTTCATTGAACCTTCCAAACAAGTAGAAGAAATTCTAGCCGCCAAGAAAGATTTCTGCAAGGAGACCTTATTTCGACCCTTTGCCCGCTACTTCGCCAGCGAAACCCATAACGACAGCGGTATCGCTTTTACCGAACCTCAGTTTACTTCAAGTCAGCGTTATATCATCTACTCCGGAGAAATTTCCGCCGCCTACTTCGACCAGCTACGCCAGAAATACCCGCAAGCCACCGAAGCCCTGAATCGACTGGAGATGAGTCAGGAGGTGGTACCGGTTTCCAGCCAATTCAAATACAATTTGGATCGTCTGATGCGGGTGATCATCAACAAGCTCGGCGAAGAGGCCATTGGTCGCTATGAGGCCTTTCTCGGTGTCGACAAGTTAGCCTCCCTGCCTATTACAGCAGTCAAGCAAATGGGAAACCTCATCGTCTATGATGTCCAGCGAGACGAGCTAAACTTCTCTTTTAGTCAGACAAATTTCTAACGCTATGAATAGACTGGATCAGTTCAAAAAAAACTTTGCCCTTCTCATCGAGATTCCGGTGCTGATCATCGCGGTCTCTGATCACGAAAGAGGGGTATTTCAATACTTACAAGGATTGGTAGGGCCCTTGCCTATCCATCCTTTGTGGTTTACCATGGGAACCCTGGTAGTGGGGATCGCGGTCATCATGGTTTTTTCCAATATATACCAAGATATCCTGAGCCCGGAGCAGCACATGGTGAAGAAGAGTTTGATTACCCTCAACCTCATCATGCTCCTGGTTTTTGGAGTTCAATATCATCTTTCCCAAGAGGATAGCACCTATTATTGCTACACCTTCGCCCCGGAGGGTCCCACGAAATGCCTCTGTAACTATGCCAAGCCCGACTCCGAAACCAGACAACGGGTCCATCCTAAGCACCTCAGCCCGATTCACCCGCTTGATGCTGATGTCCTGCTGGCCTTAGCCAACCGGCAGGCAGGTCTCTTCCCTCATCGCATGTGCCCGGGAAAGGATACCGAGTTTTTCTCTCAAGGGCAGGCCCTCTATTACTATTACCGATGGGAAACCGGCGAGTATGAGTTTTTTGACCAGGCTGGCTTTCACCCAACGTCCAAAAAGGTCCTAAGACCTGTGCCGGGAGAGCTGGCCGTTGAGGTTAACAAGGGCTACAGCCAGTTCCAGGAACTTATCCTTTGTGGGGACTATGCAAGCGATCGCTTAAGGGAGAAATGGAAAAGAAAAAACCTGAAAGAATTGGACCTGCTGGGTACCTACCGGGGCCACTTGATTCGGGGGAAAGACACCTTGAATATCAGCCTAAATCTTCAGGCCTTTCAGCCCACAGAGGACCCACATGCTTTTACCTTTCTTTACGCCCTGACCATTAACCGTACTCATCTCACCTTCCCTTCTAAAGGGCAAGGAACATACCATAGAGGCGAATCCTTCCAGAACATCTCCCTGGAGTCCCTTGGTTTTGGGCGCATCAAAAGGGATTTCGATACCGAAAGAATTATCATTACAGCCCAAGAGCAGGCTCAGGCCTGGGTCCTTGAAAAAGCCTTATCGCTATGAATTTTCTCCGAAACTTCCTCCTCGTTTCCTGCAGCCTCATGCTTGCTTGTAATTTCACGCCTCCTTCCTCTGGACAGGAAACTGAGCAGTTGAAAACCATCATTCAACAATTGCAAATCAAGCTGGACAACTGTAGCCAGAATCAGGTGCGGTTGACCCAGGAGACAAGCCAACAGATGAAGATCATCACTGAGCAGCAGAAAGCGCTGGACAATGGAGCAGAAATGGTCGAGGACTTTATGCTATCTCTCCAACAACTGGCGTCCATAGAAGGAGAAGTAGCCTTTTTAAGGCAGCAGATCACCAATCCCCTGATGCGGGGAGAGGAGAACGCTACAGAAATTGACACCAAAAAGGCCTTACTAGAAACCATTGAGCAACACCGTATGGTTTATGAAGCCACCTTGGCCAAATTAATAAAGCTGGAACAGGATACCTTGAACCAGCAAAAGCAAATTAGATTCATGCGCGAAAATTTGCTTATGAAGGACAGCCTCATTCAGGATTTCAACCAGGAAGTAGCCGAATTAAGTAAAGAAAATGAGGAAATGAAGGAGTATGCGTCTGAAATGAAAACCGTGGTGGACAGCATCATCACCAGTATACAACATTTCCATCAAGACATGATGCAGAAGGCGGTGGTAGAGGCTCAGGATTATTTTAATGAAGGGGAGAGGTCCAGAATGGCCTTGGAAAGGGTGAAAAGAAAGAAGCATAAGACCTTTTGGTTAAGGGAAGCCTTAAACAAATATGAGAAGGCCGAAGAGAAAGGTCATGCGGGAGCCTCTTCCGCGGCTCAGGCGCTCAGACAGAAGTATTATAAGCTGTTGAGGTGAACCTTCACCCTACCCCTTCGCAAACTGCGCCAGGAAGCTCTCAGTCGACGCATGATCGGTGAGGATGCCCTGGTTGATTTCGAGGACGCGGGAGGGGAATTGCTTGAGGAGGGGATACTCGTGGGTAGCCATGATGACGGCGGTACCGCCTCGGTTGATAGAGCGCAGCAGCTCCATGATGTGCTGGGTAGCCACGGGATCGAGGTTTCCGGTCGGCTCATCGGCGATCAGGACCAGGGGGTCATTGATAAGGGCGCGGGCGATCACCACGCGCTGTTGCTCACCGCCAGAAAGCTGGTGGGGCAAGGCGCGACCTTTACCCGTCAATCCGACCTTTAGCAGGACCTCATTGATGCGCTGAATCATCTTGGATTTGTCCTTCCAGCCTGTGGCGCGCAAGGCAAAGGCGATGTTGTCCCGGACGTTGCGGTCGGGCAGCAATTGAAAATCCTGGAAGACGATGCCCAGGGTTCGACGCAGCAAAGGGATATCTTTAGCCGTGATTTGGTCAACGCGGAATTTTCCAACCTGAATCTTGCCACGGTCCGGCATGCGGTCCGCATACAGCAGCTTTAGCAAGGTGCTTTTGCCCGAACCCGTAGGTCCCACCAAAAAGACAAACTCGCCCAGGCTGATGCGCAAATCCTGCTTATCCAGCAATACACGATCTCCTATGCTCACGGATACATTGGCAAGTTGGAGGGCGGTACGGACTTCTGACATGTTGGATGCTGCTGGCTAAATTTCTACTTTGGTCATGATACCCGGTTCCTGTAATTCATCAATTACCTCCTGGATGCGGGCGGCATGCTCAGGGTCTTTGACCACCTTGGCCAGACGCTCTTTTCGTCCGGGACGAAAATAGCCTACCAGGGTAAATTTCTCATCTCTGAGCTGAATATAATCAGGAATTTTGGCCTTCCCTTTGACCTTCATCAAATAGTAAGTCGGCATAGGCTTACATTCTTTCGCCAGGAGAAGGATTGCGGCGGGCTTTTCGGTCTATGTCCTCAAAGGTGTCGTAATTGGCTGGGAGCACAATCGACAATAAGAGATACAAAAAGATGGAAGCGCCTCCAGAGGGGAAAAGCGAAGCCACAAAACCAAAACGGATCAGGGCAGGGGAAATACCAAAATATTCGGCGATCCCTCCGGCCACGCCACTGAACACCCGGTTGGTGCGGGAGCGACGGAGCCCTCTTTGCTGACTGGGTCGGCTATAGGTTCTGGCTCTACGGGTATATTCATAGTTACCGCGCTGACGCTCTGTATTTCTGTTGCGCGTGCGTGCGCGGGTTCTTTCTTCTTTGACAGGCGGAGGTACCGGCTTGGTTTTGCGGTACACATTCAAGGCAGGGAAATTAAGTTCCTTCTGACGAAAGGCCAGTTTCATGGTTTTGTAAAAACCATAGCCCAAGGCTCCGTATCCAATCACAGAAAGGACGGGTACAATTACTTCCCAGAAATCACGGATAAAATCCAGCTGTCCGCCAAATACCGTGGCCAGCATCAATCCGGCTCCGGCAATCAGGGCCATCATACCTGCTGAACCCAGCTTGGTATTCTGATCTTTTTCCTCCTCCTCTTCGCGTTCGCGAATTTTTTCGATATCGTCATACATGAGCGAGGTATCGAACTCTTCCGCAATACTGCTTCTTCTTCTATATCTTTCTCTAGCCATCGTAGTTATTCTCGCTATAGGTCGTGTTCACAGGGTATAGCTTGCAGGAAATTTCGATAAGTTTCCTACAAAATCAAAATTGCTTCCCCGCTATTATTCTTACTCCAGAATTAAATATTGGTGTTGAAACTGTAAAGGCTCACAGTGTTTCCAGGCCAGATCGATGATCTGTCGAGGCGCGTGAGCTGGAAATGAGGCCAAACTCAACATTCTCTCTTGTACTGTACGATCAGGTTGGATGGCTTGTTTCAAGCGGGCGATTTCATCGAAAGCCTTCGGGTGCTTATGACGGATCACCCGATGGACTTTTTTATTCAGATTTTTCAAAAAATGCTGGTTCTTCACCTTCAAAGCCTCTGCCGATCGTTTCATCAAAGGATCTACTTCATCCGCCAGGAATGCCCCTAATTGGTCCAAATGGGTGTAGAGATTCCGCTGAATCTCAAACAGGGGATCATCTTTCCATATCTGAGGCATATAGCCTTCGTACAGCTGATGCTGGCTTTGCTGAATGTCTTCCTGGATAAAGCCCAGGGCTTCCCAGGCCGTCAGCTGCTCACGGGTAAACAGGGTGGCCGACATGCGGGGCAGGACCCGCGGAAACTGGACCTTAAAGTGATCAAAAACCCCTTTTAACTGCAACCAGTAAGACAGCTCGCCCCATCCCCCAAAATAAGCAAGATTAGGCAGAATCATTTCCTGGTAAAGCGGACGCAAAGATACGTTTGGGCTGAATCGCTCAGGATTTTTGTCAATCAAATTCAACATCTCCCGAGCCGAAAAGCGTGCTTCAGTCCCCATGCGATGAAAGCCATTGCCTTGCTTGTCCAGGCGGTCTCGCCCCTGCTCATCCAGCAGGAAAAGGTTGATCTCCCTGGGAGAAATCTGCAAGGGATAACCCGCAGCCATCAAGGCTGAAGAAGTGGCGTTAACCGCATGGTAGGAAGCCTGGCTCTCGACCTCTTCCCGCAGTACCCGGGAAAACCGAGCCTTCAGTCCGGGATGGTCTGCATCCAGCATCACCAGTCCCAGGTGCCCGAATAACTCGTTGAAATAAGCCCGAAAGGCATCGGCCATGCGCTTACCTGAGGTGTAGGCCGCTTTCAGGGCCTCCGGCAGATGCGCCGGCGCCAATCCGCTGATCTCATCCGTGAGGATATGGTCTCCCACCGCGCCTTTGAACTGACCGAAATAGGTCCTTTTTTCCTGAAAGCTGGGATAAAAATGATTGATTTCCTCAAAGTCGTGATCTTCGGTATGTATCCAGAAGATGGGCACGAATTGATGATCCGGATAGCGCGCCTGTAGCTGGGCCGCCAACTTGATGGCACTGAGGATTTTGTAGGTCGTAAACATCGGTCCCCCAAATAACACCAGTTGATGCCCGGTAGTGACGGTAAAGCAAGTTTCCTTGTCCAACTGAGCGATATGGTGGGCCGTTTGCTCGGTGATCTCCAAGCCGGCATACTGCTCTTCAATCGCCGCTTTGAGGAGTTTGCGGTCTATGTCTTCCCTAGCCTTTCGTGCTATTGCAGCGGAAAAGTCCTGATCTGAAGGGGCATACTGAAAAAAAGGTTGGAGGTCCTTGGCTCCACTCAGGTAATCCTTCCGAATACTTTTGGTAGCAGTTTTCAAGTGGCGTCTTTCTTTTGGGTCAGCGAAAAAATCAGGGCATCGAGGCCAAAGAGCAAGCCGCTCAGCACCACATAAATCCCCGTCATGATTTCAGGTTGCCAAATCAATAATCCGCCCAATATACCCAAAATTGTCCCCAGGTACTGAACGTATTGCAATTGTTCGTTGGTGGATTCACGGACCATGCGCTCCATTTTTTCTTCATCAAAATGCACCATCTGCTTGGCCAGCAGGTCTGTAATGTCGATGCGGTTGAGCAGATCGATGAAAAGGTCCATGATGCGGTCTGCCATTTCCTTTTTTTCTTTTCGGACAAAAGCCGCCGCCCGGTTCAATTGATCATCTAATTTGTCCATCACTTCAACCGCAACGTTGGGAATGTCTTTCACCACTTTATCAATCACCGCTTCATATTCTTCTTTGTTGAGGCGCTTATAGGTCTGCAGGACAAATTTGGTGAAACCTTTGTCCAGATTCTGTTCCAGTCGCTGGTCAATCAGGGTTTTGATCTCTTGCCGTACCTCTTCCTGGTTGGCAAAAGATTCCATGGTTTCGTAAATGCTTTTTTTGATTTCTCCCCGCAAGGCTTCATCCTGAATGAGGCTGACCGTGCCATCCATGACGATGTTGTTGAGGCGATCGATCAGGCCGGTCTCCTCTATGCGCTGACGAATCAGGTCTTGATTCAGGATGTGGTTGTACATCCCCTGAGCCAGGGAATAAATGATCCGGTCTTTTTGGGCGGGAACCACCCCTTGTCCTAAGAGGGGGCGCTTCTTGACGGGCTTAAACAGCATTTTGATGGCCAGCCAGTTGGTTCCGTAACCAATCAGTCCACCCACGGCTACCGCCCGGATAATGCCTTCGAAATCGATGGCTTTCTGAAAAAATCCCCAGTCCAGCTGGTAGATGTAATTCGTCTGGATAAAAAAGGAAGAAACAAAGCCCAGCAGACAGATGGGCACTGTAGCCTTCAGCGCATAGAGCGCTACCCGGCGGGAGGTAGAGAGCGTGTACTTATCAGGAGCATCACCCTTGACATTGTTGGCAGAACCTGCCAGCAGGGATTGAAAGGGAAAGTGTTTTTGAAAGTATCCCTTAAAGGTATCTATCATGCTCTCATTATTCGACCCGGACATACCTATTGTTACGTTTTTCAAACAAAAATGGCAAGGACCACTGTGCGTAGACCCAACGAATGTACTCTTTTCCGTTGATGGTATGGGTACTTTCTACCGGCTCTCCGTAGAGGATGTACACCTTCCCACGATCCGTTTGCCAGCCCGGCACATCCTCGTCAAAACGCCGCTCCGCCTCATATACCTTATCAAAGTATGCCACCATCTGCCGTTCATATTCTTCTCCGTAGAGGTCCTTCCAGGCTTTTTCAAAGGCCGTAAGTTGCACCTCCGTCGGATAGGCCAGCATTTCGTTGAGCAATTGCTCCGGCAGAATATACTCCATCATGCGGATAGAGTTCTCCACATCGTCCATGATGCGGGTCACCATATCTCCTCCGACGGTAAACTGTACCGTCTCCCTACCGAGCCTTTCCGCATCATCATAGATTTCTATGCTGAGCAGGTATTTACCGGCAGAAAGCGTGTCTAACAGCAGTTGGTCTGAAACCAGCATATTCTCATTTACGATCGACAACACATCGTTCTTCTGATAAATAGACTCATAAGCACGGATAGGGGTTTGCTTATCGGAAGGATTTTGTTCACGAAATAAAAAAGCCCGCACCGTAAGCAGCTCATATTGGCCGATGGCGCCAATGTTCAAAAAGTAATGCAGATAGGGCTCTTCAGGCGGAAGCAGCGTATTGACCAAAGGGGCAGCAAAAGCCTTGGCGGCATTGTTGGTGAAGGTGAGAAAAATATCGGAAACCAAGGAAGTATTCACCTTATAGGGTTCCTTCAGACTTACCGCGTCAAAGTAGTCTAGTTCAGGGGATTCGATGTCCACATCCACTTCATATTCCCCGGGGGGTAAGGTAAAAGGCAGGGAAAACATCTGGCTTCCGCTGGCTTTGAGGACATCCGCATGGCGCAGAAAATCCCGGTACACGCCTTTAGGACGGAACCGCAAATCAATGCGAAAAACTCGCTGACCCGGCGATGGGGCATTATACTTCAGGAAAACCAGGGTATTCCCTTGTTCGGTCTGACGACTTTTTACCGCAATTTCCCAATTTTGACCCATCAGGAATGCGGGGAGCATGAGTAGCAAGCCAAAAAGAATGCGAAGTAGCATCATATGGCTATAAGTTAAGCAGGGATCACTTTACCAATCAAATCATACTCGGTGGCGTCGGTGATTTGGACCTGGACAAAAGTGCCGGGGGCCAGTTCCGGAGCGCCTTGGATGATGACTTCGTTGTCTACCTCCGGAGAGTCGGCTTCGGTGCGGCCCACCAGGTGATCGTGTTCGACCCGGTCGATGATGGTTTTATAGGTTTGCCCGATTTTTTTTCGATTGAGGGCAAAAGAAATGTCCATTTGCAACTCCATAACCTCATCCCGTCTTTGCTCCTTGAGTTCCTGCGGGACTTCGTCTTCCATGGTATTGCCGCCGTGGGTGTTCTCTTCGTGGGAGTAGGTAAAAACGCCCAGTCGGTCGAATTTCGCTTCCTCCACAAACTCCAGGAGTTCCTGGTGGGCTTCTTCGGTTTCGCCCGGATGCCCCACCAGCATGGTGGTCCGCAGGCTCAGGCCAGGAATTTCTTCGCGGATGCGCTGGATTAGATCGCGAGTCCGTTTGCTGTTGATGCCCCGGCGCATCTTTTTCAATACCGGATCAGCAATGTGCTGTAGCGGCATGTCCAGGTAGTTGCAGATATTTTCCCGCTCCCGGATGGTCGGCAGGACTTCCACTGGGAAGCCTGAAGGATAGGCATAGTGCAGGCGAATCCATTCCAGGCCCGGTACATCAGACAAGGATTTCAGCAGATCATCCAAGCGCCTTTTGCCATACAAATCAATCCCGTAATAGGTCAGGTCCTGGGCAATCAGCATGATTTCTTTGACGCCTTTCTGCACCAGAAATTTTGCCTCGTCTACTAAAAACTCAATCGAGCGGCTGTTATGCTTACCTCGCATCAGGGGAATCGCACAAAAGCTACAAGGGCGGTTGCAGCCCTCGGCGATTTTCAGGTAGGCATAGTGATTATCGGTGGCCAGTTGGCGCTCTCCAATGAGCTCCTTTTTGTAATCCGCGCCCAGGGCTTCCACCAGATCAGGCATGTCCTGAGTCCCAAACCAGCCGTCCACTTCGGGAATCTCTTTTTTTAAGTCATCCCGATAGCGTTGAGACAGACAGCCCGTAACCATCACTTTTTCCACCTCACCTCTTTCCTTGCGCCCCACAAAATCCAGGATGGTGTTGACCGATTCCTCCTTAGCCTCATCGATAAAGCCACAGGTATTGATCACCACCACATTGGCGGGTTGGTTGCTTTCGTGGGTGGCCTCCATGCCATTGCCATGCAATTGGGATAGGAGCACCTCAGAATCCACCAGATTCTTGGAGCATCCCAGGGTGATGACATTGATTTGGTCCTGTTGTCTCTTCCGCTGCTTATGTTGATTGGTATGCATATCTTTCGCCGCTAGGCTGCAAAATTAGGCAATTCCTCAGCGAGTTGGATACCAAAGATGAAATTTCAGGCTGAATTGATGATAAAAGAAAAAGCTGGCCTCTCTAACGAGCTCTGTGGGATCGAGGGCCCACTCAATGCTGGCCCCTAAAGATCGCCCGGAAGGAAGTTGCCAACGGACGCCTGGATTGAGGATGTATTCCAGAAAGACCGGTCGGGCTTCAACCAGACCTCCAGGTCCCCCCCGATTCCAACCCGTAGGATGAAAAAAGCGGTCTCGCTCTCTAAATGAGGTTAAGATCCTCGGACCTGTCGCCAGCCGAAGCTCCGCTTTGTGGATGGGTACTTTGAACACCATAGGCGCATCTAAGCGAAAAAAATGCCGGTGCAGACGTTCTCCACTCCCAGGATCCCAGGGCATGGCGATATGACTGTGGAAATAGCCCAGAGATGCCTGGACATCCAGGAATTTGTTTACCTGAACCACCAGTCCCAAATCCAGACCTTCTTCTACCCAATAGGTATTCTGCAGGCCAAAAGGAATAGGCTCATTGAAGGTAGGCCGTACCCCCACAAATGGTGAGACGCCCCAAAGGTAGGTCTGGGAACAGGCGATAAAAGCGGAAAGGCTAAAAATCAGGGAAAGGAAGAAGTGTTTCATGGGAATAGGCTTGTGCTTTCTTATAAGACTGCTGTGGGGAGGATTTCCCGCCTTTTTTTGTATAAAGCCACGAATGCACGAATGTAAGACCAATCTACAGCTATTCGTCCCTAATTCGTGCATTCGTGGCCCTAAATAAGGGCCCTATTTAGCGAACATCGAGCTAATAAACTCTTTCGCATCAAAGGTCTGCAGATCATCAATCCCCTCTCCTACCCCGATGAATTTCACCGGGATTTTGAACTGGTCGGAGATGCCGATCACCACGCCACCTTTGGCGGTGCCATCCAGTTTGGTCAGGGCCATGGCCGTTACATCCGTCGCTTCGGTAAAAGCCTGCGCCTGATTGATCGCATTTTGGCCCGTAGAGGCATCCAACACAATCAGCACCTCGTGCGGCGCACCCGGCAACACCTTAGACATAGAGTGTTTGATCTTGGTCAGCTCCGCCATCAGGCCTTTCTTATTGTGCAGACGACCGGCCGTATCCAGGATGACCACATCGTAGCCTTCCTTCATGCCATGCTGCATGCTTTCGTAAGCCACCGCACCTGGGTCGGTGTTCATGCCTTTGGAGTAAAAACCCGCTCCGGTTCGATCTGACCAGATTTTGAGCTGGTCCACGGCACCCGCGCGGAAAGTATCCGCCGCGCCCATCAGGACTTTTTTGCCTTGCTCGATATAGCGGTGGGATAATTTTCCGATGGTGGTGGTCTTTCCTACCCCATTCACCCCCACGACCATGATCACATAGGGTACTTTTTTGCCCTCATGCGTGTGCGCAGGCACCTCAAAGTAGTTGCGCTCATCCGGATGGTTTTCGAGGATCAGCTCTTCTATTTCATTTTTGAGCAGGAAATCCAGCTCACTGGTATTCGAATATTTGTCCTGGCGGGCCCTTTCCTCAATGCGCTCAATGATTCTGATGGTGGTTTTCACCCCTACATCACTGGCTATCAGTACCCCTTCCAGCTCATCCAGCACCTCATCGTCGATCTTGGACTTGCCCATTACGGCCTTGGTCAGCCGCGAGAATAAGCCCTTTTTCGTTTTTTCCAGCCCCTGGTCCAGCTTCTCTTTGTTCTCCTTCTTCTTAAAAAAATTGAGCATAAGTGTTTGTGTCTCTGATATTTTGCGGGGCAAATATACGAAAGGATAGGCGGGTTTTGAACCTATTTGGGGATTTGTTTGACAGGTGGGATTGATGGATTTACGATAAACAGAAATTGGGAACCTAAAGTAAAGAGGTTCGGCAAAGACGAAAGCCTATATTATAATTTATCAGCTGTGAGTTATTGAAAAGGCGGAAGCCTATGGCAGAATTATCTTTCTCTCTCACCCAAGAGCCACCCTGCACAACATATCTTTGGTCTCCTTCCATGGGATCTAAAATTCGCCGATTACTTATTTGAACTACATCCTGACACCATTCCGAAACATTACCGGACATATCATATAAACCCAAACTATTTGGCCGTTTTAAACCGATGGCCTGGGGCTCCTCAAAGGTATTTTGTGAGTACCAGCCCACTTCATTTACCTCATCTGAACCAGAAAACACTAATCCTTTTCTCTTGATCAAAGTCCCTTTTTGCCCACCACATGCAGCATACTCCCACTGAGTCTCGGTGGGCAGACAATATTCTTCTATTCCGGTTTTTTCTCGTAGGGCAGGTAAAAATTGAGTATTAATCAAGTCCCAGGAAATCTTCTCTACTGGCCTTTGGGGATCTTGAAACCAGGATGGATTTTCTCCCATTACCTCTTCCCACAAACGCTGACTTACTGGAAAACGACACATATAAAACATACCCAGGGAAACCAGTTTTCCAGGCCTTGAATCTCCAAATGATTTCTTGCCTACCATTATAAACGTCCCTCCTAGAATATGAATCATATTCTCTTCGAGGTTGGCAAGGCATAAGGTTTCTGGTAAGTGGAGCATATTAGTTCAGATTATGGCGCAGGGAAAATGGAAACTAAGCTCGCGAGTACCGGGCAAGACGAAAACCGAAAGAGTTGAATTCGGCGTAAGGAGGGAGGAAGTTGCGAGAAGACACACCGTAGTTGGCCGGCCCCTTGTAGATCCACGCGCCCCCACGAACCACTTTAAATGAGCGCTTATTTTCTCCCTCAGGATTCCAAACGGGCTTTTCTCCATACTGATCCTTTAAGGTCTGGTAATAGTATCTACTATACCAATCTTGGCACCATTCTCCGGCATTGCCTGACATCCCATATAGACCCCAAACATTAGGGCGTTTTAAACCCGTGTTTTGAGTTTCATTAAAGCTATTGTCGGAATGCCAGCCCACTTCGTTTAAATCTTCAGAGCCAGAAAATGTTAAGCTCCCTCGGTTTATCAGGACTCCCTTTTCGCCCCCCCTAGCAGCATATTCCCACTGAGCCTCCGTAGGCAGACAATAATCTCCTATCCCGTTTTTTTTCCGTAGGGCTGGTAAAAACTTGTTTGTAATCAAATACCATGAAATCTCTTCGACAGGCCAGTTGGGATTTTGAAATCTTGATGGCTTTTCTCCCATTACCTCTTCCCACAATTTTTGACTTACAGGATATCGACAAAGATTGAAATCATCAAGGGAAACCAGATGCTCAGGTTTAGCGTCGCTCCAATAACTTTCCCCTCCCATCATAAACGTCCCCCCCGGAATATGAATCATATTCTCCTCCAGATTGGCAAGACACAAAGGCTCAGGTAATCTCAGCATGCTTACACGTCTAAGAGTTGTCCCTGATACCAAAGCTGAAAGCGTTCCTTTTTCTCGGTATGCTCATGTATGGCCATGTTACGACCGGCTCGAAAACATTCGGTGTAGGGCATACCCCGGCCCAGGGGGCCATAAAATCCTTTGGTGAAGGAGATCGCTCCGGCATCCATTAAAGCAGAATTGGTCCCAACCACCCACATATCTAATTCCGAAATTGCTTTGGCCAGATCCTGGGCGTAGCAGGCGTTCAAAATGACCAACTGCGTATGATTCTGAAGGGGTTTAAATTGATCCACTGCCACCTCAATCTTCAGGGTTAGAGGTTCATTTTCTGCGGAGTGAAGGACAATGCCATCCCAGTGGCCATGACCCGCAAAGTGAACAATTAATGGCTTTTCCTCGAGTCTTTGGATCAATTGGTCAAAAGTAGGATGCTTGCAAAGGGGCGAAAAGCGGTACATATTTTTGTTTGCCCCATCAAACAAGGCAGCCTTGGCCTCCTTTTGTTCGGCTTCCGTACGAATTTTACCTGTGGTGAGGGGATTAGAAGTAATAAACAATACTGCCTCTTTCTGCACTTCCTCCTCAGGCTCACCGATGATCTTTAGTTTTCTTTCATAATTTTGATTCTGGGCTTTTAGTTCTGCTCTCTCGGTCTGTAGGGCGCGAATTTTCTGATCCCGCTCAAAAGCCGCCTCCTTTTCCGGATGCTCCCGTCTCATCCGCCTACTAACCTCTTCCCGCTCCTCTTCAGGCGAAAACATATCCCGCCCTTCGAGTTGGCCAGGGAAATTCACATTCTCAGGATGATAGACTTTCCCATCCTTGGTCAGGGTCTCCTCCCCCGCTCCGTCGGTCAACTCTTGTAGCAAGCGCCGGATCTTCTGAAAAAGCGGCAGGCCATGCTGAGTTACCTTGACCTGAATCTGGTTTGTTCCCGCCTCTACCCAGGCAAACTGCTTATCTTCTTTGATCTGAATCCCGATCTTCCAGATTTCCCGCAAGGTGGCCAAATATGCAGTTCTGGCTATAAACCCATGGATCACCCCTTCGGGAATAAAGGGCTGCTTGAAGGTATATTCCCAAACCCCTTCCTTGTCTCCCCAAAAATCATCTACGGTTTCGGGCCGGTCGTTTTCCAACAGTTGAGGAACCATGAAGGTCCGATCAGGAAAATCCACTCGACTTTCCGAAGCTTCCACCTCCACACATAGATCACAGCTTAACATGAAAGAGATAAACAGCTCGTGGGTTTGCCGATCCTCATAGCCCTCTTTCTTCCAAATTTCTTCCACAAAAGCCCCGTTGAAAATCCCCTGACTTTCCCGGATTTGATCTGGCACGCCCGTGGCTCGATCGAATAAAGTGTAAATGGCCTTAATGGCCCAAGCTTGGTCTAGAATGATCTCGTTATTGAATTTACCCTTTTGGTAGTACACCACCCCAGACCGAAAAAGCCAGGTTTCCAGCATTTTCTCGGGAGATAGCACGCCTAATTCTTTAGCCTTTTCGAGATAAGTATCGAGCGGCAGGGTTCTTACGCCCTTTTTTTGCAGATCACGGAGATACTTTCTGATCTCGTAAAGGGGCTTGGCAATTTTTTGATCCTTAGGCTTGATGCTGCTTACGGACGAAAGCAAAGGGCCGGTAAGTTCTTCAAAGCGATTTTCAAAGGGATCGTCTTCCGCGCATTCCACCTGATGGAAAAAGGGGCCAGGTTGGAAGGCTTCATCATATTCGGCTTTTAACTCCGGGAATTCTTGGATGGGATTGTCAGGCTGGCCTATTTTGGTTTGCACCACGTGCATGGGACTGCCTTCTCCCAAATGCTTGGCGTATTCAAACCAGTACCTTAGCGGCTGGTTTTCATAGACTTTTTCTACCAGGGAACCATCGGCTTTTTTGATGTAGAGGCCTGAACGGGTTTCCGGTTCCTCTGTCTCATGGCTCCAGGCGAGGATGTAAACCGCATTTTTTTGCATGAAAAGGCGGTGGGTGGCATGGTAAATATCCTGTCCTCCAAAGTCCCAAAAGTTGAGCTGCCAGTCCCCCATGGTCTTTTCTAGCAGGGTAATCCCGTGGGTGGAGTCCCAGTTCGGATCGAAGGTATCATGAACCATGCGGTTCACAATGGCCGTTTTGCCCGCTTTGCCGTTGCCAATGAGCAAGACTTTGCACTCGTTGTTTTTCTCTACGCCGCCTTTGCGCTGTTCGAAATACTCCTTTAAAATCGGCAGATGATCCTGATCTGGGGTGTCGGCAATGCGGAAGCTGAGTTCTTCAGGGAAGTCATTATTGCCCAGGAAGCAGGAATGGAGGTGGGGAGCCAGCTCTAGCCATGTTTCTTCAACGACTTTTAGGGCGTTGTTTTTTAGTTGTAAGCAGGAGAGTTTGGGCAGCTCACTTTCTATATCGAGCTGGGAAAGCTGGTTGTTGTTGAGGTAGAGATGCACCAATTCCGGAAAGCCCTTGGGCAGCCTAAATTCCGTAATGGCGGTGCCTCTTAGAAACAAGACTTGCAGGAACGCAAAACCACCTTCTCCCAGGATGACCTTGGCGAGCTTTTCGTTTTGGCTCAGGTCCAGGTAATATAGCCGGTCATAGCCATCAGGGATATACAAACGGGTCAGCCCGGTCTCGGTGATTTCCAGTCGGGCTAGCTTGGCCAGGCCTTTGTCGCATTTGAGTTGCTCCAGGCTGGGGATTTCGTTCAGGCAAACATATACGAGCTCTGGCAGATCCGCGGACAGATGGAAACGGGTGATCTGCGTCTTGGTGAGGTTGAGGGATTGCAGATGCCTGAGGTCTTCTTTCCATTCCTCCTCCTGAAAAAAGCGCAAATGATGGTCGGTGATCTCCTTGCCATAAAGATTCAGGCCAATCAGTTTTTCATCCTGGGTGAAAGCCACCCCGCTGTACATGCTGCCCACCATTTCTTCCATGGGGGTCATCACATCCAGGTAAGACTGCGGGTAGTGCGCCTGCATCTTGGCTTCTACCCAGGATGAAAAACTGATTGGCCTGAATCTTTATGGCAAGGAGATCACCGACCATCATTTGCGCTTTTTTCAGG
>JBCBGC010000022.1:0-72902 GCA_038527215.1 Bacteroidota bacterium
ACTGGCTTCAAAGGCTCTTTTTTCTCGATTGGCTTAGGTTCCTCCTGCTTGATGACCGGAGGCACCACTTTATCTTTGGCCTGAGGAAGCACCGGCTTCAAAGGCTCTTTTTTCTCGATTGGCTTAGGCTCCTCCTGCTTGACGACCGGAGGTCCCATTTTTTCCTTCGCCTGAGGAAGCACTGGCTTCAAAGGCTCTTTTTTCTCGATTGGCTTAGGTTCCTCCTGCTTGATGACCGGAGGCACCACTTTATCTTTAGCCTGAGGAAGGATTGGCTTTACAGGTTCCTCTTTCTTTACTGCGGGAGGGGTTAACTTAGGATCAGGCGTAACAGGAATTTTCGTTTGCTGCTCAGCATCTTTCAACGCGGCCTCTTTTCTGGCCAAACGGGCTTCCTCTTCTTTCAGTTTAGCCTCCGCCTCTTTCATTTTTTGCTTCTCAGCCTCTATTTGGGCCAGGCGATCAATAAAAGAAGGGGGCGTTTCTACCGGAGGAGGGATTGCCACAGATTTAGGCAAAAAGTCCGATTCCGAAACTAATTCATCCAGTTTCTTACGAGACTGGTTTTTCTCTCCCAAAGGAATACGGAGCGGATTACGAAGCCTGCTCTCTAATACCTGGAGTTTATCACTTCTCACCCAAAGGCCTCGATGAAGCCGATCGCCCTGTAAATTAGCTTGTCCGGAAGCCGGCGCAGGAGCTAATGGGAAGTCCACTTCGAACCACTCTTTCAAATCGGCAAAGGCCCGGTGGAAATTCTTTCCCCGAAGCAATTGGTCATAGAATCCCAGCGCATAATCACTGCTCCCTTCCTGAGGAGCCAGGGTTACTACTGAAGGGACTCCCATAGAGAGTAAATTCAATACTAACTCCGGATGTACAGGCCCGCTCAACCAAACCATCTTGAGGGGTTGGCATTGGCGGATCGCCTGGGAAAATTCTTTAAAAGGATATGTTTTAACCCCCGAAGGTCCCCACAATCGAAGTTCCGGCTTTTCAGGAACCGGCCCGATCAGGTGAAGGATGGTCAAATGTTGACGTATTTCGGTCTGAGAGAAAAGCTCGCCTTTAGATAGCGCTGTCTCTTCCTCGAAGTGCATAAAAGATCGAGGGGTACCCTGACTGAAAGGAAGCAGGAGTTTTGCAAGTCCCTTCCCTTCTCTTCGGGCTTGGAGAGAGGCTTCTGTAGCCCCTTCTTCGAGCGCGTAGGCTGTAAGTATTAATGGTTTTTCTAAAGCGCTAGCCATAAGTTTTTTCGCAGCGTATGAACCTGGAGTTAAAATTACATATAAATAGCGTAGCAGGGTTTGTCCTATACCTCAGCGGTTAATAAGGACGTAAGTTTGGAGGATTCACGCAACTAAGCCATTCACCGCCTCTTACATATCTACTCAGTAAAAATAATGCAAGGATGAAATGCCCCAAAAAAGGAAGCCTATTAGTTGTGGGAATTTTTAAGTTTTAAGGGAAAATATTTTTTGGCAAATCGAACATTTTGCTCTACCTTGCCGCGCTATTTAATTTTCTAACGGCATAAACCATGAAACATTATGTTGGGCTAGTAATTAGCCTACTCATTTCTGGCTCCCTATTGGGCCAGGAAGTACCTGAATCTTCTCTTGATTCTGCATTCACTTTTCTTGACAGTTCCAGCGTAAACATCCTCGTCCGGGTGAGTGAACTGGAATATGACTCCGGGCTGATTGTATTAGGAGATAACCTGGCGAACCTGGAGGTCCCTAAAGGGTATAAATATCTCAACCCCGCCGACAGCCGCTTCGTCCTGGAAGATGTCTGGGGCAATCCGCCCAGCCCCAATACCATGGGCTTACTCTTTCCTGCAAATCAATCTCCCTTATCTGATAGTGGCGCATACGCTATCGAAATCTTTTTCGAGGGAGAGGGCTATGTAGAAGATGAGGACGCAGAAGACCTTGATTACGCGGAAATTCTGGAAGAAATGCAAACCGACACTGAGGCAGCTAACCAATATCGGGAAGCACAGGGGTATGAACCCATCCAATTGGTGGGCTGGGCTGCACCGCCTCACTATGACGCAGCGGAAAAGAAGCTCTACTGGGCCAAAGATCTGGTCTTCGGAGATAGTGAGATCCATACCCTTAATTACAACATCCGCATCCTGGGGCGAAGGGGCTATCTGGTCCTAAACGCCATCGGAAGCATGGATGTACTGGAGAAAGTCGAAGCAGAAACCCCAGCTATTCTGGCTAGTGTGAGCTTCAAGGACGGCCACCGCTACAGTGATTTTGATCCCAGCATTGACCAGGTTGCCGCAGTAGGTGTCGGTGGCTTGATCGCAGGAAAAGTCCTGGCCAAAACCGGCTTACTCGCAGTCCTCGCAAAATTTGGAAAGTTTATTATTGTGGGAATCATTGCTGCTTTTGCCTTTCTGCGGAAGATGATATTCGGAAGCAAAGAAGAAAAAAGCTGATTTCCAGCTTGCTTTGGAAGAACGAGGCCCCATCCCCTGGATGTGGGCCTTTCTTTATCCTGCTGCCGGAATGCTAAGAATTATGTGTATGTGCTAACAAAGTTGGCTAAGTTTCCCTAATTTTAGGATGTGGAATCTATCAGCTTTCTCAACGATCTCAATGAGGCCCAACGCGCTGCGGTAGTCAGTGTTGATGGCCCACACCTGGTCATTGCCGGTGCAGGTAGTGGAAAAACCCGGGTCCTTACCTATCGTCTTGCCTTCATCCTTTCTCAAGGGCTTGCCTATCCTCAGGAACTATTGGCCCTGACCTTTACCAACAAAGCCGCTCGGGAAATGAAAGAGCGGATTTATCATTTGGTAGGAGCTGAGGCCAAAAGCATCGTCATGGGGACCTTCCACTCCATTTTTTCCCGCATTCTCAGAGTGGAAGCGGAAAAAATTGGCTATACCAAGTCCTACACCATCTATGATGCAGACGATGCCCAAAAGCTGGTCAGAAACATCATCAAGGAGAAAAAACTGGACGACAAGGTCTATAAACCCAAGGTGATTTACCATGCGATCAGCATGGCCAAAAACAAGATGGTCTCCCCACAGGAATATGCAGATTTCGCGGCTGATGATTTCAATCAAAAGGCGGCCATGATCTACCGCATCTATGAGCAACGAATTTTCAAAGCCAATGCCATGGATTTTGACGATCTCCTCCTGAAGCCCATTCTACTTTTTCAGTCCCATCCGGATGTGCTGTACAAATATCAGCATCGCTTTAAGTACCTGCTGGTAGATGAGTATCAGGATACCAATCACGCTCAGTATACCCTGACCAAAATGTTGGCCGCTGCTCATCACAATATCTGTGTGGTGGGAGATGATGCCCAAAGTATCTATGCTTTTCGCGGGGCCAACATTCAGAATATCCTCAACCTTCAGAAGGATTATCCGGACTTAAAAATCATGAAACTGGAGCAAAACTATCGCTCCACTCAGAATATCGTCAATGCAGCTAACTCCATTATTGCCCGTAATAAAGACCAGATAGAAAAACGGGTTTTTACCCAAAACGAAGAAGGCGACCTGATCCGGGTGATTGAAGCAACCAGCGAGCAAGACGAAGCCAAGCGGGTAAGCAGCATGATCCGCGAGCAAAAACAGCTCAACAGCTTCTTCCATAAAGATTTCGCGATTCTTTACCGCACCAATGCCCAGTCCAGAGCCATGGAGGACGAACTGCGCCGCGTAGGGATCCCTTATCGGGTCTTTGGGGGGCTTTCTTTCTACCAGCGTAAAGAAATCAAAGACGTGGTGGCCTATCTGAAATTGGCGGTCAATCCTCAGGATGAGCAGGCGCTGAGACGAATTATCAACTACCCTACCCGTGGCATCGGCAAGACTTCTTTTGACAGGATCGTAGTCTATGCCAACGATCATGGACTGACCTTGTGGGAAACCCTCACGAGGATACACGAAACCGGGCTCAATAGCCGCATTACTAACAAAGTGAAGGACTTTGTCCTCATGATCCAGAACTTTGGCGTTACTTCCCAGGCCAATGATGCTTTTCATGCGGCCAATTATATTGCCAAGCAATCCGGGATCCTTACCGAGTTGCACAGCAACCACGAGATTGAGGGACTGGGCCGCTGGGAAAATGTTCAGGAACTCCTCAATTCAGCCCAGGCCTTTGTGGATGATCCTGATACCGAAAACGCTTCCTTAGAGGCATTTTTGGCGGATATATCCCTTTTCACGGACCAGGATAGCAAGGAAGAAATCACCGACTATGTGACGCTGATGACCATTCACTCCGCCAAGGGCTTGGAGTTCAAATCCGTTTTTCTGGTGGGTATGGAGGAAAACCTCTTTCCCAGTTCTATGTCTATGGAATCCCGAGCAGATTTGGAAGAAGAAAGGCGTTTGTTTTATGTAGCCGTAACCCGGGCAGAGAAAAGCCTCGCTTTTACCTATGCGAAATCTCGGTATCGCTTCGGCAATCTCCAGTTTAATGAGCCCAGTCGATTCCTGGACGAAGTAGACGCCGACTTTTTGGTCAAACCAACCCAGAGTGCCCGTAGAGCAGTAATCCGACCCATGTCTTCCCCCAAAAATCGCCTGGCTGGCACGGAAGCTACCCGCTCCTCCGGAGAATTTAAACCGCGTAAAGGCCCTGTTTTGGATCCCAATTTTAAAGCTGATGATCCCAAAGATATCGTAGCCGACATCCGCGTCCTGCACCAAAAATTTGGTAAAGGCCGGGTTTTGAAAGTGGAAGGAAATGGAGCCGGAAAGAAAGCCACGGTTTTATTCGAGAAAAAAGGGCAACGGGTGCTCCTGCTCAAATATGCCAAGTTGCAGATCATTTCCTGAGTCTAGCCGCGCCCCCGATCTTTCAGATAATAGATGAATCCTTTCCTCTTCAGGAATCGTAGGATAAAAGGCAGCTTTGCAGACTGTAGTTTTTTATTTATTTTGCGGCTGCAAAACATTGATGCTTGCCATTTTCATCCTCTCTCACCAAGCATCTTTACATCTTCTAATCAAATAGTGAAAAATCAAGCCCCGACGATGGAATTGAGGACGTTAAAGTGATTTTTCATTAGGAGTACAGATTTACATGGAATACTATATTTCTGAATCACGCCTTAAGCTGCGTGAATATGGGCGAAATGTTCAATCTATGATTGAATATGCCAAAACCTTGGAAGACAAAGAATTCAAAACTGCGGTAGTCCATGAGATTGTTCGAATCATGAGTAATCTCAAACCCAGCATCAAAGATATCCCTGACTACAAGCAGAAACTCTGGGACTACATCTATTTAGTGGCAGATTATGATCTGGATGTAGACTCTCCTTACCCTGTTCCTACCCGGGAAAGCAAAGAAACCATCATTGAGGAGCATATGCCTTACTACAAAGGCCGTCCCCGCTACCGCCAATATGGAAAAAACCTCGAACTGATGATTGAGGAAGCGATCAAAATGGAAGATGAGGAAAAAAAGAAAACCTACATCAACCAGATTGCCAATACCATGAGACTCTTTCTGCGGAATCAGGATAAGGACATCGGGGAAACCGTCATCGTAGAACATATCCGGGACCTGTCTGACGGTCGCCTGGAAGTGAATCCTGACGAGTTGGTCATGCACAAGTTGCCGCCGATGCCGCAGCAGCAAAAGAACAACCGCAACAACAAGCGCGGCCGTCATGGCAAAAACAACCGCCGGAAAAAGCATTAAATATTGCCTGAACCCTGCCTTTAATGGCTCAGGCCTAACGAATAAAAAAACAGACCGGGAAATTCCCGGTCTGTTTTTATTTTGCGACCATTAATCAAGCATCCATCACCGAATCATTATGGAATATTTCGAAGTCCAAGGCGGCCACAAACTCTCAGGAGAAATTATTCCGCAGGGAGCCAAGAATGAAGCACTGCAAATCGTTAGTGCCGTTCTGCTTTCCAGTGAGCCCATTACCATCAACCATATCCCTAATATCCTGGATGTCAATCGTCTCATAGACCTCCTTCGGGGATTGGGGGTAAAAGTGGAAAAACTGGGGGAGGGCTCTTATCGCTTTCAGGCCGATGAGGTGGATCTGGATGTGATGGACTCGCCCGCCTTCCTGGCAGAAGCCCGTCGCCTGCGAGGCTCTATCATGCTGGTGGGTCCCCTCCTTGCTCGTTTTGGCAAAGCCTTTATTTCTCGACCAGGTGGAGATAAAATTGGTCGGAGAAGACTGGACACCCACTTCTGGGGGTTCCAGCAGTTGGGAGCCCATTTCGAATATCAACAGGATCGGGGCTGCTTCTCTGTAAGCGCACCAAAAGGTCTGGTAGGCAATTATATGCTTCTGGACGAAGCCTCGGTAACCGGTACCGCCAACCTGGTCATGGCCGCAAGTCTGGCCGAAGGTATCACCCAGATTTACCATGCAGCTTGCGAGCCCTATATCCAGCAGTTATGTGAGATGATCAACCGCATGGGCGGAAAAATCTCTGGCGTAGGCAGTAACCTGCTTACCATCGAAGGCGTGGAAAGTCTCGGCGGTACAGACCACACCTTGCTGGCCGATATGATTGAGGTGGGGAGCTTTATCGGCATGGCTGCCATGACCCAAAGTGAATTGGTCATCAAGCAAGCGGGGGTTCGGCAATTGGGGATCATCCCGGAGACCTTCCGACGCATGGGGGTCAAACTGGATATCCGGGGTGATGATATTCACGTGCATGCGCAAGAGGTCTGCGAAATAGAAACCTTCATGGATGGGAGCATCATGCATATCTCCGATCATCCCTGGCCAGGCTTGACGCCTGACCTAATCTCCATTTTCCTGGTGCTGGCTACCCAATGCAAAGGCTCTGTCCTGATTCATCAAAAGATGTTCGAAAGCCGCCTTTTCTTCGTGGATAAGCTGATTGATATGGGCGCACAAATCATTCTCTGCGATCCGCATCGGGCCACTGTGATTGGCTTGGAGCGTAAGCAGAGCCTGCGGGGCATCCACATGACCAGTCCTGATATCCGGGCAGGGGTAGCCCTGTTGATTGCGGCCCTTTCTGCGAAAGGCACCTCGCGTATTTTCAACATTGAGCAGATTGATCGCGGCTATCAATACATCGAGACTCGTCTGAATAAACTGGGTGCACAGATCGAGCGTAAAAAGGATTAGCGGATAGCAGACAGTTTTATTCGCAAGCTTGTTAGACCTTAGGAGCAGATTGTAGCTTATGAAAGGGAGACGTTTTTACCTGACTGTCTTACTGACCGTGCTCGCCATAGGCCTACAGGGCCTTAATACCCTTCAGGCTCAGGAAATCGCCTGGAAAAGCATGGAGGAAGCTACGCGTCTTTCTCAGCAAGATGGGAAAAAAATCCTGGTAGACCTTTATACAGATTGGTGCCAGTATTGTAAAAAAATGAAGCGGGTTACCTACCGGGAAGCCGCGGTAGTGGCCTATATCAATGCCCATTTCCACGCGGTAAAATTTAATACTGAAAAGGATCGGGATTCTCTGACCATTGGGGACAGAGTTTACCGTTTTTTGCCCGAAGTAGGCAGAGAGGGTATCCACGAATGGCCATTGAAAATGATGGCTGGTCGCCCCATGTATCCCTCTACCGTCTTCCTGACCTCATCCGCCCGGCTCATTACTACAGTCCCGGAGTATCGCAAGCCCAAAGAAATGCTGATCCTTTTACATTTCATCCAGGAATCAGCCTATGAGCACACCTCATGGACCAAATTCAAGAGCAGCTTTCGTCCCTGAGCCTCGCGCCTGCTTAGATTCCTACCTTATTTTCCGATGTGCCTTCGGGAAAAAAACTATATTTGTGCCCGAAAAGCCTGACTGTCAAAACTTCCGGGAATAGTTGCCAAATTGTCACTGGCATACTATCTGTTATTTACCAATGGCGTAGATAACAGATTTTATGGGATTAGGCTCCGGAAAATAGGAGAAGATCATGAAGGAAGAAGTAAAAGATAAAGCCCCTAAAAAGGGTAAAAACCAAAAAAATCAACCTCAGGTTGAAGAACAGAAGAAAGATGTCAGCCCTGCTGAGGAAGCTGGGGTAGAAGAGCAGGTGGACCTGGAAAACGAGGAGAATGAGGAAGAAATCGCTTCTGTGGACGATGCCATGAAGGTTATCGCCAATCTGCAATTGGATTTGCGGAACGCCCGACAGGAAGCGGACGAAAGCCAAAACCAGGTGCTAAGGCTGCAGGCAGATTTCGAAAATTTTCGAAAAAGAAAGACCAAAGAGCAGGCTGACGCCATACGATTTGCCAATCAAGAGTTGTTGCAGCAGCTCCTTCCCATCCTTGACAACTTTGACAGAACCCTTTCTGCCATCGAAAAGACTGACAACCTGTCAGCTATTCAGGAGGGCATCAACATCGTCAACAATAATATGCGCAAGCAGTTAAAAAAAGTTGGGCTGGAGCCGATTGAAAGCATCGGTCAGGAATTTGACTCAGAGATTCATGAGGCGATTTCCAGTGTCCCGGTTGAGGATGATAAAAAGAAGGGCATCGTGATCGACGAAGTTGAGAAGGGATACAGATTAAAGGAAAAGGTAATTCGGTTCTCCAAAGTAATCGTGGGGGAATAAGCATATTATGGCCAAAAGAGATTATTACGAGGTGTTGGGGGTATCCAAAACCGCGACGGTCGATGAGATGAAAAAGTCTTATCGTAAACTCGCCATGAAATACCACCCGGACAAAAACCCCGGCGACAAGGAGGCAGAGGAAAAATTTAAAGAAGCCGCCGAAGCCTATGAAGTACTGAGCGACGACCAAAAGCGCGCCCAGTACGATCGCTTTGGCCATGCAGGTATGGGCGGAGCAGGTTCCTACTCTGCCCGGGGATTCGAAGATATCTTCAGTCAGTTTGGAGATATTTTCGGTGATTCCAGCCCCTTTGGAGATTTCTTTGGCGGGTCCACCGGAGGCAGAAGGCGACGCAGAAGAGGGCAGCGGGGTGCGGATATTCGCATTAAACTGGGTTTGACCCTGGAGCAAGTAGCCAATGGCGTAGAGAAAAAAATCAAACTCAATCGGCATGTAGTATGTCAAGTCTGCAATGGAACCGGAGCCGAAGACGGTACGGCCTTTCATACCTGCCCTACTTGTCAGGGTACGGGAGAAATTCGCCAGCAGGCCGGCGGAGGATTCTTCCAGCAGATTGTAGTTTCTACCTGCCCTACTTGCCAGGGAGAAGGTCGGATTATCGCCAGCAACTGTAAATCCTGTGAAGGCACTGGCCGCGTCAAAGAGGAAGATGTCGTAGTCGTAAAAATCCCACCTGGTGTACAGGAAGGCATGAACTTGAGCGTTAGAGGACGCGGAAATGCCGGTTTAAAAGGCGGGAGCCCAGGAGACCTCATCGTACAAATCGAAGAAAAAGCGCACGAACACTTTGAACGGGATGGAGACAACCTCATCCACGAGCTTTTCATCAGCTTCCCGGACGCAGCATTGGGAACCCAGGTCGAAGTACCCACCCTCGACAAGTCCGTGCGTATCAAAATCAATCCTGGTACTCAAGCGGGCAAGATGGTCCGCCTCCGGGGCAAAGGGCTTCCCAATATCAATGGCTACGGCACGGGCAACCTTCTGGTACACATCAATGTGTGGACCCCGGAAACCCTAAGTGCCAAGGAAAAAGATATCCTGAAGGCATTCAGAGATTCAGCCAACTTTACGCCTAAGCCTACCCAGGAACAAAAAGGATTGTTTGCCAAAATCCGCGAGTTCTTTAGCGGATGATCAGTACCGATCTTTTACTCAACCATCTGGAGCTACTGGCTCTGGAAAAAGCTGAGGACCTTCGCCAATACCAGGAGAAGGTCCTCAAACGTAGTTTGGCCGAACGGGTAAAGAAAGGCGTATCCTGGTACCCCGTGAGCCTGCACAGACTCTATATTGGGATGGGAGAGCGTGTGGTGGTTGAACTGGAGAATACCGAGGGCAAAAAAAATAAACCTACCGCTTTTCAATCCGGAAGCATGGTAGCCCTCTTCGGCAACCTGTCGGACCGGGAAGCAGGCCGAGTGAGCGGGGTGGTAGCTTCTATTCGCAAAGGCATCATCAGAATCGCCCTGAGTACGGATTATATCCCCGAGTGGATTCACCACGCCAAGTTGGGGATTGACCTGGAATTTGATGACAAGACCTATCAGGAGATGGTCCGGGCCCTCAATCAGGTCATTGAGCCGAAGAAACAAAAACGGCTGCAATATCTGCGGGAGGTAATGATTGGTGAGGTGGAACCGGCTTTTCGTGAGTGGAAAGAAGTCCGGTACCAAAACCCAGCCCTCAACCCCTCACAGAACGATGCGATCCAACGAGTCTTAGAAGCGGAAGATGTAGCCATCATTCATGGCCCGCCTGGAACAGGTAAAACGACCACCCTGGTTTTCGCTATTCAGGAAATCCTGCATCACGAACATCAGGTCCTGGTTTGTGCCCCAAGCAATACCGCGGTTGATTTGCTCTGCCAGAAATGCGCCGCTCAGGGCATAGAAGTGGTACGCCTGGGAAACCCCGCCCGGGTGGACGAAAACTTGCAGAATCTCACCCTGGATGGACGCATCAGCCAGCACAATGACTACGCTGCCCTGCGGAAACTCAGAAAAGAATCCGAGCAGATTCGGAAAAAAGCCCTCACTTACAAAAGAAATTTTGGGCCACAGGAGCGAAGCAAGCGCGGTGAATTACTCAAAGAGGCGCGAGAACTCAAGCAACTCGCCCATCAATTGGAGGATTATATCCTGCATCAGGTCTTACGTTCAGCCCAGGTAATCGCTACTACCTTGAGTGGAGCGGCCAGAAAAGAAATCGAGCATAAACGTTTTCATACGGTGCTGATCGATGAGGCAGGTCAGGCCCTGGCTCCAGCCTGTTGGATTCCTATCCTGAAAGCCGACCGGGTCATCATGGCGGGAGATCATTGCCAATTACCGCCCACCGTCAAATCCTTCGAGGCAGCGAAGAAAGGCCTGGACAAAACCCTGTTCGAACATATCATTCAGCGGAAGGAAGTAGATGTGATGCTGACCCGCCAATACCGGATGCCTGATTCCATTATGCGGTTTAGTGGCCGTCAGTTCTATCAGGACCAGTTGGAAGCGGATGAAAGTGTCCGTTACCGCCATCTGGGAGAAGGATTTCCGGTATTTTCTTTTGTAGATACTGCAGGCTGCGGATTTGAGGAAAGAAAAAATGGAGACACCCAAAGTACCTCCAATCCAGAAGAGGCACAGATCCTACTAAAGCATCTGGCTATTCATTTAGATAAAGTCTCGACGGAACAAAACTCTCTGCTGGAACAAGACTTTTCCGTTGGGATCATCTCTCCATATAAGGATCAGGTGAAGGTGCTCAAAAAACAGCTCCTGGAAAGCCCTATGTTGTCTGACTATGAAAAGTGGATCAATATTCAGACCGTGGATGGATTTCAGGGACAGGAAAAAGATGTGATTTACATCAGCTTGGTCCGCTCTAATACCAAAGGGGAAATTGGGTTCCTGAAGGATATCCGGCGCATGAACGTAGCCTTGACCCGAGCCAAAAAGATGCTGGTGGTAGTAGGAGACTCCTCCACCATTGGCAATCATCGCTTTTATCAGGCTTTTCTGGATTATGTAGAGGAAATCCAAGCCTATCGTACCGCCTGGGAGTGGATGTATGATGCCTAAAAAAAATGCCCCATCCACTGATCGGCAGAACAGGGATGGAGCTCATCAAAAGACAAATGGTATTGACTAAAAGATTGTTTCGGAGAAAATAAAGTCGTCGGAAGAAATCTGGTCCCCATCCGCAATCAGGGCTGCTCTTTCTACCATCGCCTTCAACTCCCGTACATTTCCTGGCCAATTATGGCTCAATAGTTCCTTTAACCCATCCTTGGTGAAGGATTTCTCTGGCATGCGATTCTGCTTACAGAAAGAAGACAAAAAGTATTTGGCCAATAAGACCACATCATTACCGCGCTCTCGCAAAGGCGGAAGGTGAATGAGAAATCCCTGCAAGCGATAGTATAAGTCCTCCCGGAACAGCCCTTCCTTCACCCGCTGCCCAAGGTTTTTGTTGGTGGCGGCCAACACCCGCACATCCAGTTGAATTTCCTTATTGGAACCCAGGCGGGTAATGCGGCTTTCCTGTAAGACCCGTAGCAACTTGGTCTGTAAGCCTAGCTCCATTTCTCCGATTTCATCCAGGAAAATGGTCCCCCCGTTTGCTTCTTCAAACTTCCCAATACGCCGACCCGTAGCGCCCGTAAAGGCCCCTTTTTCGTGGCCAAATAACTCACTCTCGATCAGGTCTGCGGGAATGGCCGCGACGTTGACCGGCACGAAAGGACGGCGCGCCCGGGGAGAATTATAATGAATGGTATTGGCGATTACTTCTTTGCCGGTGCCACTTTCTCCCGTAATGAGAACCAGAATGTTACTTTTTTCCACCTTCTGGATCATCTTCAGGACTTTCAATACGCCCCCACTCTCGCCTACGACCGTTTGGTATTTGTTCCGGTCGATGATTTCATTACGCAATACCTCTACCTCTTTGCGTAGACTGACGCTCTTGCTGAGGTTTTTCACCATATTGGTTAGTTCCACCACCGCATTTTCATTTTTGATGATGTAACTGTTAGCCCCATTCGTGTAGGCTTCTACCACTACTTCCACTTTGTCCTGGCCAGAGAGAATGACGGTAGAAATTTCCTCATTATACTGGCGCACAGATTTGAGGATCTCCAGCCCGTTCATGTCTGGCAGATTATAGTCAATACTGACGATATCTGGATTTTGGTGTAGGTTGCTGATAAAGTCCTGACCACTTTGAAAGACCTTCACATCGAAATTATCCTGCTGCTCTAAAGCCCGCTGTAACACTTTTCCGAATATGAGATCATCTTCTACGATGAAGACTTTGTTTAAGAATTTCCTTTGCATGCTGTATACAATTGATAACGCTGAATCCGCAAGCAAAATGAATAAGTCTATTCGAAATCCTAAACCTTTAAATAGAAAAATATTACAGGTATTCAACTAATATATCTCTCACCTGCAATTCCAATAAATTATGTAAACTTTACAGAACAAAAATATTGCGACAACCTAAAGTTTATCCGAGATTGTGGCCTCACCCTTTAGAACAGATCGCATGGAAGCGGAAACATTTATTCTTGATTTTACCCACTTGCAGTCTCTGACCGGAGACGATAATGAATTCATGATTGAAATCCTCGAACTGATTGTGGAACAGTCACCGGATGTGTTAAGTGACATGCAGGATCAGCTTGCCCAGGACAATTATGCAGCGCTGGGTTCAACCGCCCACAAATACAAATCTTCTATTAACATCCTGGGAAATGTAGAATTGTTATCCATGATGAATCAGCTGGAAATCAAATCTCACCATCAGGGCCCAAGGGAAGAACTTTCTTCGCTGGTAGCATCATTTGAGAAAATTTGTGATCAAATGCTTTTCGCCATAAAAAATAAGCTTTCTGATCTGAAAGCTGCCGTTTAAGCTTTCTAGATTCACTTTTAAGGCATGGTGGCTGGGCTACTATGCCTTTTTCGTATATTTAGGGTCTGGTGAAGCGTAATTGATCTCTTCCCCTAACCCTTGGTTCATGAAAAAATTCGTATTTGCCTTTGTGGGCACCCTGGCCTTCATCGCGCTCAGTTGTGAAGCTTCTTCCTCTCAGGAAACCACTACCCTGACCAACGAGCGTAGCACCCAGGCGGTGATTGATTCCCAACTCATTCCCTTCCCTTACGATCTCCAGCAGCCGGAAAAAACCATCACGCTTCCTCCAGAACTGGTAGAAGTATCTGGCTTGAGCTACGTGGATGAGCAAACCCTGGCCATGGTGCAAGATGAAAAAGGCTTTGTGTTTCACCTAGACCTTGTCTCAGATAGTATTCGCAACCGGATTCGCTTTGGCAAGTCAGGAGACTACGAAGGGATTGAGGTCATAGGGGACACCACTTATGTGGTCAAAAGCAATGGCAAAATTTACCGGATTGCCAATTTGGACCAGGCAGAACCCAGCGTCACCAAATACGAGACGCCCTTAAGCGAGGAAGAGGATGTAGAAGGCCTGGGATATCTCTCTGCACAGGGAAAACTCTTGTTGGTGTGCAAAGAACCTATCGTGATCAATGGGCGGGAAGTCGAGGAACAACGAAGCGTCTTTGCTTTTGACCTCAAACAAAAACGCCTGCTACCCCAGGTATTTTTCCCCATCCACTTACTGGACATCAAGCAGTATATGACGCAAACCGCGACCACGGAAGCAGAAAAAAACCGGGCAGCAGATTTTAATCCGGATAAAAAGAGTGCCTTTAAGCCTTCTGGTATTGCCCAACATCCTCAATCAGGTCATTTTTATGTCATCGCCTCGAATGGAAAATTGATGGTAGTCTTGAACAAAAGCTATCAGGTCGTTCAGGTTCAACCACTGTCAAAAGAAATTTTCACCCAACCGGAAGGAATTGCATTCTCCCCTTCCGGCACCCTGTATATTTCCAATGAAGGAAAGGGAGGAAGTGGCACGGTCCTGGTTTTTCCCGCACAGGTGCACAATCGGTAAAACAGCATACCCGGGATATGTGCAGCGTACCATGGAATCTTTACCATTGGAGTGAAAAGACTAGATTCTCTGACTCCCGCTGGTTATTTTCGTTATAGTGATATTTTTGAGGGCCTGAATGTAGTTGCAAATCTCATCTTTTGTCCTCCTGAATTTACTGCCCTAACACACGAGTAGCGTAAAAAGTAAAAAAGGTTAACATTGCCTATCATGCGGCAGAGAAGGGTTGTATGGGTTTATATTTTGCTCGCGTTCTGTAGCTGTCTTCCTCAGCTCCAGGCACAAAATGTCCTATCTGGAAGGGAGGATCGTAAACAGCAAAGTATCAACCGATACGTAGACTTTGCCAATGAGATCAACCATTTGTTGATGGATTTACATCTCAGGCTGGAGGCCTTGAATGCTGACGCCAATTTGTTTATCCAACAAGGAGGGGGGGAACTTCAGTTTCGCCTCCACGATATGGTCCATCATTACCACTTCTTTGGGGGCTTACAAGGTGTATGTACCCGTACCCAACATGGAACCAAATCCCTGGTTGACCTCAAAGAGTTGTATCAACTGACCAAATCCGGTGGACAGGCACTTTCTCCCAAAGCCAATCAGGAGTTCTCTCAAACCCGGGAGAGATTGATGAGCCACCTCAACCTGATTCTCAACCTTTCTGAGAAGCTGGTACTATATACGCAGCAAAAAAAATATGTGCAGGACTCCCGGCTCACAGAATTATATGCCCATCTGCATCAGATTGCTGCGCTTTATGGTTCAGTGAAAGAGGCCTGCTTTGAACTTAAACTCCTGGTAAAGGAATATTCCCGTCCTTTGCCTCCTCCCCTTAAAGAATTGAATGATATCATCCTTCACGCGCGTAACCTCTGTTTAGACATTGCTGCGGGGAAGGAAGAATATGCCCGTCGCAACCTCATTCGCTTAGAACTGGCGATACGGTCAGCCGAAGAAGGTCGGGTATTGCATCAGGATGAAATGCGGAAACTGGACCTGTATTATGATAAAGAGAATACAGGCTATCTCCACATGATGGATTATGCCCGCGCGATCAAAAGGCGGGCTGAGGCTTACCTCAATGCAGATTGGTACAGCCCTGCATACAAAGCTTACGGTAAGCATTATTATTACTATAATGAACGCATGCTGGGCCTGTTCAACCATCATAAATATGGGATCACGGCTTATTACAACCGCTTTCTGGGCTTTGCCAGCAAAACGTTTAACCGTGAGATGGAAGAGGTACCGCTCTTTAAGGTCCTCTCCCCTAACCTGGCCCCCAAGATCGCAGAGGCGATCAGTCCGGTAATGGCCAAACTTTCGAAAGCCGAGAAGGAAAGAGCCTTACAAGGGGCCGCTGCCAATAATCTCGTCTTTTTGCTTGACGTATCTGCTTCTATGAATCGTCCCGAAAAACTGCCCCTAATGAAGGCAGCTCTGGAGGATTTTATCGAGCTGCTACGTCCGGAAGATCAGGTGGCCATTGTCGTATTTGCAGGAGAGGCCAACGTACTTCTGACCACTACTCCAGCCATTTTTAAAGAGGAGATCTACATAGCCATCGATAGGTTGGCCACTGGCGGGAAGACCAAAACGCTGAAAGGATTTAGAGAAGCCTACCGCCTGGCTGAGCGGAACTATATTCCCGGCGGGAACAATCGGATTATTTTCGCCTCAGACGGATCCTTTGATACAGGCGCTAATCTGAGAAGAATGATTGAGAAAAAGGCTAATCAGGACATCCAGCTGACGGTATTTCTTTTCAATAACCGCGAGTCTGCTAAAGTAGCCGAGCAGCTATCCATTCTCGCCAATCTTGGAGGCGGAAATTATGCCCACATCCGTCCACAAAATGCACAAAAGATTCTCATTCGGGAGGCTAATGCAGTGCGTAAACGCTAGGATCAGGCGTGGCGCGAATGCTTTTTTAATAAATGCCCCCCTTTGCCAGAGTCAATCAGCATCCCTTCCGCGCCCGGGTGAATTTCAGCTGCATTCCCTTCGTCTGTATCAATGTGCATTTCCAGGGCATATTTGGGCGATACCCGCACCAGTACATTGCCAAAGGTGAGGCTCCGATCCTGGTTGTTGATTTCCACCTCGACGATATCTTTATCCGCTACGCCAAATGTCTCCGCATCTTCCGGGGTCATGTGGATATGTCGCCAGGCACATATCACTCCTTCCTGTAGGGTAATCTGGCCCGCAGGCCCTGAGAGCGTAAGTCCTGGGGTATTTTCCACATGACCGGAAGCCCGTACGGGGGCATCGATTCCTAAGAAAAACTCATCTGTCCGGGAAATCTCTACTTGATTCAGGGACCGGGTAGGCCCTAAAATTCGGACCCGTTCGATTTGATTTTTGGGGCCGATCAGGGTAAGCCGTTCTTTGGCGGCAAATTGCCCAGGCTGGGAAAGCATTTTATGGACGGTCAACTGATGACCCGCCCCAAACAATTGCTCAAGGGTCTCCTGGGTAAGGTGGACATGCCGCGCCGAAATGGCGACAGGAATGGTCTTTGGCGTATCTTTTACCTTATAGTTTTCTTCTACCACCCAGGCAGCTTGCCGGGCAATCTCAAATTGCTCATCGGTTTTGACTACGAGCAATTTACATCGGCTATGGGGTTGGGAAATATCTGCCACCGGCTGATCCGGATTCACTTCGGCATCCCGGTTACGATCTTCATCCAGCACCGCGCCAAGGAAATTCAGCCTTTGGGCAGTACGCTCTCTGATCATTTGGCTATTTTCGCCAATCCCTCCCGTAAATACGATGGCATCAACCCCTCCCATGACTGCAGCATAAGCCCCCAAATATTTTCGGAGGCGGTGCGTAAAGACCTGGATGGCTAGCCTGGCTCCTTCATCTCCCTCGGCAGCGCCTTGTTCGATATCCCGCATATCGGCCCGTCCAGCCAACCCTCGTAGGCCACTTTCCTTGTTCAACATGCGGTCCATTTCCTGAGGACTCCAACCTTCTTTCTCTGCCAGAAAGGTCAAAATGCCTGGATCCACATCTCCGCTTCGAGTTCCCATCACCAGGCCTTCCAAGGGGGTCAGCCCCATAGAGGTTTCTATAGATCTTCCATATTCTACCGCGGCCATGCTCGCCCCACTACCCAGATGACAGGTGATCAAGCGCAACTCTTCCAGTGGAAATCCAAGCGCTTCCGCTGCTTTCTGGCTCACGTAGGCATGTGAAGTGCCGTGAAAGCCAAACCGCCTTAAGCCATATTTTTCACTCAGGTCCTGCGGCAAAGCATAGGCCTGAGCACGCTTTGGAAGGGTAGCATGAAAAGCTGTATCAAATACTGCTACCTGAGGAAGATCTGGCCATACCTCTCTGGCAATCTGTATCCCGATCAAGTTGATGGGATTGTGCAAGGGAGCCAGCGGTGCCAGTTCCTGAATTGCCTGCATGACCTCCTCGTCGATCAAGGTAGGGTCTTGAAAACGCGCGCCGCCATGTACGACCCGGTGGCCCACGCCAGCCAAAACATCCGAACCTAGTTTTTGGCGGACCAGAGGAAGGACATGCCGCAACACGGCTTCATGGCCACTAGCGGGACAGCTTTGGCGGCCTGCCTCATCTGAAAAATCAAGCTCAGGGGTGTCTTCTGTTACCCGATTGGCTTTCATTTCTAATCTGCGGGTAGCAGACATAGCGTGGACCACTTCCAGTTTGATAGAAGAGCTTCCACAGTTGAGGACGAGGATATACATGTTTTCTTATCAGAGTTGTTCGAACTGTCTGAGAAATCGCAGATCATTCTGAGAATACATCCGGAGATCAGGTACCTGGTACAGAATCTGGGCAATCCTTTCCAGTCCCATACCGAAGGCAAAACCGGTATATTTTTCAGGATCGATGTTGCAATTGGCTAGAACGTTGGGATCTACCATGCCACAGCCCATGATTTCCACCCAGCCTGATTGCTTACAGATATTGCAACCGCTTCCGCCACAAATCCGGCAGGTAACATCCATCTCTGCACTGATCTCGGTAAAGGGGAAATAAGAAGGGCGAAGTTTGATTTTCACCTTATCTCCGAACATCTCCTTAGCGAAATATTGCAGGGCCTGCTTCATATCTGCGAAACTGATCCCTTCATCCACGACCAGGCCTTCCACCTGATGGAAGAAGCAATGCGCCCGGGCAGAAATGGCTTCGTTCCGGTATACCCGACCTGGCGCCAGAACCCGGATGGGCGGCGTTTCGTTTTCCATCACCCTTACCTGCACGGAAGAGGTGTGGGTACGGAGCAGAAAATCAGGGTTACGATTCACAAAGAAGGTATCCTGCATATCCCTCGCCGGATGATTATCCGGGAAGTTGAGGGCAGAGAAGTTGTGCCAATCGTCTTCTATTTCGGGCCCCTCAGCCACGGTAAAACCAATGCGCTCAAAGATGGAGACAATTTTGTCCTGAACAATAGAAAGGGGATGGCGAGACCCCATCTCAAAGGGATCGCCCGGCAGCGTCAGGTCATGAGGACGGCTGGCGTCCTGATTTTGTCGCTTCAGCCCGTTTTGAAATTCCTTCAGTCGGTCCTCGGCCAGATTTTTCAACTCATTCAGGGGTTTTCCCAGGAGTCTTTTTTGATCTGAAGCCAGGGTACGAAAATCTACAAACAGCTGATTGATCTGCCCTTTTTTATTGGTGAAAAGACGACGGTACTCGTCAATCTGTGCTTCGGTTTCTACCTGGAAAGCTTCGACCGCTTCCCTAAGTTCTTTGATTTTATCTTCCATCGTATCCCGGATTGGGAGAGATTAGTTAAACCACGCCGCAGGCGCAGCCCTTTTTACGGGGCCAAAGGTACATAAGATTCAAGACACAGACCATAGGAAAGAGGATATTGCTAATGAGCATCCTTAATATTTCCCGATCGTGTCTCCTCACCTGAGCTATCCGAGGAAAGGAACAGACCGGGTGAAAGCCGGTGGGACGGAGTTTCGGCCAGTCGTGCGAGGCAGCCATGCGGGCGTAGCCGCAGCTTGCAGCTGCGGCAAGGAATGTTACCGGCTAGAAGCCAGTGTTACGGATGATGCAGCCGGAGGCCAGAGTGGCAGACTCTCCTCTCTTAATGCGTCACATTACAACGAGGCAGGCGGTTCCGCACCAGCTCAATCTCGTAACCGGTGAGGTTATTTAAGGCGAGGTCGAGGATCCTGAGTTTGCTAAAGCCTCCCACCCAGGCAGGCATTTCGATCAGGCGGTTACGAGCCAGATACAGGCTGGTCAGGTGCTCAAAGGATTTGAAATTATCCGGTAGCACCTTGATTTTATTGCTGGCCAGGTTCAGGACCTGAAGGTTGGTCAGGTCGGCTAGTTCAGGCGGCAGGGTTTTGAGGCGGTTTTGGCTCAGATTGAGCACCTGGATATTGGGCATGCGAGAGATCTCCCGGGGAACTTCGGTAAGTTTTTTACCGCTGAGGGACAGCTTATATACTTTCTCCGGTTCCCGCATAGCTTCATCTATGCTATAGTACCATTTTTGACGCTGTAGCTGGCGTGAATCCAGCAATGGTCCGGCCTGGGGACCCATTTCGGGGTTGCTCATCATGCCGGCTGTGGTGTCCTCGCCAGGGCCTGGATCGGTCCCGGTTTGGCTGTAAACAGTAAAGGTAAACGTCATAGCGGCCGCTAAGATGAGAAGTTTCTTGCCCATTGTTTTATCGTAAGTTTCGGATAAAGTTAAGGAAAAACACATAGAGAAAAATAGTGATTCTTTTTCCTAAACCCTGGAATAATTAAAAAACCCGACTTTTTACAGTCGGGTTGCTTCCTTTAGTTGATAAATCGTGGGAGCTATTCTGGAATTTTGAACAGGATGGGCAGGGTAACCCAGGCGCTCACCTTTTGGCCATCCTTTTCTCCAGCCGAAAATTTAACCTGATCCAGCTGATCTTCCACCGCCTGGCTGAGTAATTCGTGGGGGTTGCCCAGGAACTCGTGTTTTACATATTTGCCACGCTGATCAACCAGGATTTTCACAAAAACCTTCCCTTCAATCTTGGCCTCGTAAGCGGCCTTGGGATACTTCATGCCTTTATAGACCTCGGTCAAATTCAGGACTTTCGGAGGCGTTTCGCCGGCATCTTGCGCATAAGAAAGCTGGCTACTGAAGGCGAGCAGGAGGCATAAGAGTCCCCCCAAAAAACGAGTGAGGTTCGTTCTTTTCATAGGTAAACGATTTGATAACATGATGTTCGAAAGTAGGCGGCTCAGCGCCCTGGGATTATTTCAAGAGTTTGAAAGCGAAAGGAATATTGACCCAGAATTTTTTAGGTTTCCCGTCCAGCGTAGCGGGTTCAAAGCTCAACTGAGGTAACTGGGCTTCCACCGCCTCTGAAAGATGTTCGATATAAGACGTTACTTCTTCATGGCGAATATATTCGCCTTTTTCACCCACTAAAATTCGCATGACCACTTGTCCTTCAATCCCGGCTTCCCGGGCGGCTTTAGGATAACCAATGGAGCGACGGATTTCCATCATATTGGAGGGTTGCGGTGGGTTTTCTATTTCGATAACGGCCAGGGGATCTGGTTCAGAAAGGGTTGGTTCTTCCTGCCATTCACAGCTGACCAGAAAAAACATGCCTGCGATCAGGGGTAAGATCAACCCATGTTTCCATTGCAGGCCTTGGCTTTTGTATCCGGCCTTTAGCTGTTCCAGGCGCGCTTTGATCATGGAAGATTGGGAAAATGCCTGGACCAAAGGCAGAGAATCGCTTAGGTGTTGCTGTAGCAAAAGTTGTCCATAAGCCAGAGAACCAATTTTTTGTGAAGCTTCTGCGTCTGCCAGGAATTCATGATTGGTTTGGACTTCCCGTTGGTAAAGCCACAGCATAGGCTGGAACCAAAACACCACCTTCAGTGCCTCCAGGAACAAAATGTCCCAGCTATGTCGCTGCCGGGCATGACAGCTTTCGTGTTCAACGATCTGCGGATGCAGCTTTTCTCCGGTTTCTTGTGGCCAGAGTAAATAATGGAAAAAAGAAGCTACCGGAAAGTCTTCCTGAATATGTACGATGGTCATATCTCCCATCGAGTCTTTGTCAGAGCGGGATATCAAGCTTAAAATTCTAGCCAGCCGACTGAGCAATAAGATGGCGGAAAGCCCCGTACCGATCAGGTACACCACCAGCCAAAGATCAGGTCGTAAGATCAGGGAGGGTGATTGAGGACTAATCAACACGGTCTCCAGCGTGAACTGGCCAACCATCTCCCCTGCCCCAACTTCCATCAAAGGAATGTGAAGCATCGGCAAGCCAAAGGCCAGAACCAGGCTCAACAATAAATAGCCCCGGTTCAGCTGTAAACTTCCGGTTCCTTTAAGAAAGAAGTGATAAAAGCTCCAAAAGACCAGCAGTAACAAGCTGCTTTCAATCAGGTAATTAAGGATTTCATTCATGATTCTTGCGTGTTTTCATCATTGGTGTCCAATTCAAAGGTGCGCATCATTTCGTCCAGGTCTTTCATTTTCAAATCTCCTTCTTTGTGAAAAAAACTCAGCATAGAAGGCATGGACCCGTTGAAATAGTTTTGAAGAAATTGCTGAAAAAAAGCCTTGGCATAACTCCCTTTGGGTACCAATGGATAATACTCATGGGATTTTCCGTAAACCTTATGGGCCACAAAACCTTTTTTCTCCAGGATTCTAAGGATGGTCGACACGGTACTCTGGGAAGGTTTAGGCGTGGGAATGGCTTCCATGATATCTTTGAGAAAGCCTTTTTCCAACTTCCAGATCACCTGCATCAACTCCTCCTCTGCTCGGGTTAATTTTTGCATATATGAATAGCTTTGTATCAAAGGTATATTTAAAAAATTAAATTTACAACTAATTTATTAAATTAACTTACTCAACTCAACGAAAAACCCTCCCTGAAAGTATCAGAGGAGGGTTTCCGCTTAATCAATTCCAAATATTATCCAGCAACTTCCTTTACGACTTCTTTAACCGTTTCATGCTTAGAACGGGCAGCCATCATCAGGGCACCAGCAGCCAGACCAAGATCTTTGAGCATGCCAGACATAGCCGTACCCATGGCAGCTTCATCCGCAGCGTTGATGAGACCTGGTATGTGAATAGTCAGAACATATACGCCCATCAGGGCAGCAAGGCCAAAGGATGCCTGGCGATCCAGTTTACCAATGATAATAGCGACAGAAGCCGCTAGCATGGCTGTCCCGGTAAGGTAAACCCAGAACTCTCCACCTGGAATCCAGGTTGGCACCATCCCTGCCATTCCGCTGGCATTCATAAAGTGTAAGAGCCCAAAAATGGCGAATGGGGCGGCAAACAGGTAGCGGGCAAAAGATCCAGTTAAAACGTTCATGATGAATGAATTTGTAGGTGAGTAGTAATACTGTTTCAGTACAAAAAGTAGCGAATTCTTCAAGGGATTACAACAATGTTTAAACAAAAGTCCCAAAACCGGAAGGAAAGTCCCTCAAATTAAGACCTTGATGGTGAATAGCTTGCAGGAAACTCTGGCAAAAACAGGCTGAGATACCCTGTTTGAGGTTCTCGTTACGACAAAAACCATATCTTTGACGTTTTCACCTGAAGCTGCCCATATATGAATTACTTTGAAGAAGCGCTCATCCTCCACGAACGGCTGAAAGGAAAGATATTTGTCGAAACAAAGATGAACGTCAGAAGCAAGGACGATCTCTCGGTTGTTTATTCACCAGGGGTAGCAGAGCCTTGCAAAAAAATCGCGGAGAATGTAGAGGATGTCTGGAAATACACCATGAAAGGCAATACGGTGGCCATTGTTACGGATGGCTCTGCCGTTCTGGGGCTGGGCAATATTGGGCCTGAAGCCGCCCTTCCTGTGATGGAAGGAAAAGCCATGCTCTTCAAGAAATTTGCGGATATCAACGCCTTCCCAATCTGCCTGGATACCCAGGATACCGATGAAATTGTAGAAACCGTCCGTCGGCTGGCGCCGGTATTTGGGGGGGTGAACCTGGAAGACATTGCTGCACCCAGAAGTTTTGAAGTAGAAAGCCGATTACAAGACCTGGGCATCCCGGTTTTTCACGATGATCAACACGGAACGGCTATCGTCGTACTGGCTGCCCTGATCAACTCAGCTAAATTGGTAGGCAAGAGTATCTTTGATCTGAAGGTGGTGATCAATGGAGCGGGGGCAGCAGGCATTGCCATTGCCCGGCTGCTTCGCTGCGCGGAGATAGACTCTAGTGCCTGTATGGCCGTAAGAGATGTCATTATTTGCGACAGTAAAGGCATCATTCATAAAGGCCGGGAAAACCTCAACCAGGCTAAGCAGGAGATTCTTCAATATTCCAATCACGATAATCGTACCGGCAGCCTTCAAGATGCCTTGGTCGGGGCTGACGTATTCATTGGAGTAAGCAAGGGAAATTTGCTGACTGCCAAGGATATCCGGACCATGGCACCCGATCCCATCGTATATGCCATTGCCAATCCCATCCCCGAGATCATGCCAGAAGAGGCTTATAAAGGGGGCGCGGCCATCGTCGGCACCGGACGGAGCGATCTCCCGAATCAAGTGAACAATGTGTTGGGATTTCCAGGCATCTTTCGTGGAGCGCTTGACGCCCGGGCCCGGGCCATTACGGCTGATATGAAACTCGCGGCCGCCCATGCGATTGCCAATTGTGTGAAAACGCCCTCCCGAATGGAAGTGATTCCCTCTTCCCTCAACCAAGGCGTAGCCTTTGAAGTGGCAAAAGCCGTCAAAGCCGCCGCCTTAAAAGAAAGTTGATAGGGCACTAACGCTCGATCAGGCCCAGCGCTTTTTGTACGTCAGTCACCGGTAATTTGCAAATCTTATCCTGGCAAACATAGAGCATGGTCATGCCCTCCACGGATTTGCTTTTCAACAATTGCAGCTTGCCTTCATCCGCTCCGCCCAACAAAAACACGTGCGGGAGATAAGCCGCAGCCATGGTTTTGCGGTGGCCTTCATAATCTGCTCCTACGATCGCTAATTCGTAGGGCTGGTGTACATAAGCTAGCAGAAGTTGGGCCCAGTTGGCGTAGTAAGCAGGCTGGCGGACAATATCCTGAAAGATATTTTTGACCATTTGCTCGGATCTCGCCAGGTAGGATTCTTCATACAACAGCGTACCCAGGGCAAAGAGGCTTTGCGCCAGCGAGGAGTTGGCCGAAGGCATTTTATTATCGCCGAATTCTTTGCTGCGGGTAATCAAGGCAGCATCTTCATCGGAGGTGTAGAAGAAAAACCCACTTTTTTCGTCATTAAAGTGCGCCAGGACATATTCCATTAGCGCCTGAGCTTCGGTCAACCACTGTTCTTCAAAGGTCGCCTGATAAAAAGAAATCCAGGCCGCAATCACCGAGGCATAGTCATCGGCAAAAGCGTTGATGGTAGAAGCCTCTGATTTAAAATTGCGATTGAGTCCTCCATCCTTCCGGAACATATATTTTTTCAAGAAAGCAGCATTTTCCCGGGCGACGTTCAAAAAGCGCTCATCTCCAAAAGCCTGATACGCATCCAGATAGCCTCGGATGGCCAGCCCATTCCAGGCCGTCAACACTTTATCATCCAAGCCAGGTCTTACCCGTTTTTCGCGTGCCTTGAGGAGTTTGGCTTTCTGGGTGTTGAGTTGATCCAAAAGACTTTCTGTAGAAAGCCCTAGCTGTTCTGCCCATGCCGCCACAGACTGGCGGGTATACAAGATATTTTTTCCTGCTTCCCAATTCCCATTTTCTTTGATTTCAAAAATGGATTTGAACTGCGCAGCTTCTTTGCCCAGCACTTCCTCTATTTCAGCAGCGGACCAAACGTAGAATTTGCCTTCCTCTCCTTCGCTATCCGCATCCAATGAAGAGAAAAAAGCGCCCTCTTCATGCCGCATTTCGCGTTCCAGGAAATCTGCCGTTTCATATACCACCCTTTTATAGGCTTCGTCCTTCAGTAAAGCATAGGCATCACTGTATAAACTCATCAGCTGCCCGTTATCATAGAGCATTTTTTCAAAGTGAGGCACCTTCCACTCGGCATCGGTGGAGTAGCGCGCAAATCCCCCTCCCACTTGGTCATAGATGCCTCCTCTCATCATTTCGTCCAGGCTGGCTTTGATAGCCGTCAGGCTTTTTTCCTCCTCACCATGATAGTAAAGCCGCAAGAGCAATTGGTGTAAACTTGGCATGGGGAATTTGGGCGCTTTGTCCAGGCCTCCTTTTGTTAAGTCCATTAACGCCAGCAATTCTTGTTGGATTTTTTGCTCATGGCTCTGGTCAAAAGCGGATTCAAAGGGCACAAACTCCTGGACATCCAGGCTCTGCACGCCTTTGGTCAGCTCTGTGGCGGCTTTTTCTAACTCATCAGGCTTGTCCGACTTGTATCGGATAAAGGTATTGAGAAGGCGTAACCAGTTTTCCTTGGGAAAATAAGTCGCGGCAAATAGTGGCCGCCCGTCCGGCATAGCAATGGCATTCAGAGGCCAACCTCCATTTCCAGTGGTCATCTCAGCCACATTCATATAAATCTGATCCACATCTGGCCTTTCTTCCCGATCGACCTTAATGGCCACAAAATGCTCATTCATGAGCCTCGCTACCGCAGTATCTTCGAAGGACTCCCGCTCCATCACATGGCACCAGTGACAGGCGGCGTATCCCACCGAAATGATGAGCAGTTTATCCTCATCCCGGGCTTTTTCCAGCGCCTCCTCTCCCCAGGGATACCAATCGACGGGATTATGGGCGTGTTGCAACAAATAAGGGCTACTGCTATTGATCAGCTTATTGGTATAGGCATGCGAATCGTGTTTTGCGGATTGCGATTGTTGCTGGGCATTGCAGGCATACAGCAACCAAATAAGGCTCAACAGAAAACCGGACAGTCGATACATGTAGTTTGGTTAGGAATAGACTTAAAATTACTCAAAAATGTAGGGACAGTCGGTGCTTCCTGGAAAAAGGGCAAAAAAAAAGCCTCCCACAGGGGAGGCAAAGGGGTAAGACTGTAAATCTATTCTGTAGCATCGTCCAAAGACTGGATGCATCTCATGCGAACCAGCGAGGTTTGCTGATCAGCAAGACACTCGTAAAGCGCGGCATTGGCGGTATGACTGCTGCCGCCGCTTCCGCATCCACTGCAGCTTTCATCTCCTCCATTGGCCATGGCTCTCAGGTCATCAGGTTGGGCAATGATGATATACCCCATCTCCACTTCCTGCCCGGTGACCATTTCATATCCACGGGTGTCTTCCGTGTAGATTCGGTCGCCGTTCTTAGCCACGATGATCGGTCCACAATCCGAATTTGCCACGATGCCGGTCATCTGGCAGAGGTCTTCCGCCTGGATTTCCGCTGTGGGCTGGGGGGCTTGCAGCTGGCATGCCGAAAGTAGGCTCACCATAAAGCATCCCATCATGATTTTGAGCGTAGAAACTTTCATTTAGGTAGAGTAATTAGGTGGTTACAGAAGTTACTCATTACCAGAGGGAAATAAAAGTCTTGCTTGACTAAAAGCGAAATAACCAGCCCAAAATCCCTCGAAATCAAGCTCAGAATCCTCCGAAAATCCGACAAAACGAATTATCTGTATTGAACCGTAAATAATGCTTCTGGAACGGATTATTTCACCTCACCAACCGTAATAATTGAACCCTGAATATTTTTAATCAAAATCCCGAAATATCGGAAAATTCGCGATTCGCAAACAGCTTACTGTCAGAGACTTACCCCTGCTACGCGCGTACGTAGAAAAAAAGGTGACAATTCCTTAACCATTCACGAAGAAGCAACAAAATTGGATGCTATACGCTACTTTTAGGTATAGAACTTGTAACAGTTTTTTACCCTAACCTTTCCTTTTAGTACAAACAAAAACTAGCGTGAAATCCACGAAGGACAGATATATTGTCGTGCTGTTCCCCCTCCTCGTAGGGGCGCTGGTAGCTAGTCTTTCGCTGGGAGGAAAGAAAACCGCGGACGACCCTTTCGTCCTCTCCTATCCCGACTTCGAATTTACGCATTGGGCTGACACCCTTGAAGACATTGGTTTCAAGGGCATTCCTGTAGTCCATATCTCCGGTCGGGAAGCAGCAAAAGCCTCGGCAGTCCTCTTGCAAAACCGGCTTGACCTCTTACCCTTCGATCGCTTGAAAAATCGTCGCTTCCACATGCTGACGCTGGGTACGCCCCTGCCAGCCCTGGAAAAGATGGTCAATAACTATACCTCGGTCAGTACGGAGGCTCATCAGGACCTTTCACAGGTAAAGTGGAAGGAATACCGCATTTATGAAACCATCATCATTGCCCTCAACGAACTCAGCCCGGAAAAACAGGCGGTGGTTCAGGCATTGGTGGATAAGTTGGTAGGCTTTGCGGAAGTAGCCATCGTGAATTTCGGGGATCATCAGGTCCTTTCCGGCGTAGCTGAACATGCGACGGTACTGCATTGTCCTTCCAATCAACGTAAGGCCCAGGAAGTAGTAGGCCAGATGTTATTTGGGGGACTCCCGGTCATGGCTCACATTTCTGATGAAGTAAAAGAGGACCTCAGCCTGAGCCAACGCTATACCACGCATGTTACGCGTCTGGGATATACAGATCCTGAATATCTGGGCTTCGAAAGTGATAGCCTGGTGGAAATTGATGCCATCATTGCCGAAGGGATTCGAGAATTCGCCTTTCCAGGAGCGCAGGTATTGATCGCAAAGGAAGGCAAGGTCATTTTTCATAAAGCCTATGGGTATCATACCTACGAGCGGCAACGTCCCGTTGAGACAAACGATCTCTACGACCTGGCCTCTATCACCAAGGTAGCCTCCACTACCCTGGCGGCCATGAAGCTATATGAAGAAAAAAAGCTGCGCCTGGATGCGCCTTTGAAATCCTATTTCAACGATCCGACTTATACGCCCAGTCCTTATCGGGTATATGACACCATCCCTAAAAAGGCTTACTACGCCTATCTGGACACCTTGGCCGCCGATTCAGCGCTGGCTTTCGCCCAGAAGCGAGACACTATTTCCTTCCAGGACTCTCTTTTTCTGGTAGGCAGCTGGGTGTATCCCGATGGTGAAAAGCACCTGAGCCCGGTATTCAATATTCGAATCAAAGATTTGCTGACCCATACTTCCGGGCTGCAGCCTAGTCTGCCGATCGTTCCATACAAAAGACGCTATGGCGATCTTTATAGCCAGGTTGCGAACCAGAGCTATACCGTACCGGTTGCCCATGGCATGTTTATGCGGGAGAACTATCTCGATTCTTTGTGGAACATGACCAAAGCCCTGCAAAGAGACAGTGGTCGTTACCAGTACAGCTGCGTGAATATGATTCTGCTGCAGCGGGCCATTGATTCTATCAACCAGACTTCCATTGGCAATTTTGTCAGTGATAACTTCTATCAGGAGCTGGGGTTACAGACCCTATGTTATAATCCGCTGGATTACTTCTCCGCTAATCAGGTAGTCCCTACCGCCACCGATCGCTGGAGAAACCGCATGCTCTGTGGTACGGTTCATGACCCTACCGCGGCCCTGATGGGAGGGGTTTCCGGTAATGCCGGGCTTTTTTCCAATGCATCAGACCTGGCTATCCTTGGACAAATGCTCCTGAACGGAGGAAGTTACGGAGGGGTTCGCTACCTGCGGGATAGCACCGTCAAACTCTTTACCCAGCGTCAGCGGGGACACCGGGGATATGGCTTTGACAAGCCTCCCAAAACGACTCAGTACGTGGTCGGAGAAAGTGCTACCCTGAAAACCTATGGCCACACCGGCTTTACCGGAACTTGTTTCTGGGTAGATCCGGAGAATGAGCTGGTGTATATTTTCCTTTCCAACCGCATCCATCCTTCGGTCAACAACAATCGCATCAATGAATTGCGCTTGCGTCAGCGGGTACATCAGGTGATTTACGATGCGATGGAAGCGCCCCTTAGAGCCCCTATCCGCAGAGATCGTCCCGCCGAGCCGACCTTGAGTCCGGATGAGGTGATTGTTCAGGGAAGCGAGCAGGAAAATGAGGAAATCACAGAGGCCCAAGCCACCACTGCTGCCCCTACAGAGTAAGTCATCCTTGCTCCCACTGCGTTTCCGCCCTTACCAATTCCTTTTCTTCTCCCAACCAAATCTGGTGTAACCATCGGTTAGCTTCAAGCTGGTAATTTTTGACGATTACCTCTTTTTGAAAATCACATTCCGCTTTAAAATGTAAATCAATGCTCCTAAGTTTTCCCTGCTGATAGAGAGCATCAGGGAGGGCTTCCATGATCCAGGTCAGATAGGCCTGGTTGCTCACATGTTGGTTAGGGTCCAGGTCTGCCCGGCGGATCTGTAGGACACGTGCTGATTGCAACGCTTGATCAGCCGGCATGCGCAGGCGGGCATGCTGGCGTTCCAGGGCCTCCTTGCCAGGAGGGAGTTGGACCAGCGGTTGTAAGTCGGCCGGTATGGAAATCATTTTCCGGGCCTCCATATCAAAAACAATCCAGGTGCTGTAAGCAGCAGCCCTTGTTTGAAGGTCTTCTCCCCGAATCACATAATCTCGATACACCAGGCTACGTTGCTGTCCTGCGGGATAGGTTTCGACCTGATAGCGGTCCCGGTGTTGGGGTCTTTGATACAATTCTAATTTCAGGCGACTTAACACCCAACTAATGTTTCGGGCTTGTAATTGATAGATAGAAGCCCCCAGTTCCTCCGCATTATTCCAGGCGACTTCCTGCATCGCAAATAAGAGGGAGGAAATAGATATGCGACTGAAAGCATCTATTTCGTGGGCTTTTACCCGAAACCATTCCTGGGTTGCTCCGGCCATGATCGTTAAGACTTGTTGGATTGCGCTTGAATACGCTCAAGCAGGGTCAAAAAGGCAGGGGCTTCCGGGTGCCCATGTTGTTGGGCCACCTGCCCCCATTGCATGGCTTTTGCCACATCCCTCACTTGCCAGAAGACCTGAGCAGCTGTCAAACTGGCCCGCGGGTCCTTTGGGAAGTGTTCGGTCAGCCACTGAGCAGAAGGTAAGGCTTTTTCTGCATCTCCTATCTCTAATAGGGTCTTCACCAAATTGAATCTTCCTCCCAGAAAGTTAGGAGCTAAGGAAACCACCCGCTCAAAATCCTGACTGGCCTGTGGCCACTTTTCCAGGGCTCCATACGCCCTGCCTCTGCCATTCAGACTGTTGATATGATCGGCTTGCTGCTTTAGGACGGAAGTAAAAGCTCGGATCGCCTCCTCAAATCGCTTGATTTCCAGGAATATTTCCCCTCGCCACTCCAAGCTTTCCCACAAGGCCCCATCTTTACTCAGCGCCATCTCGAAATCCGTCAAAGCCGGAAAGTTTTCTCCCGACCGTCGACGAGCTTTGCCTCTCAATAAATAAGCCTGCGCATGATCCCGCTCCTTCTCCAGCAGGCGACTCATATAGTCAATGGTTAAGGCATAATCTTGCTGTTCAAAAGCCCATGCTCCCAACTGGTATAAGGCGGGTACGTGATCTGCCTCGATGGTCAGCACTTTTTCCCAGGCTGCAACGGCTGCTTCTTTTTGGCCATTTGCCCAAAGGACCCTACCCTTACCGTACCAGGGAGCGGCCTGATCCTCGCCCCTCTCTAACCATTGCTCATAGGCTTCGAGGGAAGCCGGGTATTCGCCTAGTTCTTCTAACCACATGGCTAGCAGCCCCGGAGCGGTCTCATCGGCGGTATCTTGCTGGATAGCCTTTCTGATTTGCTGCAAAGCCTCTTTTGCCTGTCCTAAGCGCCAGAGCAGTTCGGCCATGTTTCGGTGCAGATCAGGCGTCTGAGGATGAAGTTTTTCGATTTTTTGCCAGCTTTCCAGCGCTTTTTCAATCTGACCCATTGCTTCCTGAGCCTCCGCCAGGCCCGCCCACCCTTCTACCTCTTCCGCTACGGCTAAGCCTGCTTGATAGCTTTCCAGGGCTGCCTCCGGCTGCCCCAACTGAAATAAGGCTTTTCCCTTGCGAAAAAAGGCTACGGCATGTCGTGGCTCAAATTGTATGGCGCGGTCGTAATCCCGGATAGCCGCCTCGAAGTCTTCTAATTGAAGCCGACAGTTCCCCCGGTTGAAGTGGCCATAGTCGACCCGGGGATTCAAGCGAATAGCCACTGTATAATCTCCAATAGCTGCTTTGAGATCTCCCAGGGCATAGCGCGCATTCCCACGGTTGTTGTATACATCCGCTCGCTCCACCCCTGCCAGAATCAGTTGGGTGTAGACATCCAGGGCCGCCTGATATTCGCCATCAGCCAGTTGCTGGTTTGCCGCCAGAATCCGGGCTTCCAATTGGGGGTTGGACATAGTAATTATTCGAAAATAAGGCCTAAAAACTCAGCCACGCATACCGGCTTCTCGGAGCCTTCCCGCTCCATGATGCCTTCGATCGTCATTTTGGCTCCACTGGCCTGATATGGTTCCAGGGCGATCAGTTTGGCTCGTAGGCGTACGCGCGAACCTGCAGGAACATGAGAAGTAAAGCGCACCTTATTAAGTCCATAGTTCAGCCCCATTTTTGCTGATTCAACTTCAATGAGTTGCTGGACGAGGTAGGACAGCAAAGAGAGGCTGAGAAAACCATGAGCGATGGGCGTACCAAAAGGAGATTCTTTCTTAGCACGCGCTACATCGGTATGGATCCATTGATCGTCCAGGGTGGCCATAGAAAAGGCATTGATCATGTCTTGAGTAATGGTCACCCATTCGCTCGGCCCGAGGGGTTTGTCCTTCAGATCGGCCAAAGCGGCCAGGTTAGGAATTTTCATATTTTCAATTCAAGCTTAGGTCATTCGAGGCCAGTTGGATAAATGTCGCGCACTGCGACGATGCGTATCTGATGATAAGGCCAAGTTGAGGGCCTGAATCAATTCCTGCCGGGTTTCCCGGGGATCAATGATTCGGTCAATCAGGTTGGCCCCTGCTGCCTCCCAGGGTGCATTCATTTTATCCATTTCCTGGAGAAAAGCATCCCGCATGGCTTCCGGATGCGCACTTTCCTTCATCTTTCTACCTAACACCACTTCTACAGCCACCAGCGGAGACATAAACGAAATCTCTGCTTTAGGCCAGGCTAGTAAGCTATCGGCCCCCATACGTGCCCCCACCATATTGCAGTGCGCCATGCCGTAGGATTTTCGCATGATGAGGGAAAGGCGTGGCACCGATGACTGCTGGATGGCATCAATAAAGCTCATGATTTTTTGCGGCATTTTTCGCATTTCCGCGGCTTTGCTCACATAGAACCCTGGGGTATCATGTATAAAGAGTAAGGGAATGTGATAGGAGTCGCAAAGGCTGATAAAAGACATGGCTTTCTCACAGGCTCCCGGTCCCATCGCGCCCGCCATTACCTTGGGATTATTGGCCAGGATACCGACGACCTTTCCATCCAGTCTCGCCAGAGCCGTGATCAGGCTCCCGTCAAAATAGGGCTTTAGTTCCAAGAGACTGTCTGCATCCACCAGGGTTTTCAGCACCTTGTGCATGGAATAGGTCTTACGGGCATCCTGGGGCACTAACTCCAAAATGTCGCCTTCCTCCGTCGCGGGTTCCCGGGCTGGGGCGATGGGAGGCAATTCAGCGGCATTGGGCGGGAAATAGGACAGCAGTTGGGGAATTATTTCCAGAGCATGCTGATCGTTTTCGGCAAAAAGGTCCACCAGGCCCGTGGTTTTTGCATGCACTTCCCAACCACCCAGTTCCTCCGGACTTACCTGCTCTTTGGTGGCTGCAGCCAACACCGGCGGGCCAGATACAGCCATGCTGGTGCCTTTTACCTGAATCACGATATCGGACTGGCAAGCCTTCCAGGTAGGACCTCCGTAGCACTCTCCCATGATCACCGTAGCCATGAAATTCCCGCGGTTGCGAGCGGCATGATTGACGGGTACCGTGAAGGTCATCATCCCCGTAGCTCCCATGATATCCGGGATGCGGGCCCCTCCCCCATCTCCCATGTGGATATAGGGAAGGCCTCTTTGCTGGGCATAAAGCTGTAGCTCGTATTCTTTTTTGTAGCCTACTCTTCCGCCTGCTCCTGCCATCACCGATACATCATCCGCTGAAACGCATACCGCCTTCCCTTCTATGCTTCCCTGCCCACACACCTTGCCATCCGCGGGACTTTTTTCCCGGGCTGCTTTCAGATCACTATGCGCCAGCATGCCTCTCTCCACAAAACTATCCGGATCGAGCAGTTGTTGAATACGTTCACGCGCGGTCAGGCGGCCTTTCTTGTGCTGGCGGATTCGCGCTTTTTCAGAAGCTTGATCGAGGACGGCTTGCTTCCGCCGCTGTAATTCGTCTATACCAAAGGGATCATTCAGGGAGTTTTCCACGTCCTTTTTTGTTTTATCCACAGCCTATCCACCAACTTATCCACAGAGATTGAACGGAGGGGAGGCTGAAGAGTACAAATATAGGCATTGAAATGCAGCGGATTGGGACCCGTTTAGGATTCAATCTGAAAGATTTGCTAGAGGGACAGGGGCTTTGTACATTCGCCCATCCCGCTCGAAAACGAGGTGATTTTCAACACATGAACAGACATTTAAAAACCGGGCTTCAGTTACTCCTGGGGATACTCCTGGCTGGCTTTCTCATGTACTATACTTACCAGGATCGTAGTACCGAAGAACTGGTGGCCGTGTTTACCCAATCGGATCGAACCTGGATCGGTCTGGGCGCCCTGACCCTTTTGCTGGTCTTTATTTTTCGAGCGCTTCGCTGGAAGCTCATGTTGGATAGTTCTGGACAGGAGGTCAGCACCGGCAATACCTTGCTTTCTGTCCTCATTCTTTATTTTGTCAACAGCCTTACGCCTAAACTTGGAGAAATCGCTCGGTGTACCGTGCTATACAAAACTGACAAGGTGCCCGTGGCTACGAGTTTGGGAACCGTTGTATCGGAAAGGGTAATCGATGCCCTGGTGTTGTTTGGCGGCGTAGGCATCTTGCTGCTATTTGAATTTGATCGCCTGGCCAGTCTGTTCCAAGCAACCATCTTTTCCGGTTGGACCACCCAAAGTACCTTGATCCTGATCGGTGTATTGGGCTTACTGGCTGCCCTGGGAATCGGCACCCTGGTTTACCTGCGTAAGCAATCAGGTAAGGATGGCATCATGGGCCGCATATCGCAATTTGCGGATACCGCTCTGGAAGCGGCCCGTAGCATCTTTAAACTGGAAAAACCCTGGTTGTTTTTTGTCCATACCCTCATCGTTTGGGCTCTCTTGATCTTCATGAACTACTGCATGGTGAAAGCGCTCCCGGCTACACAGGAATATGGATGGTACGTCGCTATTCTGCTCCTTTTTATTGGCGGGATCGGCTGGATTTTCCCTACCCCAAATGGCATGGGTACGACCAATTATATCATTGTTCAGCTTTTCCTGATCTTAGGGATGGAGGAAAAAATTGGGCAGGATATTGGGCTCTTGTCCAACGGCCTCACCTTCATCTTTAGTCTCATTTATGGAGGGCTGGCTTTGCTCTGGTTTATGTATCTGGTTTTCAGGCAAGAAAGTTTAGCCGAAAAAGAAAGCCAGTAATTTTTTCTTATTGCTCATTTTTTATGCCTAACTTTGACCGGCAAATATCCGCTAGGTGTTTGCTATATGTTAGATCATTCGCGTACCGCTATTGCCCAGGACAAAATCCTGTTTGAAGGACTTACTTACGATGACGTCCTTTTGATTCCTGCCTATTCGGAAGTGCTTCCCCGAGAAGTGAGTACGAAATCCTGGCTTACCCGAGAAATCCAATTAAACCTTCCTATTGTCAGTGCCGCTATGGATACTGTCACCGGGCACAGTATGGCGATTGCCATGGCAGCCAGTGGGGGCATCGGTATCATTCATAAGAACATGCCCATAGACCAGCAGGCTGAGGAGGTGAGAAAGGTGAAACGTTCTGAGAGTGGCATGATCGTAGATCCCATCACGCTGGGACCGGATGACACCCTGCAAAAGGCTTATCAAATCATGCAAGGGAACCGCATTGGTGGCATTCCCATCGTAGACGAGCAGCGCAAGCTGATCGGGATCATTACCAATCGCGATCTGCGGTTTGTAGTGGCTGATGGCCGAAAAATTCAGGAATTGATGACAAAAGAGCGTTTGATCACGGCTCCACAGGGTACTACCCTGGAAGAGGCGGAAGAAATCCTGCGTCGTCATAAAGTGGAAAAACTCCCCGTAGTGGACCAAGGTGGTACCCTGGTAGGCTTGATTACGTATCGGGATATCATCAAGAAGCAAACCTTTCCCAATGCCTGTAAGGATCATCTGGGCCGCTTGCGGGTAGGGGCTGCGGTAGGGGTTACCGGTGATACATTTGAAAGAATTGAAGCCCTGGAAAAAGCAGGCGTCGATGCCATTACCATTGACACCGCGCACGGCCACTCCAAAGGGGTGCTGGATATGGTGAAGGAAATTCGTCAACGCTTTCCCTACATACAGGCTATTGGGGGAAATGTCGCGACCAAGGAAGGTGCTCAGGCGCTGATCGAACGCGGCGTAGATGGGGTCAAAGTAGGCGTTGGGCCTGGCAGTATCTGCACCACCCGGGTCATTGCCGGGGTAGGCGTGCCCCAGTTATCAGCTGTATTGGAAGCCTGCAAAGCCGCTCAGCCCGCTGGAGTCCCCGTCATCGCTGATGGAGGCATAAAATATTCAGGCGACATGGTCAAGGCCCTGGTAGCTGGAGGAAGCAGCGTGATGGCTGGAAGCCTGCTGGCAGGAACAGATGAAAGCCCAGGGGAAACGGTGCTTTATGAAGGTCGAAAATTCAAAGTATACCGGGGCATGGGTTCGATTGAAGCCATGAAAGCCGGAAGCAAAGACCGTTATTTCCAGGACGTTGAGGATGATATCAAAAAACTCGTTCCCGAGGGCATCGTAGGGCGGGTCGCCTATAAAGGCAAGGTGTCTGAAGTCCTCTACCAAATGGAAGGGGGCTTGCGGGCCGGAATGGGCTACTGTGGAGCAGCCGATATCCCCAGCCTGCAAACCAAAAACTTTACGCGTATTACCAATGCTGGTCTGAGAGAAAGCCACCCGCATGATGTTCATATCATCAAGGAGGCGCCTAACTACTCTCCATGATGAGCCAGAGGCATCAGCCAGAGTTGACGAGTCTGGTGATCCATTTTTAGTCCGAAACTTCCCTTACCCCAGCTGAGATAGGAATCGTAGGCTGTTTGAAGGGGTTGGCTTCTGAGAAGTTGCCAAAAATGCTGGCTGGACAGAAATTGGAGATCAGGAATAGAGAGCCCTGTTTCCCAATACAGGGCCTGTTGTGGTTCGTCCTGCCAAAAGGTCTCTTCTCCCCTACTCCGAAGAAATTGAAGGTATCCCATTTGCAACCCTAAATAACCTTCTGGCATCCATTTCACAGCCAGCGCAAGCTTGGAAACGGTCCAGTCCTGGGGCGGAAATACCTGGGGGGCCTGTTCCAAAAGATGGATTCGGCCTTGCTGATCCTCTTCTACCCACCGGCCCGGCCGGGTAGTCTGGCGGATTGACCAGGCTTGACGACCCGGTTTTTCAGCAGACAAAAGATTCCAGCGGTCCAGCATCATGGAATCTCCTTGTAGAGATAGCAAGAATACTTCGTGTCCTACCAGCGCTGAAGCAATTTCTGCCTCTGATTGAGGATTGGGCAGGGCTTTTTCTACTTTTCTTTCTTCCTGTAAGTGCCAGCGCCAGATGTGCAAGCTGTCTGGCCCTTCGAGGCAAAGACTTAACCAATCTCCCTGCAAATACATTTTTTGGGCGGGGAAGGCTTGAGATATGTGTCCGGATTTTTCAGGCGTCATCTGGGAGAATCCCCATTTCAAGCGCTCTTCCAGGCTTTTTTGCGCGACGGGGATATCCCATTTTTTCAAAGGCTTCCCAGGCGCAAAACAGGTTAAGCGTAAGCCGCCGCCAAGATGGGGCCGCAGCAAATACAGTTGGTCCTGGTATACAAAACTGCCCCAATTAAGCGAGCGTTGGACCAAATAGTCTTCTTGCTTTCGCAGCAGGGAAATGGGGCCTTTTTCCAAGGGACAGACCATTTCTAAAAACTGGCCGGACCGACCTTGTTGCCAAAAAAGATGCACCGAGTGAGGGGTTCTGGTAAGCCCGATAAATCGGTCGTCCACGGCGATATCCCGAAGCCGGCGCCCAAAGGTCCGGGCGCCATCTGGTTGATAGGTCCTTATTTCAGCCTGTTCGCCCTGGCGGTATAGCACCCAGAGTTCATCTCCGATCGCTTGAGCATGTACCTGAGGCGTACCTGTCATCCAGGCAGGATAAGGAAAAGCAAGGGGCTGCCCATAAAGCGAAGACATCGCTCCCCACAGGAGGGCAGTAAGGAAGTACAAAAAGCAGGATTTCATATCCTTTCAACGCTGCGCAGGATCTTTTCGATCAGCCGGGTGCCTACGAATTTTTTTAAAAACTTACATCTGCGCAGATAGCCAAAAAGATGGGGCCACTCCAAAGGAGCGGCCCCGGGTTAGAGGTAGTTTCTAGTAAATTCTTAAAAGTCTCCCAGCTGCTTGCGAGGCTGATCATCTTGGTCTGAAGCAGTAGAATCTTCCTGTTTAGCCTCTGTTTCTTCGGTGGTTTCTGCTGTAGCCTCTTCCTGGGCTTCAGGTTTAGCAGCTGGTTTTTCTTCTTCCGGAGGCAGGAGCCCCATTTCCCGTTTCATCTGACGGACCATTTCTTCAGCGGAGAATTTCTTGGCTTCCTCCTCTTTGACGGCTTTTTCAAGCACATCTTCCGTGGTCTGATCGTCCATGAACATCTCAAACTTGGCCTCGGAGACGGCAGCTTCCTCATTCAACTGGCGGATCCAGTCTTCAGAGTCATCTTTGGTCAGTCCTTCGGTAATTTCCGAAACGGCTTTGTTGAGCTTTTGGGTGTGGCGCAGCTTTTTTACGTCTTCCAGAAACTCTTTGCGCTTCTGAAGATCGCGTTTATACTGCTCCTTGAGGATTCGTCTTTTTTCTTCACCTGTCATATCGGAAGAGATAAGGAATGCTTTATTCCAATTCTTTTTTGCCGCGGTCCATTTCTACATCGCCTCCTGGCATATCTTCAGAGTCAAGGCCCATTTCGAGCTTGAACTGACGTACCAGATCAGCGGCACGCAGGTTTTCGGCCTCTTCTTCAATTTTGAAGGAGTCTGTATCTACCGAATCCAACGCCATTTCCATACGGGCTTCATTTTTGGCAGTTTCCTCGTTGATCCGGTTAATCATTTCGTCGTGCGTAGCATCAATGCCCGCCACTTCGAAAGATTCCATGGTATCAGCGATTTTAGACTGCCACTTAGCTCTTTCATGCGCACGCAATGCTTCACGAGCCGCAGCAATCTTTTTCTCCCGTTCTTTCATGAAGACTTTCTTCACTTCGAGGGATTTTTCGTAAGCCTTTTTGGCCGTTTCGAATTGCTCTTTGGTTTGGAGCATGTGAGATTTCACACTTTCCAGGCGCAGGGCATAGTTTTGTGCTATATCATCTCGTCCTTGCTGGATCGCAGCTTTCATTTTAGATACCAAATCCCGGTATTCACGCTGGTAGCGCTTCATTTCTTTTTCCAGGAGCGTAACACTCGCCTTGACGGTGGCGATGTTTTCATTCATTTTGGGAATCTGGTCATTCAGTTCCCGAATATTTTGCTCAAGGATCAGTTTCGGATCTTCAATGGAACTTACGAGACCGCCAAAAAGTGATCTAATGGCGCGTACAAATCTTTTCCACATACAAATAAGGGTTTACAGGAAGATAGTTTAAGTTTAGTATTGATTGAATCTACGGGAAAAGATGCAGAAAAGTTAGTACGCAGGTACAGCTTTGCCATATTTCCCGAATTTCCTGATATACCCTTCTAATTTAAGAACTTCTTCCTTATTTCCTACAAAGAGCGGCACACGCTGGTGTAACTCATCGGGCAACATGTCGAGAATGGGTCCTCGACCGTTGCTGGCGTATCCTCCAGCCTGTTCGGCCAAAAAAGCCATAGGGTTGGCTTCAAAGGTCAATCGTAATTTGCCTTTTGGCTTCTGATAGGTGCCGGGATACATGAAAATACCGCCCTTTAACAGGTTTCGGTGGAAGTCCGCGACCAGAGAGCCGATATAGCGGGAACGATAGGGGGTCTCTGTATCTCGTTTGATATGTCGGAGGTACTGCTTGGTGCCTTCGAAGAAATTACGATAGTGCCCCTCGTTGACGGAGTAGGTATCGCATTTGCTGGGAATTTTCATATTGGGATGGGAAAGCAAAAATTCTCCAATAGAAGGATCCAGGGTAAAGCCGTTGACCCCATGGCCGGTAGAGTATACCAGCATGGTACTGGAGCCATACAATACATAACCTGCGGCTACCTGCTCATTGCCCGCCTGCAAGAGTTCATCCCGGGTAGGAGCCCCTTCCAGGTGCTTGCGACGATAAATGGAAAAAATCGTCCCAATGGATACGTTCACATCGATATTAGAACTCCCATCCAGGGGATCCATGAGGACGATGTATTTACCTTTGTTTTCGGGGTGCAGGATAAAATCTTCATTTTCTTCCGATCCTACCGCACACACCATGCGGCCTTTAAATAAGGCATCAATCATTTGCTCATTGGAGAAGATGTCCAGTTTCTGAACCGTTTCTCCTTGTACGTTCACATCTCCTGTCAATCCCAGAATATCTACCAGCCCTGCTTTAGTAACCTCGCGGTTGATAATGCGGCAGGCCAGCACGATGTCCCGAATGATTTTCGAGAATTGCCCGGTGGCGAAGGGGAATTCTTGTTCGCGTTGAATGACAAATTGTTCCAGCGTGGTGACGCTGTTCCGAGAGGATTGCGTGGCCATCATGATAAAGGTAGTTAGTGAAATAGCTTGCAGGATAGCAAGTAACACAAAAAGCGGGAAAATTCCTCGGAAAATGAGCTAATAGCGGAAAATCCGCTACTGATTGGTGGTCTTAAGCTCGCGAACGACAAATCTGGGTACCCAGGACTCAAACCCTTCCAGGCTGACCCGCAACCAGATATCCTGTTCTTCCTCAATGTTGACGGTCGCTCCGGGGCCGATCGGCAAGGATCTGCGCTGGGCGGCATAGGTAGGTTCGTCATAGTAATACGTGGGCAACATGACCACCCCTTTACGGTCGGGCAACACATAGCCACTGCCCAACATAAAGCACATCATCAATCCCAGTCCGGCCAAGGCACTCCCCAACCCTATACGCCAGCTCTTCCAGGGCAAAAACAAGCAAATCGCAGCCAGCAATATGGTCAGGATTCCTCCTACCAGCAGGGGCTTTTCAAATCTTTTAACGAAAAGGCGCGCACTACTCCAACCTTCTCCCGGGGAGAGGCGTCCCTTACTGTAGCGGTCCATGAGTTGGGCGATTTTGTCATTGATATTTTTTCCCCCAAACTCCCATTGCAGGCAGCGTAAGTAATAAATAGCCTCGGGAAAATGATCGGATTGCTCATGCATAAAAGACAAACGATAGAGCATTTCTTCTTGCACATAACCCTCCGCATACAGCGACTCATAGACTTCAATCGCTTCTTCGTACATCTCGTAAACGAAGAGCTGATCCGCCAGCTGAATCAGGCTGTCCTGAACCGTCAATCCTTGTACCGGCAAGTACCCTGTCAACAGGATAGTAAAAGAGAGGAAAATAATTCGGAAATAGTTTGACATTCCCACTTTGTGATTTATCTTTGCCACGCAATTACGCAAAGCCCCTCGGGGAATGCATCGCAGATTCGGTAGCTCAGTTGGTAGAGCATCTGCCTTTTAAGCAGAGGGTCCTGGGTTCGAGCCCCAGCCGAATCACACCGAAAAAGGTCTTTAACAGCATCTCCACGACTTTTCGTTTCCGTTCAAAATAAAAGATTTTTTTTCTTTTTTGGAACGGGCAAAAAAAACCAGACCTGCCCAGGTGGTGGAATTGGTAGACACGCTAGCTTGAGGGGCTAGTGCCCATTGCGGGCGTGCTGGTTCGAGTCCAGTCCTGGGTACCAAAGAATATATGGCTTCTGCTTATGCGGAAGCCATTTTCTTTTTAGGGGGTTCGATAGACGGAATAATTTCCGCGTTTTTAGAGGGCTAATCCCCAAGTCAACCCTTACGAAAATGCTCTTCTTACGCTAACCGATTCCAACCGGCCAACGCTGCCTGCCTACCCCGGAAGATGTTTTTTCCTGAAAAAATGTAATCCCCCACTCCACTCCGTCTTTCTTACAAAACACAGGAATCTTTAGCCTCCACAGCCATAAGAATTGATTACCCCCAAACCTAGGAAAGGAGAACCCTAGCCATTCTTGATTTGCAAAGGCAGAAATTCGCCCTTTCAACGCCTAAAAAAGCCTTTTAACTTTTCGTGATTTCAAACCTATTTCCTTTCCAGTTAGCCGGCCTTCATCCTGGGTCGGCTTTTTTCATAGGCTTTCGGTAGGTGGCCTGCTTGAGTTCGGTCCGGATATAATCCGTCTGGCGGAGCCTCGCCGCGATGGCCCTAAGCAAAGCTTCCAGGGAATCAGCTTCCATTTTTTCTTGTCCGGGAATAATCTCAGCCCAGCAGTCCTGGAGTGTGGCGGTTACGTGTAACCAAATAGCCTGGTCCTGCAGTTGGCTCTTTCGATCTTCAAAAGAAAAGCGCAGCAGGTTTTTGTTCCGAAATTCTTCCGCCCGGGCCCGTAACAGATTTTGGCCTCTAAGTTTCCTCAGGATCTGCGTGATTTCCTGCCAGGTAGCTGTGGTAGAATTTTTTTTCCGAAACATATACAAGTTTACACAAAATATCTGCGGATCACTTCTTCCGCTGCCTTGCCCTGAGGGGTATAAGAAATGGCATGTCGGTTATGGCCTTCCTCCCGCGACATAGAAAAATCTCCGGTGGAAGGATTGTCCCACCACCACCAAAAGAGCCCGGATAACCAGGAACAATCTTGGAAAGCCTCAAAAAAGGCCTGGTAATAATTAGCTTGTTCTTGCTCATCGGCCTCAACCGTTTCAGGATAGGCCCAAGGTTCCATGGCCGCGCCTTTATAGCTGCAAATGCCTATTTCGGTAAAAAGGACGGGTTGTTGGATATTCTGCAGTTGTCGCCAGGCCTGAATTTCAGCAATGGACTGTTTCCAGTTAAGGGCCATGGCTTCGGCAGAGGATTCTGGCTGTTGCGCCACCGAAAAATATGCATCTATGCCGACGAAGTCGAGTAAGTCCCAGAATCTGACCTGCTGATAGGAAGTCTCACCATTAAAGTTAGCGGCGTAGGTTAGAGGTCCCCGATAATGCAACCGCACTACTTCGATGATTTCCCGCCAGAAATTCTGTTTTTTATCCGGCCCCAATTTGTTCTCACAGCCGACACTGAAAAGCGCTACCTTCTTCCGCTGGGCCAGGCGCGCATAGTGGGTAATAAAGGTCTCATAGCTTTTGAACCAATGCAGATATTTGGGCGGCTCGAAGGTGCCCCGCCAGCTCTCGTCCCAGGCGTCCACAAAAGGCTTTAACAGCACTTTCATCCCCAGACTGTGGATGTGATCGATCAAGGCCTCAATCTGGGCATCAGGAGGCGTCTTTTGAGGATGGGGCGCTATATCAGTGGCATGGGCGTCTTTTTGCCACCAGCCTACGGCCAGGGCCACCCAGTTACAGCCTGTTTCGGCCAGACGATCGAGAGAGGTAAAGAATGCGGGATGAGAGACATCAGACCAAAACAAGGCATAGGTCATGCCTTTACAAAAATCCGGTTGTCCGAAAATAGCCATGGCGAGCGGGCTTAAGGGCTACGGAATACTAGAGCTTATCTTTCCTAAGATAGCCTTTTTTTAAAGCGTCTTCCATCCCAAAGGTAGAATCTGGCATCCAGATCATATCGATGCCTTCTGCACGGGCCTTCTCAATTTGCGAACGAACCCGATTTTCAGTCTTGGGGCTCTTGACATCCCGAATATAAATGCTCAGAATCCGGTCTGGATACTTCTGCGCCAGTTCATAATAAATGAAGGTATCCTGCTGGCCGGAGTCGCCAATCAGGATAAATGGCAAGTGAGGACTGCTGTCCAAAATGTGTTGAATCCAGCGCAGTTTGTGATGGCTGTGTCCGTCGCTAAATACCGACTCTTCCTCCAGGCCATAGTCCCGCAAAATCAACGGCCCTTCCGGTATCCCCTGCAGGTTGACAAAATCCCGGAGCATATCATACAAATTCCAGGGACTACTGGATACATAAAATATAGGATTGCCTTCCGCTCCGCTGGCTCCAGCCTGTAAGGCGTGGTAGAAGGTCGCGGTGCCGGGAAAGGCTTCCCGGTTATGGACATTTTGTAAGAAGGTGAGGCGGGCCATGGTGCGGATGCTGGTAGCCCCCGTAACCAGGATGGTATCGTCGATATCACTCACCACCCCAAAGCGAGGATTGGAACCGGGCAAATAAACAGGGCCTTCTCCTCCCATTTTGTTGGGTTCATCCGGAGATAGCAACTCTGCACATGCCTGATACCGACCAGGCCCTCCCGGTAATTCGGTAGGACGGGGTAAGGTGATTTCCCAGTAACCTTCGTGGTCTGCAGTCGTTTGAAGGCGTTGATCGTAAAATGCGATATTCACTTCTGCACCAGGAATCTCCGCACTATTCATGCGCTTATAGCTGTTCACCAGGTTATTCCAGGTGCCATCTTCCGTAGTAACTTCAATGGCCCGATCCCGGATCACCCGGCCACGCAAGAATATGCCATCAGGGTGGGGGTAGCCATGATAGATCAGCACATGGGGCGGTCCCCCGCTGCCGAGGCGGCTACGAATGCGATGGTTCAGGGCATCAAAGCGGTTTTCCACAGAGACCAATAAATTCCTGATATGGCTACTCCATTTCGACATGCGGAAAAATTAAACAATTTTTCAGAGAGGAAATAAAAAACACCCCCTTGTCAAGCCTCCATCGGCCTTACACCGAACTTAAACAGGGGGTGCACTTCGAAACTTAGAGAAAGCCAGACCGGAATGCGGTGTACCTTCCGTGCGCGCGACCATGCGGATCAGTAACCGTCCATTCCGTCCCTTTTCTAAGAGGGTAGAAGCAAATCTCCTGTAATTGGTTGCTTGCCTCGTGAGAAAAGCTGCGGGAGACCTGCCAATTATGTAAGTTTGAAGCCTAATCAAATTTCCTGATGGCAAATCAAAAGATTCCCGTATTAATTATTGGCACAGGCGACCTGGCGCGACTGGCTTTGGATATTGCGAATGAAAAAGAGGTGTTGGCGTACGGATTTCTCACCCAGGACGAAGAAGAAGTTCGGAAGGAACTGAATGATATCCTCGTAGTCGCTCACTTAACGGGCAAAGATGGACAGGCCCTGTTGGGAGAAGAGAATCTCAATGTGGTCGTAGCAGAACGGGACATTGAGCAGCGAAAAACCCTGGTCAAAGGTTTGAGTGGGTACAAGCTACAATATATCAACATGGTTCACCCTGACGCCTGGATTTCTCCCTACGCCAGCCTGGACATGGGAAATATCGTGGGCCCGGGCGTGAATGTGCTGGCCAATGCTGAGGTCGGAAAGTTCAACGTAATTGAGACGGGGGTACTGCTTGAATCAGACGTCCTGATCGGCGACCATACGACCTTACACGCAGGGGTAAAAGTAGGCCGGGGTGCAGAAATCGCAGACGGTGCTTTTGTGTCCATGGGGGCCATCATTCACCCAAACGTATATGTAGGAGAGGCCGCCGTGGTGGGACCGGGCGCAGTCGTTTTATCAGATGTGCCTGATGGCGCTACGGCACACGGCAATCCTGCCGTGGTCATTGAATCTGACTAGATTTCCTCAAAACAAGGCGAAGCTCTGAGCGATTTCCTTAAACTGACCGATCATCAGATCGTAGTCAGCCTTATTGGTTACCGTCATATTGAGCCCGATCAGGTATTGCGAATCATAATCAATGTAGGCGTAGGCCGCATATTTTTCGGAAAGGGGATTGCCTGGAGCAGGCGGACTATAGTATTCTTTGCATTCGGCCTTGGCCCGGGTCTGGGTATCCAGTTTGTAGGCTTCTTTATATACCTGAGCCGCTCGCCTTTCGATAAAGATCCCATCTAACCAGAGGTAGATAGAATCCACCGTCCCGCAATAAGGCAGGTTCTTATTGATATACTCTACCCGCACATAAGGTTCTGTCAGTTTCATCGGGCGGCCATTGCGGAAATAGTGGATAAATACGCCGTTATTTTCGGAATACTCATCCGGTTTGACCCATTGGACCAAATCGTTGGTCATGGCCACCAGCGGTGAGCTATGCGTGAGAGAAAAACGCATGGTGTAGGCCTCAAATTTGAGGCTTCTGCCCTCCCCTTGCCAGACAAAAGGAAACATGGTGGAATCTCCCAGCATGCCCCGAGCGATATTTTCCTGAACCTTGACCTCATCTACGGGTACCGTGGTCGGACTAGCGGCAGGAGACTGTTCAGCATTAAGGTTCTGCTGATCGGACTTTTGGGTAGAACAAGCCATACCCAGGAGGAGAAGAAGGCAGAGGATGCCTGAGGACCAATTTTTCATACAGGAAAAATACACAATTCAGCTAAATCTGCGAAGACTTGCCTGAATACTCGGCAAGTATGAACGACCAAATAAATTGAGATGCACCAGCAGCGGATACAGATTGCACAAAGTGATTCGCTCCTGCCAGGCATATTCAAGGGGATAAATCGCCTCATAGGCCTCGTAGAAGGAGTTCGGTTGATGATCGAACATGGTCATGAAGGCCAGTTCCATCTCCCGGTGGCCATAGTAGACCGCAGGGTCTAATATCACCACCTCCCCCTTTTCATCCGTCAAAATATTGCCTCCCCACAGGTCTCCATGTAGCAGAGCGGGTTTTTCTTTCGGAAAAAAATCCTCCATTCTTTGCATTAGATTCCGGAAGCGCTTTCGATCATTTTCGGAAAAAAAGCCCTGCCGGTCAGCCATGCGGATCAAAGGTTCCAGGCGTTGTTCGTTGAAAAAGGCGGACCAGTTATCGGTCATCGTATTGCTCTGAGGTAAGGAGCCTATGTAATTGTCGTGGTTGAGCCCAAAAGCCGGTGCTGTATGCAGGTGGAGTCGCGCCAATTTTGTCCCAAAGTCCGTCCAGTAATGAGGGGCCTGAGGCGCTCGCTCAATCCATCGAAGCAGGAGGTAGGCATGGCTCCCTCCGACTCCCTTGGCGATTACTTCTGGAGTGGCGATCTCCTGGGTTGAAGCCAGCTTCGCCAGGCCTTTTGCTTCCACCTCAAACTGATCAAAACGAGCAGCCTGATTATACTTTAAGAAAAAAGTCCCGGAAGTAGTCTCAATCCGATGGGCATGGTGAATACACCCACCCCCTACCGGATGGGCAGCGTGTATCTTCCAGGAGAACTGATCTTCCAGGGTTTGGACCAGAGAGACAGGCAGAGACATAGGAAAAAAGTCAGCGCCTGAAGTTAGGCATTATTTATCCTAACCTCAGGCGCTCTTGATATAGACCGGATGGTTTACTGAGCCAAAGAGAAACGTAGCTGCACCCCTCCACTCGCAAAGGAAGTCCGGTATGCGTTTAGTACGTGGGGATTATTCACGTTTCTTTCGAAAAACAACTTCACATTCAGTCCGGAATTTACTACGTAATCGATGGAAGGCGACAGGATAAAGTTAAAGGCGCCTCGCGTGATATCCGGAGCCTGTACATTATCCAGGGCCTGAACCCCGGTAGGTCCGAGGTAGAGGTTACGCTCGTAGGTATCTCTGATGGTGGCCCGGAACTGGAAGTTCACGCTGTTCTTCAGGTTGATGGTCCGTCCGCCCAGGTTAAAGGTCCAGTTTAGCTTATCCTTGCGGTAGCCAATCATCACGGCTACGTCTTCATTCCGCATTTCTGTCAACTGCAGGGAGCCCACATTCAGGCTGACTTGTCGGCCCTTTTTGTAATCAATCTGTACCGTGGCCCCATTCTTCATATTCATGGTAACTCCGATCAGCGGAGAAAACTGCTCCTGAATCTGCACGATCTGAATGATGTTCTGGGAATAATAACTCTCCACCGGATTCCCCTGGGTATCCTCGCCTACCACCTGAGCGATATCGGCATAGCCATCTCCGTTGAAATCCTGGAAGTTCAGGTCATTGGAGAAATTACCGATGGAATAGGTGCCTCGGTAGCTATGCTTGAGGGAGATCGAATTAAAGTGCTTGCGCAAAGAAGGAATACTGGTCAGGCCATTGTAATTCAAACTCCAGTTCGGAAGAGGAATTTTCGGGAAGCTGGTGAGCTCAATTTCATTGGGATCGTAGACGCCATAGGCTGAGAGAAGAGCTGGAATCAGGACATCCTGAGAAGTACCTACGTACCCATTGCTAAATCCACCATCTACAATTCCTTTAAAATTCAAGCTATCGTTAAAGTTGTCCAGTCCCGCCAGGCGATTGGAAATGATCGATCGATTGTTCGAGAAGTCCACCAGGGTTTGTTGATTGGGGTCGATCGGCTGGAAGGCGGTATTGGCAAAAATGTAGGACATGCTGAAACTTCCCTGGCTCAGTCGCCCAAACCTGCCGTAGTCATTATCGCCTGGTATCCATTTGAAAAATTCACTTTCGTTTTCATTCATGCTCCGGTTCGCAGAGACTTCGATGCGCAGCCCTCGAATCAATTCAATGGAGGTTCTGGCCGTCAGCTGGTTTCGGAAATCATGCAGGTATAAATTGGCCAGGGTAGTATCCTGGGTAATCCAGTAATTATCTGCTGCAATCCCTCGAATATCGGCCTGACTACCAAAGACAAAACCTGCAGTAGGCGCAAAGACGGGACTTCGCTGTCCGGTGATGGGGTTAACGTAATCCCAGTCCAGCCCAAAGTTGTCTGTTTGCGGCAAAAAGCCCGGCAAAGAGGTGCTACTATTGCTGTTATAGGTAAGGTCCACGGTCTTGACACTCAGGGCAATTCGGACGACCTCTCTTCCCACGATTTTGAGATAGCGGAGAATCGGATTCGGCTTTTTCGTGGTATCTTCTTCTGCGGTGGGTTCCGGCTGCTTGGGCGGCTGGGGTTGTCGTGGATTAGGCCTTCGCCCCTGCTGCATTTCACGCCCTCCCTGATTTCGAGCGGAATTTTTCCTGGCATCCAACACATCCCTCAAAGGCTTAAACTTTCGATAGAAACCGTTGAGATCCAACCTCCCATTGGCCTGAATCGCCTGGGTATTGCTGATGGTATTACCCAGCCCTTTATTGACTTCAGGGGCCTGCTGCCAAATGTAGGAACCTGTGTAGCTGGCGGTACCATTGATCCAATCCAGCGGTTTTATTTGGCTGAAGGGCAGCTGATAAGAAAGGCTGAAGTTTTGGGTAAAATTGGTGGTTCGGCCCATGTTGACCAAGTGGTCGCGTACCCGGGCAAATTCACCTACACTGTCCACGCCTCGGCCTATGCCGATCAGGTTTTCCCACACGGTTCCCAGCGAGTCCCTTTCGCGCTGGTCCGCCGTTTCCCAATAGCCCCTTACTTCGTCTACCCGGGAAATGTTATTGGCGGTATAGTTGAATTGGAGGTTTCGGGTAAAATTCCATACGAGGTTGTAGTTCCGGTTCAGCAGGAAGTTTTTCGCATAGGTCGGGTCTACCCCTCCCCCAAATCCTGCAGCAGGTCGCATGGCTCTTTCTTCAAATTGTCGATCTCCATTAATCCCCATACTAAAGGAAGTCGGTAACGGATTAAAGTTGATGAAATGAAGGAAGGTGAGCTTTTCGAATTTCTTAAACGGCTGTACGGTTACGGCCGGGAAGTTATATCGATAGTTGATCGCCGCCCGGTGTTGCGTATTGAACCGCCTTTCAATCACCGCATCTGAGCCAAGCTGCTCATTGTAGGCAAAGGTGAAGTCAAAGTTTGAGATGTCCCAGGGATAGCTTTTCGGCGCTTTGCCTGCCTCACCTATGGACTTTGAACCACCCTGTCTATTGGGCAATTGCTGGGTTTTGATCTTTCGCCAGTTGTTAAAGGAAATACTACGAGTTCGTCGATACGTCTGGATTTCCTTGATCTTATTCCGGGCATCTTCCCTGGACAGGGTTTCTATCAACTTATCGGTTCTCACATCTGCTTCCTGCGGGTTGAACTGCGGATTGACAAAACTCTCCCCTAGGGTAGCATAAACCGGTAACTGGAGACCCCATTTTTTAGGAAGCAATCGATCCAGCTGCACATTGGCAGAAAGGTCATATTGCATCTGATCTTCCTGCGGACGGTTACTGATCTTTTGATCGATCGGTCCAAAGCCCACCGTCTTGATCGAACCACTGGCCGTAATGTCTCCAATATCAGCCAAGCGCACCGACAGGTTTCCTTGGGCTGCATAGCCTTTCTGCCGGTCAAAGTTGGTGATCCGCAATTCGTTGGCCCATACCTCAATACAGATCGGCTGGCCGGAAGGATCTTTGGGGTTTCTCACCCCGATCATGATGTTCCTTACATCACTAAGTTTGGGGGTACCTTTGATATAGATGCGGTGATCCGGATTCATGGTAGAATCCACAAACATATGTCGGTAGATCAAGCCGGTACCGGCTGAATTTCGGTCTGCTTTGGCCGCGGCCAGCAAGGCCAACCGGAAGTCAAACTCATTGGAGTCGGGCCAGACGTTAAAGGGATCGCTACGACTACCGCCCAAATCAGAAGGCGTCAGCGGCATTTCGTATTCGTAGTAATTGAAATCATTATCCAATCCCAGACGGATGAAGACCCGGGCGTCTCCGACCTCTTCGAAGTTGGGAGGATTCACCCCATCATCGATGGCCTCAGCGTGCATGAAGAGTTTCAAGCGGTCGTACTGACGCAGGTCATGACTCACATTTTTGAAAATCCCTCGGGCATCTCCGTCCTTCAGATCACAGATTCTCAACTGAAGGGAACGCTCATCCTGGAAAAAGCCAATGGCGGTATTTCCGTTGATTTGCTGCTGCACAATGCCTGGAGGCAAGGTATAGTTAAAGGGCAGTTTGGTGGAGTTTTCTTCCAGGCTCACAGATCCTAGTTCCAGAGAACCAAAAGGAGGCTCTGGTGGGGCTGGGTTGGGACCAGGATCGGCCAGATTTCCTGTATATCTCAGCCACTGAGAAGAAACCAGTTGGAATTCAGTCATCCGCATGATGATCTCTTCGCTAAAGCCGGTCATATACATCCGCATGAAGTTGATCGACTTAAAGTTGGAGATATTGTTGACCGGACGGCCCCCACTGATCGGCACCCGGAACTGAAACCAGGTAACGGGTACCCGACGGTTTCCAGCCAGGACGCTGGTATTGATACTGTCAACGATGAAGTTTTGGCCAGGAATCATTTGACTTGGCTTCATGTCTATGCGATACTCATAGTACTGTTCCGCAAAGTCCAAACTTCCGTTTTCATTGATATCTTCCATGTCAGGCTGCTGCGTAGCCTGCACGGTATAATTGGTATTGGTTTCGTTAATGGGGGAGTTTCCTTCCAATCCATTGAACTTCAGGTAGCGCTCCAGGATACCGGCTTGGCGGGTTTCATACTCCTCGTTCCGAAAGTGCAGGAAGTCATCGCTACTTGGGTCGGACGCCAGTTCTGCATAAGCCTGCGGCGTAAGGTATCCTTGCAGGCTATCCAGGAAGTTGGGCGTGAAATAATTGAATTCCTCCAGGGAAGGTAGACCATCCAGTCCAACATCCTGGGCGGTCCGGTCCAGGGGCTCAGCGTTAAAGGCATTGACCGTTGGATTGTTAATCGATACGATTCCGTAAGGAGTATTGATGAGGTTACCTGGTTCGTTGGGGCCGGGCAAACCGTGTTCCCGGCTGAGGCTTTCATCTGCCAGGACATCCTCATTGATCAAGCCCAGGTTGAGATAGAATTCTCCTCCTGTATGACCGGGATTATCCATAAAGGGATCCATCAACCAGAATTCCACAAATTCTACATTGGTAGCTTCGAAGTCATTGTTGACATCGATTTCTCGCATGATCCCTGCCCAGTTTTCCCGAGGGCGGCTAAAGGAGCCATCAGGATTGAGACGATTTTGATCTTTCTGGAAGTTGTAAGGTCCCCGCTGGCTTGGAAGATAATGCAAGTCAAAGGTGGTCTGGATATTTTGCCCAAAAGGACGGGAAGCCGTGGGGAATAATTCATCTGGAAAAACCTGACGGGTATAGTTATTGGCCAGATCCTCCTCGGGAAATTCAATGCCGAACCGCTGGTAAAAGGCCTGGTCAATCTGGTACCAGGCTAGTTTAGCCCGGGAATAGTTATCGGCCAGGGAATCCCCTGCGTAGCGATCGGCAGGGTTGAACATCTCCGGGTTATTTTCCGGGAAGGAGGCAATGCGCCAGCGTTGCTGCCCTTGCAGGCTAAAAGGCGTGGCGGCTGCTTCAAAGTCATCCAGGTACACAATGCCTCGGTCCGTATCATTCCGGATCACCCGCGGCACACCAGGAATAAATTGGGCCGCCTCAAAGGCTCCATCAATGCTGGAAGGCGCTTTGGTTGTAATGAGCGGCAGTTTATCAATCAACTTCGTCAATTGGTCAGACTGGTCGCTGTAGCTGGCATCTACCCCCCAAATGGTATTGTTAATCGGCTCATCTCCCAGCGTCAACTTCTGGTTGAAAGGCTGTTCCCGAAGGTTCAGGGCCGTCAGCCCGAGCGATAATTTATCCGAAGGCGCGTATTCGGCCCTGGCTCCCAGCAGGGTTTTGGTTTGCAACTGATAGAGCGAAGAGCTTTCAAAGGAGACCTGAATATCCTGCCCGGAGGTAAGGATGGAAGGATTGATGATGGAGACTTTTCCTCCGAAATAATCCACCTGATAGTCTACCCCTTCCTGCAGCACCCGTCCCCCCGCTCGTACGGTGATACTTCCTTCTGAAAGATTAAAGGTATTCAATTGAATCTCGGAGCCACCGGAAGAGCGATAATAACCTTCCAGGGTAAATCGGTTTAATTCAGGAAAATTTTGTTTGGCCCCTGCCTGCGTATCGTCGTAGAGCGGATCGTAGACGTATTTGGCGACCTCATTGGGATCATTGTCAAGTTGTCGGGCCAAATGAGAACCGAAGGGTTCCAGGACCGGGAAGATGACCAGGCCCCGATCAGACACCACGGTTACGCCTTCTATATAGTCAAAGAAGTTATCCGGTCCGGGCGCGGTATTATTGGTCACCTTGTCCAGGTTCAATACCTGGATCAGAGGTTTGTTGGCTGGCTTGCCGGAAGGCAGGAAGTTGATCCGGCCTGCGGAAGTTCCAGACTCATAGCGCACGTCCAGGAAGAAGTTATCTGGTTTGAGTCCATATCCTACGTTGTAGACGTTTTTCATCATCAAGTCCCAGGCTGGATAAGGTCTGGGCGGTGAGTTCACGCGGATAACGGAAGATTTCAGCATCTTCAGGAATAGCACATTGGAGCTGGCTCCATTGGCTGGGACATCATTGCTAAATTCTCCTACCTGATAGGTCTGACCATCCAGGGAATAGTCAAAGGCCACGAACAGGACCTGATTGGTTGGAACGGCCGCATTCAGAGAGATATAGCCCAATTGGGTATTCACCCGATATTCATTGGGGTTCAGACGACGCATGTTTCCTAACACCTGGAAGTCTTCTGTATTGATCATGTCCAGGTTCAGGGCCTCAATCGCTCCTTTAGCGGAGTTCTGCTCCCTGGCATTGGGGTTGGCCAAGAGCAAGTCATGCAGGTCGTTGGCATCATTGTCCGGGTAAGCAATGGAGCCAATCGGAATGTTGTCGTTATAGATATTTCCCTGCCCGCCTCCTACGGGGGTAGCATTTTCGCCCAAGTCGATAAAGCCTACTGCGTTTCGGGTATTCTGGGTGGCCCCTTGCTGCTCTACCCAGACCTCTACCCGGTTGATCCGCAAGGTAGACCGCATGACCGGCAGGTCCTGAAGCCAGTCTTCATAGCGGGACCGAAAATAGTGGGACAGAAAGAAGTGGCGGTTCATGTCATAATCGCTTGCCTCCACATCAAAGGGGGTTTCAATGGCTCCTCCTCCTTTGATATCAATGGTTTCGACCTGACCACGCTCGGTAGAAGCTACCAGAGAGAGGTACACAGGTCCCAGACGTAGTTTGGTCCGTAAGCCAAAGAGGTTTTGTCGACCCTGAATCAACGAGTTGCCCAATTGCATACTCACATTACCGGCTTCAATCTCTTGCAGAATCTGGTCTTCCGTTCCAGTATGTTTTAGCTTGAGTTCGTTTTGGAAATCGAAGGTTGCCTGGGTGTCGAAATTGGCATTCAGGCGCAGTTTTTCTCCGATCTGACCAATGATCCCCATTTGGATAGTCTGATCGAAGTTGAAAATCGTATTACTTTGGTTGTTGAGCGGAACTGCGGGGTTCTCCGTAACGTTATTGTCGATAGAAAAATCCAGGGTAGCATAGCCAGTAGGACGAATAGAAATAGTGCCTCCACCAAAGACGTCAGATAATTCGTCAATATTAATATCTAGCTTCAATCCTAGCTCACTTTCTTCATTACTAGCCAGGGATTGCTGCTTAAAAAACTCCCGATTGGCCTTTTCCCGACGATATTCCAAATAATCTTCCAGAGAAATTTGGGAGGGATAGCGGATATCGACCTTGCCCACACGCTCGTAAATGGAGAACGCGGTCGCAGAATCATTCAATTCAAAAATGGTCTGCATGTTTTTGGGATTGCCGAGGAAGATGGGCGTAACATACCCCTGCTGCGTGGCATCCCCAACCCGGTTGTTGGGATTCTTCTTTTTAGAGGTGTCTTCATCCCAGTACAGGGAGTCGTACATCTCTATTTCGGCGGAGCGAGTGACTTCGGCTTTGTGCATAGAAGGGTCTTCTTCCCCGCCAGGCAGGAAAAAACTGGTGATCACCCAACAAAGCGCTGCAATGCTGATTTTCGACAAGATTAATACGATTTAGGTACGAACTACCAATTTATTTACTTCAGGTAGAGGTATGTATCATAGGCGAAAACAGCTTCGAAAAATGGTATGAATAAATAGTTTGGTTGGCTATTTTCTTTTGGAGGCGTACGCAAACTTAGAAAATATCTCAGATAAATAAAGCCCAAAATTGGCCCCCTCCATAGAATTGTCTCTTAGAATAAATCTCTGCATCAAATAATTCTCAACCAAGCTATTTTCGAACAAAATATTATTAGCTCGAACTAACCATGTTGGAAATAATTGAAAGTTTCGTTACAGTAAAACTTTTCAGCCCTAATTGTTCCTTAAAGCAATCTTGATGATATCGGCCACGGAGATGTCTGCGCCCTCATCTTTAAGAATCTTATCCACCCTTTTGGCCATGGCAGCTTTGGGAAAACCGAGGTTGGTTAAGGCTACCAGGGCCTCTTGTTTTTTGTGGGCCTGATGGACGGCTCCTCCTAGCGCCGGCGAAGCGGTTCCGCCAGTGGCTTTGACTTTGTCTTTTAGCTCCAAAATGATCCTTCCGGCGGTTTTAGCGCCGATTCCCTTGATTTGCTTGAGGGCAAAACTGTCTTCATTCTGGATGGCCTGGAACAAATCTTCCGGACTGATACTAGAGAGAATGGTAATGGCGGTATTTCCCCCTACGCCGGAAATGCTGATCAGTAGTTCAAAGAGCTCACGTTCATTTAGACTGGAAAAGCCGAACAAAACCTGCGCATCCTCCCTCACCTGGAAATAGGTGTGCAGCATGATGGACTCCTTGTCTTTGATGCTGCTGTAGGTATTCAACGAAATTTTTAACAGGTAGCCTATGCCTCCACAGTCAATGACTACAAAGGTAGGTTCCAATTGGGCTATTTTTCCACGAACAAATGCAATCACAACTTTTCCAGATTAACGAAAAAAAAAGGCATTACCATTCATCATGTAAGGTAAGCACTAAAAAAGAGGAGACCGCCGGAGCGGTCTACCTTGTATTTACATACAGTTCAATGTGTATAGTCTCATGTGTTTACTGGCCCAGGGTGTAGGTTACCCCGATGAGCAGGCCTACATTCAGGCTATGCGTTTCAGCGATTGCTGCTGCACCACGGGTATAATCCCAGAATTTCACATCGCTGGTAACCCCGCCTTCGCGCACTTTGAGCGAAGCATCTTTATTCTCTGAATCAGCCAGACCATAATCCCCACGAATGTGCAGGTTTAGGACGGCATCAGGGGTCAGATAGATATCCACCCCTACATCTCCTACCGCACTGTAATTGAACGCAGCCATGGTTTCCGAAGTAGAAGGGATGTTGTTCACGTTTTCTGGGGCCGGTGCCTCAAAGGCTGGGTTGTCGTTATATCGATTGGCCCGCGTCAGGAAATCCAATTGAACGCCACCATAGAGAGAAAATACCACTTTGCGATTCAAGGTGCTGGTATTACCGCCCACCATCAAGGGAATCTTCAGGTATTCCAGACGGGTCGTATAGTTATTGCGGGTACTGATATCGCGACGGGTAGAATAGCGGCCTCCTTCAGAGGAGTAAATGACGTTGGCCCGAACCCCAACGATATCATTGAAATTATAGCCTACCATGACGCCTCCTGCCATGCCTCCCAGTAGCTCAATGCGATGTAGATCATCCCCCAAATCAATGTCCTGGGAGTTGAACAAATATGAAGCCTGTGGCATTACAAAGGCCCCTACTTTCAGGCCTTGCTGGGCCATCAAAACTCCTCCCAGTGCACAAATTGTGAGAGTAAGAAATAGTTTCTTCATCATGTGTAGCTTTAGTAGTTCCAAAAATAGAATTAATTTACTTGCTTTCCAATAACCATGCTCTTACGTCTCAATCCCCAAAATCCCCAAGCCAGGAACCTCGAAAAGGTGGTAGCCTGCCTGAAGCGTGGAGGGGTAATTATCTATCCCACCGACACCCTCTATGGGCTGGGATGCGATATTCGACAAAAGAAAGCCGTAGAGCGAATCTGCCGAATCAAAGGCATAGACCTGGAAAAATCTTCCCTCAGTTGTATCTGTGAAGACCTCAAAGTCCTGGGTCAGTATACCACCCGGGTCGACACTCCTGTTTTCAAATTGATGAAACGGGCCTTTCCGGGCCCGTTTACCTTTATTCTACAAGCGTCAAAGGATATTCCCCGCCACTTCCAGCACAAAAAGACGGTCGGCATTCGCATCCCGGAGCATAGCATCCCTGCCCTCCTTAATCAGCAATTGGGAGGCCCTATTGCTTCCATCAGCATTCCCACCGATGAAGAGCAGCCCGAGTTTCATATGGACCCGGAACTCATCCATGAGCGGTTTGGACATCTGGTGGATATGGTGGTAGATGGGGGTTACGGAGGATATGAGCCTTCTACCGTTATTGACTGCAGTCAGGGAGAAGCGTATATTTCTGTTATAAGAGAAGGGGCAGGAGATCTTGGGGCCTTAGGTCTGGATCTGGCATAAGGCTTGCGGCTTTTTCTCCCTTACTTATTAGAGAAGTCAGCATGGGAAAAAAGCAATTTCAGGGAATCGGATTAATGTCAGGCACTTCCATGGACGGACTGGACATCGCTTGCTGCACCTTTTATGAAAATGGTCAGGGATATGAATGGAAATTGGATGTGGCCGCCCAGTATCCCTTTGAAGATACCTGGGTAGCCCGTTTACAACATATCATGGATCAGCCAGCGGAAATTTACGCCAAGACCCATGTGTATTTTGGGCATTGGCTGGGAAAAACCACCCGTGATTTTATCCAGCAACACCAGCTCACCCCTGATTTCGTGGCCGCCCACGGCCAAACCATTTTTCACCAGCCCGACAAAAATTTCACGGCCCAGATCGGCGATGGCGAAAGCATGGTTTCTTATCTCCCCTGCCCCTTGGTGACCAACTTCCGAAATAAGGACGTAGCCCTGGGAGGTCAAGGGGCTCCGCTGGTGCCTTTGGGAGAAAAGTATTTGTTCCCGGAGCACGATCTGTTCTTAAACCTTGGCGGTTTCTCCAATATGACCCATCGGGAACTAGCTTTCGATGTTTCGGCCTGTAACATCGTCCTGAATTTCCTATTTCGACAAGCTCGCCCTGAATCAGAACTGGACTATGACCAAGGCGGAGCGCTGGCCCGTAGGGGTCATTTTCATCAAGCCCTCTTCGATACCCTCAATGCCCTCCCCTACTTTCATACCGATCCGCCTAAAAGTCTCGGCTGGGAATGGGTGGTAGAAGAAATTCTGCCTCTGCTGGAGGCCTCTGGGATTCCCCTGGAAGATCAGCTCCATACTTTTGTCAAACATGTAGCCTATCAGATCGGTAAGAGTGCCGCCTATCTGGGCGTTTCGCAGAAAAAAATGCTGGTAAGCGGAGGGGGCAAGCACCATACTTTTTTAATCGAATGCATGGAGGAGGCCCTGAGTGATTTACAAATAGGGGTTGACCATGAGGTATCTGATGACATTGTAGATTATAAAGAGGCCATCATTTTCGCTTTTCTGGGCCTGCGGGCTTTGCGGGGACAGCCAACCATTTTACCCAGTGTAACGGGCGCCAGCCAGGCCTCTTTAACCGGTTCCATTCACCTCCCCCCCACCGCAAAAATTTCCATTTTATAAGATAGATCGTAAGCTGGCGGACATCTTTGCCGTTTTCCAGCCCCTATACTTGCCTGAGATTGGGTTAAACCCCATTTTTTTTACCGAGATGAAAAAACTGCTTTGGACGCTACCACTCCTGTTAATTACAGCGGGGGGCGTCACCCTTTTTGTGAATAGTCAACATGGTCCAACGCCTATGGGGCAAGCGGGTGCGCAACCGGTGAGTCATCAGCTATGGGACCAGCAATTGCGCCGCTTCGTCGATGTGAATGGCATGGTAGATTACCGTGGATGGAAAGACCAGCGAGGCCCACTCGATCAGTATTTACAATTGTTGAGCGAAAATCCTCCAGCTCCCAACTGGACGAAAGCGGAAAAACTGGCGTATTGGATTAATGCTTATAATGCATTCACGGTAGATATCATTCTGCAAAACTATCCTTTAGGCAGTATTCGCGATTTGCATACGGTGCCTGGAATCGCCACCATTTGGCATGAAAGCTTCTTTGAGATCGGGGGTCAGCCGACCAGTCTGAATCAAATCGAACATGGTATTCTGCGGGTAGCGTTTGAGGAACCCCGTATTCATTTTGCCATCAATTGCGCCTCGCTATCGTGTCCGGTCCTCAGGGCAGAAGCCTATTTTGCGGAGAAACTGGAAGCCCAGCTGACAGATCAGGCGCGCTTATTTCTTTCTCAGCCGCTGCGAAATAGAATTTCTCCCCAGGAAATCGAACTGTCCAAAATCTTTTCCTGGTTTAGCGGAGATTTTACCAAAACGGGCAGTCTGATCGATTTTTTGAACCAATATGTACCCGTCAAGATCCAGGCTGATGCGGAGATTTCTTATATGCCGTACGATTGGAGCCTGAATGAAGGGGCCGAAGTACCCTTATAAACCTACGTCACCAAGCAAATTGCTTGTCCTTCGTGTGAATGATCAGTAGTTTGTATGTATAGCCACAACATTGTCCAAAGCGATTTCATTTTATGCACATCGTTATCATCGGAAACGGCATAGCAGGTATTACCACAGCCCGCTATGTGCGCAAGCGTTCCCATCACGAGATCACCGTCATTTCCTCAGAGACGGATTATTTCTGGTCTCGCACCGCGCTCATGTACATCTATATGGGCCACATGAAGTTCAAACATACCCAACCTTACGAACCCTGGTTCTGGGAAAAAAACCGCATCAAGCTGCTAAACAAGCATGTCAGCGCCATAGACCCTGCCAATAAGCAGCTGAGCTTTGCGGGGGGAGGAGAAATGGCCTATGACAAATTGGTGCTGGCCACGGGTTCTAAGCCCAACAAATTTGGCTGGCCCGGGCAAGATTTAGAAGGAGTACAGGGGATGGTTAGCAAGCAGGACCTGGATAGCATGGAAGCCGCCAGTCAGGCAGGCATAAACCGGGCGGTCGTGATTGGAGGGGGTTTGATTGGGATTGAGATGGCCGAGATGTTTCACTCCCGCCATATCCCGGTAACTTTTCTGGTTCGGGAAAAAAGTTTCTGGAACCGGGTCATGCCACCGGAGGAATCCGAGATGATCAACCAGGAGATTTTTGCCACGGATGGGATTGACCTGCGCCTCGGAGAGGAAATGACCGAGGTGTTGGGGGATGAACAGGGCAAGGTGCGGGCGGTAATGACGAAATCGGGGGAAGAAATTCCCTGCCAGTTTGTAGGTCTGACCGCAGGGGTACATCCCAATATTCAACTAGCCGAAGCAGCTGGCATTGAAACCGGACGTGGGTTCTTGGTGGATGAATACCTGGAAACCAGTGTCCCGGATATTTATGCGGTAGGCGACTGTGCAGAACTGCGGAATCCGGCTCCGGGCCGAAGAGGCATAGAAGCGGTCTGGTACACCGGCAAGCACATGGGACCCGTCCTGGCGCAAACCTTGATCGGTAAGCCTACGGTCTACGAGCAGCAACCCTGGTTCAACTCCGCTAAGTTTATCGACATGGAGTATCAGGTCTATGGGACGGTCAACAGTCAGTTGGGGGAGGACGAAGAAACTTTATTCTGGAAGCATCCGGAGGAAAATAAATCTATTCGGCTGGTCTATCGAGCCAGCGACGGAGTGATTACAGGCTTTAACCTGATGGGCATACGCTTCCGTCAGGATACCTGCCTGGACTGGATTGCTGAAGAGGCACATATTGAGACGGTGCTGGCCCAACTCCATGAGGCCAATTTCGATCCGGAATTTTTTACCCGCTACGAAGGAGAACTGGTGAGGCTGTATGAAAGCCAACATCCCGGTGTCCACATCGAACGCGAAAAAGAGTCGGTGCGCCCGCTCGTCAGAAGTATGATGATGCTCTATGGGGCCGCGCTGCTCCTGGTGCTGATTTCCCTGCCCTTTTCTAATGCTGTATTGAGCGGAATCCTGCAGGGAATGGGAGGATTCGTTTTTACGGTGGGCCTGATCCGTTCCATCGAATTGTTGTACCGGGGTCTCAACCGGGGTTTTGATCGTCTTAGCTTTTCCTAATCCAATCTCCATTCATGAATATCCTTAGAAAAATAGGCCTCTCGATTTTTTTATTTTCCATGGGGCTCTTCATCTTCCTGATTTTTGCTACCCGCTTTGAAGTAGGAAATGAACAACTCAATCAAGTCGCTACTGCCCTGGGGGATAAACCCTATGCTCCATACGTGATTCGCGAATTAGAGCAAATCCCCGCTGATAAGCGTTCCAGCAAGTTTTCTTACTTTCCTGCCCTGAATCAAAGTCTTAACACCGCCAATGAAAAAATCGCAGCTGATAAGGGCGTCAGTGCAGACCTGATCGAGGAAGCGGTGGCTGCGCTTTCACAAAACGGAACCACCATTTTGGCTGAAGCCCATGCTGGCTTGAGCAACCTCCTGCCCAGTGAGGCAGGCAAATACATCATTGACAATACCGGCTGGATGATCGGTCGGGAGTATGCGGACGCTACGGCCCTCGGTCAGGCAGTGCGCGATGAATTCCAGAAAAAATCCAGCGAGTTTACCAATCGGTTTAAAGTCAGCGAGGGCAGTATCAAAGACATCAAGTTCGAGATCGTCAAGGCTACTTCTTCCGGATTTTACTGGAAAAATCAGTACCTCTATTTCCTTCTGGTGATCGGACTAGGCATCTTCGGAGGCCTGCTGTATATCCTCCCCAAATTCCGGGATGGAGGGGCTGGTGTCAAGCACAACGGCATTTACCACAACAGCTCTACCAACGGTGGCTTGATTGGTATCCTGACCGGAGCCTTTTTGATCGGCTTTTATATCCTGCTATACTTTTACCACTTCTGGATTGCCGAATGGATTACCCTCGTAGATCCGATTTCGCAGCTGATCACCGGAGGCCCGGCTTCCCGCTGGTTTATGTATGGCACCTTATACACCATCGCCATTCTGGTGATGGGGATTCGCATGTTTGCCAAGTATCGCCACAGCCGCTACCATCAGGTACGGACGATTTCTATCATGTTTTTCCAAACGGCTTTTGCCTACATCATTCCCGAAATCCTGGTCAAGCTGAATCAGCCCTACATGGACCTGAAGAACTCCTGGCCGCTGAACTATACCTTTTTCTTTGATTATAATGTGAGCAACCACATTGATGCGGGGAACTTTGGCATTTGGATGCTGGGCTGGGGCATCGCTTTGTTCCTGACAGGCGTACCGCTTTTCACCTACTTCTATGGCAAAAGATGGTACTGCTCCTGGGTTTGCGGTTGCGGAGGGCTGGCGGAAACCCTGGGCGATCCTTATCGACAGCTTTCTGATAAGTCTTTAAAAGCCTGGAAAGTGGAAAGATGGTTGATTCACTCCGTCCTGGTGTTCGCTGTAGTGATGACCGGTCTGGTACTCTACACGGTCTTCTCTAAGGAAAGTACTGTCCTTGGCCTCAACAGCTTTACCGTTCGGTCCATTTATGGCTTCGCCATCGGTTCGGTCTTTGCCGGGGTCATCGGAACCGGCTTCTATCCTTTCATGGGTAACCGCATGTGGTGTCGCTTTGGCTGCCCGCTGGCCGCTTATCTGGGATTGGTGCAGCGCTTCAAGTCGCAGTTCCGCATCACTACCAATGGCGGGCAGTGCATCTCCTGTGGCAACTGCTCCACCTATTGCGAAATGGGGATCGATGTTCGTGCCTATGCTCAGCGTGGACAGAATATCGTGCGCTCCTCCTGTGTAGGGTGTGGGGTATGTGCTGCCGTGTGTCCACGGGGCGTCCTCTCCCTCGAAAACATGGCCAACGACGACAGCAGCCGCATGTCTGACGTCAGATACTAAGCCATTCGCATAACCCGAACGGCCCAGAAATTTTCTCCAACATTTCCGGGCCGTTTCCTGTTTTCTATGTAGAATAAATGTCCTAACTTTGATTTTCAATTAGACCTTCTTCCAGGTCACCGTCTTTTGAAAGCTGAGAATTCAATCCGGTCAGACACTTACATTGAGCCATGCTTACCTAGGAGCGCGGGCCCTGAAAATCCCGCGGGGAGGATGGCTGGTGTGCTGGCCCTGGTTAGGATTTTCTTGATTTTTTGGTCCTTTTTTATCAAGAAAAAAGGACAGGATTGCAAATAACAGTAGAACATTAAAAACTTTATTAAACATGGCCTTTACCCTACCCGAATTACCCTACGCGCACGATGCGCTTGAACCACATATTGACGCCCGCACCATGGAAATCCATCATGGGAAGCACCACAATGGCTACACCAACAAACTGAACGCCGCCATCGAAGGAACCGATCTGGCTAGCCACAGCATCGAAGATATCCTGGCAGGTGTTTCTGCTCATTCTACTGGCGTGAGAAATAATGGGGGTGGATTCTATAACCACAGCCTCTTCTGGAGCATCATGAGCCCCAACGGAGGCGGAGCGCCTTCCGGTGCCCTGGGCGACGCCATCAACAGTGCCTTCGGTTCTTACGACGGATTCAAAGACGCCTTCAGCAAAGCGGCCGCTACCCGTTTCGGTTCCGGCTGGGCCTGGCTGATCAAAAAGGAAGATGGTTCTGTAGCCGTTACTTCTACGCCTAATCAGGACAACCCCCTGATGGACGTAGCGGACGAGCAGGGTACCCCCCTCCTTGGACTGGATGTGTGGGAGCATGCCTACTACCTCAACTACCAGAACCGCCGTCCTGACTACATCTCCGCTTTCTTCAATGTCATCAACTGGGACAAAGTGAGCGAGCTGTACGGAGGATAGGGAAGAGAAAAACATTTTTGAAACGCAGGTAAGGCTTAGGCTTTGCCTGCGCTTTTTTGTCACCATAGAGGGATAAGCCCAATGATCACTTTTGATTCCCGCGGGAATTTGAAACCCTACGAGAAAATTCTTCTCTCCTTAGCTGAGTTCGAAACCTATTTTGTAGCCTCCTTTGGACGAGATTCCAGCAGAGCTGAGATTTTCGCCCGATTTAAGACTTACCTGATTGACTTTAGAGAATTAATTCATCCCCGATTCAGGCTCTGGATCAATGGCAGTTTTGTCAGATATTGTCCCCATCCAACAAACTTAGACTTCGTGATTCATTTAGACCACAAAATCTATGAGGCAAACAAGGATATTTTGCGCTCACAATTCTTAAGCTGCTCTGCCAGCAGGAGATATGGCGTGGATGCTTATCTGATCAGCCTGTATCCTCCGGGACACCTAAAGTATACCTATACGGAAACAGATCTGCTTTATTGGGAATATTGGTCTAGTCATGGCAAATGGACCAAAAGCAGGCAGCGCTTGCCACAAGGATTTATCGAATTAAATTTTTACTAGTCCTATCCATATGGTGGAGATAGAGATAAAAAACCGGCACATGTTGGAGGTCCTCGATCTTCTGGAAGAGATTGAAGCCTTAAATAAAATGATCAGTCTACATAGAGAGGGTGGGGATTCATTGATGCAGGCCCAATACCGGTATAGAAAGGCGCAGATCCTGAAAAAATTAGGGCAATTGTTGCAAGCTTTTGATATCAAGCCCGAAGACTTGGCCGCTTAACCAACAGAAATCAAGTAGGTTCAACTATCTCTCATTCCCTTGGTTCCCATTTCACTTACGGACTTATCCCTCTATCCCATAGCCTACTTTATTCTATTCCTAGCCTCCTCCTCAGAAAGGGTCTCTCCTTTTTGAGATTGGGCCATGCCTTTTTCGATTTTTTGAAGGAGGAGGAGACGATCGATGAAATCTTCCACTGATACTTCATCAGGGAATTCAGCCAGGGCTTTGAGAATGGCATCTTTCTTTATCATCGAATCTTTTCTATAATTTAACGATTACCAGGGAAAAAGTTTGAAAAACGCCAGTTAAAAAAAGAAGTATCCTACACCAAGCCTCGCTTTTTCAAATCTTTCAACACTTTATTCCCCCGGGACTTAAAACCCGCACTGCCAAAAGGCATGTGCTCTTCCACGATCAGCGCCAGCTCGCGCCCTAGTTCCGGATAGGGACGGGTAAGGTTGTGGAGAATGACCATGGCAAAAACGCGGACCGCGATGGTCTCCTGGGGATTTTGCAGAAAGTCAAAGCAGATTTCTGCCACTTCTCCCCCATACTCATCATTGAATTCATAGTCCCGCCAGCCCCGCAGAATATTGCGGTGAATCCCCTGGTGTCTTTCTGCCTTTAGCTCACCAATCAAGGCTTCCATATAAGGCTCAAGCCATTCCGGGCGAGCCATCGCAATATCCGAATAAGCCCAGGCAGCTCGATTAGCAATCATTTCGTCCTCAGAAAGCAGGCAATCCATGAATTCTTTGAAAGCAGAAGGATTGTCCAGGACGTATTGGGTGATGACCTGCATATTGGCCTTGGAGCGGTCGTCAATAAGGCTTTGGCGGATGTTCATGAAGGAGTTACTCGCTGGTTCTTTTACTTTGGGAGGTATGGGGAATACCTTTTTCCTTGATGAAGAAGGTATCCAAAAAAACAAGGAGGCGCAAGCTGCACATGCAGGCTCGTCATCCGCAGCTGCAAGCTGCGGCTACCGGAATTTCCGTAAGGCGTTGACCGGCTGGAAGCCGGTGTTACGGATCCCTTCTCCAAACCCCTTGAGGAATCTCTCCTCTGCGCAAAGCATTTACGGTCAGGTGTGCCTGACGGGTGGGCTCTGGAATACGGTACTTCTTGACTGCTTTCAGGGCCCAGTCCCGGCTTTCTTCGAGGGTGATGAGGTGGCCAGGACTGATAAACATAGGCTTGACTTTGTCGCGGGTACGTAAGACGTAACCTATGGTTTCTTCTTTGTCGACTAAGGGACTGAAGCTGCCCTTGTTAGGGGCAGGCTCTTCATATTTCCCGACAAAGAGACTTTTGCCACAGCCCAGAGCCGGAACCCCGGTCAGCAAGCCCAGGTGGGAAGCAATACCTACTCTTCGCGGATGGGCAATGCCATGTCCGTCGGCCATGATTAGGTCGGGCTGAATGGGGATTTGTTCCCAGGCTTTCATCAAAGCCGGGATCTCACGGAAGGAAAGCAAGCCCGGGATGTAGGGAAAAGGCATGTTGTCCTCTACCCCTACCCTGGCGATGACCTCCAGGCTTTCTGCATCCAGAATCACGAACGCGGCAAAAAGATTGTCAGCTCCGATGGTGTAGGATAAATCAACGCCGGCGATATAACGAACCTCGCGCTCAAGGGGCGTCAACCGTACTTGATCACGGAGTTCTTTCTGGATGGCAATGGCCTCTTTGGGCGTTACGTTCCAGGGATGGGTGGGTAAAGCCATGGCCTACATGCTGCGTCGGTATTGTCCCCCTACTTCGTATAAGGCTCGGGTGATCTGGCCCAGAGAAGCATATTTGGCAGCTTCCATCAACTCCTCGAAGATATTGTCATTCGCGATGGCCGCTTGTTGAAGGCTGGCCAGCTTCTCGGTAATGGTGGACTCGTTTCGCCCTTGTACTTCTTTTACATAGGTAATCTGGAATTCCTTTTCGTCCCCGGTAGAGCGGATGACTTCATTGGGCACGACCGTAGGCGAACCATCGTCTGAAAGGAAGGTATTTACGCCTATGATAGGGTATTCTCCGGTATGTTTAAGTCTTTCGTAGTAAAGGGATTCCTCCTGGATCTTTCCGCGCTGGTACATGGTCTCCATCGCCCCTAGCACGCCTCCTCGCTCGGTAATGCGTTCAAATTCCATCAGCACGGCTTCCTCTACCAGATCGGTCAGTTCTTCGATGATAAAGGCTCCTTGGAGCGGGTTCTCGTTTTTCGCCAGCCCTAATTCCCGGTTGATGATGAGCTGAATGGCCATAGCTCGCCGCACCGATTCTTCGGTTGGCGTAGTGATGGCTTCATCGTAAGCATTGGTATGCAGAGAATTACAGTTGTCATAAATGGCGTACAAAGCCTGAAGCGTAGTCCGAATATCGTTAAAGCCGATTTCCTGGGCATGCAAGGAACGGCCAGAAGTCTGGATGTGGTATTTCAGCTTCTGCGCCCGCTCATTGGCTTTGTATTTCAACTTCATGGCTTTAGACCAGATTCTTCTAGCCACCCGACCGATCACGGCATATTCCGGATCGATGCCATTTGAGAAGAAGAAGGAAAAGTTCGGCGCAAAAGCGTTGATGTCCATGCCCCGCGCCAGGTAGTACTCCACAAAGGTGAAGCCATTGGCCAGGGTAAAGGCTAGCTGCGAAATCGGATTGGCACCCGCTTCAGCAATGTGATAGCCCGAGATGGAAACGGAATAGAAATTTCGGACCAGATGGTCGATAAAATACTGCTGTACATCTCCCATTACTTTGAGGGAGAATTCAGTAGAGAAAATGCAGGTATTCTGCGCCTGATCTTCTTTGAGAATATCTGCCTGCACCGTACCTCGCACAGCAGCCAGGGCTTTGGCTTTGATTTCGGTATAAACGTCAGCAGGTAACACCTGATCTCCGCTTACCCCCAGCAGCATCAGTCCCAGGCCATCATTGCCCTCGGGTAAGCCGCCTTGATATTGGGGGCGCTCTACGCCTTTTTCGGCGAAAATTTGCTCTAGTTTGGTTTCGATCTCTGCTTCCAGGCCATTTTCTTTAATGTAAACCTCGCATTGCTGGTCGATGGCAGCATTGAGGAAAAAAGCCAAAACGGTGGCCGCTGGTCCATTGATGGTCATGGACACCGAAGTGTTCTTAGCGCACAGATCAAAGCCAGAATATAATTTCTTGGCATCATCCAGGTTACAGATGGACACCCCGGAGTTACCGATTTTCCCATAAATATCCGGACGGTGAGCAGGATCTTCCCCATAAAGGGTCACCGAATCAAAAGCCGTAGAAAGGCGCTTGGCGGGCATGCCTAAAGAGACATAGTGGAAACGTTTATTGGTTCGCTCCGGCCCCCCTTCTCCTGCAAACATACGGGTGGGATCTTCTCCCTGTCGCTTAAATGGAAAAACGCCTGCGGTAAAGGGAAATTCTCCCGGTACATTTTCCTGTAAGTTCCATTTGAGGATATCTCCCCAATCGTGATAGCCAGGCAAAGAAACTTTGGAAATTTTCTGATGGGAAAGAGAGGTGTATTTGGTAGGCACCTTGATATCACGTCCCCGTACCTGATACACAAATTCATCCGAGGCATAGCGGCCCTTTTTCTCTTCCCAGGTATCGAGAATCTGCTGATTCCTTTTGTCCAGCCCTAGATTAATTTCTTCGGCTACGGCCTGCAGTTCTTTGATCAAGCGGTCCTTATCCTCTACGCCGGCGGCTTCAACCGCAGCAATGGACTGTTGAATCCCATATAATTTTCGGGCTGTTTCGGCCTGCTCTTCCGTCCAATGATCATAGTCTCGAATAGATTCCGCAATTTCCGCCAGGTAACGAACCCTTCTAGGCGGAATGATGTAGATTTTTTCTGAAGCCTCATCCGATACTTCCCACTCGCTTTTCAGATCAGCATGGGTCTTTTCTCCGAGGGTATTGATCAGTCGATGATACAGGCGATTCATGCCAGGATCGTTGAACTGGGAAGCAATGGTGCCAAAAATCGGCAAGCCATCCAAGTCAGCGTCCCACATCTGATGGTTCCGCTGGTATTGTTTTTTGACGTCCCGGAGCGCATCCAGCGCGCCTCTTTTGTCAAATTTATTCAAGGCAATCACATCCGCATAGTCCAGCATATCGATTTTCTCCAACTGGGTAGCGGCCCCATATTCCGGGGTCATCACGTAAAGCGCCAGGTCAGAATAGTCAACGATCTCCGTATCAGACTGTCCGATACCGGAAGTTTCCAGGATGATCAGGTCAAACTGGGCGGCTTTCAGGATGCTGAGGACTTCGGGAATATGTTTGGACAAAGCCAGGTTAGACTGGCGCGTGGCCAGGGAGCGCATATATACACGCGGATGAGAGACGGCATTCATCCGAATCCGGTCTCCCAATAAGGCTCCTCCGGTTTTTCTTTTGGAAGGGTCTACCGAAACAATGGCGATGTGCTTTTCGGGGAATTCGCGTAGGAAACGCCGGACCAGTTCATCTACCAGGGAAGATTTCCCCGCGCCTCCGGTACCCGTAATGCCCAAAATAGGGGGATGGACCAGGCCTTCCATTTTGTCATGGACGGCTTCCATGATGGGTTCCACCATGTCAGGATTATTCTCTACGGCCGAGATCAATCGCCCAATTGCCCGGGCACTGACTTTTTGCTTGACCTTGGCGAGGATCGCGGTCCCACTGCCTGCCCTGCCTACGCCTTCATAGGCCTCTTCGATGGCCTGTTTCCAGCGGTCTACCGATAGCTCACTGGTAGAGAAATCTGCCTGTTCCAGCAAATCGTTGATCATGCCTTGCAAGCCCATTTCCCGCCCGTCATCCGGGGCATAAATCCGGGTAATGCCATAAGCGTGGAGTTCTTCGATTTCACTGGGCAAAATGGTTCCGCCACCGCCACCGAAGATTTTGATATGGCCACAGCCGCGCTCATGCAACAGGTCATACATGTATTTGAAGAATTCCATATGCCCTCCCTGGTAGGAAGTAATGGCGATTCCCTGGGCATCTTCCTGAATAGCTGCATCGACAATTTCCTGGACAGAACGGTTGTGGCCCAGGTGAATCACCTCCGCTCCGGAGGCCTGGATGATGCGACGCATGATATTGATGGCAGCATCGTGGCCGTCAAACAGGGAGGCGGCCGTTACGATGCGAATTTTGTGCGAGGGCTGATACGCTTGAACAGGGTTCATATTCAGCAATTTTCTTTTCGTTTGAGGAAATGTAGCTAGTCTTTTTGAGGTAAGTCCCGGAGTTTTCGCGCGGGATTTCCCGCATAAACCCCTGGCTCAAGAATGTCTTTGGTCACCACCGATCCGGCTCCGATGACCACATGATCCACGATTTTTACGGGTAAAATGGTCGCGTTGGAACCAATGGAGACATGGTCTCCGATGTGCGTGGCTTTCCACAAGGCTTTGTTCCCCATGGCAGGCCCGCCTTCACTAAAAAGGTCATTGATGAACATGACCCCATGGCCAATGAAGCACTGCTCACCAATGGTTACCAGTTCGCAGACGAAGGAATGGGATTGCACCTTGGTTCTGGCTCCGATCTTTACTTTGCCCTGAATCTCTACGAATGGCCCGATAAAAACCCCATCCCCAATTTCACAATCATACAGATTCACCGGCTGCACGACTTTAACATCTTCACCGAAAGCAACATTGCGAATCCCGGCTTTCCATTCCTGGTAATTCATCCCGCAAATTACATCTTATTTCCCCCAAAAACTTCTTTTTTCCCTGAAATCAATGACAAGCCTGCCGCTCTTTGTTTTCATATACGGGAAAAGGCTAATTTAGGCCGCTATGAAAAAGGTACTGATTCTGGTTTACTACTGGCCGCCAGCGGGAGGAGGTGGGGTACAACGCTGGGTGAAAATGTCCGCCTACTTGAAAAAAATGGGGTGGGAACCGCTTATTTATACCGCAGAGGACGCGGACTATCCCATCATTGATGAAAGCCTGATCAAGGAAATTGATCCTGAAATAACGGTCATACGCCGCCCTATTTTTGAACCCAGAAAAGTCTACCAAAATCTCCTGGGAGGGAAAAAACAGGAAAGCAAAAAGAAGAGCAGTGCGGACGAAATCTTCTATCTCGACCCTAAACAAAGAAGCTGGAAACAAAATCTCTCCATTTGGATTAGAGGCAATCTGTTCATTCCTGATGCCCGCTCCTTTTGGATTGGTCCTTCTTTTCGTTTCCTGAAACAATACCTGAAAAAGCATCCGGTAGATGCGATCATTACTTCTGGTCCGCCCCACAGCATGCATGTCATTGGCCTGAAACTCAAGCGAGCCTTAGGGGTGAATTGGGTGGCAGACTTCCGGGACCCATGGACCCAGATTGAATATTATGACCGGCTGATGTTGACCGGTTGGGCCGACCGCAAACACAAACGGCTGGAAAAGGCAGTTTTCCAGGAGGCGGATGCCATCGCCAACGTGGCTGACTATTGGAATATTCGAGCCAATGAGGAGGGAGCGCAACAGGCCCTCACCATTACCAATGGCTATGATACCCGGGACTTTCAGCACGAGCCGCCTGCTTTGAGTGAGAAATTTCTCTTGCTGCACGCCGGAACCCTGGCCAATGACCGGAACCCTCATACTTTATGGGAAGTTCTGGAAGAAATGGCAAGTGAAATCCCCAGTTTCCGGGAGGACTTACGCATAGAGGTGATTGGTAAAACGGATCCCATCGTTCTGAGAAAAGCAGAGGAAGCCGGATTATCAGAGAATCTGATCTCAGGGGGCTATGTCGACCATCCGACGGCTATCCGGAAAATGCAGGCAGCTCAGGTGCTCCTTTTGCTCATCAATGATGTAGCCTTTAATGCGTTGGGAAGAATGACCGGTAAAATCTTTGAATATCTCGCGGCAAAAAGGCCGATTCTTTTGATCGGGCCGGTGAAAGGAGATGCAGCGAACGTAGTTCGTGAGACCCAATCAGGCGCGGTGGCGGATTTTCGGGACAAATCGACCTTAAAATCCATTTTACAGGAATACTATCGTGCCTATCAAGCAGGGAATCTTCAGGTGAATTCCCAGGGGATAGAACAGTTTTCCCGGGAAAGTACGGCCGGGAAGTATGCAGAATTGTTGACAAGCATCAGCCAGACCTAAGGAAGTTCTGCCAGGAGCAAGGGATAAAAGGGCACTTCCATTTGGTGGGCTTTCAACCAAATATCGAACCTTATCACCTCCTGACTGATAGGAGACCAGGGATATTTATGTGTCAGGTCCTCCATCAAGGCCTCCATCTCATCATTGAGGAATTGATAGTAGAAGGACCTTTTCTCCAACAGATACAAAATTCGAAAAATTACCTGATCTCGGTCTGAAGCCCCGTAGCGAGCAATATGTTTGCGTAAGGCTTCAATGCGCGCAGCCGCAAGATCTATTTTTTCCTGCTCCAGGTACAGCAGGATTTCATGTATTCGGAGGCTGGTATTCCAGCCACTTTTGTCCGCCAGAATCTCATTCACATTTCCCAATAGATGAACAGCGGCCCGGAGATCTCCCTGACAAAAAGCGACACAGGAGGACAGATATCGGGTTACCTCCATCGATGTATTTCTCCGTTTCCTTTGGGCGAACCATCCCAAGGTGCCCAGGAGCGCTTTTGCCGCGTCGAGTTGGTCGGTGTAAATATGGCCGAAACAGGCGTATATGGCGGCAGACAGATGATTGAATTTATGAGTGGGAAAAATCGCAAGCGCTTCTAAGGCCGCCTCTCTACCCGCTTCGTAATGGCCTGCCATCAATTCAATCGCTGCGAGACGCAGGTAGGGAGCACCCAGGCGATTATTACTTTTCAGCCCGGTTTCCCGGGAGATTAATTCTATGAGTTCCTGAAGGTGCTTTTTGCCGGAGCCATAATCCTCTCTGCCTTCATCCAGCGCAGTAAGCAGGGTTAAGAAATAGTAATGCGCCCTGGCGCTGTAGGCTCGCTCCAACTCCTCTTTAAAATACTGCGTATGCCCCTCTAACCAATCAATGATCGCGCGGTCATAGACCGATTGTTTACGGGTCAGCACATTAAAATCATCCAATAGGCCTACTCCTTTGATGTCCACCTCATAGGCAGCCATTACTTCCTCTATTTCCTGATGATAGGTGGCTACAGATTCGTGATGCGCTGCAGCCAGGCTTCGGAGATAAATCAGTGCCTGCAGCCGAAACTCTGGCAGATGAAGTTGACGGGCTTGTTCGTTGACTTTTTCCAAAAGCTCGAATGCCAGATTTTCTAATCCTCGTTTAATCAGAATTTGGGCATATAGGAGCTGTTTCTGCAGTTTGACCGGGGCAAAACCCTGTGGATCGTCTTTTAGTGCAGGATGGTTTTGCAGGCTCACACTTAAACTTAGCCCTTCATATAATTTGTCTATTAGCCTTCCTTTTAGCATCAAAAAGGCCTTGGAGGCTGGATCTCCATACAATAAGCGAGACGCTTCTGCCTGGCTGATCTGGGGATTTTTCTCAACCAACTCCATCAGCACCAGCGCTTTATTCTCCCCGCGGCTGTGGAAAGTATTTAAGAATTTTTTTAACGCACGAATTTCTGTGCTGGAGAGAACCTGCAATAGCGTTTTGATACGATCCATATTTCCAGAAGTCTGGGACAGTTCTCTCCCCCACAGACCAAGGCCTGCTACGGGGTGAGAAAAATGTTATTTATCTGACCCTTTTTCTACAAAAAATCCAAGTTTATTTGTCAACTTGCATCCTATAATTATCTAGCCCTCTTCGGTATTTAAAGAGGGA
>JBCBGC010000023.1:0-72824 GCA_038527215.1 Bacteroidota bacterium
CGGAAAATGCCTGCCGCTGCCATAGGCGCGTGGACCAAGGCATCGATATAGGCTTTATCCAGCCTGATGAATTGCTATTTGTCCCTAATCAAGCCTCCGAATCTTTGGTAGCCACCGTGGAGGAAATTGCCAGCCATATCCAGTTGCTGGCCTCGAATCCCGAATATGAGGCACCGGAAAAAGTGGTGGCTGCTACCCAAGAACTCTTACAAAAAATATAATCATGACACCTTTACATATCTACCTTCGTATCAATGCGGTTTTTTCTGCCCTTTCCGGCCTGACCATGCTCCTGGCCAATGGCCCGCTCCAGGCTTGGTTTGGCTTTGAATTGGCCTGGGTTTTCCCCGTGATTGGGCTGAGCCTGTTGGGTTTCTCTGCCAGCATTTTCCTTTTATTGCGGAAAGACCCTCTCCCCCTTAAAGAAGTCCGACTCATCTCCATCATGGATGGGCTTTGGGTCCTGGGAAGTGGCTTGATCATTTTATTGCCTATCTTTCCCATCTCTCAACTAGGATATTATCTGATAGGAGGCGTAGCGCTGCTGGTCGGTTTCCTGGGGTGGAAACAAATGCAGCATCTTCCCGCGGCTACTTAGCGCTTGGGAAGGAGGGGAATAGGGCTTTCGGGAAAATTATGGGAAAAACCATGAAACTCATCAAGATACTTGGACGAGTCCTCGGAGGCTTATTGTTAGTTGGTTTGCTGACGCTATTTACCCAGGTAGGGGGCTTGATTTTTCTGGCTTGCCTGCCTTTTTTTCGGTGGATAAAAAAGCGCCAAACCGGCTGGAAAAGCGCTGGGCTGCAAATCGGGGGCTTTCTTCTCATCTATACCCTGGTTTGTGCCCTGCTGATTCCCCCTTTAGCTCGCCTCAATGATCGGGTGCCGCTACCGGTATTTTCCGAAACCCATTTGAAGCCCCAACATATGGGCTATGCCTGGTTCAATCGCCATTATGTCAAGCCTGCCTTGAGGGAAGTGTTGATTGCACAAGCGGATCGACTGGCAGCCCAGCATCCAGGGGTAGTGCTGGCCTATCTCGATGCCAATTTCCCCTTTATCGATGGCCTATCCCTGCCGCCTCATCTCAGCCACAAAGACGGTAAAAAAGTAGACCTGGCTTTTCTGTATCTAGACGAAAAAGGGAAACCCTGGCCCCGAAAAGCCCGGACTGCTATCGCTTACGGGGGCGTAGAAGCGCCGGTTGTCGGGGAGCAAAATGTGCCTGCCCGCTGCCGCAAACAAGGATATTGGATGTATAATGCCCTCTCAGACCTGGTCGGAGGAGGAAGGGAAAACCTGAGCCTGGACCGGAAGGCTACCCGAGATATGGTACGGAATTTTGCCCGAGATGGGGAGGTAGGGAAACTCTTGCTGGAACCCCACCTCAAGCAACGCTGGGGATTAGGAGGATTTAACAAAATCCGCTTTGCCGGTTGCTACGCCGTTAGGCATGACGATCATTTACATGTGCAATTGCCTTAGGCTCGCCATCAAAGGGACCGTTTCCTCTCTTTCCTGCCACCGCATTATTCACTATTTTTAGGCTTATTCTTGCTGAACCAAACGAAATGAATCTACTACGTATATTTCTGATCCTGGGAGGACTCTTCCCCCTTCTCCTTTGGAGTCAGCCTTCTCCGGAATTGAAACTGGATACCGACCTTCAGATTGAGAAGGTCATTGCCGGACCTCCGGAAAACTTCCACATGCTCGCGGCAGGCCGGGATGGAGCGGTACTTTTTTACCAAACTGATTCCTTTACCTATCGGAAACAAAATGCCCTCCTGAAAATCCGCGAAAACTTCTGGCGCTTCACCAAGTACACCACGGATTTTACAGAAATCTGGTCCCGGGAAATACCGGTTCGGGCTGGTGTAAATTACCTTAAGCACTATAAGGACGGGAGTCAGATGTACGTCTTATTGTTGCAGGAGAAGAAAAAGAACCAACGCTACTATCAGATTGCCAACATCAATGTAGAGTCAGGAGCTTTGAAAGTTCATCGGGGACGCCTCCGCCACAATGTGCAGGTCAATGACTTTAGTGTGGTGAAAAACCAGGCTTACATTGGCGGAGAGACCATCATGCCAAAGTGGGAAGGCATCGCCAGAGGCGCAGCGGCTTCGCTGATTTTACCCATCTACTTCGGAGCGCTCAAGTACAATGAGAAAAATGTCTGTGCCAGAATCGATATGGACAAAGGCAAGGAGCGAACCTTGCCCTATGAATTCAGGGGCCGGTCCAAAGTAGTGAGTTTTGCCCGCAATCCCTGGGGCCGCTCTATGACCGTGGTTTTGGCTCGTAATCCCAAGAAAGGTAAGCGACAGGTATACCTGCATGAGTACGCTGGGGAAAAACTGATCCGGGAATTAGAACTCAATCCCAAAGGCGATAACCGCTTATTGACCGCTAAAATCAAACACCTCAATCGCTATGAATTCATGGTGGTGGGTACCTATGCCGGGGCTTATCGGAAGCAGAAAATCTGGAAACGCATTGGCGCCATGCTAACCGGAACCCGTCTGCCGGACGCTGCCCAGGGGATTTATGTGGCTCGTTTCCAGCGCCGGAAGCAGGTATTTATCCGTTACTACAACTTCACTGAGTTTGAAAATTTCTTTGAAGCCTATGGCCCCAAGGAGGAGAAAAAGGTCAAAAGTAAAGTCAAGAAGAATAAAAAAAGGAACAAGCGACGCAAGAAACGCAAGCGCGAAGCCAAGGAGATTTTTGTGGATGCGAACCTGCATTTGCACGATATCATCGAGGCAGAAGACCAATATCTCATGGTTGCCGAAGCCTATAAGGAAATGTATCGCACCCGAGATAGAAACGGGCAAATGATTTTTTCTGAAGAAGGCAGTGCAAAAGAGTTCATTGGCTATCAGTATACCCATGGGATCATCGGCGGCATCAATAAGGAAACGGGTCGCATGAAATGGGACAACTCCTTCCCGATTTGGAACATGGTTTCCAAAACCCTACAAGACCGCATCCAGGTCTTGCCCCCCAATCCCGAAGATTCCATCACCACCATGGTGTATAATTTTGACGCCATGCTTCAGTCCCGGAAAATCAAAGAGGGAGAAGTAGTCGAGAATCGGGCCGTAAAATCCCTGGGACGTCAGTTTATTCGCCAAACCCGCGACGTCAATTCCGAAAGTGCCATTACCCACTGGTTTGACAACTATTTTCTGGCCTGGGGCTATAAGCGCGATGAAGAAGAAATCAATGGAAGAGGCTCAGCTGTCCGACTTCTTTCAGCTGTTAAAGAAACTAAGAAACTCTTTTACATTTATCGGGTGGCCTATTAGGACTCATTTTTTTAGCCACTTTTGCCCATAAGGAATCACTCCGACCTGCCATCGCACCAGGTATAGCCCAGCAGGCAGGTGCGATAAATCCCATTCGGTGGGACGTCTCACCTCGTTAACGGTAAGCAGGGACCTTCCCTGAAGGTCCACTACTTCCAATTGTTTCCAAGGTTGGGCACCAGGCTGAATAAAAAGCCTGCCTGCAGAGGGATTTGGATACAGGCCCACGGCCAAAGGTCCCGCTCCCCCAAACAGATTAGCTTGTACTTCTCGCTTATCCATGGGTAAGGCCTGGCCGTTTGCGTCCTGGGCGTATCCGCCCTTTAATTGAACTTGTAAGGGGCCCCATTCTTTTTTGGCGATATCATCCGTGATCACGATAGAGATGTCTACCACTTTGAGGTGCTGAGCCAGCAAGGCTTGCTGGTTGATGCGGGTGATGGCGATTTCCACTTCTCCATTGAGGGCATCCTGTCGGTACATGTAGAGCATGTCCTGACCTGCAACCCCAAAGCCGCTCCCCGCGGAAAGTACGCGTAAACTGCTGTCCGCGACTACTTCGGCATCATATTGCAGGGTGAAGACCAGGCCGTATACAGAGTCCGTACTGCTGCTGTCGCCCAGACTGACCGCAATGATAACGGTATCTCCTTTGCTGGCCTGGTCGGGGGATACGATGGTTAAGGGTAAGCCACCCGCCACGAATTCCTGTTGGGTTTTGTTGTGGACTTGAGAAAGATTTAGGTGGATGGCCAGGGTGTCCAGGGCATGGATGGTGCCATTACCATCCGTGTCTCTGTGTTTGAAGTTGACGGAGTCAGGGCCGGTCTGGGTCCATGCTGGTGCATCATGTGGGGTCCAGCTCAGGCTGGTATCTAGGCGACTGGGGCCGTTTTCTCCATAGGCCAAGCCTATGGGCAGGAGGTCAGCCAGTTCACAAAGGCCATCGTCATTGGTATCCCCGGGCCAGACGGGATCGACAGAGACGTTGACCGCCTGGCTTACAATGACGAGATTGGGGTCCCCTAATAAGTTGATTTGTCGGGCATGGTTGCGATATTGGATGCCCTGAAGCGAATCTTCATATTGGAGAAAACTGGTCAGCATCACCTCTCCAACACTGGATAAAGGCATTTGTTCCCATAGGTTAGGGTGGAACACCCGCAGATAATCCTTTAGCGGATTGAGGTATCCCGGACAGGAATTGGCCAGATAGGCAATGGCCCCTTTTTGAGGATACAAAAGCCAGTCTTCGGCGAAACTGTGAGTACTTTGGGAAAAATCGTTTGACGCCCCGGCAAAGCCTATTAGCAGGGGAAAGCGTCCCTGGTTGTTGTACTGGTCAGGCGTCTGTAAGGGAATATCGCCCGGAGGAGGAAGTACCGTATGGCCGAATAACTGGATGCTGCCCACCCCTCCTGAAATGGCCGCATCAACTGCTGGGGGAACGGTGGTGGCAGGCGTGGTCGCCTGGTAATGGACAGCTATGCCATAGAAAGGAAAGGCTGAAAACTGGTCCATCACGTATTGCAAGCCGGCATCGATAGCGTTTTGTTCTCCCACGCTAATTCCGCCCCCCAGAAAGACGCCCTTTTGTCGCCATCCTTCCCAGGGTGTGTGTTCGAAGGTATCTACTTTGGCCAGGTAGTCAAACCCTTCCTGATCGTTCATGATGGGAACCCGACCGATGGGAATGCGGGGCCTCAGGAGCGGAGACTGCGCGGAATCCTCCGCCACCAGATACCAATCAGAAGCCGGGTAGCCATGGGTAGGCACATTGATTGCTCCCTGCGGGAATTCCCGGGCCTGATATGATCCTTTCCCCCAGATCAGTACGGATTGAGGAGCAGGGGACCAGTGATCGAGGGCATAATTAATAAAGCGGCGCAGCGCGTAAGGACTCCAATGCCCATACCCGAACTCGTCGAAGATGTGATCCGTGTAAATGACCTGAGTGCTCAAAGGCTGAAGGGAAAGGGTGTCCCGATACTGAGCGTAAGCCTGAGCAGAGCCAGCTAGTTGCCGGTCGGTGATGATGAGCAATTCCGGACCAGTTTGTGGAAACCCTAGCTTGTTCAAGGCTGGCCGACTAATGAGGGGCGTCTGAATGGCCTGGTCTGAGAAAAAGAGCAGATTCTGTGGGCCAGAGATAGGCGGGAGAATAATTTGGCCGATTTGTCCCTGGATACGACCGGAAATTCGGACTCCGGTCTCCTGATCAAAGGCCCAAAGCGAGTCTAGTCCAATGACATGGGAAAACTGAAAGTAAACGGCCTGGCTGCTTTGCCACCGGTAAAAGGACTGGTGATCCGTCAAGCCCCAGTGCGGTAAGCGGTCATATTGAAGACTCAGGTCCAGAAAGCGATTCTCATCTATATTAGCATGTAAGGCTTCAAAGGTAAAGGGTACGGAAGCTGGAATAGGTCCGTTGAGGGTAAAGGTCCCCTGGTAGGTCTGGACAAAAACAGAACTGTTGCCATGTGCGCTATCCTTGAGGGTGAGCCCCCCCTCCAGTGGGGTAGAAATCCGGTGCCGGTGCTGAGTATTGGATTGAGCAAAGACCCGGGCCTGCCAGGTTAAAGACTGGGAACCATTCAGCGCATAAGGCGAGGGTACCTGAAGACTATAGCTCTGCCCAAAGTTGAAAGCTGCGCCTACGTAGCCTTCTCCTGGCCCGTAGTCTGGATTGAGGGTATAGAAGGAATCATAAGCTCCTGCAGCCAGTACATTATAATTGGTTTGAGCAGAATCGGGATGCGCCTGCACCAGGCTGCGGGTTGGAAAGCTGCTCTGTGGTGTGAAATTGCTGTATTGGGAATTCTCGTAGCGAGCATAAGCAAGCCCCGAGGTCCCTGGGGTCCAGGTGAGGAAGTACACGGCAGTATCTCCATACAAACTTATGGCTGGATGGAGCTGTAATTCCGGAGCGGCCAGCCCTGTGATCGGGTCCCGATATAAAACCGCCTCATCCCGGCCATCGCGCCTTTTGCCCAAAAACTCCAACATCCCTGCCCCCTGAGATCCGGCTGATCGCCACATGCGGATTTCTTCTCCCATGTGATATAAACGGTAATCAGCGAGGGCTACTCCCTGCACCGCATAGCCAGCCTGAATGAGGTCCTGAATCGGGAGGCGATATAGCCCTGCCTCAGCAATTTTGAGCTTGACAAAGGTACGGCTGGTATCCTGAGTATACCAACCGTGGGCGTAGTCGATGGATTGGGCTGGGAGGAGCCCGGGGACCAAAAGAACGGCCAGGTAGAGCAGGGAAAAAGCGTTTTTCGTGAAAGGTTGGCGCATAGCTTACTGATTACCCCCTCAAAATGCGGAAATCGACTGGAGAAAAAATAGATGATTTTGACATTTTCTGGAGTGCATGATTCGGTTTTTCTCACCGAAAGACTTATTTTTTCTAAAAATACAGGTAAAATAAAAAATGGAGAAGGATCTTTCTGGATCAAACTTTAGGCCAGCCTTATACCAATACTTAGGGTTTCTTACCCCTAAAGAGCTTGATAAATGGGTAGCCTATGTGCACTCTCCTTATGCGACCACTCATCCTCACCTTCCCCAACTAGCTACTCACCTGGCTGCGCTTTATCCTGAATTTTCCTCCGAGGCAGCCTCCAGGAAAGCCCTTTTTACTTTTCTGTTTCCTGGTCAGCCTTTTCAGGATCAACGGATCATGGATTATATGTCCTACCTGAAAAAGCTCACGGAAGAGTTTCTGGTCTTCCAGCGTATCCGGGAGGATCGGAAAAGCTGGCAGGTGCAACTGGAAACCAGCCTGATTGAAAAAGGAGCAGGCAAGCTATATCAACAGGCGGTCCGTCGCCGGGAAAAGAAACCCGTACTTAGCCCGGACCTAGATCATTACTTTTTTGCCCATCAACATGCTCGTCTACACCTGGACTTTGTTTCTGCCCAAAAACAAAGGGGCTGGGACACCGCCCTTCCGGCCATGACCGGACTGATGGATCAATGGTATCTAATCACACGCTTGCGATACGCTTGTGCCCAGCTAAACCGCTCCAAAGTATTGTCTGAAGAAGGAGACCAGGAATTTGTGGAAAAACTGGTGGAATTGGGGGTAGAAAAAATGCCTGCCGGAAAAGGCCCTTTGCTCTGGGAGGCCTATTTTGCCTTGTATCAAATGATGACGCAGGAGCCTGGACAGGCAGCGGTCTGCTTTCGTGACCTGCGTAGCTTTCTGGAAAAAAACGCAGACCGGCTTCCTATGCCCCGGCTGCATGAGTTGTACGCCTATTTGATGAACTTCTGTATCCAGCGCATCAATCTAGGGCAGGCATCTTATCGCGAAATTTTGCTGGAGCTATATCAATTTCAATTAGAAAAAGGCTTGCTGCTGGAAGAAGGCTGGCTCTCTCCCTGGGATTACAAAAATATCGTTTCGCTGGCTTTGAAAATGAAGCGGTTTGCCTGGACTTTGACCTTCATTGAAACCTACCGGGGGCGGCTAAATCCTCAGTTCCGGGAGAATGCTTATGCCTATAATCTAGCGGCTTATCATCAAAGTCAGGGCCAACATCAGGAAAGTTTGCAACTCCTTATAGAGGTGAAATTAGAGGATGTGTTTTATGGTTTGGGAACCCGGACTATGCTGGCCAAAAGCTATTTTGAAACTGCGGATTTGGAAGCTCTATTCTACCTGCTTGATGCTTTTGAGGCATGGTTGCGTCGCTTGAAGGGGGTATCTGCCTACCAGCGGGAAATCTATCTCCATTTTATCCGCCGAACCAGAAAGTTGGCCCAGTATAAAGGCAAGATGATGACCAATCCCCATCTGGTTTCCGCCCGGCAGTTGGGGCGATTGCGGGAGAGCCTGGATCGGAATCGAAAGATTGCTCAGTGGGATTGGCTAGGAAAGCAATTGGAGACCCTGGAGCAGTTCCACCCATAACGTCTTATTTTCCGCGGATTTTATTTACCCCCGTTACCACCAGTCCTACCCAGGGGAAACCATGCAAAAAGAAGTCAAACCAATCCATCAAGGCCATGCCTTCTGCGCCTCCGGCAATCCACTTCAGCTTTCCCCAGAGGTGAGGTTCCGGGGCAAAGGGAGCCAGGCCCAGGGTGAGGGAAAGAATGAGCCAGAAAAAGGGTTGGGCAAAGAGACTATTCTTTTTTTCCATATCAGGGGGATTCAGTTGCATACGCCGCTAAGGTAAAGGAAAAAAAAGACGTGCTACGTGTCCCTGATCACAGAAAAAACCCCACGACCGAAGTCGCAGGGTCTAATATTCATCTCAATCAGCGCTTACAAATGGTTAGCGTCTCCACCAGTTTCTTCCGCTGTTACGCTGGAAGCCCTGAGGACGACGATCTTTCTTCCCACCGGGGCCTTGCTGTTGTTGCTCGGCGCCAAACTTGGAAAGGTTATAGGTGAAGCTCAGCATGAAATAACGAGCCAGAGAAGTAATGCGTTCTTCCTGGATGTAGTTCAGCTGGCTGGTCCGGCTAAAGCCAATGTTCTGGTTCAGAATATCATAGGCAGCCAGGGTCAGTTCTCCACGATTGTTATTCAACACATACTTAGAGATGGCAGCTTTCCAGATCGGCACATCGGTCCGCTCGTTAAAGGCATCTCCTGCATAAATAGCATAATCCAGACTGGTCGTAACAGCCCAGGTTTTCCCCAGCACCAGCAGGATGTCTGCATAGTAGGTCTGGTTAAGCCAGGACTGGTCCAGTTCGGTGTTGATGGAGTACTGGGTCAGGTTCGTTGAAACCTTTGCCCCAATGGAAATATCTACCACATCTTTTTCGCGGTTCTCCAGGCGGAGGTCGAAGCCATTGGTGTAGGTATCGGTACTGTTCTGGGTATTGTTGACAAAAACAATGTTCCGACTGTAGCTGCTATTCAGGTTGATGTTGGCCCGTAGCTTCACGCCCAGTTGGAAAGGCGTACCATAGTTCAGGAAGCCTGTCAGGTTGAAGGCATTGTCCACGTTCTGTGGGGTCGTGATCTGTCGGAAGAGGGTGTCAATGAACTTCGCGTTGGTGATGCTGTTTTCGGTGTAATTGGCATTGATGGTCGCGAAGAAATTGGTGTAATTATATTGGTTGAAGGAGAAATAGCGCAGGCGCAGGCGGTGCGTATACTCCGGTACCAGATCGGGGTTACCGATATAGATGTTCAACGGATCGGTGTTGTCAATGATCGGCTGAAGCTGCTCAATGCTAGGCTCATTTTGATTGGTGGAGTAGCGCAGCGACAGTCTCTTTGAGCTGGCAAAGTTGTAGTCAAAGCGTGCATCTGGCAGAATGGCTCTGAAATCCTGATTGATGCCCACGGTGCTATCTGGATAGAAAATACGGCCATCTAATACCGAAGTCTGTCCATCCAATCCGATGGTGAAATTGTACTTCCGGTGATTCTTCCGGAATTCAATGCCTACCCGATTGGTGGTGAAGAAACGATCGTAGTGGTTACTCAGATCATTATTGAAGATGGCGTCGCCACTTTCTACATCAAAGACTTCTTTATCTACTTCGTTGAAGTTGGTCGAGCGCTGGAGTTGGAAGGTCATATATCGACGCTTGCCCAATGGCTCGGTATAATTCAGCTGAGCACGGTAGTTATACTGGTCGCTCACCTGGTTTTGATCCTGTAACACGGTATCCGTTTCGAGGCGACCGCGCGTAAAGAAACTGTTTTCAGCGTAGAGGTCTCCCACGTCGGTCCCGTCAGAAGTGCTTCCGTTTAGGTCTAAGGTGATGTTCCGGCCACGCTTTTTGAAGCGATGGCGAAGGGTCATGGAGCCGTTGCCGCGCATGCTTTCGCTATTGGAAATGTAGTCCTGCAAACTGGCGTTCTGGGTAATGCCCTCTTCACTCAGGGTGAAGCTTTCGCCCACACTGGTAAACTCTGATTCATTGACGGTCAGCCCGCCTCGCACGATGATATTGGTGCGCTTGCTGAACTCATGACGGAAGGTCAAATTGGCGCGGTGGTTCCCGTTTTGGGTGATGTCTCGGGAGCTGTCCTCAGAAATAAAAGGCACTTCTCCGAGGAAGTTTTCCTGATAGGTCTGGGCATCCAGGTCCTTGCGAACATTATTATAAAAATAGCTGACGTTGAGGCGGGTACCTTTTTTCAAGTCATAGTTCAGGTTGACGCCACCTGCGGCGGTATTGGTAAAGCCATCGCTGATGTCCTGGCCAAGCTGTACGCCGTTGCCGCCAAAGCTGGCTCGACTGCCACCACCACCACGGCCGCCGCGCATCATATTCTGAATACCGCCCATGAAGTTGGAGTATTCATTGAAGGAGAAACCTTGCTGGTTGGTGTTATTGGCCTGACCGAGGAAAGAAACCTGCAGTTTCTTGTCAAAGCGATTCACGCTGGCCCGACCCGTGTAGGTGCTTTCTGTACCGCCACCCGCTGCGATGGTACCGAAAATTCCTGCTTTGGCATCTTCTTTCAGCTCCAGGTTGATGGTTTTTTGCTCGTTGCCATCATCTACCCCTGAGAACTGGGCCTGATCCGATTTTTGATCAAAAACCTGTACCTTATCCACCACGGCAGCAGGCAGGTTTTTAGTGGCCATCTTGGGGTCAGTCCCGAAAAACTCCTTGCCATCTACCAATACCTGCTGTACGGTTTCGCCCTGGGCTTTTACCGTGCCATCTCTTTCTACCTCAATCCCTGGCATCCGCTTGAGCAGGTCTTCTACTGTGGCATTGGGCAGGACATTAAAGGCATCTGCATTGTATTCGATGGTATCCTCGCGAATAAGAATGGGGGTACGTTCCCCCTCAATGGTTACCGTTTTCAGGTTGAGATCTTCTTCGGCCATGATGAGCTTGCCAGCATTGATTTTGGCTTGCTCGCCGGTTACAGTAACGCGATTGGTAACGCTGTTGAAACCGATAAAGGTAGCCTGTACGATGTAATCCCCTTTTGGGATGCGGCGCAGGTTAAAGCCTCCTTTTGCATCGGTAATAGCATAGTTGACCAGAACGGAATCGGCTGCTTTCATCAGGGTAATGGTCGCACCCTGCAGCGGAGAGCGAGCTGAGTCAAGAACTACCCCGATAATGTCAGCCCGATTTTGGGCCTGTGTCTCGGCCGTAAAGCCCAGGCCGATCAGGAGGAGTAGGGAAGCTAATATGCCTTTAATCCAGGATTTCATTAGAGTGTATATATTTTGTACGTGTCAGCAAATTGAAATTGAGGGTGCTTATCGCTTTTGGGCGTTTTGTTGCATTTCAGCCATTTTCTCTTTGACCATGTTCTCATAGTCCTCACGGCTGATGTCCTTTCCTTTGGTGGGCTTCTTCATCTGAGCCAGATCGATTTCTTTTTTTCTCACTTCGACGGCTTTGATCACCCGTTCTCCACGATTTAAATTGAGTTCCATGATCAAACCGGGTAGTTGTCCATAAATGTCTGGACCCGTAGATACGGGAATTTGAATGGTGAACCAAGCTTCAATTTCCTTGGTGGAATCGCTATGTACCGCTCGCATACAGATATAGTTGGCCACCATTTTTTGCTCCCCGGTCATCTTCCACTGGTATTCCTCCAGGTCGCCGGAAATCAAAAAGAATTTGGTGAAAAACTCCCGCTGATCAATTTTGGTAGCTTCGTCCAGGTTTTTGTAGAGCTTATCGTCGGCTCCACCGCCCCAACCCCTCCATCTGCGTCTGCCGCCTTCAGGAGCAGCTTGTCGATTTTCGATGGTTTCCTGATCTTCATCCGTACCAGCTACATAAAGGGATACTCCCTCGGTAAACTTGAGCAACTTGGCGTCTGCCCGGAATTCAGGAATAAAGGCTTTGAATCTTTCCTGATCGGGTCTCAGGTTTTTGTGAAGATTAGACTTGTCCTCATACAGGATTTCCCCTTGCAGCACCTGAGCAGACAGGGCTAGCGGAAAAATCAGGCATAGTGCGAACAACACTTTTTTCATGTGCGTGAATAATTTGTGGTAAAATTAATGGTACAACGCTAGTCTGCGGGTTAAACAAACTGTAAATAAGGTTAATTAAAGTTAAGGTGGTCGGTTAGTCTTGCCTAAAGCCCTTATTTTGCGATTGTTATGCGTATCCAACGGAATAGACTAGCAGAATGTTTAATGGTGGGCAGCCTCCTGCTCCTCTTATTTTTTGAGGGCTTTTGGCTGGATAAAGTCTATGATGATAGCAAGCGTGGCCTGCGCTGGGACAGTCGAAGAGCCTTTTTTGGGGCGATTCGCTCGGTGGAAGATTCCCTGATGCGGGATATGTTTGAGGCTCCCATGGAAGAGATCCTGGCTGAGAAAGGCATCAATCTGCGCGACTCGGCGCGCAAGGCCTATCGCGTACTTACCCAAAGATATTTTGATGAGCCAGGCTTCCGCATGGAACCTGCACGAGGTCGCGGTCGGAATCGGACCATGCCAGATTCCCTGGACCGGATTGGACAGATCACCTTTTTCCGTCGACAAATGAACAGTCCGGATATGGGCTCTCTCGCCTTATCCTTTAACCTGACGGAGGGGAATCACCAGGTGGTGCTGGGTCTGGAAAATCCTATGCGGGAAAAAGTAAAGGAGGTCCTGCAAGCTTATTTTCATTATGAGCTCTCAGAACAAGAAATGAGCGTACCGGACTTTATGCTCCAACTTGACACCTCCCCACCGGAACGTGGAGAAAATTTATGGGTGCATACCTATGCTGACCTTTCTGCGCAGACTTATTACTCTTTGTATTTTCCCAGTGTGGGGGGATACGTTCTGCGGGAAATCTGGCCGCAGGTTTTATTTGCCTTTTTTCTTTTCGGTTCCATTGCCCTGGCTTTCTGGGTGACCTTCCGAAATATGCAGGCCCAACGTCGACTTGCGGAGGTGAAAAATGATTTTATTTCCAACGTCACCCACGAGCTGAAAACACCGATTACCACCGTTGGCGTGGCCATTGAAGCCTTGAGCAGTTTTCAGGTATTGCACAACCCTGAGCGCACCCAGGAATACCTGGATATATCTAAACAAGAATTGAATCGTCTTTCCTTGCTGGTGGATCGGGTGCTGAAAATGTCCCTCTTTGAAAGCAGCGAGCCCGACCTCAAAATTGAAAACCTGGACCTACAGCAGTTGACCGAGCGCATCCTCAATACCATGAAATTGCAGTTCGAAAAGCACAGCGCCAAAGTAAGCCTGCATCTGAAGGGAGAAACCTACTGGGTGCAGGGAGACCGAACCCATCTGACCAGCCTGATTTACAACCTGATCGACAATGCCCTTAAGTATAGCCCGGTCTACCCTGAGATTGATTTGTATTTAGAAGAAAAAAAGGAGGGCCTCCAACTCAGCGTGCAAGACAAAGGCATGGGCATTCCGCCTGAATACCAAAAGCGTATTTTTGATAAATTTTTTCGTATCCCTACTGGCGACCGACATAATATCAAAGGCCATGGGCTGGGATTAAGCTACGTGGCCAGTGTGGTCCAGCAGCATCAGGGCCAGATTCGGGTTGAATCTGCCCTGGACCAGGGAACCACCTTTATCATCAACCTGCCCAAACAGCATGGCTGAAACCAAAGTACTCTACGTAGAAGATGAGCCCTTTTTGGGTAAGATTGTGAAAGAAAGCCTGGAGAGCCGGGATTTTGAAGTACACATGATAGCAGATGGAGGGCAGGTCATGCAACATTTTGACAGCCAGACCCCAGATATCTGTATCCTGGACGTGATGCTGCCCAATGTAGATGGCTTTACGCTAGGTCAGCAAATCCGGGAAATGCATCCCGATATGCCGATCATTTTCCTCACAGCCAAAGTACAAACGGACGATCTGGTAAAGGGCTTTTCCAGTGGAGGGAATGACTACATCAAGAAGCCTTTTAGCATGGAGGAACTGATCGTGCGCATCGATAACCTCCTGCACCTCACCTCCAAAGATAGTAATCCTAAGCCACGCAAAGATCGGGTCGAATTAGGCAAATTTGTGTTCTTCCCCCAGAAATACGAACTCCACCTGGGGGAGGAGGTGCGCAAACTTTCCCACCGGGAAACGCAACTTTTATCCCTGCTGGTCCAGGCCCCTAAGCAGCCTGTAGACCGCCGGGAGATCCTCAAAGCCGTCTGGGGAGATGATTCCTTTTTCAACTCCCGCAACCTGGACGTCTACATCACCAAGCTCCGGGACTACCTCAAGCCCGATCCCAATGTGAAGATCGTCACCCTCAAAGGGGTAGGCTATCACTTTTGGGTGGAGTAGGGCTTATCTGATTCGCTCGATACGGATTATGTCCTCCTTGTAACTCTTTTCACCATTTATGGAGTAGAGGTACTTTCGACTGGCTTTAATAATGGCTGGAGGTGTGGTTTTGTCTCTAAAGTGAAAAGCATGCGTGTCCATTATTTCAATCCCGGAGTGCTCAAGTTTTTGTTGAAGTTCCTCTCCTTTAAATCCCGCACTTTCCAGCATCCATTTCAAAACTCGTTTGGAATCCTCAGGTAGGAGGACCACTTCTTTAAAAAGCGTAAAATTTCCTTCTTGATCTTCGGTAAGGTACATGATCCGGCTTGCGGCTGGTGGTTCCCCTTCCAGTAGATGGTGGAATACATCCTCGTAAACCATGGTATCACCCGGTATGAATGATTTGCCTAGAGGAAAATGTAGCAAAGCGACCTCCTTAAGGAATAATAATTCAAAGCCGCCTGGTTCGTTTAATTCTGCGACTAAGTTCTCTAGCATGGGGATGATGCGAAAGGAATCTTCCTCCGGTTTTTGCATTTTGATGCTTTCTTCCAGGTAGCCAAGGAATTGCTGGGTGTGTCTTTCGCGTTCTTCCAGGCGAACAATGTCGTCATGGGGATTAATCTGATATAAAAATTTTTGAAGCTGATCCTCCCTGAGCGAACGTTTTTCTTCCCAACTAAGAGTAGCCATGAGATAAGGATTTGGCTGGATCCATTGGAATCGTTGACTCCCCTTAAGGGTGTCCAAAACACGGAGCATAGCCCTGCCTTCCCTCACAATATGGGGAAGATCATTAGGAGGTCCGACGGCTTGAGAATGAGTAATATAGAAAAGAAAGGAATCACCTGGCGCCCACTCAGGAGAGAGGAGAATAGCTTCCTTTTGTTCCTGTCCGAAAAGAAGGGAGACGGTGCAAACGGCAAATAGCAGAACAGCAAGTTTTTTCATGGTTGGTGGTTGTAATAAGTAGATTCCTGATTAAAGCTGAGGGAATAGTGGGTTGATACAGGCTTCGTGTAAAAGCAAAGCCCTACAACCCTGCTTTCTCCATGGTCCCCGCTACCCAGCTATTTAATTCCTCTTTAGTCAATTCTCCTTCCTTAAAATCCTTGATGCCTTTGGAAGGCATGTTGAGGATGGTCGCCGGAATAGCCCCGCTCCATTTTTTATTGATTCTGCCAATCCAATCATTGCCCTCCATCCAGTCATGCAGGTACCAGACTTCGGCTTCCATGCCTTTTTCTTTCACAAAGTCAGGCAGGTATTTGCGACCGGAAGGAAAGTCCAGACTCAGCAGGATGACTTTAAGCGTTTTATCAGGATAGGCCTTTTGTAGGGCTTCAAAATAGGGTAGCTCTTCTTTGCAGGGGCCACACCAGGTAGCCCAGAAATTATAGACGACCAGCTGATTCGTGGACTGTTTCAGGGCTTTTTCCAATTCTGCTACAGAAACATCTTTGATCAAAGATTCGTTTGGTACAGGAGTAAAAGCTGTCAGGGCAAATAGCAAGGCAAAAACAGTGACCAAATACAGATTTCGAATCATAATATAGGCGGGGTTGGAATGCTTACAGAATTTAATACTTCTGCTCCGCTAAAGGCCCTACCTTTGTAGGAGCTTACAGGAACAATCACTAAAATTACACAAATTTCGATAAGACAAATAACGGCAAAAGCGTGAAGTTGGATAAGCAGGGAGGCGTAATTTTTCTGGAAAAAGATACCCGGTCAGTTCCCCTTCAGGGCGAACTCTCCACCACCAAGCAGCAATTGCTGCGATGGGCCAGCCGGTTTCCTTATTTTGCATTTTATGATAATTGTGAGCAGGCCACCGACCAGCACGGAGCCTATGAACTATTGATCGGCGTGGGGCAAACCTATGCCCCTACCATTGAGCGCTGGCAGGACCTGCCGGATCATCCCGAACAATGGCTCATGGGCTTGTTCCCTTACGAGCTAAAGAACATCCTGGAGCCCCATTTACATAGCCAGCATCAGGCTTGGGTCCAATGGCCAGAGTTGAGTCTTTTTGTCCCTGAAACCGTCCTCTATATTCCTCGGGGCGGAAGAACTCTGTATGTCGAAGGAAAACATCCCGATCTGGAGAATCTCCTTGCGAGACCTCCTGCCTGGGAGTCTGATACTCCGCCACACCTCCCCTTCAAGCCTACCGTCAGTCCTCCTCAGTACCTATCCACCATTGAACAGTTTAAAGAGCGGATTGAAGCAGGAGATTTTTACGAAATCAACCTGAGCCAGGCCTTTTTGGCTGAAGGGAATATCCCTGAGCCGGCCCGATTATACTGGGAACTGACCCGGATTTCTCCCGTCCCTTTTGCGGGCATGTTCCGCTTTGAAGATCGCTATATCCTCTGCGCCTCTCCTGAGCGTTTTTTACAGCTTAAGGATCGGCAGTTGTTGACCCAGCCCATGAAAGGTACCGCCCCCAGAGCCCCGGAGCCAGCAGAGGACCTGGCACATTATCAGCAGTTGGCTCAGTCAGAAAAAGAACGCGCGGAGAACGTCATGATCGTGGATTTGAGCCGCAATGATCTGTACCGCTCCTCAGAGATCAATTCCGTGCAGGTGCCCTCCTTATTCGAAATCCAGCCTTTCCCTAAAGTCTGGCAAATGATCTCCACCGTAATTGGCCGCAAACGAGCGGATGTTCCCTGGCACCAGGCCATCGGCCATGCCTTCCCTCCAGGGTCCATGACGGGCGCACCCAAAGTCAAAACCATGGAGGTAATAGATGAGGTAGAACCCCTGGCCAGGGGCGCCTATGCAGGCTCGCTGGGCTATGTCAAGCCGGGAGGGGATTTTGACCTGAATGTGATCATTCGCTCCATGGTGTACGATGCCAGCGCGGAAAAGCTAGCCTACCATGTTGGCGGAGCTATCACCTATGATTCTGACCCGGAGGCAGAGTACCAGGAGACCTTACTCAAAGCCCGGGCTATTCGGGAGTTACTGGAGGGATAAAAAAAAGGTGCGAATCGGGAGATTCGCACACACAGATTCGTTTCGACAGGTTTCACCTGATAGCAAGATAGTCCTTTTTAGTTCATAGAACCGGAAGAGGCCTGAGATGTACCAGCGACAGACAGCATCTTGCGGGCCATCTCCAGAATGCTCGTATCATCGAGGTTGACGATACCACCGTCTGGGCCGGGCTCATAGTGGATACCAGCGGGCCTACCACGTTTAAAATTAGAGCCTCCAAAATAGTTGCGTACTGACTCAATGGAGATGCCTAATTCATCAGCAATGCGCTGCATGCTGCCGTCGGGTAGCTGGTCTTTGATCCGGCGAAGCTCGTTAAAGGTAAGTGTCATAGTAATTACTCAGTTAGAGGTTCGATGTGCGTTTTACAAGTTAAGATTTTTTGCCTCTTTTCCAAATGATTTGTGGGCGCTTCGAAAAGGGGTAATTTTTAGGATTGACAAAATTAGCAAGCGTAATTATTTGGTTATGAGCAGGTTGTGGCAAGGGGCTTTTAGCGACACCTCAGGGATTACAAAAATGGGAGCAATTTCACGCGGAAAAATAGTCGGTTTTTCATATGTAAGAAAGCTGACTATTGGTGAAGGATTTTGAAGCTTTCTTTCGCTGCAAAAACCTGCTTCCGGGCTGGCACAATCCTGCTAATTCTGGTCAGCTTTTGAGAAAAGCATCACCTTGGGCTGGGCTAGTTTTTGGTAGTCCGCCACCTGCATGATCACCGATTGGGTCAGCGAGCCAGCATTGAAGGCTATGCGCTCATTCTCCATGATGGAGGTATCCACATAAAGGTCAAAAGGCAGGATGGGATGGCCAAAGGGTGGCACAGAGCCTGGAACCAATCCCGTAAGTTCTGCTAACTCCTCTCGGGTAGCGAAGCGGAGTTTTTTGGCTTTGAAGTGTTTTTTGATGGCTTTGGAATCCAGCTTGCGGGCTGCACTGATCACAAAAAGATGGAAGGTTTGATCGATTTTCAGCAAAAGGGCCTTTCCGCCTATTTCCAGGGCCTCGCCTCTTACCCGGGCTGATTCTTCAGAAGTCAGGGTAGGTTCATGGGTGAGGTGGCGAAAGGCGACGCCTTCCTGGCTCAACCATTGGTGAATTTGCTCGAACATAGCGCCAAGATAGGCAATTTCGGAAAAGGCTTATTTCCCGACCATCATTTCCGTTCCGGTCCAACCTTCCTCTACTCCTTCCAGGAGATAGTGGGTGGCTTTTTCCTGAAAAAAACGGGCGGTTTTATCCTCAGGATTCAGGGCGATTACCTGGTCAAAAGCCCGGGCTGCTTCGGCGAACTGTTGTTCGTGATAGGCCTGAATCCCCGCTTGAAATAAATCCAGGCTTTGGTCACGGATATCTCCCTGATGGGCGGCCCAGATTTCATAGATCTGCATAGCCTGTTGCTTGCCTTTGACCTGCACCCGTCCCAGGGATCTTTGGGAAAAAGGAGCCGTTGCCGCTACCTTTTGCTGACAGGCTTCTGAAACCACTATATCGGTATGATAATGCTTGGTCAGGCCCTCCATGCGGGCCGCTACATTCACCGTATCTGCGACTACCCCTGCTTCCATGCGCAAGGTGTCTCCAATGACCCCCATCATCAGAGAACCCGTATGCAAGCCGAGCCCGATGCGGATAGGGCTACGGCCTTTTTTGCTTCTGGCTTCATTATAGAGGATGAGGGCCTCCTGCATTTCCAGGGCTGCTTGTACAGCGTCCTGAGGGGATTCCAGAAAAAGGGCCATGATACCGTCCCCGTAGTATTGGTTCACGAAGCCGTGATTCCTTTGGATGACCGGTCCCATCCGACCCAGGTAGGCGTTTAGGAAATGAAAATTCTCCTGCGGCGTCATTTGTTCGGAGAGGGTCGTGTAGGCCCGTATGTCCGAAAATAAAACCGTTACCTCTTTTTCTACCCCATCTCCTAGCGCTACTTCCAGGACACTTTCGTGCCCAAGGGCTTTGAGGAATTCGTGGGGGACAAAACGCCCAAAGGCGGTGTTGATTTTGGATAATTCCTGGTTGAGGGCTTCCTGCGTCTCCCGCCGAGCCCGTTCCGCCTGCAGTTTTTCCCGTTCACTTTCCTGAGCTTTATACCCCAGCCCCAGGGAGAAAAAGAGGATCTCCACCACGATACTGCCCAGAAAAATGGTGAAAGTATGACTGATGTCGAATATATGTCCCAATACCGCCAGGGTCAGCCCTAGATATAAAACACTGGAGGAACCGATGATGAAATACCAGGCCAGTCGGTATCCCGTTCTGGCCAGGGCCCAGAACCAGGCTGCTGATATGATCAAATCCAGCCCCGACATCGCAAACTCCAGGTTCAAGGCCAGATTTAGGTCAAACCGAAAAAACAGCATCACCTGCACCGACAGCAAAATGATCAGTTTGAGGCCGATATAGTATTGTAGGAAACGGTCCCAGCCAGGCAGCCTGCTTTTCAGATCCAACAAGCTCCGCCCAAACAAGAAGTAGCAGATGTTGATGGAGCCAAAAGCCAGATAGCCCAAAGGCATTAGATAGCGGGGATCTCCTACGGAAGGGTGGGAGAGAGGGCCTATGGCAAACAGAATAAAGACCGAGAGGGAGAGCAGGTAACCTGCATAATAAAGGTAGGCCCTTCTGCGTAGCAGTAAAAACAGGATGAGATTGTAAATAATCATCACCCAGAAAATGCCCTGAAAGAAGGTGACGGTATCCAATAAGGGCCTGAAGCGTTCTGGCTTCCACGTGCCAAGGCTGATGAGGCGGGGGTCCAGGCTGATCGCATTATAATCCTGCTCGATGATCCGCATCCAGACCGTGAGCGTTTCCCCTGGCTGGAGAGAAAGGGGAATATGGACAAAAGCCCCTTCGTTGAGCGGCTTATCCCTGGCTTTGACATATTTACCTGATGCGAAAAAGTTCTTTGTGCCCCTTGAACTCTGCACGGCTACTTCAGCCTTGCCCACATCTGGATTATACAGCATCCAGCTTTGAGGCATATCGCCTGGATTGGTCAGGCTGAACCGAATCCAATAAGCAGCCTGGGGGTCCAGCTTTTGCCGCCATTGATTTTCCGATAAAGTTTGGGCAGCAAAGTTGGCCTGCTGCACCTGCTCAAAGGTCCACTCCTGGGCACTGTCTACCTTGACTTCCAGCCAGGGCGCTAAGATGATCTCTGATTGGTCTGTGTGTAGGGCCAACGGCTGAGTCCATCCCAGCACGGGCAGCAACATCAGCGCACCCAGCCACAGGATAATACGGTAAGGCGAATTATTGGCAGGTTTGGCAAGCGGCAAAAGAAGTAGGGTAGGGCGCTCCATGGGCGAGAGATTCCTTATCTACATGAAAGACGGGATGTGGCGTGAGAAGTTGGCTGACGTAGGTAAAAAAAAAGCGCATCCCACTGGGATGCGCTAAACAAATCGCTACGTGTAGTTCATTACCATCTGTTGTCGCGGCGAAATCCACCGTTGTCTCTTCTGGGCTCACGGGGGCGCGCTTTGCTGACCTTCATCGGACGACCAGATAGTTCCTGGAAGTTCAATGCTTCAACGGCAGCCGCTCCAGCTTCTTCGGTTTCCATCTCAACGAAAGCGAATCCTTTGGACTTACCGGTGAATTTGTCAGTGATTACTTTGACGGAAGCTACGGGACCATATTCCCCAAATACTTCCTGCAAATCTTGCTCAGTTACTGCGTAAGCAAGATTTCCTACGTAAATGTTCATGAAAAGAAAATTATGAAAGAAAAAATAATGCCATGTTATTGGAAGAAAAACGCTCAAAGGCTTGCGTACTTCGGGTCGTAAAGGTAGGAGTTCAACAGGGTTAAGCCCTAACTAGATGACGTGATCTTTATGTGGTTCAAATTAAAAACGAACCCGGTTTTTTTAGTTTCAAATTGGTAAACGACACTGCAAATATACTTATTGCAGCATTTCAAGCAATCCTTCTGGATACAATCGAGCCTTTTTCTTTTTAAACTCGCTTATAGGCTTCCATACGGCTTTTATGGTGTCACCGTTGCTTTTATGTCCAATTATTTCTGCTTTATCATATAATTCGGACCTCACAAACTCCCCTTCGAACATAAAAATGATCTCATGTCCCTGGTTTCCTTCCCGTTGAAAAACGCTTTCTGCAGGGCCGATAAAGGTAAGATTTTTTATGTCTTCCCCCATTTCTTTTTTGATCTCCCGACGCACCGTTTCCCAACTGTATTCTCCAAAGGCCAACCCACCTCCTAAGGGACGATAGAAAACTTCGCTGGTCAGCTTATCCACTCTCTCTTCCAACAGGATGTCATCCTTCTTCCGGAATACGCATAAAGCGACCGGTTTTATCTGCTGTGCCTGAGCCAAGGTTTTCTCCATAATCATCACTTCCCCGAAATAAAGGTGAAACGCATAAGGACGTTTGGGCCAGTTTGGGTTTATAGTCTGGTTCTCTACTACAATAGTAAGGATTTCCAGCCCAATAAGACCGCCATTTTCAGCGGATGCGTAACAAATGAGAAGCTCGATTAAATCTGCCTTTTGTAGCAAAAAAAGCAGGTTTTTTCATTCAAAGGAATGAGGCAGAATGAGGATTAGGGCTGTTTTGTTGATTTTTGGAACAAAACCTTACATTGAATTTGGTGGACTTTCCAGGGCAGATACAACAAGGTTACGAAGACTGACATCTCCCCCTGAAAAATATTTCATCGCATAGGATTCTTTCAGCGACAGCTTCTTGATGAGCCTCCTGAGGGAATAACCTGCTTTTTGCAGGTCCCAGATTTCTTCGTGAAGCGCCTGCAGGTGATCTAATTTTTTGCGCAAATAGGTCGGACCTTTCTTCAGGCGAGGCCGGTGAGCGCAGAACAAGGTGTCGAAATCCAACGTGAGCAAATGCTGAAGAGAAGCAATGGTGTCCGACATGTTTTCTCCACTTTTAAAGACCCGAATGCGATCTCCTATGTACATGTCACCAGAAAATAACCAGCCTTGGTTTTTTTCATAGAGAGCTATATGATCAGCCGAGTGTCCGGGGCAAGGAATGACTTCAAACTGGTATTGGTCTGTCTCTACAGTCGGTCCGAGGAGGTCTAATTGCACCGGTTCGGCTGGACCAAAAGTAATGCGTTGGTAGAGCAGGACGGGCACCTCTCGGGCTACAATTCTGGCACAGGCTGCTGAGGCAAAAGCTGGAAGCCCGTAGGTCTCCTTCAGGTATTTGACATTGCCACTATGATCTTCATGGTGGTGGGTCAACACGATTTGCTGGGGAAGCTGAGGTTTGAGCAGGGCTTCCAGATAAGGGCGGGCCTTGCTGGAAGCAGTGTCAACCAACAACCCATCCACCAGGTAGACATGCACGGGTATGGTATCATAGCCAAAGGGGGAATTCAGAAAACAATGTCCCTGAACGGGTCCATGTTCAAAGGTGGAAACCTTCATCATGGCTGAACCAGCATTTTTTCAGTGTGCCAGCCTCGGTTCTCGTGCCCAAAACGGAGGAGGTAAAGCCCCCGGCTTAGGTTCAGCTGTGTCTGGAAATCCTGGCCTTGAAGCTGATCCATTCGGCGAATAAGTTGCCCCTGACTGTTAAAAAGTTCCAGCGTGGGTGCTTCAGGAAAATCCCAGCCTTCCCATTGAAGCTGAAAGCTCCCTTCGTTGGGATTAGGGAAGAGCAGCAGACTGACGGACTTAGGGAGCTCACTGGGGAGGGAAACCACGGCACACATGGGATCGCTCAGTGGGAGGATGCCCTGATCACAAAAAGCCCGATGCAGGGCCTCGCTGTTGGCGGAGGCATTGGTCAGGGTATCGGCCAGCAACAGCAAGCGGGCCGCTGACTCCATGCTCAGGTTGATCTGCATCTGATACATATTCTCCACCACCAGTTTATCCATGGTGGTAGCGCCGACTTCCTCCCGGGCATGAATCAAAGCGGAACACCATACGGCTCCTAGTTTATAGATATTCAACTCACTAGGGTCGAACAACTGGGTGGTATTGGCGATCCGGCCATTCCAGCCACCGAAGGCAGCATTATGTCCATCCCAGTTGAAGAGCGTAGCCCAGTCTGCCAGGCCTTTGTCTTTGGAATAAATAGCGGTAAAATAGTCGCCAAAGCCCTCGTCCAGGCCACCGCGTTGAATGCCTGCATTGGTCTCGGGAGCCACGAAGTAGGACACAGCGTGGATATACTCGTGCAGGATCACGTCGGCATCTTCGGCGTCATCCACGAAGCCAATGCCATACAGCAAATAGGGATTGCCGCTATTGGTGACGAAGGCTGAATTATCGCCAGTAAATCCATGGGGATCAATCGGCAAGACTGATTGGTGAATATTGGGATAGCCCAGGGAATCCAGATAGGCGATCATTTGATGGATGTGGTAATACACCATTACATCCTCAAATCCACTGGTATCCCGGTTAAAGAAAAAGTCTCCGCTAGGAGAACTTACCGGGGCAGCCTGGGGCCCTCCTCTTTCTTCCAGGCGGATGTAGGGGCCTTTCAAGCGAAATTGCCCGTTCTCGAACGTGAGGTGAGTAAGGGTGACCGTATCAATAAAATTTTCAAAAATGGGGTCATGGTAATCCGCACTATCCGCAAAGAGTTCACCATAGCCTACGCCAGCTACTTTACAAGGATTGGGATTGAAGACCCGGGCCCGTCCTGAGGTATCTGCCATGGCAGAGGCATGGTGGAGATGACTTACCCGGTTATGCCGGCCCAGCTCCTGACCGGTAATGCCGTCGAGCAGGACTTCCCAACTTTCACTGCCTCCCTGGCTGAAGGTATGCATGCGGTAAGCCGGGTGCAGGCCTTTATCATCCGCCAGCCAGACCTTTGCTCCCACGACTTCTTCTGCACTTTCCTGCACCGCAAGCCGGGTTTTTAATAGGGATTCATTTTGGGAAAAAGGAGGGACGGAGGAAAGGGGATACCGATGGAGGTGAGGTATGAGGCGGCGTATTTTTCCCTGGGCATCAATCAGAAGCTTGATTTGCCCTTCATGGATGGGGAGGTCCTGAAATTCCTGCGAAAAATTAAGCACCCATCCGGCAGCGGTTTCTCGCTGGCTGATCAGTCGCAGGCCGTTTTGCTGCTGATCCAACCAGGGGTAAGCTGCTTTCACCGCTCTAATCACTTCTGGGGCCGCGGGAGGCAGGGAAAGGTAAACCTCCTGAGGACTCAACAGATCTGTGACCGGCTGAGACCAGAGCGGGAAGCAGGTCCCAAGCAGGAGGGAAAAACCGAGAATAAATCGTCTCATCACACAAAAATAGGATATGTCAGTTAATTTTCCCCTTCAAAATCCCGGGAAAACTATGGCAAAAAATCCCTCTTTTTACCACCTGATTAATCTCTTTCTACTTCTTCCAGCCTAATCCCTTGCTGCTGAAAATGTTGCTCTAGCGAAGGATACTGGCTGGCCTCAATCTGAAAGCGCTGGTAGCAGGTTTCAGTAAAGCGGGATTCAATGATTTCGACTGGAAAAGGATGTAAAAGTTTATTGATCTGGGAAGTTTGAGGGTAGCCAAAGGTCAGGCTAAAGCGTACCCTGGGGATGATCGCCTCTTTTTGATTGGCCTCCAGGGCGACCTCGGCCGCAGTTCTATAGGCCTCGATCAGGCCTCGGATGCCGAGTTTGGTGCCACCGAAGTAACGCACCACCGCCACCAGGGTCCAGGTAAGCTCCGCAGAGCGAATGGCCCCCAGAATAGGGTCTCCGGCGCTGTGGGAAGGCTCTCCGTCGTCCTGGGCATAAACAGTTTCTCCCTGAATCCCTAGCCGGTAAGCATAGCAAACATGCCGCGCATCGTGGTATTTTTTGCGGGTAGCCGTGAGTTTTGCATCTATCTCTTCCTGGTTCTCTACGGGCCAGGCATAGGAAAAAAATTTGGAGCCCCGGTCCTTAAATTCACCCTGAGATTCCCCGGTTAGTTTATGTAGGTAGGAATGTTCGATAGGCTAAAGCGGTTGTAATAGGAGAGTAATTTGAGGAGGGCGATCCAGAAATTCAAGCCGGGCTGCCATCAATCCTATTTTTCTCCTTATTTTCGGACCATGAACCCATTTACGAGAACCCTCCTCGCCATTCTGGGAATCCTGGCTGTCGCTGCCTTTGTGTGGTTTTTTCGCGATATCGTAGTCTATGTGGTCGTGGCGGTGATCCTCACCCTGATGGGCCGTCCGATTACGCGTTTGCTGAGAAAAGTGCACTTTCGGGGACGATACCTGCCGGATGCCGTCAGTGCCATCGTTGCGATGGCCGTACTGGTGGGCACCTTTATGGCGATGATTTCCTTTTTTATTCCGACGCTCTTACAACAGACCAACAACCTGTTAAGCGTAGACGTCAACACCATTGCCAACGGTCTCGAGGAACCCATCAATTGGGTCAATGAATTGAACCAGACCTACCGCTTCGCGGACGATGACTTCTCCGTGGAGTCTTATGTGCAGGAAAACCTGATCAATGTGTTGGAATCCGTCCAATTGGCCAACATCGCCAACGCCATTGTTGGCTTTACCGGAGACTTTTTCATTGGTATTTTTTCCGTCCTCTTCATCACCTTTTTCTTTCTGAAGGAAAAAGGGCTCATGCATGACATGGTAATGACCCTTACTCCCACCAAGCACGAGCAAAAGGTCAATCATATCCTTTCTGTGTCCAAAGAGCTATTGACCCGCTACTTTATTGGGGTGGTAGCTGAGGTATTATTGGTCGGGGGCCTGATCTCGATTGGTTTGGGATTCCTGCGGGTAGAAAATGCCTTTGTGATTGGCATCTTTGCCGGTTTATTCAATGTGATTCCCTACGTCGGGCCGATTATCGGCGGCATCCTGGGGGTATCTTTTGCGGTCTTGGGAGCCCTGGACATGGAATTTTACAGCGAAATGCTCCCGCTGATCCTGAAAGTACTGGTGGTGATTACCGGGGTTCAGCTGATCGATAATTTTGTTTTCCAGCCTTATATCTATTCCAGCAGTGTGAAGGCCCATCCGTTGGAAATCTTCTTTGTGATCCTCATGGCCAGCTCCATTGCCGGGATCGGAGGCATGATCGTGGCCATTCCGGTCTATACCATTCTCCGGGTGATCGCCAAGGAATTTTTTAACCAGTTCAAACTCATTCAATCGCTCACCCGCAGTATTTAATCTTCCTCGGTTTTTATGGAAAAAAATCCCTGGACTACGCTGGAAAAAAACTTGCAGTATGACAATCCCTGGATCAGGGTAGAAGAACACCAGGTCTTAAATGCTGCCGGAAATCCGGGCATATATGGGACGGTGCATTTCAAAAACCAGGCGGTAGGGGTAGTGCCCTATGAAGCCGGGCATATTTGGATGGTCGGCCAATACCGCTATCCGTTGGACCGCTACTCCTGGGAAATCCCGGAAGGAGGGGGGCCCTGGGGAGAAGATCCGCTGGCGACGGCCAAACGAGAACTCGCGGAAGAAACCGGCTTTTCTGCGCGAGACTACCAACCCATCCTGGAAATGCACCTCTCTAATTCAGTTTCAGATGAATGGGGCATCGTCTATCTGGCCACTGGCCTGGAAGCGGGAAAAGCCCACCCAGAGGAAGATGAAGCTTTACAGGTGGAAAAATGGAGCCTGGAAGAAGCGCTGGCTCGGGTAGAAAGTCGGGAGGTAACGGATTCTTTAACGGTGGCTGCTATTTATAAACTGATGCTGATGCAGTGTCGGGGAGAACTGCCCGGGTAAGGCGAGAAAAAAGCCAGAATTTTGTGAGGGCTCTGCAGATTTTTTATTTCTTTGCAGGATGCCAGCACCCGTAGAACTACCCGATCGCATGTCTTTTGAACGTTCCGGCTTGTCGGACGAGTTTCTCCTTTCATTGTATGAAGACCTGCTCCTGCCACGTATGTTGGAGGAGAAGATGATGATCTGGCTTCGCCAGGGCAAAATTTCCAAATGGTTTTCTGGTATCGGCCAGGAAGGGATTGCCGTGGGACTGACCCGCGCCCTGCAATCGGAGGATGTGATTCTTCCCCTACACCGAAATCTGGGCATTTTCACCACCCGGGAAGTACCCATTCCCCGACTGGTCGGACAATGGCTGGGCAAAGCTTCCGGCTTTACCCAGGGAAGGGATCGCTCTTTTCACTTTGGCACGGAAGATTACCGCATTTATGGCATGATCTCTCATCTGGGAGCCATGCTGCCGGTGGCAGATGGCCTGGCCCTGGGCAGCAATCTGGATGATAAGGATTATATCGCGGTGCCCTTTTCTGGGGATGGAGGTACCAGTGAGGGAGATGTGCATGAAGCCCTGAACCTGGCTTCAGTCTGGGACCTCCCGGTCCTGTTTGTGGTGGAGAACAACGGCTACGGCCTGTCCACGCCAACCTGGGAACAATATCGCTGTGAAAAGCTCTCTGACCGGGCCGCAGGCTATGGCATGAAAGGCTATACCATCGATGGCAACAATGTGCTGGAGGTCTACCAGGTAGTCCGGGCCATTGCTGCTCAGATGCGAAAGGACAAAAAGCCGGTTTTCCTGGAATGCAGAACCTTTCGGATGAGAGGGCATGAGGAAGCTTCCGGCACCAAATACGTGCCTCAGGGCCTGATGGATGCCTGGTCGCAACGCGATCCGATCCACCAATTCGAAACCTTTCTCCTCGAAGAAAAGCTCCTCACGGAAAAGTCGGTGCTGGACATCCGCAAGCGGGTCAAACAGCGGATCAACAAAGAAGTAGAACTCGCTTATACCGCAGAGAATATTGAGGTTTCCCTGATGCGGGAAATGGACAGTGTCTATGCGCCCATGGTGGCCAGTTATCAAACCAACCTCCCGGAAGAAAAACAGGAGATGCGCTTCATTGATGCCATCTCAGATGGGTTACGCGAAGGAATGCGGCACCACCCGGATTTGGTATTGATGGGACAGGACATTGCTGAATATGGCGGGGTTTTTAAGATTACCGATGGCTTCCTGGAGGAGTTTGGCAAAAAGCGGGTTCGGAATACCCCGCTCTGTGAGTCGGCCATCCTCGGAGCAGGTATGGGCCTTTCCCTGGCCGGAAAACGCGCCATGGTCGAAATGCAATTTGCTGATTTCGTCTCCTGTGGCTTTAACCAGATCGTCAACAACCTGGCAAAGACTCACTATCGCTGGGGACATGCGCCCAACGTAACTGTACGCATGCCTACCGGAGGTGGGACAGCAGCCGGGCCTTTTCATTCTCAAAGCAATGAATCCTGGTTCACCCATGTACCCGGATTGAAAATCGTCTATCCTTCCAATCCGCAAGATGCCAAGGGCTTGCTACTGGCTGCCATTTATGACCAAAATCCTGTCCTCTATTTCGAGCATAAAGCCTTGTACCGCTCCTTGAAAGGGGAAGTACACGCGGATTATTTCCATACTCCCATCGGCAAAGGCGCGATTTCGCAGGAAGGAGAAGATCTGAGTATCATTACCTATGGCATGGGCGTGCACTGGGCCAGGGAAATAGCGGCTGAACTGGACGCCGCTATTGAGATCGTTGATCTTCGCAGCCTCCTGCCGTGGGATAAGGAGCTGGTTTTTGCCAGTGTCCGCAAAACAGGCAAGGCGTTGGTGCTGTATGAGGATACTTATACCGGCGCTTTTGGAGCTGAGATAGCTGCCACCATTTCGGAAGCCTGCTTCCAGGAACTGGATGGTCCGGTGGTGCGGGTGGGCTCGCTGGATACCCCGGTGCCTTTCCACGCTGAATTGGAACAACAGTTCATGGCAAAATCCAGACTAAAAGAGCGTTTACAGTACCTCATGGATTATTAGGCCTGCTTACTGATCCACCCTTTTGTGAGCCTTTTCATACCAACTTGTCTTTGGATTCGTTAGGATAAACTGGAAATATGCCTGTCATATAGCTGGTATATCTACATTTGGGCGTGCACGCCCTTTTTGGTAGTTTTGCCACTTCAACAACCAAACGAATCAACTGTGAATCTAAGTAATGAAGCCAAATTCGGGGTATTTGCGGTCGCTACCGTTGCCTTGATCCTTTATGGCATTTCCTTTATGTCCGGTTCCCAGTTCTTTGGGGCTCCTCTGGTACTCTATGCCAAATATTCCAATGTGGAAGGCCTGATTCGCGGCAATCCGATCATGATCAACGGCCTGCAGGTAGGACGCGTTACGGCCCTGGACCTCGATATGACCGAAGGCATGGCCACCGCTAAACTCGAGTTTGATGATGAGTTGGAAATCCCGGATAATTCCGAAGCCATGATTTACAGCGTGGATTTGTTGGGGTCGAAAGGGGTGAAAATTTGGGTGCCTGATTCCCTGCAACCTTCGACGGCCTTGATGGAAAGTGGAGAATTTATCCTGGGTACCCTGGAAGCAGGGATTTTTGATGAAGCGGAAAAACTGGTAACTACCCAGGGGGCGCAAATCCTGGTTGAGGTTGGAAAACTCTCTGTGAAACTCAATGAGATCGTGGCCCAGACCCAGCAGCTGCTGGTAGATCAAAACAACCAGAATTCCCTGCGGGCTACCTTGAACAACATTCAGGCTTCCTCCGCTAACCTGACCAGCATTACCGATGAGGTAGATAGTCTGGCGAAGGAGATCACCCGCATCGCCAATGATGCCGTCAGTATCGTCCGCAACTTCGAGGGCAACAATGCCAACATCAACGACATCATCACCAACGTCCGCAAAACCACCGACTCCCTGGTTACTGCCTCTGTGGAGGTCAAGGAAATCATGACCGATGCCAGTGCTGCGGTATCCCGCGTGGACAATATGGTGGCCAAAATTGATACAGAATCCGGCACCCTCGGAAAACTGTTGAATGATACCCAGCTTTACGATAGCCTCACCGCGACCACCGAGAATGTGAATGCCCTCTTGCGGGAAATCAAAGCCAATCCCGGTCGCTTTTTCGATGATTTCAAGATTTACCTCATCGAACGCAAGACCGCCCGCACCTTGGAAAAAGATATTAAGCGGGAGTAGATTTTTCCTCCTATATTTGCAGATTAAGAGCCTGTTTAATTTTGAGCTTTAGCCAGGAATAAGTAGGATTTTGGGGTTCTGAGGAACCATTTTTCTGAGGCATAGCGTGCTATGGCGAAGGCAAATGGTGAAATCAGGTTCCCATAAGACAATTATTCCTCTGAAGAATAATGTTGAAACAGGCTCTAAGTGCAAGTAACGAGAGGAATATCCCATGCAAAAAGCATTCTTTAACGTCCCAGTACCTCAAAACGAAAAAGTCCTGTCTTATGCCCCTGGCAGTCCTGAACGGACTGAGCTTCAGGCAACCCTGGCTCAGATGTCCGGGGAGGTCATAGACATTCCCATGTACATTGGCAGTGAAAAGGTTCACACTGATCAGAAAATGAGCTGTAGCCCCCCGCATGACCACCAGCATGTGATCGGACATTACAGCTATGGTGACAAAAGCCATGTACAGGCGGCCATAGATGCTGCCTTGGCGGCCAAACCGGCCTGGGAAGCCATGTCCTGGGAGCACCGGGCTTCCATCTTCCTGAAAGCCGCAGATTTACTATCCGGTCCCTGGCGGGCGCGCATGAATGCCGCGACCATGCTGGCCCAATCCAAAAATGCCTTCCAGGCGGAGATTGATGCCGTAGCAGAGTTTTGCGACTTCCTACGGTTCAACGTAGCCTACATGACCCAGATCTATAAAGATCAGCCCCAGTCTCCGGCAGGCATGTGGAACAGATTGGAATACCGCGCGCTGGAAGGCTTTGTCTTTTGTATCACGCCCTTCAATTTTACTTCCATTGCGGGGAATCTGCCTGCTTCAGCTGCGCTGATGGGCAACGTGGCGGTTTGGAAACCAGCGGAAAGCCAGATTTATTCTGCCCGCATCATCATGGAGATTTTTGAAGAAGCGGGCTTGCCTGCTGGGGTAATCAACCTCATCTATGTAGATGGGCCTGAAGCAGGAGAAGTGGTGTTCAACCATCCTGATTTTGCCGGGCTTCACTTCACCGGTTCTACCGGCGTATTCCGTCATCTTTGGAAGACCATTGGCCAGAATATCGAAAAGTACAAAACCTATCCCCGCATCGTGGGAGAGACAGGTGGCAAGGATTATATCATGGCGCATCCTTCAGCTGATGCCATGGCCGTAGCGACCGCTATTTCCCGAGGGGCTTTTGAGTTCCAGGGACAAAAGTGTTCGGCTGCTTCAAGGGTTTATCTACCTAAATCCCAATATGACACCATCATGGAGCGGGTGAAAACCGATCTAGCCAGCTTTAAGATGGGCGATCCCGCTGATTTCTCCAACTTCATCAATGCAGTCATCGATGAGCGCGCCTTTGACAAAATTGCCAGCTATATCGACCGGGTGAAGGCTTCTCCGGATGCGGAAATTTTCGCCGGTGGAGGCTATGACAAAAGCAAAGGCTACTTTATAGAGCCTACCGTGGTCGCCGCGAAAGACCCTAAATTCCTCACCATGTGTGAAGAGATTTTTGGGCCGGTGGTTACGGTGTACTGCTATGAGGATGCAGATTTCGAAGGCACCCTGGATATCCTGGATGAAACCGGACCTTATGCATTGACCGGGGCTTTATTTGCCACCGATCGTCACGTGATCGATCAGGCGGCGCGTCGGCTTCAGCACACCGCTGGCAACTTCTACATCAATGACAAGCCAACCGGTGCCGTCGTAGGCCAGCAACCCTTTGGAGGCGGTAGAGCATCTGGCACCAATGACAAAGCAGGTTCCTATTTGAACCTCTTGCGTTGGGTATCGCCTCGCACCATCAAAGAGACCTTCGTCCCCGCAAAGGATTACCGCTATCCTTTTCTGGGTGAATAGAAGCATAATATCCCACAGAGGGAATCCTCCTGGATAAAAATCCTGCAGGGTCAAGGTCGGCCTTGACCCTGTTTTTTTGCCTATATTGTGGCTTTTTCTACCCCAAACAACTCCTACATTGTCCCGCCATCTTTTCGTTTACGCAGGTATTCTCCTCCTTTTTATCCATTGTCGAACCGCGGCAGAATCCCCTGAAGCAGTACCGGTCGTTTTTTCCCCGGAGTTAGAAGTATTTCCGGTAAATAGCAGTATCCGCGCCATCGCAGCGGTCAGTGCAGAGGAAGTGTGGTACGCCGGAAATCGGGGCCAATATGGATATACCCTGGATGGAGGCAAAAGCTGGGTGCGGGATAGCATGTATTGGGAAGGAAAACCCCTTGAATTTCGTGCCCTGGTGGTAAAAGAAAGCGCGGTTTTTTTGCTGTGCACCAAAAGCCCGGCTCTGCTCTTTCGGTCCCAGGATCGGGGGGCTTCCTGGGAACTTGTCTATCAGGAAAGCGGAAAAGGGGTTTACTACAACGCCATGGCTTTTTGGGATGAACGAGAAGGCATTGCGGTAGGAGATCCGGTGAAAAGCGGCTGCCTTTCGGTGATCATTACCCGGGATGGGGGAAAGCATTGGGAAAAACTTCCCTGTACCACCTTGCCTCCCCTGGTGGAGGGAGAAGCTGGTTTTGCGGCGTCTAACACCAATATAGCTACCTATCAGAATCATGCCTGGGTTGCTACTGGCGGGCAAAAAGCGCGCGTTTTTCACTCTCCCGACCGAGGGCAGAATTGGCAAAGTTTTGACACGCCTATGGCCCAGGGCGGAGATATGACCGGCATTTTTTCCGTAAGCTTCCTCAACGAAAAAGAGGGCATCATGGTAGGGGGAGATTGGGAGGATAAAGCGCGGATCAAGGGGAGTAGAGCCTGGACTCAAAATGGCGGTCAGTCCTGGAATACGCTGGCCGATACGGTGGGCCCAGCTTTCCGGTCTTGTATCCAGTATGTACCGGGTACCCAGGGCAAGGAACTCTTTGCGGTAGGCATTCCCGGCTTGTCCTATTCCGAAGATGGCGGGCAGTCCTGGCAAACCTTCAGCGAAGAAAGTTTTTATACCATTCGTATGGCCGGAGAAGATCGTTCTGCCTGGATGGCTGGACGGAATAAGGTCGCCCGGCTCGTTTGGTAATCCCGCCTACTTGATTAATCTCAGGGCTGTTTAAGCCACCATGAGCGAAATGAAAATTTTTATTCTCACCCTTACTTTCCACGCTTGTTTTTTTATGGGATTCAGCCAGGACCTATCCACCCCTGCTGCTACCGTCAAGTCTTTTATCCAGGCCTACCAAAGCTGGAATGATGAAGCCTTTCTCCTGAAAAAAGGCACAGCGCCTGAGGATTTGGAATCCGTGAACGAAAAAATTGAGGCGGGTTATGCTGCCTTCATTCAACAGTTTTGTATTCGGGACTTCAACGCGCTTTCCTATTCCTATGGCAGTCAGTCAGCGCATCGGATTGAGGTAGAAAAAATTGTTAAAGAAATGGTGGAGGAATCAATAGCCATCCTTTCTACTGAATCGGGAACCAAAGACCAGTACGACTTTGCTCAGTATCAATACCATCTCCAAAAGGTCGGCGATCAATGGCGGATTAACAAACTGCTTTGGTGGGATGATTATGATGAGCAGTGGTGGGAAATATTGTAGGCTTTCCTTTTTCGAATGGTTCCGCTTATTGGTAATTCCCTTTTCCTCAGGTCGCTGAGAAGGGAAGACCAATGATTTAATGCGATTTGCGAATATTTCTTCTCTTCTCGACTGGTAATCAGGCAGCTTAGGCACGATTTTTCGTATATTATCATTAGCCCTCTAAACGTCCTGCACCCCGAAAGCATAGATACACTGCTGACTTACAACCCCTAAATTGTTGAAAGAATACCACCAAGTAGTGCGTTGATGAGAAATTTCTTGCTAAACCTATTTAAAGGAAGAAGGGTAGAGGAAACACCATTTCGTGGTCCCAAAGACTTTTTTTCATACCGGAACTTTAGCTTTTTAGAGGAGGAGATCATCCGCTCAAGGCAATTAGATTATCTCCTCAAGATGGACCATGCGCCCAGTATTCCTCCTACTGAGCGCCACCAATCTTTTACCACCAGTATCCACTTAATTGAACAGGCCCTTAATGCCTTGAAAATCGGGCGGGAACAGGTCATGAGCTATCGCAGATTTCGGCAGGCCATTCATGAGCACCAACCCTTCCTGGACGAGCCTTACTACGAGCGCTTGCAGAAACAAATGACCAATGGCATTACCCTCTTGGATCTGCGTAAACAGGAATGGGAAGAGCAAAGAGCCGCATTGCCTACTCACTCCGAAGCAGCTAACCCATCAGCCTTCCTTGCAGTTGCCTCCGTGCGTAATTTCCTTAATGTAGGGGAGTTGGAAAAAGCTGTGGAAGTGCCCCTGGACGTTGATGACATGAATCCCCTGTTTCAGCATAGAAATCTCTTCCGGCAGCATATGGCGGAATGGGAAGAAAAGTGGCAGGAGGGCCAGCTCAAGGAATACGAATACTTACTGGGCAGGGTAGACCTGGCTTACCGATACCTACAACTGATAGATGCCTATCAGGAATACCTCATCGACCGCAAAAATATCCGTAAAATGGCCTAAGGCCTCCCAAAAGGGTAGGGGATCAAACTGCTGGCGCCCATGGCGTTTTTTACATACCTACCCAGACAATCCCCTTGAAAGGCTTCTGGAATGGCCGGGTCGCCAAGCTCAATCACCGCAGACATGGCAGTGCCTTCCCGCATAAAGTACACTTCCGTGCGCCCCAATTTGGTATAGGGCATAAACTGCCCATACTGCATCATTTCCTTCCAAAGGGTATCCGAAACACTGACCAGGTATCGTCGATGCACGGGCCCGGTATTGTTTTCATTTTTTGCTTCTGCTAATTCCCGGAAGTTCCCTGGCAGGTCCTGCGGCCCCTTTTGAGACAGGAGATTCCAACTCAGGGCGCCCAGCAATACCAGACCCGCCATCCAAAACCAGTTTTTTCGTTCTTTCATACGCCTAAGGTCTACTCATAGAGTAGGGATAATGCTCCACCGCGGTACCGCGATCTTTCTGAGGACTTTTGCCCATTTTCATCCGCAAGCTACCGCCTTTCATGATATCCTCATGACGAAGGTAGGTATGTTCCCAGTTTTTTCCATGCAGTTCGGCGGATTGGATATAGGGTGCATCTACCATATTGTCCTCTGCCGTGATAGAAAACTGCTTTTGATTGGGTAAATGCAAAATCACTTCTTCAAAAAGCGGAGAGCCCATGACATATTCATCTGTACCTGGGCACACCGGGTAAAAGCCCAACGCAGAGAAAACATACCAGGCAGAGGTCTGACCGTTGTCTTCGTCCCCACAATAGCCGTCGGGGGTAGGTTGATATAGCTTGGTCAATACTTCCCGGGCGTGGTACTGGCTTTTCCAGGGTTGTCCTGCATAGTTGTAGAGGTAGATCATGTGCTGAATGGGCTGGTTGCCGTGGGCGTAGTTCCCCATGCCAGCAATCTGCATTTCCCGGATTTCGTGGATGACAAAACCATAGTAGGAATAATCGAAAATGGGGGGTACCAGAAAGACAGAATCCAGCTTTTGGGCAAAAGCCTTTTCGCCCCCCATCAACGCTATCAGACCCGCCACATCATGGAAGACGCTCCAGGTATAGTGCCAGCTATTGCCTTCCGTAAAAGCATCTCCCCACTTGAAGGGGTTAAAGGGAGCCTGAAATTTTCCATCCTCATTTTTGCCGCGCATCAAGCCGCTTTCCGCATCGTAGAGGTTCTTATAATTCTGAGCTCTTTGGGCAAAAAGGTCAATCTCCTTTTGAGGTCGCTTCAGGGCTTTGGCCATCTGCCAGATGCAGAAGTCCGCATAGGCATATTCCAGGGTGCGGGCCGCATTCTCGCGGATATCCACATCGTATGGGACGTAGCCCAGCTCATTGTAGTATTCCGCCCCATAACGCCCGACGGAGTTGACCGGGCCTTTTCCTTCGGTATTGTGGAGGACCGCCTCATACAGGGTCTGCGTGGCTTCCCCGGTCTGACCTTTCATAAAGGCATCTGCTATCAAGGAGGCGGAATTGGAACCAATCATGCAGTCCCGATGACCAGGAGAAGCCCATTCCGGCAGCCAGCCAGATTCCCGGTAGGTATTGGCCAGCCCTTTCATGATTTGCTCATTCATCTCCGGGTACATCAGGGCAAAGAAGGGAAATACCGCTCTGAAGGTGTCCCAGAAACCATTATCGGTAAACATATATCCGGGCTTGACCTCTCCATTGTAGGGACTGTAATGCACGAGGTCGCCCGCCTGATTGTATTCATAAAATTTGCGGGGAAAAAGCAGCATGCGGTACAGACAAGAATAAAAGGTCTGCTGATGACTCAGCTGTCCGCCTTTAACTTCGATCCTGCCTAGTTCTTCATTCCAAAGCCGCTTGCCTTCTGCCTTGATTTCTTCAAAGCTGCGTTTCCCAATCTCTCGGTCCAGGTTCAGCTGGGCTTGCTCGGGACTGATAAATGAGGAGGCGATGGATACATGGACTTGTTCTCCTCTTTCAGTCAGAAAGCCAATGATGGCTCCAACGTGTTTGCCTTCGGCTTCCAACTGTCCTTTGTACAGAGAATCCTCCGCCCAGGTATGAGAGACCACGAAATCCTTGTCAAACTCAGCGACGAAGTAGTTGTGGAAATTGGCGGGTACACCGCCGTTATTGTTACGGCAGTAGCCGATGATCTTGCGTTCCTTGGGGAGAATTTTCACCATCGAACCTTTGAACCAGGCATCCAGCACGATATAGGCTTGCTCGCTTTCCGGAAAGGTAAAGCGCATCTTCACCGCCCGGTCCGTAGGGGTCATTTCTGCCGTGATATCATAGTCAGCTAAATATACCTGATAGTGATGGGGCAGGACCGTTTCAGCTTTATGGGAAAACCAACTGGCTCGCTCCTTCTCTCTGAAGGCCATTTTCCCGGTCATGGGCATGATGGAAAAAGCTGCGTAATCATTGATCCAGGGGCTGGGTTGGTGGGTTTGCCGAAAGCCATTGATTTGGTAATCGTCATAGCCGTATAACCAGCCATTGCCCATTTCACCGGTCTGAGGGGTCCAGAAATTCATGCCCCAGGGGCGGGCGATCGCCGGATAGGTATTGCCATTGGACAGGCTATGTTCAGAGTCGCTGCCCATCAGGGGATTGACCAGGGCGGTATAGTCAGGAGATTGGGCGGCCAAATAAAAACTGGCCAGCAGGCCAAAAGTGAAAAGCAAAACGGAACGCATAGCAGAGTAGATTTAATCCCTGAAGGTAAAATTTTATCCCACCTTCAGCCAATTTCCCCTATTTCCTGCTGAAGCAAAACCGAATCCTTGGACATAAAGGACCGTTTTTTACACGACGAAACCTACCCTCAGGGGAGGGCAGGTCAACGTACTCCATACTTACAATGTTCCACAATTCGATTAGCGATTCGCCCTGAAAAGGGTCGCTTGCCGGATGGCAGGCTTCCTGGAATGCTTGTTGGATAAGTTGGAGCTTACATCACACCTTTTACAGTCGGAAAAAACCCGGATGGGTAAGCCCCCTACTGACAAAATCCTCAGCAAGGATGCAGCAGATTGCTACAGGGGCCCGTTTTTTGGAAAACCCTCACCGATGAAACAGCTATACCCCTATCTACTGACGATCTTGATTGTTGCTTCCACGAGCCCCTTTTCTCTGGCCTGTTCCTGCTGGGGAGAACCGCAGTTTATGTTGACCGGTGCTACCATGGAGGTGATCGTCTGTGTAGAAAAACGCTCAGATGTCCACCATGGCATGCGTGTCAAAGTCCTGGACGTATTGAAAGGACAAGTAAGTGGCGATAACCTAACTGTCTGGGGCGATCCGGGTCATTTTTGCCGCCCCTATGCCAAGGGATTTAAGGTAGGCAAGCGCTACATCATGGCCCTGTCCGTTACAGGCGGCTATTACGAAAATGAGCAAGCAGGAGACTACGAAATTTCGGTCTGTGGACAGCATTGGCTCGAAATTGACGGGAATAAGGTAAAAGGTCCGATTGATGGGGAAAAAGAAAGCATGAACCTGGATGAATTTAAGGCTCTTTTTCCTGGAGGAGCTATCCAGACGATCACGGTGGCCCTGGTAGGGGATCGGAAACTCCGATTCAGGATTCCAGGAATGAGCTTTACGGATGGAACCTACGCTCTTTTTAATATGGCAGGCCAGGAGGTGAGGGGAGAAGCCATCAAACCCAAAGACCCGGTCGAGGAGATCTGGGAAGTATCCTATGCCGGGCTGGCTGAAGGTATGTACGTGGTCCGGGTGATTCAGGGAAATCGTATGTATCACACAAAAATCCTCGTCCAGTAAGCTTACCCACCTCCGGCTAGCGTCGGGGATATTGATTGGCTCTAATATTATCCTGGGCCAGCCGAGCCGTTTCGGCGATCCGCTTGGCACGGGTAGGCGGTCTTTTTGCATTAAAAATCCATTCCAGAATCCCTCTCCGGGTAGAAGGAGGAAAGGCCTCAAAGTATCTTCGGGCATCCGCATACTGGTCCAGGGCTTCCCCCAGGTCAGGAGGAATGATCAGCTGCTCTACTTCATCCAGGGCCGTCCAGGTGCCACTTTGCTTGGCGTGCTCGATCATGGCCAGGCCAGCCGGGGCCATTTTCCCAGCTTCCAGGAGCCGCTGAATTTTTTCTTTGTTGACCTTGCTCCAATTGCTTTTGGGATTTCTTTGGGAAAAATACTGGAAGAAACTTTGTGCGTCTCGCTTATTGGGTTTACTATCGATCCAGCCAAAGCAGAGGGCTTCGTCCACCGCTTCCGGATAGTATACAGAAGAGATGCCGCTTTCCTTTTTGTAAATCACCAACCAGACACTAGCCACGGAATCATGATTAGCTGCTAACCATTTTCGCCAGGCTTTGGGGCTCTCGGCCTCTACGATGCGAACGCCATCTTCTCGGGTTTCCATAGGAGCCTAAGGATATTGTTTTTTGAGGGCTTTCCCTAAAAATGCCGCTACCCGTCCCAGACCATTAAAACGATTGCCTAAGCGGGCCTCGGCTTCCGAATTGTAGTTGGTATTGGTATTTACATCATAAAAATACCGCTGACCATCTGCTTCCTGCATGAATTCCATGCCAGCTACCTCTATGCCCTGGGCAGCCAGAAAAGCCTCACATTGTTTGATTTCGGGCAATTGGAAATCCTCCAGGATTTCGAAGCCGGGACTACTACGATCAGGCTGATCGAGGGCACAGCCATCTGCCGGGCACAATTCAAAACTGCCGCCGGTATGGACCCGCACGGCATAATAAAATCTGCCCTCGATGAACTCCATGCGGGTAACCGTCTGATCAGGGGTCTGCAAATATTGTTGCACCAGGAAGAGTCCATCCTGGCTCAGAGAAGCCAGATCAGACCTTTCGAGAAAGGCTTCCCAGGCCTTAGCTTCCTGAAATAAATCTACGCCCAGGCCTTTGCCCCCCCGATTCGGTTTCAGAATGAAGGGGAAGCCCATTTGTTGGGCGGCCTTAGCTAAGCCTTTTTTTTCCAATGCTACCAGGGTACGGGGCACCCTCAAACCAACTTGTTGCATAGCGGCATACTGCTCCGTCTTGCGCAGCTCCAATTGCAAGGCCCGGCGTCCGTTGATCACCCGGCGGCCATGCTGCTCCAACCAGCTCAGGACCGCTGCGGCCAGGTCCACAGCATGGGCATGTCCTCGGCTGTGGGCGGAAGCACTCATTTTGTTGAAGAAAATCCCCTCGGGCGGCTTCTGGGTAATGTCCACTTGTCCGGAAGCCAGATTCCAGGGCCGGAAAGGAAGTTCAGCCCGATCCAGCGCCTCGGCCAGGGCTTGCATCCATTCCTCATTTTCATACAAAACATGGATGGCAGGGGAAGACATAAGCTTAGGATTAAGGATGGTGCGGAAAGATAGGAGATTTTTTTGTCCTGAACCTGCTAAGCGCGTTAATCGGCTTGGCCTGAAGCGCAACCGGTCGGAGCCTGGAATAGGCATTTTTATTGACTTCCTCAGGGCTTTTCCCCAACTTCCGCTACATGTCACAAGAAAATCCTACCGCTTCCATGAAAGCCATCATCATAGACGACGTCCCCCAGGCCCGGAAAAGTTTGAAAGCTGATTTAGATACCTACTGCCCTGATATTGAGGTGATAGGGGAAGCGGATGGCGTGGTCAGTGGCGCCAAGCTGTTACGGGAGAAAAAACCAGATGTCCTTTTCCTGGATATTCACCTCAATGACGGGACGGGCTTTGACATCCTGGAGATTCTGGGCGGGGTGGATTATGGGGTGATTTTCACCACTGCCTCAGACGAGCATGCCATTCGGGCCTTTCGTTTTTCGGCCATTGATTACCTCCTGAAACCCGTGGACCCGGACGAATTGGTAGAAGCAGTAGCCAAAGCCAAGCAAAGCATAGGGACCGAACAGGCCCAGGTGGAGACCCTCCTGGAGACCGTCAAAAAGAAAGATCAGCCCCTCACCCGACTAGCTCTGAATACCCTGGAAAAAATCCATGTGGTACAACTGCCCGATATTGTGCGCCTGGAATCCAGCGCCAATTACACCATTTTTCACTTTAAGGATAAACGGCAACTCCTGGTAACCAAAACCCTCAAGGAATACGATCAGTTGTTGAACAACTATGGGTTTATCCGGGTGCATCAGTCCCACCTCATCAACCGGCAGATGATTAAGGAGTTCGTCAAAATAGATGGGGGCTATCTGGTGATGACCGACGGTACCGAAGTGCCGGTTTCCAGCCGGAAGCGTGCCTCCGTCATGCAGATGATCAGTGATTTATAGACGCACCAAATTCAATTGCCCTCCTTCGTAGCGATACAGGATCGACTCAGGTTTCAAAGCCTCCTGGTGGGGCGTGCCGGGATGCAGAAAAACCGGTCCTACAAAGCGAAATTCCCAGAGTTTGCCGTCTGTGATAATGCGGACAAAGGGCGTGATGGGCTCGGGAAATCCCAGTTCTGCGTTGGCCACTGGTAATTCGCCGACGGTTCTCAGGCTATCTCCGTCCCAGGTATGAATCCATACCCCCATTTCTTCGCCATGTTGATAAGGAGTCAGCATGACCAGGGGGGAAGTACGGCGAGGCAGCCGGAAAAAGCTGATGGGAGGGGCCGGTCTTTTTTCTCCAACGGCTAGGACCAGTCTTTGCACTTCATCCTGTTGATGCATTTCCCAGAAATAGTTTCCTTCTTCCTCACCAAAATGTAGGATTTGATGTTCTCCAGGGATGAAACTCAACATGCTGGCTCCGCCGGACCGATCTTGCATAGCCGATGGGATGCGTACATTTTCAAAGGCCGAGACCTGGGCAGTTAAGGAGGTGGAAAGGCTGGAAGCGAGGATAAGAACAAGCAAAGGCTTCATAACTGGAGATTATCAACTTTTTCTGCCTAAAAATAAAGGAAAATAGTGGTTGAAAAAGGACAAAGGAGGGAATTGTTTAGCATCTTTTCCTGTGTGCTTACGGGTAAAAAGGGGGAATTTGTACCTTTGGTCCGAAAAAGCTGCCTTTAAGCGAAACCTGAGCTACTATGCGCTACCTTTTGATCTGCCTGCTGGGCCTTTTGGGAACCCTAATCCCAGCCCAGGCGAAGGTCTCTTTACCCTCGATCTTTTCGAATGGCATGGTCTTGCAACAGCAAGCCTATGTGTCTATCTGGGGCCGGGCCCAGCCCGGTGAAGCAGTAGAGGTACTGGCCAGTTGGGAAGCCTTTAGCCTGACGACCTATGCCGATACCAAAGGGAAATGGTTGGTGCAGATCCCGACCCCCAAAGCAGGTGGCCCTTTTACCCTCTCTATTCGCGGCCAGAACACCATCGTCCTGCGGGATATCTGGATCGGGGAAGTCTGGATTGCCTCAGGGCAGTCCAACATGGAATGGCCCCTGGCCCAGTGTGCAGAAGGGCCTCGAGAGATCGCCAGGGCCAAAGCGCCCTTATTGCGCTTTTTCCAGGTGGAACATGCCTTTTCCTCAACCCCGCGCTTTGATGCCAAGGGGCAGTGGCGGTCCATCGACCCTCGTACGGCCCTTAATGTGAGTGGGGTAGGCTATTTTTTCGCTCAGGCCTTGCAGGCGAGCCTGAAAGTCCCTATTGGGATTGTGCAAGCTACCTGGGGCGGCACGCCGGTGGAAGCCTGGACGGACCGGGATGCCATGGAAAGCGATCCCGCTTTCCGCAAACTCCTCAATGATTTTGATGCTTCGCTGCGCCGCTATCGGGAAAACCCCGCCTTGAAGGATCCCATCAACCAACTAGCGCCCGGAAGCCTCTACAATGGCATGATTGCGCCCCTGGTGCCTTATGCCTGTCGGGGGGTTATTTGGTATCAGGGCGAGGCCAATACCAAGGATCCGGAGGCCTATGCAGACTTTTTCCCCGCCCTCATCAAGAACTGGAGAACGGCCTGGAAACAACCGATGCCCTTTTATTTTGTCCAACTGGCTCCCTTCCGCTATGCTGGAGCCCGGGTTGGGGTAGGGGTGAGAGAATCTCAGCGCCAAAGCCTCAGCGTGCCGCAAACCGGCATGGTGGTAAGCATGGATGTGGGCAATGTGGAGGACATTCACCCTCGCCGTAAAAAACCTATTGGCCTGCGCTTGGCCGATCTGGCCTTGCACCGCCAATATGGAAAGGAAGACCGTCCGCTTTCCGGTCCGCTTTACCAGGGCTTTAAGGTAGAAGGAAATCGCCTGCGCTTAAGTTTTGCGCATGCCGAAGCCGGCTTGAAAATCGTAAAAGGCGGCACGGCTCGATTTGAAGTGGCCGGAGCAAACCGGGCTTTTTTTCCCGCTAAGGTATCCATCGATAAAAATGAATTGATTCTGAGCCATCCTCAAGTCCCTGTGCCGGTGGCTGCTCGATATGGCTTTGAAGATACAGCCACAGCCGTGTTGTTCAATCAACAGGACTTGCCGGCCTCTTCTTTCCGGACAGATGACTGGCCGATTTTTTACCAGAAACCCCTCATAAGATCCCGTTACGTCAAAGCCCGCAAGCAATACGAAGTAAGAATCGATTGGACCGGAGATCAGGATGCCGAAATTCGGTATACCCTGGATGGAAGCATGCCGGAACAGCGGGCGCAACTTTATGAGGGTCCTTTTTTCCTGGATGATCCGGTGGTGATACAGGCCAGACCTTTCCGCCGGGGAGAGAAACCAGACTGGGTGGTCAGGCAGCAACTGGTTTTTCATGCGGGTATGTTGGTTACCATGGAAAAAATGGCCCCTGGCCATCCGCAATATCCAGCCGTGAGCCAGCAAGTGTTGTTAGATGGGCAACTGGGTTCTACGGATTTTACAGATCGAACCTGGGTAGGCTATCGGCAAAAGGAGGTAGAATTTGTGATTGATCTGGAAGGCAAAAGAGAAATCCAGGAAACCCAGCTGCGTTTCTTGCGTGAACAAGGGGCCTGGATATTTGTGCCTAAAAACATTGAGGTCACTGGCTCTAAAAATGGCAAACGCTTTAAAAAGCCCAGCACTTTTGCTTTCGATCCTTTATCCCAGCAAGCCGGTCGTAAGGTGGTCGAAGTGGATATGCCGGTTAAAGGAGGAAAAGTCCGGTACATAAAAATCCGGGTGCAAGGCTGGGCAGAGATTCCGGCCTTTCATCCGGGCAAAGGGGCGGTTCCCTGGATCTTCATGGACGAAATTCTCCTTCGCTAACCCTGCTATGCTTGGCTCAATTCTTCAATTTCTGAAGAAAGGGAAGGTATGGTATTTCTTTCGTTACTTGTAGAGAACATACACCATATCTGATCCGCTATGCAGCTCAGATTGGAAAACGTAGGAATGGAAAGTCATTTTCTAATTTGGGAAAATGTACCAAAGTAACATTCTGAACGTTTGAAATAAGTACCTGAGGGTCTCCTTTTAGGAAGATTCTAAGGGTTTCCCTTCCGACCAGTTTTCTCCCTGGTAGATAGGTCATTTGGGGAATATCTCTTTATCTTATGGCTTTGGAGGCTACCCAGGGGTAGCCTCTTATTTTTTTAAGATAGCCAGGCGTTTAGGCATCCCAGGCCGGTCCGTTTTGCGGACTGACCAGGCGTAGATTCTTGACCCCAAGGGAGGAGATGACGTGCATTTCCGCTTCGTTCAACGCGAAATCAAAAATGTGGAGATTTTGCATCAGTCGTTGCGGATTGGAAGTCCGGGGAATGGCAGCCACATCTCCATGCTGCACCAGCCAACGCAGGGTAACTTGTACGGCACTTTTGCCATATTTCTGGGCGATGGCTTCAATGGCGGGTTCTCCTATGACCTTGGCTTTGGCGATAGGTGAATAAGCGGTCAGGGCGATGCCTTGTTCCCGCATATAGCTACGCAGGGTGTCCTGCTGTAAAAAAGGATGGTATTCGACCTGATTCATGCTGAGAGAAATGCCCGTGTCCAGGCTTTCCTTCAACAACTGTACGGGGAAATTTGACACGCCGATCAGGCGGGTTAATCCTTGCTCCTGGGCGGCTTGCAACGCCTCCAGGCTTTCCGCGAGGGGAATATCCGGGTTGGGCCAGTGGATCAGCAACAGATCCACATAATCCAGGCTCAGACGTTGTAAGGAGGCCTGCACCGATTGCAGGAAGGTTGATTTTCCCAGGTTGCTGGGCCAGACTTTGGTGGTTAAAAAAACCGCTGACCGGGGGACCTCGGATTGGTTGATCGCTTGTCCTACCTGGCTTTCATTTTCGTAAAACTGGGCGGTATCAATATGCCTGTAGCCCATACTGAGGGCGGCTTTTACCATGTCGACAGCCACGGATCCACGAAGATCCCAGGTCCCCAGTCCCAGGGCAGGAATCTGGTGCTGGTGTATATCTATGTACTTCATGTCGGGGGAGAGAAAAGCTCCGATGGGATTCCCATCGGAGCTTACTCGAATTATTTATCAGATTTCTTGGTGCTGCTATCCAGTTCGTATCCCAGATTTTTACCTTTTTCCAGGGCTGGAATCCCTTGAGACATCCATATCGGCATGGGTTCGTCTTTGAGGTAGTGGTCAAAAAACTGATGCATGCGGATGGTCAGGTCCTTCCGGTTGGCCCAGCGAGCCAGGTTGTGTGGCTCTTCATTATAGACCACCATCCAAACGGGCTTGCGCAATCTCCTGAGCGCCACAAAAAACTCTATGCCCTGGTACCAGGGCACCGCGGTGTCTTTGTCATTGTGCATCATCATGAGCGGCGTTTTCACATTGGGAGCAAAAAAGAGCGGCGAGTTCTTGATATATCGATCCTGATCCTCCCACAAAGTGGCCCCCAGGCGGCTTTGGGTTTGCTCATACTGGAACATGCGACTCATACCTGTGCCCCAGCGAATTCCGCCATAGGCACTGGTCATATTACTGACGGGGGCACCGGCCATGGCGGCGGCGTACAGATTGGTCTTGGTGATGATGTAAGCGGTCTGGTATCCGCCCCAGCTTTGCCCTTGCAGGGCCATTTTGTCCTGGTCAATCCAGGTATGTTCTTTGGCCATAGCTTCGGTTCCGCTCACTACCGCATCATAGGCATCGTCTCCTGGCTGCCCGGTGGTGTATTCAATATTGGGCATAAAGATGGCGTAGCCATTGGAATTGTAGTAAGAGGGATAGACCGTACTGCGGCTAGGCGCAGGCATGGAATAGCTGTTGTAGCGATCAGAAATCCGCTCATAGAAGTAAACCAGCAGAGGATATTTTTTCTCTGGATCAAAGTTCTCGGGCTTGTAGAGAAGACCCTCAAGTTCCTTGCCCTCGTAGCTGGTCCACTTAACCAACTCCACCGAACCCCAAAGGAAATCCTTTTGCTGAGGATTGGCATTACTGATTTTCTCCCCATTGTCAAACTGGGTGTTGCTGGTCCATAAATCAGGAAATTCGGTATAGCTCTGACGCGTCCAAAGCACCCGATCGGCCTCTTTGGCTTTGCGGGGCGTACTGTAGCGGTGGTTGGAAACCAATAAGGGGGTAGGGGCCTTTTTGGAACTGAGGCTGGTTTGATACATGCCGTCCTCCTTGGTGGTCTCATTATAGCCTCGGAGCATCATGGTTTCCGAAACGAAATCTGCCTCGCGGTCGAGGGCTACATAGTTATAGCTAATGGTGTTTTTTCGTCCGTGCCCTCTGGTCAGGTTGAAAGGTTTTTTCTTACCCGTAGGATCAATCTTCCAGATGTCAAAACGGTCATTGATCAGGACAAATTCATCTCCTTCTGTCCAACCGGTGATCCCGTAAGGATAAGGCTGAGAGGGCGAGTCGTGGCGCTCGTTAAAGAAATCTACTTTCAGCTTGCCAGTCAGGTTCACCGCTTCTCCACCAGCTACCGGCATGGCATACCAGGCCCGGTCTGATCGCTGATAGTAGATGAAATAGGTGCCATCCGGAGAAAGAGAGCTGGGAAAGGCCTGGGCGGCTAACATTCTTTTCCTTTCGCCTGTCTCGGTATTGACCAAATAAATATCTGTACCACTCTGGATATCCCAGGAGCGGCTCAGTTGATAGGGGCTGCCATCGTAGCCCAAAGTCAAGGGGCCTAGTTTTTTGCGTGGGGTAGAAACCCGATCCATCTGCTCATCCGCCAACTGTACGTAGGCTTCTTTTTCCAGATGATAAACGGCCGCATAGTTTTTCTTCTTGTCGCGATTAAGCTGGACTTTCTGCATGGGCTGCAGCCTTTTGTCCGTCCAGGACCATACATCCACCTTGACTTTTTCATCTGCCGTCAAGGTATCTTCGGGGCTTTCTTCCGGAGCTGGGGCCGTACCGAAGTACAACTGCTGGCCATCCTCCGTAAAATTAGGCGCCTGATGTTCACTGACCGCCCAGCCATCCGGCATGTTTTTCGTGTCGCTCTGGACGATGGTCTGCGCTTGGGCATCCCCTTTATTCCAAAGTTGCAGGCCATAGATTTTGACTTTGCTGGTATCGGTAGAAGCCAGGAAGGCCAGTTTTTGTCCTTGCTCATCCCAGGCCATGGAAGAAGCTTTCCCCGGCTGGGAGTAGACGGTGGTGAAGCTTTCCGTTTGGGTATCAAATACCTGGACAGCCACTGAATCTATAGAATCTCCAAAGGTGGTCAGGATAGCCAACTGGCTTCCGTCTGCACTGAAGGCATAGGATTTTACTTTGTCGACACTGTAGGTGCTTTCTGTGCCGGGGCGAATGATCTCCAGGCGATCTTTAGCCTTGCCTTTACCTTTTCCTTTTCCGCGTTTTTTCCCTTTGGCGGCCTTAGCTTCCTCGGGCTTTTTTTCTTCTGCTTCTCCTGCTTTGGTTTCCTCCGTCTCTTCAGCTTCAGCTGTCGCGGTGGTGTCCTTGGCGGGCTTTTTAGGTTCAGGCTTGTGTACGTAGGCCAGCCAATTCCCGCCTTTAGGCGCAACTTTGAAGGATTTTACCTTGGGTAAGCGCATGAGCTCACCGCTGGAAAAATGATAGACTCCCAGGGAGTCTTTGGGGAGCTGGTCCCCCTTTTTCTTGGCCATCTTGGCTTTGCGGGTACTGTCAAAAGGCGCTTTGATGCTAAAAGCCAGGAAGGACTGGTCCCCGGCAAAAGTAGCCTTATAGCCTCTGGGGAAAGCCTTGTCCGTATTGGCAGTGAAATCTTTCAGATGCAGGGTACCGTCCCCGATCTGGGCATTGATTTCATAACTGGCGTACTGACCGTTGGGCGAAAGTTGCTGATTGCGCAACAGCTTCCAGCCATTAAAGTCTTCGGGCGTCAGGGCTTTCTTCTCGGATTGGGCGTGCAGGGAAAAAGCAGTTAACAAACTGCTAAGGAGCATGAGTAGCAAGGCTCTGGTCATGGCAAATGGGTTATGTCTTTTGTTTCACCAGATCAAAATAGATCAAGACCCAATATACCAAATCCTGCAGAAGTAGAGGGAACTCCTCTACGTATGGCCTTCCGTAGTCTATGAGTTTAATCGAATGCACTACGGCCATGCAATCGGCCCTCACCGCGCCGGAAACGAGCCCGGGGATTTGGTTTAGTGGCTAGCCGATAGCATAAAATGCCGATCATAACGGTGCCGATGCTGGATAAAACAGAACCGAGGAGAATCCCAATAATGCCCCAGACACCTACCGCCATGGCTAGTCCACTGCCCAGGCGGCGTAGGCGGGCATGGTCGCGACTATAGCCCATCCAGGAGAAGGTGATGGTGAGGAAGACCAAAAGAGGAGGCAGAAAATAGGCGAAATAGGCGAGAGGCATATGTGTTAGCGTTGGTGTGCTGCTTCACATAATAGACAAAATTTCGCCTATTTTCTGCAAATCCAAGGAGATTCTCTTTTTAGGAACTACACGAAAGTTGAGAGCAACCCACTTTGTGCCGGGCCCATTCTGGCCTTTTGGCGTACCATTTTTCCTGCCCTTCCTGCTCCGCATAAGGCTGGCGTAAGAGTTCGTATAACTCGTTCACCACGGAAAAATCGCCTTCATTAGCTGCATCTATAGCCAGCTGAGCCATATAGTTGCGCAAGACGTATTTCGGGTTGTGTTGATGCATCAGGTCAAGGCGCGCTGCTTCAGAAGCACTTTCCTGTTGCAGGCGGGAAAGATAAACCCACATCCAGGCTTTCCAGTTTTCTCTGACCTCTCCTTTCAGCTCGTATGGCTCATAAAAAGCGGGGTAAAGCTTGGCCAACCAATCATTCTCATCCTCCAGATTACTTTGTCGGTTGATCTTGGCAAGCTCCCGGAAGAAGATGGTCATATCCGTTTCTGTTTCCTGCAGGACTTTTTCCATCGCAGAAACCAATTCCATGTCTCCGCTTTGCTCGCTGTGCAGGCCCAATTTCCCGCGCATCATCTTGAGGTATGCTGCGGGATAGGCATCCTGATAAGCTTTGATGACCGCTTCCAGGGGAACTGGGTCTTCGATCAATGGAAAAAGGGCGTTGGCTAGCTGAAAGAGGTTCCACAAGGCAATGCCGGGTTGCTGGCCGAAGCGATAGCGCTTTTGCGGCAGATCGGTGGTATTGGGCGTCCAGTTGGGGTCGTAGCCATCTAACCAGCCGTAAGGCCCATAGTCGATGGTCAAGCCCAAAATAGACTGGTTGTCGGTATTCATCACGCCATGCACGAAGCCCACGCGCTGCCAATGGATCACCATTTCCAGGGTTTTTTCCATGACTTCCTGAAAAAACTGGAGGTAGGCTTCTTTGCCCTGGGTTTTGATGTGAGGGAAAAAATGCCGGATGGTGTAGTCTGCCAACTGCTGTAGGCTTTCTACATCGCTGCGGCTCGCAAAAATCTGGAAGTTGCCAATGCGAATAAAAGAAGGGGCGACCCTACAGACCACTGCGCCTTTTTCCAAGGCAGCGTTTCCGTCATAGAGCATGTCCCGCATGACTTGATCCCCTGTGGTAATCAGGGAAAGGGAGCGGGTAGTCGGGACCCCTAAATGATGCATGGCTTCACTGCATAAGTGCTCCCGAACGGAAGAGCGCAAGACAGCTAGTCCGTCGGCTGTCCGGGAATAAGGGGTTTCGCCGGAACCTTTGAGTTGCAGGGCCCAGCGTCGGTCTTCATGGACGACTTCTCCCAGGTTAATGGCGCGACCGTCTCCTAATTGCCCGGCCCAGTGGCCGAATTGGTGGCCGCCATAGCACATGGCGTAGGGCGCACTATCGGACAGGATTTTTTTCCCGGAAAAAATCTCCAGGAAGGCTTCGCTCTGTAAATCGCTTTCCGTCAGTCCAAGCGCTGCGGCCATTTCCGGGGAAGCGTGTACCAGCGTGGGTTGTGAGGGCTGGCGGGGTTCTACGAAGGAATAGGCAGATTTAAAAACCTGCCGACGGGTATTTTGACGGTTGGGATCTGCAGGCAGTTCCCGGTTAAATGTATCCTTGAGGGTAAGTTGCATAGGATGCTAACCTTTCTTTTTCCTTAAAGTTAGCGTTCTTTTCCGCAAAAGGCTGTCCGCAGGGAGACAGGACTTAGGGGAATAGCTGCTCGAGGCCTGTCTGATGATCATACCATTGGTGCCATTGGGAGGGTAGAGGCTTTTTCAGATGGTAATTGAAAAAGTTCAGCGTGGCTTCAGATACCAATTGGTTGCAAAATCTGGGATCGACTGGTCCGAGACGGGACAAACCCAGTAAGCCATGATCCCTTAGATTGGAATGAAAAGCGCCAGGGATGCGGGCTGAAAATACCGGAAATTTTGAGCGCGCTTTGAGCAGCTTTTCGCGTTCGTTCTGCCGTTGGTCCATCACCCTGACTTCAGCCAGGCTTTTTCCCGTGCCCATGACGGAAAGGCGGGTGGCGGGTCGAACATCTGAGCGGAGGTTTAGAAAAGGGGCTTGAAAAGCTACCGTATCGGCTGAAATATCGGCAAAGCCCCAGCCATCATAATTGATGCCTGCGCTGAAACGCGGATCCGTCATGCATACTTCTGCTGCACCGGCTCCGCCAATGGACCAGCCACACACGCCCACCCGACTGAGGTCATAGGCCTCTGATGGAAAGGGGTAATGGTTGGTAGCCCAGGATTCCAGCAGGCTGCGGACTGCTTTTAAATCTGCCACTCTTACGCCCTGCAGGATGTCCTGCAGATAGGCTTCCTGCGAAGGTCCGCGGTCCAGGGTATCCATGCTGTAGGCTTTGATAAAGCCTTTTTCATGATGGGTGAGATCAGTCAGATAGGCATGGTCGATGCCAATGAAAATGTAGCCATGACTAGCCAGGAGTTCCGCCTGCGTCAGGTTGTCTATTCTCGACCCTCCCGAGCCTGCGGAATATAGAATGACTGGAAAAGGACCATCGGTACTCAAGGGTACCTCATACTGGTGATGGGTCCTGACACATTTCAGGTTTTTAAAATCTCCGCCGGTTTTTTGCGCCCCATCTTCCGCTGGATAAAAAATCTCCAACACCATGTAGCGATGGTCGCCTTTGGCTTTGGTAAAGTCTTCTTCCCGGTCCAGGTCCTGGAAATATTGCTGGGTGCGCCCTACGGTATAAGGACCGCTAGGCTCGGGGAAGGTGATCGGCAGCGCCAGCCCTCTCAGCATAAAGGCCCAACTTCCCAGAAGACCTAAGCTTACGCCCAGCAAGGGCTTTTTGTCCGTAAAAACATAGGTAAGTCCGAGGCCCACCAAGGCAATTGCACTCAGGTTGAGAAATTCCCTACCACTCAGCAGCAATTTGGTTGTAAGCGAGGAGGGCACCTTATGCAGGGCCAATCCTACGACCAGGCAGAGCAGGGCAGTCATCCACAGGAAGGACTTGGCATAGTCTTTTTTTCGAAAAATCCAGATCAATCCTGTCAGTAGAGCAATCCCCAGCAAACTCCCAACATACAACCAGGGAAGGTCCCAGGGAAGGATCACCAGGCCTAGCAGGAGGATGGTCAAAAAGGGTAAATAGGAGGAAAATGATTTCATGCCGGCAGGTCTATCCCCTTAATGCCATTACCGATATAGGTTACAGCTTAACGGGCTTACAATTCGATGACCCGCAGGTTTCGCCAACGAACCTTGATCCCTCCTCCATCGTGGATTTGTAAGGCAAAGGAACCCATGGCTTCCCCAATTTTGGCGTCGTGAAAATCCACCATTTTATGTCCGTTCAGCCAGGTCTCTACATGCTGGCCCACCACGCGCACGCGCAAGGTATTCCAACTACCCATCAGGAGAAATTTTTCCTTGGCAGGAGGAATCTGCTGGAGCCAACCCCGGCCATAGGACTCATAAATTCCACCGGTATCATGGTCTGGAGGGGCGACTTCTACTTGCCACCCGCTGATTTTGGTGCCTTCCAGGCTGGACCGGAAAAATACCCCACTGTTGCCATTGGCTTCCTGACGGAATTCTACCCGCAGGTCAAAGTTTTTGTAGGTTTTCTCAGTAGCGAGGTAGCCATAGGCTTCATCCGGTCCTGATTCGCAGACCAGTTCTCCCTCTTCTACATACCATTTCTCGGTGCCGTGAATCTTCCAGCCTTGCAGGTCCTGTCCATTGTAAAGCGAGTTACCCAGGGACTTGATTTTGAGGTTGCGAAAGCGAATGGGATGATCGTGGTCCTGTAGGGCAATGCGTCCTGTGGTAGCTTTGCCATAGCCTTCGTGCTTTTTCCACTTGGATTTTTTTACCCTTTTTTCCCAATCTTCTGTCCATAGTTCATAGCTCAGGAGTTTCCGTCCGTTGAGCCAGTGGGTGACCATGCCATCCTCAACCCGAATGCGGGTATGATTCCATTCTCCTGCCTTTTTGACTGGGGGCTGATAGGGTGCATGCATATCGTAATTTCCGCCGGTAAGGTTTTTAGGATTGGCATCCGCATAGGCGGCATCGTCCAATAACTGGTATTCCGGGCCGGTTACATAGGTGGCGTTGTACTTTTTAGGGTCATTGACCACGTGAAACATAATGCCGCTATTGCCGCCAGCAGGGATGTTCCACTCCAGGCTCAGCTCAAAATGGTCAAAATCGGCTTTGGTGATGAGGTCACCGCCGCTTTCTCCGGTGCATCGCAATTCTCCTTCAACGGCTTCCCAACCTTCTAGTCCTTCAGCGCCGAATTTTTCCCACTGATTCAGGTTTTTTCCGTCGAACAATAATTCCCAGCCTTCCGCAGCTTCGGTACGGCTTAGGACATTATCGGGTAGATTTTGGCTTATGGTAAGAAGAGGGTAGAGCAGGAAAAAACTCAGGCCCAGGCCGCCCAGGAAAGCAATCGGTTTCATGCAGGTAGGTTGAGTGTGTTCAACAAAATGATTATCCCTTCCATATTACAAAAAGGGCGCAAATATATTGGTAGCCCTGCCGGATTTCTGGAGGAAATTGGCGGATTCAGAAAAGTATTTTTACCGGAAAACCGTGAGGAAAAGGTGGAAAAAGCCTGCTAACTTGTCTTCATCTTACAGCCTGCATTCGCCTAAAACCCTTACACAGCGCCGTCATGAACCCGTAGCAGGAGCTCAGCCATGAGCTCCTGTTCCTATTTGAAACGCAGGGCCTTGAAGGTCTGATTGGCCTGTTTTTCGTATTCCCACTGACCGATTTTTAATTTTTCCCCGGCTTTCATTTCGTGAAGGTGATCAATGTCCCGGTTATGGAGGTGTATAGAACCTTGGGTAAGACAGGCCAGAGTGAGATAATGGGGGTGCACCCAGGTGTTTTCTACCCATTCTCCGGTGCTGCCCAGTCCCACCTGGCGGGTCTTTTTTCCTCGAAACAAAATGATGCGTACCGGGTGCTTCAGGTATCCCACAAGGCTGATATCCCGAACGGAAGAATTGCGGTCGGGCAAGAGGATGACCTCCCCAAAATCATCCAGACTGCGGGTTGCTTTGAGAATCGCCTCAATGTCATTTTCGGCTGGATCGCCTCCCAGCCCACGGGCCTTGACCTGGGCCATCATTTCAATCACGGCTTCCAGGGTATCTGGTTCGATGTGATAAATGCCGCCGGTTTTTCCTTTGCGTTTGGCCAGGTGAGGGGTACGGTTGCCATCGTTGAAGAGGACTACATGTTGAATTCCTTCTCCTTGGACCTGCCGGCGGTGCCAGTTGAGCACTGAAGCGCGGTTTTGGTACATGCTTGCCGTCCAATCCATGATGACCAGCTTGTCTTGCCACTCGGGATGTCGATCCAATATCCAGAAAGCGCTGGAGTCTTTGAGTTTGGGGACATTGCCGAGAATGATATCGGCGATGGGGGTCATAGCCGGATCGAACTTCAGCACGGAATCCAGGCGGGCATCTGGCTGTTTTTTCCAATGCAACACCAGCCCGTGAAAATAGTCCATGGCTTCCGGCTCGGTTTCCGGTTCGGTTTGTAAAATATAGCGCCATGTCAGGTCTTTTCTGGCGAAAAGGGCCGGTTTTAGCTGGTACAATTCCCGAAGTCGGGATTGGAGCAGGAAGGTATAATTGGTGCGCCAGGCCGTGGTGTCTTTGGGGTATTTGGTGAACACCAGGTCTACCTGAAAGATGTCCCCGGCAGAAATAGGGGAGAGGGCTTCGGGATTCTGAATGTGGTAGCGGGCATAGGCCATTTGTAAGGCTACCTGACCACTTTCCATGCGGGCCATGGTCGTGGAGTGAGGGTATACGGGAATTTCCAGATAGGCCACCTTTTCCGGGAGGGGAAAATCTGGCTGGGATGCCAGAGACAGGCAAAGGGTGAGCAAAATGGTCCACATCATGAGGCGCGGAAAGCGTAAAAACGCGTATTCTTTTTAGGTTACAAGCCAGGTTAAAGATGAATCCGTTGAACTCCTGATTCTTTCTTATTAACGCTTTGGCCTTACTAAAGATACGATAGGAAAAAAAAAGGCCGCCCCAGGGCGGCCTTTGTCGAATAAAATCTTATTGCTTATTCCGGCAGGCTGATGTGATAGAAATTCCAGGCACTGTCGGTCTGCTTATTGCCTTCGATCATGTGGATGGTCCCCACAAAATCGTCAATCCGGTCAAACTCCAGGATGAAAAAATGTTCTTCTCCTTTGGCGATTTCTTCTACGCGAGGATGGAAAGGCAGTCCTTCCACGCCACGGAGTTCATAGCGAGTCATATCCTGGCCAGTCCGATCGGTCAGGTAAAAGGCACCACTGGAACCAACGGGGTCCAGGCTCACCCTAAAATCTCGGGTGCGCGTATTATTGATGGCTACAGTTACGTAAGTAGCCGCATTGGTGATTTCGACCTGCTCTATGCGTAGGTAGTCCTGGGTGGTCTTTTGCACCTTGGGACGACGGTATACTTTTTTGCCGCCTCTAACTTTGCGCTTGACGAAAGGCTTGGGTTTGAAGATTTTGTCGAAAAAGCTCTCAGACGCGCCCCCTTCACTTTCATCCACTTGTCGCATTCTGGCTTCCCGCAGATCTTTTGATTCCTGACGGAATCTTTTGGTATCCACGGTCTTGGATTGTACCACCGGACGCTCATAGCGATGATCGCGGTAGGTATTGCCAGCGCCATAGCGGTATTTACCCGTATCCATGTCTCCGCGATCTCCATAGCGGGCATCAGAAATCTGCAGCTTAGAACCGGGTTTTCCACTGTAAACAAATTCTCCGTTTTGCTGAGCAATGAGGAGTCCAGGGTCTAGTTCCTGGGCTTTGTCAAAATCTGCCAGGGCTTCTGCTTTGCGTCCCAGTCGGGAGCGGGCAGCGCCACGGTTATTGTACAGCGCGGCCAGGTTGGCCTGGTGGGCGACATTGCGACCTGGATCAATGATGGTCAGATTATCCGCGTCGTGGGTGGGCCGGGTTACCGTAGCCGCTCCGATCCGGAAGCGATCAATCGCAATGATGTAATCATATTCTGCCCGGGCGTAGTCCCCTACCAGAAAAAAGGCATTTCCACGGAATTGATACACATCCGGGAAACGAGGGTTGAGGCGCAGCACCATATCGAAATTCCGAATGGCGTTGCCATAATCCTTCTGATAATAGGCTTCCAGACCCCGTTCCATATAGTAGCGGGCGTCCTTCAGGTCCACCATGTCATCCTGAGCCAGGGCGGGAGAAAACAGGAGCAAGCTACTCAAGGCAAAGAGCCATATGTTCAATAGTAACTTCATATCTGTGCGTTTGGTAATTAGCAGTAATGAATAGAAAATAAATGAACAGGAAGTAACAGGTTTATCGGGTGCCCGTCAGGGCTTTAAGTTCAATGTCATAAAAATCCCAGCTGCCTTCTCTTTCTCCGGAACCTTCGAGGAGGTGGAAAAAATGCAAGTCATCAGGCAGGCGCTCAAATTCCGCGTGGAAGGTCAATCCCTTACCGGGTTTAAGGGTAAAAGGCTTATCAGGCCAGCCACTCAGGCGTTTGATATCGCGTAATTCATACCGCTCCTTGAACTCACGATCCGTGAGATACCAGGCATTGGCGCCTCCGATGTCATCCAACTGGATGGGGAAAGACTGGCGGCTGGTGCTCACGATATGGAAAGTGATCAGCGTAGAGCGTTCCGTAATCTTGATATTCTTGATGGTAAGATACTGATCCGTCTGCCAGCCTACTTTAGGCTTGTAGCTCTGCTCTCCGCTTACTTCGCGGGGCAGTCTTCCGCCTACTTCAGAGCGGGTGGTAGTGGGATTTTTCGTGGTCCCGTAGGGATCATTGTTCCCATAAGGATTGGTCCCGTAAGGGTCCTTCTGCGGATCAGAACCGTAAGGATCGTAGGGATTGTTGTAGGGGTTGTTATAGGGTGTGCTCTGATCTCCTGTGCCGTAAGGATCTCCTCCACCCGTTCCATAAGGATCATAAGGCTGGTCATAAGACCCTCCGTAAGGCTGATTGGGCTGACCGTAGTTATAGTAATTGGAATTGTTGGCTACCCAATCCGAATAGGGATCAGGAAACTCTCCTCCATTTTGGTCTGCCTTCAATTTGGCTTTTTGGTAGTATTCCTCTGCCTTCTGGTTATCCGGTTCAATTTCCAGGGTTTTCAAAAAGAAATTGGCGGCGGCTGGATAGTTTCGGTTTTGGGCGGCGGCTACTCCCATATTGAACCATAAGGTTCCGTCTTCCGGGTGCAGGTCCACTGCCTGGTAATAGTTTTCGATGGCTGCCTCATAATTTTTTAAGGCATATTGCGCATCACCTCTTAGCTCGAATGCTTTGTCATGGCGGTTATCCATGGAAATTACTTCATCCAGGGTCGTAATCGCCTGGCTGTAGTTCCCTCCCTGGTATTCCTTAAGGCCTTTGACAAAAAGACGTTCTGCCTTGAAACGCTCAATGATAGGACGTTGGGCAAAAGTGAAGAATGGAACGAGCAAAAATAAGCAGGTAAGCAGTTTTTTCCTCATTATGTTGGAGTTAGTCGTGGACAAGTGTGCTGCAAATGGTATTTCAAGAAATGCTTTATTTGAAACCGGTTGAACTCTTCATTAAGAGACACTTACGTCATAATTTCAAAACGAAGGTAGGAAACAATTATTGATTACACAAAGCAAATTTTCGTTTTTCGGCACCTTCCCGCATTTCGTTATTCTAAGCTGGGTAATATTTGATAAATGATTGGTCAGGCCTAACCAAAAGCCTTTCAGGCCCTTAAGTAGGACAGCGGTCATCCGGCAAAACCGGCCATAACGCAAATGGTCAAGGAACCAGCGATGGGAAAAAGCAGTGGGAAAAGACCCTTCTTAGTCTTTAGATGATTTACGGGCCAATTTTGCATAAGTTTCACCCAAAATTTTTTCTGCTTCCTTGCCAGCTGGAGTAAAACTTTGCAGATTTTCTGAACTGTAGGCCAGATAGGTGGGCCATTTCCACCAAACTGTCCCGACAAACCAGTCTCCTTCAGCCGCCAGGGCTTCGGATACAATTTTGTAGCAGAGAGCCTGATCTGGTCCGGAATAACTTTGGCGGTCTGGGGCTTCGGCATGGGGTTGGACCCAGGGTTGCGGGATGGAGCGAAAGCCGATTTCGGTGAAGGCGATGGGTTTCCCAAATTTCTGCCCCAGGTCCCGGATTTTATCCAGCGTTTGGGCAAAACCTTTGCGCAGTTCAGCTTCCCCGGCCCGAGCGGATTTGCTCAAGGGGTAATAACAATTTACCCCAATGACATCCAGGGCGTCTGCAAAGGCCAGTTTTTCGATTTCCTCCCCCCAGTTAGCGGCATAGGTGATGGGGCCGCTATAAAGCTGACGGAGTTGGCCGATGAGGTTTCTCCAGGCTTCCGGTTGTTTGACGGTGGCTTTGAGAAATTCTACTCCGGCACAGAGCATGTCCATCTGATAGATTTCAGCTACCATGGCGTAGTGGGCGATCCAATGTCCGTAGTATTTGAAAAAAGCATCCCAGTCTTCCTGGTTTTTCATTTCTACTGCCCCAGGCCAGGTTCCGGGAATCCAGATTTGAGGCTTCAACAAGGTATGCATGCCTCTTTCGTTCGCGTGATAAAAGGAGTATGCCAGACTCATGTCATTTTCTCCACCGGTTCCCAATCCTTGAAAGCGGTAAGGGGTGGGCTTTTGGGGCTCACGGGTGCCGGAATAAGGCACCAGAGCAATCCAGTTCACGTCCATGGCTTGCAGCCGATCCAGGGATTTTGCCGCCTGGGAGGAACCATAGCCATTATAGCCCTGATAGCCTTCGTGGGCCAGGGTCATGCCCCGGAAATAAGGGATGTCGCCGGTGTAGAGCGGTTTAGCCTGGGCAATTTGGTCATAGTGAAGCAGCTCCTTTGTATACCTGAACATGTTGACAGCATAGGCTTCTGTCATTTCTCCCTGATAGGTAGCCATGAAACCAGCGGTGTCAGCTTTCAGCAAAAGCGAGACAAAGCAAGCCGCGCTGGCTTTTCGGATCATAGGAGAGCTTTGCTCATAAACGTTTTTATCGGTTAAATCGTCCAAAGAGAGCAACTGCCCGGCTTTTCCCAGGCGGGCGGCCCAGGCGGCTGCGCCCAGTCGTTGCCATTGGGGCGTGAGCAAACTAGCGAGCCCTTCCAGCAACATGTGTCGCTTGGAAGTACCCACGCGGCCCAGGATAAGGGACTTGGCCAGATCCTCATGGCCTATGTTTTTGAAGAGGGGATGGACCAGCACATGTAATTCTTTGGTATCCTCATTCCACCAGGTCTGGCTCATGCTGCCCGCCCTGAGGCCCATGGTTTCTACCTCACGGTATAGGTGTATCACCAGTGAGTCCGCAGCTTGGGTTCCGGGGAAGAGCCGATCCAGTTGTCCGTTGATGGCTTCCATTTGATCCAGGAGAGCAGCCTGCACTTTGCTGGTCCATACCTGCTCATGATCGTAGATACGGAAAGCTCCCGCTTCATGCACCGGTTCCAACTCCAGCGGAAAAAACCAACTGAGGTCTTCCTGTGGCTTCCCATCATAATCCAACTGTCCCATCCAGACCCTTTTTTTCTCGCATATCACCTCATAGCCCCATCTCCCAATCGGCAATCCACCCCGACCTCTCCCCAAGGCACTTTCTAAGTGGGACAAAATCTGCACATCGTCCTGCCCCGATACCACCATCAGCGGTAAGGCTGGCGTTAAGGGGTGGGGCAAATAAGCCAATTGACAAATGGCGTCAGCCTGCGCAAATCTTTTGTCGAAGAGCTGGAAATGGCCTTCATGAAAGCTAATGGGAAGCTGGTCCTGCCATTGGGCAATCCAGGTATTGGATTGGGGGGTGCCGACCAGAATCACGGGATATTTTCGCAAGCTGTCCGGATCGGCTGATGCGTCGGCGACAGGCACTAATACCCTTCTCCTGGATTGAGTTGGCAAGGCTTCCGCCCACTGTGTATAGGCGGCCCGAGAGGCCTCATCCTGGCTGCCGTATACCAGGTAAATTTTCTCTGCGCCCCAAAGGCTTCGGCGGCGACTAGGGGTCAGGGTTTCAGAAGAGCTGGTGGTAGGTTCCTGTCCGCAGCTGTCTCCCATGGAAAACAAAGCGGCAAGAATCAGGAAAATAGAAAGGCGGCGCATCGGGCAATGTTTCGATAAAGGTAAGCCTTCTGGAGGAATCTTTTACTGCCTGAACTGCGGGATTCGGTGATTTTGCTTACTGAACCCATATTTTTTTTACCCAACTCTTTCCTTCCTGCTCGATTTGGAGACTATACCATCCGCTGGGGAGCTTCCCTAATGCCCAGCGATAGCTGGTAGTCATGAACAGTAGTTGTTGTCGGATCACGCGGCCATTGATGTCTATGAGGTGTAACGTCCCACTAAAGGCTTGCTCAAATTCCATTTGGAGATAATCCCGCGTAGGGTTGGGGTAGAGAGCAAAGCGCGCGGATAGCGCCTCTTCCAATGGGGTCGCGGGATTCAGACAACTGCCTGTAGGCGCATTTTGTCCAAACATGTGTACTTCCCAGAATAAAGGCAACACCCGGGCTGAAGCCCCGGCAAAGGATTGGAGATTGGCCGCGTTATCTCTTACCCCGGTATAGTTACATTCGATTTGCACCCCGTCGATGGTTCCTCCCTGGCTGGAGCCGTAGCGCTCCGTATTATAGCCACCGCTAAAATAAGCCTCCCCACTCAGCGGGAAAGGTTGGTTGGAACTGGGTACAGAGGGGAAATTTTCATTTTCGAAAAGCGTTCCCAGGCTCTGGTTCCCCCGCAGAAGCTCGGCATGGGTGAGTTGACCGAGGTTATTCCCAACCAGATGCCGAATGCTGGAAGAAGATACCAGGCTACTTTCATTAAGCCCTTCAGGATTTTGGCGGAGCTTGGAGGAGGTAAGGCGGTAGCCAAGCTCTAGCCGTTGAATGCTATGTCCGTGTCCATGCAGATCAATGTAGAGCCCTTTGCCATATTGTTTGACCAGGCTATCCCGCGCGTGTGCCACAAAGTCATGAAACTCCTGCCAGGCCAGTTGGGCTTCAGGGTTCCCATTGGCGGCTTCGCCCAGGGCCCGGTTTGCGTCCAGCTTGACCCGATGCAGGTGGTTGATGATGACATGCGGATGGCAGCCAGTCTGAGCCAGGAGGGAATCATAAAAGAGCTCGGCCAGGATATCGGTTTCCAGGTCTCTTGACGTGACACATCCACTGCAATTCCGGTCTGGGATGCTGGCGGGTTTGAGTTGGCCTCCGTGCGGGGCGGTAATGATGATCGGCAGATTACCGGCTCTGTATTCAATATACTGGCTGGTTCCGTAATAGCTTTGGCCCGGAACAAAGCTTTGTCCCAAAAGCTGAGAACTACCAAGCAGGAAACAGAGCCAGCTCAACTTTCTGAGCGGATGGGCAAGCGGGATGCCGGTAAAAAAGGCGGGCATACGAAGAGCGTTAAGCATGAGCGGGGGAAGTTAGGTGGTCTTTCATTACCCCACTTATCTGATCGAAAATATGCGTCCAGGTAAATTCCCGGGCCACTTTCTCATGCAGGCGATTGCCATAAGCAGCCACCAGTTCTGGTTGCTCGATGAGCTTGAGCAGGCTATCGGCTAAGGCCTGAGGATTGTTTTTTTCGAAAAAAAACAGCTCCTCATCCGAAAACCAATAAGCGAGGTTATGCAGGGGTGGACAGAGGGTGAGCAGGCGAGCTGCGCCATACTCGAATAATTTCATAAAGGAAGGATACTCGTGTCCGCCCGGAATCAGGCCGATGTCCATCTTTTGCAATAGGCTGGAAAGCGCCTCACGAGAGAGATAACCATGATTGAAGACTGGGACAAAGGCTTGCAAGCTTTCTTCCAGGGCCGAGAACCCACTCCCGATTAAATGGATTTCCAGCGGAACTCCAGCGGGAAGCAGGGCCATGGCTTGCTCCAAGAGGTCGGTGCGGTGAAAAGCCATCAGCTTGCCAACGAAGCATATTTTCAGGGGGAGGTGTGGGGACTGCTTAGGCGTGGGAAATTGTTGGAGAAAACTTTCTTCGATCCCGTTCTCTATGTTCTGCCAGTTGGTACTGCTAAGCTGCATACGATCTCCCCAGGTGCCGACGAAAAACACATGATCTGAGGCCCGATAGGCTTTTCGTTCCAGCTTTTCCATGCGGCGATTGAACACCGATTGGTAATAGGCCTTGACAGCCAAATACTGTAGGCCATTCGCTTCGTAGAAATGCGGAATGCCCAATTCCCTGGCCGCCCGAATCCCGGAAAAGTTTAGGTAAGCCGCTCTTTCATAAATAAAATCCGGTTTCATGGCCCGGATGCGTTCCAGATCTACTGCGTATTGCCGCTGGTTTTTGTACCACCGATACAAGTCTTTCATCCCTCCATATAAGGGATGGGATTTGTAGGCAGGGGGGGTAGGAGGAGGGCCAGCCGGGGTGCTTTGCGCTGGAGGTGCCTCTGGGACCTCGCACAAGGGGAATAACGTGACCTCAAAATGCCGGTTGAGGTGATCTACACCGACCTGAATATGCCGAAAGGCGCCACTTTTCTGACTGAGGCAAGCGGGTTCAGAAACAAGGTATAGGCCTTTCAGGGGTTGTTCGGTCATGGATTGGGTCCGTTGGATATAGACAAAGGTAACAAATCCTCCATGGGGCATCCAGCCCCCAAAGCAGGCTTTTTTCTTCTTTTGGGGGAGTTTTTATACCTTGAAAAGAAGTTTGGGCTAAAGGACTGCCAGACCTGTCCTACTGGCATCCAGGCCGTTGTTCATCAGATTATTCATGGCGGGAAAGTCATCCTTTGATCAGGAAATCATTCGGGATCTCCAACTGGGGGGCGTCGTACGGGAACGGGCAGAATACAAGCTCTACCGAGCCTATATGTATTTTGTGAGGGAGCGCCCCAGGAAGTATCGTCTTTCGGATGAAGAGGCGCAGGATGCCTATACAGAAGCCTTCCTGGCCGTAACGGACCATGTAGTTACCGGCCGGTTTCGGGGCGAAAGTCTGTTGAAAACTTACCTCTCCAGAATATTTCGGAATAAATGTGTTGACCAACACCGCAAGAATACGACTAGAAAAGTGAACTGGGTCGATGAATTCCCGGAGCTTCCGGACGACTCCCGGGATTTTATGCGCCAGTTGATTGGAAAGGAAGATTTAGAAAAGATCAGGCGGCAAATGGAGCAGTTGGGCGATCGATGTCGGGAATTGTTGTGGTTGGCAGCCCAGGCCTTTTCTCCTGGGGAAATTGCGGAGCGCATGGGCTTCAAAACCTCCCGAAGCGCTTCGAGTCAACGATATAAGTGCCTGGAAAGATTAAAGACCCTGATCAGTAAGGAAAAACAACCCTAGCCACCATGAAGCAAGAAAGGATCAGTAGAAACGTGTAATCATAGACCATGTCCTCCTCTGAAGAAATGTTAGCCTTGATTGACCGCTATCTGAGCGGGAAGTTGCCCGAAGCAGAACGGGCAGCCTTCGAGGCGCGGGTAGCAGCAGACAGTGAATTAGCTGCTTTGCTTAGCTCGCAGGCCCTGGCTGAATATGCCATTCGCGCTAGCTTGAGGGAGGAGAAAAAGCGGCGCTTTGAGGCACTTTGGCAGGAAGAGGATACAACACCAGTACGGCCCTTGCTTCGCTATCGCCCCTATTTGGTGGCAGCCGTGGTGGTTTTATTGGTCGCTTTGTCGCTCTTGTTTTGGTTAGGCAGGACTGAACAATGGGAGGCTGGTGAAAAAATGCCAGCATATCTGGCGGAAGTAAGTAGTATGTCCTCCCGGGCCAGTACGGGACGGGATTCGCTGACCCGCCTGGACAGTTTATGGATTGGCAGTGCCAATGCCTTTAATCAGGAAGACTTTGAGCGCGCAGTGCGGGGCCTGGAAAGCCTGCAGCAGGAACCCGAACTTCAAAATCTCCCCAAAGCCTCCTTTTTTGCCGGATTGGCTTATCTCCACCTGTATGAACAAGATCCCGGGCAGTCGGAACGTTTAAGGCAGGCGCAATCGGCATTCCAGAAGGTTTCCCCCCTCAGTACCTACGGGCCACAAAGTACCTGGTATCTCAGTCTTGCCTACTGGCGGGAAGGGAAACTGGAAAAGGCCAGTGCCTTATGGCAGGAAATGGCGGCAAAACCAGACCATTACCGTCAGCTGGAGGCGCAGGAACTGCTGGAGCATACGCAGCCTTAAGCTTGCCTCTGGCGGCTTTTTTGCCAGAAAAAATACCCACAGCCCCCCAGCAGGAGAAGCGTAAGCATCGCCCAGAGCCATCCCCGCGTATTTCCCTGGTCCATGGGCGTAGCATCTCCCACCAACACAAAGGGTGCCCAGTAGTGAGGGTGGGGTAGAGCGGTTTCAGCCAGCATTTCCTGCCGCGCCTGCTGTAAGGCTTCATCTTTGTCTAGTCCTGCCTCCAGCTTTTGATAGAACAATTGCATGAATTGGTTGGTGCTTTGATCTTCCGCCGTCCAAAGGCTCATCAGGATGTTGCGGCAGCCAGCATAGCGGAAAGCCCGAGCCAGGCTCATTACTCCTTCAGAAGCCTCCAGGCGGCCATAGCCAGTTTCACAGGCACTGAGCACTGCCAATTCCGCCCCAAGTTCCAGGTTGAATATTTCCGCAGCGGTGAGAAACCCGTCTTCTACGCTATCCGCGGGCGCGGAGAAAACCAATCCAGAGAAGTTCGGGGCAAATTCATTGATTAGAGAATGCATGGCCAGGTGGAGGATGTTGTAGGTTCCTGCCTGAGCTTTAAAGGTGCCTTCTGTGGCATCTTCCCCCAGGAAGGCCTGACCGTTTAGCAGGGCGGCAATTTGTCGGACCTCTTCCTGGGTTCCTTTTAAGGCTGTCAGGTTGGACAGGGCATCGGTGGTGGAAAGGCTTTGGCGATAGGCCATCGCAAATTCAATCCCCGCCCCATAAGACGGAGCGAACCCGCCAAAGGCAGCGGAAGTACTCCGGTTTGCGCCCGGATTAGGAAGGAGGAACTGAGCGGAGTAATTATAGCTTAAGGGGTAGGCCTGAAACAGGTAGGGCAGTTTGCGATAGCTGGGATTGGCCAGCGAGTCTGCCGGGCGGGTCAGCAAGATATCAAACGGCAGATAGCCTAGCCACCCATCTGGGATAATGATGAGCTTTTTGAGGTCAGGGCTGGCTTCCTGTGGAATCAGTGACCGATAGAGGGCATGGGCTGCCGAAGTAAAAGCCTGAAAATAGGCAGGATCATTTGCCTTAAGATCTACCGTAATCGGGTCTTTGAGGTAGCTAAGCAGGCCCTGGGTCTCGATGAGCAGAGAATCAGCACGGCCGAGCTTAGTCATACTTAAACCATCACGCTCAAGCGTAAAAAGGATCACTTCCTCTTCGGTAATGAAATATTCCAGGAGTCGAGCTTGCTGATTTCCTAATTGTTGCCTGAGGGCTGAGAGGTTCAAATCGGGCAGATCGTATTTCATCGCCACATAAGCCGGATAAGCTGCCTCCAGCCGCTTGCGTAATCCGGCCAAGGCTTCCTCTTCTTCGATCAGCACGGCTCGCCAGCCGTTGAGTTTTTTGGCATCTGCGGCTTCGCCTTTTTCCTCCTCCCGGAAGATGCGGTCTGCATAGTAGGTTACGGATTTACGGAGACGTTCTTCCTGAGCGATCAGCTCGGCGGGTATGCCTGGGAAGTGTCGGGCTTCGGCGGCCTGGATGGCTTCTGCCATCAACGTCGCCTTGACCTTTTCTGCCCAGAGAAAGGCTTTTTCCAGGTCTGCCTGTTTTCCGGATTGTTCATACTGCGTGATCTGAGCTTTTACCATAGACCGGAAAAAGGGCTGAAACCGGCTCTGCATGCCCCGTTTCTCGGCTTGTCCCCGGGCCGTGCGCCGGCGACGGTCCAGCAAGGCCAGCCCCAACTCAAAAGTGGCAAGGGCCGCTTCCAGTATCTCTGGATCGGGCTGATGGTTTTGGTAGAGGTGGTATAGGTTGGTGGCTTTATCAGCAAAAGCCTCCAGGGCCAGGCGATGGTTAGGAATCTCTTGCAGGGGGGGATTTTCCAGGCCGGGTAAAGGAGAGGTCTTGCGGAGCAGAAGCCGAGCGGTCTCCTGCATGGCTTTGGCCGCCTGGTCCCGGTTGCCTCTTCGGCACCAGTAACTGGACAGGTGCGTATAGTAATCCCAATTTCGAAAGTCCTGAGGGTTGTTTCTGGCTTCAATGATTTCCGCCCCTTTTTGCCAGTATATCCAGGCCGAATCCAGCTCATTCATCAGGTTATAGGTGATGCCTAAGCGTGTGTAGGAGGGAAGCAGACTTTCCTGTCTTCCAGCAAATACCTGCTCTCTAACGGCCAGGGCTTTTTTCTCAAATACCAATGCCTCTGCAAATCGCTTTTGTTCCCGGAGGTTATTGCTGATATGGGAGTAGTTGACAGCGATTTGTTGATGAACCCCCTGGAATCGTTCAATCAGCAGCTCAAGGGCTTTCTCCCGATACAGGCTATCTCTTCCCAGGTCTCCCATCATAAAATAGGCTGAAGCCATATAGTTGTAGCATTCTGCTACCCGGATATGGCGCGGCCCAAAAATATCCTGGTTGAGGCTCAGGGCTCTCTCAAAGTACCGGAGGGCGGCATTCGCTTCGCCTGCCTTAAGGAAGTTCATGCCCAGGTTTCCATAGGTAATCGCTACATAAGGATGTTTGTGGCCGACCAGGTGCCTGAGAATGCGCAGGTTTTCCCGGTGCAGATGGCGGGCTTCTGGGAAACGAGATTGTTCGTCATACATCAGGGCCAGGTTGTTGTTCATGGTGGCCATGGTGACGTCGTTTTCCCCATATTTCTCCCTGACCACTTCGATGCCCCGGGTCAACAACTTTTCTTGCTCTTTGAGCATGCCCATTCTGCCGTAGAGGCTGGAGAAGTTGATATAGAGGCTGATGTAATCTGCGTGGTCGGGACTATAGTGCGTTTCGAGCAAGTTTTCGGCTTCCCGGTAGAGGGCTAGTTGATCCTCATAGCGGGAAAGTTCGCTCAGGACGATGCCTTTACTCATGAGAAAACCAGCCAGCGGATTGAAATCATTGAGGTCGAGCTTTCGGGCAACCAGGATGGCAGAGTCCATGTACCTAAGGCCTTGCTCAAATTCTCCCTTGCGGGTGTAGGCGACCGCTACGCCATGATAACTCCTTGCCCGCGAAATATGTACAGCGGGAAGATGGGTTTTTCTCAGAGAAAGCGCTGCCAGGTGTTGGGCCAGGCCCTCATCAAACGCCCCCGCCTGTATGTGCAGCATGGCCTTCCGGTAGGCGGCTTTGATGCTAACGGGATGCTCAGGTGCCAAATGTTGCTCCACGATTCCCTCTGCGAGCTGGTAGAAATATTGGGCACTGTCAGCCTGATTTTTGGAAATGTAAATCATGGAAATGGCCAAAGCGGCCTCTGCTTCCCCTGCTTTTTGATCGGATTGGCGATATAATTCCATGCCTTGGGCATAAGCCTGGATGGCTTGGGCATAATCATCCTTGGTTTTGGCGGTATCCCCTTTGCTAATCCAGTATTCAGGCGCCAGCGCCTGATCCTGAGCCTGCATATGAGCAGCGGTGCAGACCAGCATAGCCAGCCACAATAAAATGAGGGAGCGTATTTGTAAGCAGGAGGCAGTTCGCATGGGGACAAAAGCTAGATTGAAATCTAAGGAATTTTTCTGCCAATCAGGCAGGATCATCAGGAAACCGGATGTCAGCAGGGAGGGGTATAAGAAGGGAGGACCTGCAGCTTAGCTGCGGCCGGGAACATTATAAGTAAGGTACAATGCTTACAGTCGTATCTCGTGCGTGGGTATCAACTGCAGATAAAAAAAAACACCGCCTTGGTGAAAGGCGGTGTTCAAATCATGTACCTTCGGTACTATTTCATATCACGGATAATGGCGAGGGATTCGTAGATGTAGGCATCTTTTTGAATCCGCTTATGCCAGTCCTGGATGCGTTTTAATTGAGCTTCATCACCTGCCCATGCCTCGGTATCGGTAGCGGTGGAACTTACCATCAGGCCTTCAATCTTGGGTGAGATGTTTTTGTACTTTTCTGCTTCTTTGGACAGCTTGTCCTGCTCGGCCCGGTAATCTTTCAGGTTGAGGGAGAAGACATGGGCGTCCTGGTTATCTTTCAGGCGCTGAGCATTCTGAGAGATCAACTGAAAGGTAGCATTATCGGCCACCCGGTCAGCAGATTGCTTACGGAGCTTGTCTACGTTGAGGTTTTCATCCCAGCGGTTATAGCGGGCAGGAGCGATTTCGTCCCAGGCCATGGCATGGTCTTCCTCCCGTTCTCCGATTTCCATTTTGCTGTAGTTATCGGGCAGGACGATGTCCGGCTCAACTCCTTTTAGTTGCGTAGCTCCACCATTGATGCGATAAAACTTCTGAGTAGTCATTTTTACATCGCCCAAAGGCTTGATGTCGTAGTATCCTGGGATCAGGTCGTCCAGCGGCACGAAGCGCTGTACGGTTCCCTTACCAAAGGTGGTGGTACCGACGATGATGCCTCGTCCGTAGTCCTGAATGGCCGCCGCCAAAATCTCAGAGGCGGATGCGCTGAGGGAGTTTACCAATACGACCAGTGGACCGTCATATACGACGTCGCTGTCGGGATCATTCAAAATATGAGGCTTACGATCACGGGATTTGATTTGTACGACTGGGCCTTTCTCTACAAACAGACCAGCCATTTCGACTACATCCTGAAGAGAACCTCCCCCGTTGTTCCGAAGATCGAGGATCACGCCATTGACGTTTTCAGCCTTGAGTTTTTCTAATTCTTTGCGCACATCCGTGGCACATCTGCGACCGAAGCGATCGTTAAAGTCGATGTAAAATTTCGGTAAATGGATGTAGCCTATTTTTTCGCCTGCTGCTCCGTCTTGCAGGATAGAAGACTTGGCATAAGTTTCTTGTAATTCAACTACGTCCCGGACGATGGGAATGACCATGACCGAACCGTCAATTTTCTTGACAGTCAGGCGCACTTCAGTGCCTTTTTTCCCGCGAATCAATCTTACCGCCTCATCCGTTGGCATATCAACCACGTCTACGGGCTCTCCTTCGCCCTGGGCAACTTTGAGGATTTTGTCATTTACTTCCAGGTCTCCCTGACGGGCACAAGCACTACCGGGAACGATGGTAATGACTTTGATAAAGCCTTCTTCTTCCCGAAGCTGAGCTCCGATCCCTTCCAGGCGGCCGGAAATAGATATATCAAACGTTTCTTTGTCTTTGGGGGGGAGATAATTGGTATGAGGATCGAAGAGCATGGTAACGGAATTCAGGTAGGCGGCCCGTCTTTCTGCTTTGTCCACGCGCTCCATGCGGTGGAACCAATCATCATGGGTTTTTAGTACTCTGGCTCTGGCTTCTTCTTCCAAAACGGCCAGGGACTTAATTTCAATTTCTTCGGCCTCGCCTTTGCCCTCCATCTGGGCTTTTTCCTGACGTTCCAGGGCGGTGGTAACCCGACTCAGCACCTGGAGCTTCAAGGTCTTTCTCCAACGATCTTCCAGGTCAGAAGAAGACTTGGGATAATCCATTTTTTCCGGATCATTCTCTACGGATTCATTCCGGGAGAAATCGAATGGCTTGTCCAGCACTTTCCGGTACATTTTCTGCGCTTCATCCATACGCTGGTTAAAGCGGGAGGCAGCCAGGTCGAAGAATTCATAGGTGCCCCGATTGAGCTGATCATCCAACTCGACCCGGTAGCGAGAAAATTCTTTGATATCTGACTTGGTGAAAAAGCGTTTTCCGTAGTCTAGTGTTTCTAAGTATCCATCAAATAGCTCACTAGAAAATTCATCATTTAATTGCACAGGAGCGTAGTGATAATAACTCATCCCCTTCATCACAAGTCGGGCCAAAACCTCAGGTTTTTCCCCCTCGTCGGCATAAAAAGTATAAGAACTAAATATGAGCAACGAGGCAACAATCGCACTAAACACTAATACTTTCAGCTTCATAAGAATAATTTTCAATCCAACACCTAAAGCACCAGGAGGTGCCACATGGGATTATCTCAGGTTTGGTATTTAGACCCGATAAGATAATCAATCTCCTCTTTATAATCGCTATTTGGGGTAGGAAAGTTTATGTGATCGTAAAAAATCTGCACAAAAAGACAAAATCAGGTGCAAGGCTGATCTGTTTCTGTGTACGAAGTATCTAGGGCAGGGTTAGTAAAATGGCTCTATTTGGCGAATTTAAGGGATAAACCTGCTTGAGAAGGGAAAAAATGCCAGCGGAAGCCTGTAGGTAAAATTGGCAATTTGAGAGGGGAAGGGAACAGGAAGAACAAAAGTCAGGTAAGGCACGCTTAAAAATCAGTGATATGACCTTTGGGCAACCCTATATTCAAGAAAGATAGGCGGATTCTGGTAGGATCTCGACACTTACTCGAAGGCCTGGAACAGCCCGGTGGCTTCCGCGTACATACAAGCAGCCTTCCCAAATTGGGAGATTCGCCATCATTTTGGGAAGATGAATAGATAAAACCGCCCAATATTCCTGATTAGGCATCGTTTTAGCCTCAGGAACGGTCATTGTAAGAAAACGGAGGTGAAGGTGTATATTTATAGCCAACTCCCAAATTCCATTGGTATGAACAAGCGCTCACTGTTGCAAACGAAAACAAATATATGGGCCCTGGCCCTGATTTTTCTCACCAGCCTGGCCTGTGAGATGCAGCCCAGTGCCAACACTGCCGCTGCTTCCACCGAGGCCACCGAAACCCCCAATCCGGAGGTACCCGTGGTGGATAGTGCCCAGGCGCAACAAAGCCGGGGGCTTGATCCGCAATCAAACCTGCGGCTATCCGAATTTGATTTCTCCAGTGCGTTTCCGGGCTTGTATGAACTGATCAAAGGGGATGCTGCCCTGCTGGGAGAAGTAAGTGCTTATGCGCAGCAAGTAGAAAACAAGGAAAACCTGAGCAGTGAGGCTGATTTGATGAGCTTGTTCCAAATCCGCGAGCAAACCATCGTCCCTAACCTTTCCCCAACTTTTGAAAACCTGGACCTGGAGCCTTCCTCAGAAAAATGGGAGGTATACACAGATGAATTGTCCCGGCTGGGGATTGCGATTACTGGAGCCGAAGGCATCGTAACCGGCCTGACCGTAAGTCCGGTTCTGCAAGAGGAGGTGAAAAACCTGGGTTCGCAGGCCTTCCAGCATTATCTGGCCTTTATCTATGCAGATGCAAAAACCTTGAGTGGAGAATACCCTTTCTCCAATATGTCCCCCTATAAAGAAATGATTGTCCGAGGAGAGCAACTGCAAAAACTGCAACCCAACGCCTATTTCGAAAAGGTGGAAAAGAGGTTCGATGAAGCCCTGCAATATTTTACCGATATCCATCTGGTCAATGATCCTACGGCCCGGCAAAAGACGGTCTTGGTAGGAGCCGCCAACACAGAAATGTATCCCTTTGCCACGGAGACAGAGACAGCTGCCGAATTTGCCAAAGATGGGTCTGGCTCTCAGTACCAGGAACTGGTAAGCAAAATTTTGAGCAATACCTCCGAAATCTCTACCCGTCCGGAAAATATCTATGTGGTGGTCATCGAATGGGCTACCTCTGAAGACATGGCCCGCAATAGAGTCCACACCTACCTTAGGAAGGGAACCGACATCCCGCATTACCTGCAAATCAGAAGAGGAGACGGAACCGACCAATTTGCCGTGAGCTACCGCTTTTATGAATCTGCCGATAAGGCGGATGAGGCCCTGGAAAAAATAAAAGTGGATTATCCTGATGCTCAGCTGGTTATGTGTAGTGTAAAGGGCGAAAAACTCTACCAGTTAGGGATTTAGAAAATTAAGGTTGAATCAGACCCGCCGCTGGTATAATTTTGGTGGATGAATCATTATACTCCCTATCAGAGTATTCTCCAACATTCATGATTTCCAACCCTCCTTTTTATCCTTATGAATCAATCCGTTATTGTAACCGGTAGCAACGGTCTGCTGGGCCAGAAACTTGTGAATTTACTGGCTGAAAGGCCATCCCTGAAACTATATGCCACCGGTCGCGGTGTCAATCGACATCCTTTGAGAACCGGATACGAATACAAGAACCTTGATTTATTGGATTTTGATGGCTGGAAAGCATTTTTTGAAAAAGTAAAACCCACCGCCATCATCCACGGTGCAGCAGCCACGCAGGTGGATAAGTGTGAACTGGATCACGAGATGTGCGACCAAGTCAACATAGAAGCCACCCGGAACCTGGTAAAACTATGCCAGGAACATGGCACCCGCATGCTCTATGTTTCTACAGATTTTGTGTTTGATGGAGAAAATGGCCCTTACAAAGAAGGGGCTGCAACCGGGCCGGTCAACTACTATGGAGAATCCAAAGTAAAAGCCGAGCAGTTGGTGGCTGAGAGCGGGCTGCAATCCTGTATCCTGCGTACGATCTTGCTATATGGCATGACCCCAGGCATGTCCAGAAGTAACATCGTCCTTTGGGTAAAGAAATCATTGGAAGAAGGGAAAAATATTCGGGTCGTCAATGACCAATTTAGAACGCCCACCCTGGCCGAAGACCTGGCTTCGGCTTGTGTATCCGCCCTGATGCGGGAAGCCACCGGACTCTTCCACATTTCCGGACCAGAAATGATGGGTATACACGAAGTCGCTTATGCCGTAGCGGATTTTTGGAAACTGGACAAAAGCCTCATCAGTGAAACAGATAGCCCTTCATTGGGGCAGCCAGCCCGTCGGCCTCCCAAAACGGGCTTTATCATACTCAAAGCGCAGACGGAGCTAGATTACAAGCCTCATACCTTGAAGGAAGGGCTGGCCGTGCTGGATCGACAACTGCAGGAAACGGCCGTTTCATAGTCTTCCCAGAAGTGGATTAAAATTTTCCGAAAAGAGCCTCTTTTACCCCTGTCAGCACTTCCCGATTGGGGTGCATCTGTAATTGGATGTTCAACGCCTGACAGATGGGATATAAATAGCGGTAGGTTTCCTGGCGGATTACCCAGATGGCGCTGGGGAGATAACCTTGCTTCAGAAAGTTCTTGACCAGGAGGTATTGCAGCATACCAGGCCAGTCGTTGGGACTACCAAGTTTGTGGTCTATCC
>JBCBGC010000024.1:0-72693 GCA_038527215.1 Bacteroidota bacterium
ATTTCGAGTCGAGGGCCGGGAGTTCCGTCATTATACCCCTTCTTACTATGATGGCCCCTCAGGGATCTGTGAGGTGCTATTTTATTTGCATGGCCTCGGCCCTGGGAGTAGCTGGGCTGCTGAATTAGCTCCAGGAGACCAGATGAAACTGATGGGACCCGGAGGAAGAACGGCCTACCAGGAATCCGCTCCCTTTCATGTCTTTTTTGGCGACGAATCGGCCTTAGGACTTTGCCTAAACCTGGCCCGGGAGGCAGATCGGCAAGGCACCCCCTTCCAATGTCTCCTTGAGTTAGCGGCTCACCATAGCGGATGGCCTGAAGAACTGGGCCTGTCTGCTAAGGTGGTCGGGAAGTCAGAAGAATCCCCAGCCTCTCCGGCCTTGCATTGGTTGGAGAGCTTACCCCTTTCCACCTGGACCGACTGGCAAGAGGCGAGTTTTTATCTGGCCGGTCGGGTCCGCTCTATTCAACAGTTACGCAAATATTTAAAAGCCAAAGGCATAGCCTCCCGCCAGTTAATCAGTGCTCCTTATTGGACGGAGGGCAAAAGAGGGCTTTAGGCGCAGTTTGATATTCATGCAATAAAACCTCTTATGAAGCATGAAAACCATGCTCTGAGGCAAACTACCTGGCGACAACGCTTTGAGCAGGTGCCGGTAGAAACTCCTAACCTATAAGGATATGAATACTTTATTTCTCAAAATAGTCTTTATGATATTCTGGGTATCGGTCAGTGTGATCAGGTATCCTCATGGCAAGCGCCAAAGAAAGAACAAGATCAAGGAAAATCGCAAAACGCCGGAGGAGAAAATCCTGCTCTTCGGGGCTACCCTGGGCATGGGACTCATGCCGGTGATTTATGTCTTTACTCCCTTCTTGAACTTCGCCGATTATTCCTTGCCCATCTGGGTCAACATTCTGGGCCTGCTCCTCGCAGGACCTAGTCTATGGCTTTTCTATCGCTCTCACAAAGATCTGGGACTCAACTGGTCGGCGAGTTTAGAGGTACGGGAAGAACATACGCTCGTTACGGATGGGATTTACCAGTCTATTCGCCATCCCATGTACACCTCCATTTGGTTATGGGTCCTGGTTCAGGCTTTCCTCTTGCCTAACCTGGTTGCGGGCTGGGCCGGATTTGTAACCTTTGGGATCTTGTATGTCCTGCGGGTAGGGAAGGAAGAAAAAATGATGCTCCAGCAGTTTGGCGGGCAGTATCAGGATTATATGCAAAAGACCGGGAGGCTGATTCCCCGGATGGGTAAAGAGAAACAGGTACACTAGCCTGAAAAAACTAAATAGTTGGTTGAAGCCCTTCCTAAAAGGAGCACACGTAAGAAAGTGCCAGGTTGTTCAGGCAGCCTGGTATCTTTTTTTCTATGAAAGGGAAAGATTAAGGGCGATACACCCGGATGAAATCGGTAAAGATCCGTCCGTCTGTATTCTCATTGATGGGGGTAGCTAAATTACCGGCCCGGTCCCACATTTTGATTTGGTAACGGATGTCTTCCTCCGTTTCGGTAGGGAGGTTGATCGTCAGCGGAATGGTAACTGAGATTTCTCCTTGAATAGAGGGGTTCTTGGCGTTGGGCGTGAGGTCGGGAATGCTGTACACATTGCTGGCCTGTACGGGCGTCAGGCCATTGTTGACGCGCGAGTCAATTAACTCCAGGTTAATTTCTCCATCATCAGCGCCCAGATTTCCATCGCCGTCCTGGAAGCGGAAAGTGATCACTATAGAGTCCTGCAAATGCCGAACGTCTTTAGGTTGAATATCTACAAATTCAATCCTGGGCTCCAACGGAAAAACGGGTTCGTTTGTGCAGGAGGTTACCAGCAAAATGCTTGCTGTAACAAGGATCAATATCAATTTGGATATCTTCATAGACATATATCAAAATACATTTTCCCTATCTAAATCACAACCCTTCTCAGTCTAATAGATTCCCTCGCGTAAGATAATTCACAAAGTGGCATGAAAATCTTTGTTAGCTCTTGCTTATTTACGTAATTCGCGGGCGAAAGGATCATGAAATTACAGTAACCAAAGCTAATCTTCTGTCGTCCTGGCGATGATAGTAGATCGATCCGTATCACGGTGAACAGAAACTAATTCCGGGAAAGACCATAGGACTACCTAATTATTTTGGAATGCAGGCCATCGCCTGTCCTTCCGCCTCGCATCTATTGTTGGTCTAACTACCTTTGTTTAACATGCCAAATCAGCCTAAGGTTTTCAAAAAAATCCTGGTCGCCAACCGAGGAGAAATCGCCATTCGCGTACTCCGGGCCATTTCTGAACTCCAGATCAAATCCGTCGCGGTTTACTCCTTTGAAGACCGCTATTCCTTGCACCGCTACAAGGCGGACGAAGCCTATCAGATAGGTGACCCCAATGAACCCCTCAAACCCTACCTGGATATTGAGGCTTTGATCAATGTCGCCAAACATAAAGGGGTGGATGCTATCCATCCTGGCTATGGGTTTCTCTCCGAAAATGTGGATTTCGTCCGCCGATGCGAAGAAGAGGGCATTACTTTTATCGGACCTCGTCCGGAGGTGATGGATCAATTAGGGGATAAGGTAGCGGCGAAGGAACTGGCAAAGAAGGTGGATGTGCCCCTGATTCCCGATAGCCAGGATCCCCTGGAATCGCTCAAAGATGCCGTAAACGAAGCTGCGCGCATTGGTTATCCGATCATGTTGAAAGCCGCTGCCGGAGGGGGCGGAAGAGGTATGCGGGTTATCCGAAACGAAGAAGAATTACCCAAGGCTTTTTATGAGGCAAAAAATGAAGCCCTCAATGCCTTTGGAGACGATACGGTTTTTATTGAAAAATTCGTCGACAATCCCAAGCACATTGAAGTGCAGCTGGTGGGAGATAATCACGGCAACATTGTTCACCTTTTTGAGCGGGATTGTTCCGTGCAAAGACGCTTTCAGAAAGTGGTGGAAATGGCGCCTTCTACCTTGCCCCAAAAGACCAGAGATGAGGTATATGAATATGCGTTGCGGATTGGGAAAGAGGTCGGTTATAATAATGCCGGTACAGTAGAATTCCTGGTTGATACGGCGGGTTCAGTATACTTTATCGAAGTAAATCCGCGGATTCAGGTAGAGCATACGGTAACCGAAGAAATTACGGGCATTGACATTGTCCGCTCGCAAATTCTGATTGCGGCCGGGCACCAGCTCTCCGATCCGGAAATCGGCCTGGGAAAGCAGGAAGAGATCAGCTATTTGGGCTTTGCTGTGCAGTGCCGGATCACCACCGAGGACGCGCTCAATGATTTCACGCCGGACTATGGAGAAATCATTGCTTACCGCTCAGCTAGTGGGTTTGGGATTCGCCTGGATGCGGGTAGCTCCTATCAGGGAGCGGTCATTTCTCCTTTCTTCGATTCTATGTTGGTAAAGATTACCGGCAGTGGACGGAGTATAACCGATGCTACCCAGCGGATCGACCGGGCCTTGCGGGAGTTCCGGGTACGCGGCGTAAAAACCAACATCGCCTTCCTTCGAAAAGTGATCAATCATCCCGTCTTCCGGGAAGGAGAAGCTCGCGTAGGCTTTATCAAGGATCATCCGGAGCTATTGGATATTCGTTTTGGGAAAGATCGCGGGACAAAAACCATTCGCTACCTGGCCGATGTGATCGTTAATGGCAATCCGGATGTGAAATTTGTGGACCCGCGCAAGTCCTTCCGCCAGCCCCAGGTGCCGGTTTTTGATCGGACCCAGCCTTATCCCAAAGGCAGCAAAGATCGTCTGACCGAGATGGGCCGGGAGGCTTTTTTGCAAGACCTCAAAGCCAATCCTCAGATCCAATATACCGACACCACTTTCCGGGACGGACACCAGTCTCTGTTGGCCACGCGCATGCGGACCATGGATATGTTTCGGATTGCCGAGAGCTTTGCCCGGAGCCATCCTGAAGTCTGGTCCATGGAAGTATGGGGCGGCGCGACCTTTGATGTATGTATGCGCTTCCTGCATGAGGACCCTTGGGAACGCCTGGCTATTTTTCGGGAAAAAATGCCCAATATCCTGCTGCAGATGCTGCTCAGAGGCTCAAATGCCGTGGGCTATAAAGCTTATCCCGATAATCTGATTCAGAAATTCATTGTGGAAGCCGCCGAGACCGGCATCGACGTCTTCCGCATCTTTGACTCCCTCAATTGGCTGGAAGCCATGAAGGTGAGCATCAAAACCGTAAGGGAAGAAACCAACTCCCTGGCCGAAGCCTGTATTTGCTATACCGGAGACATTAGCAATCCTGATCGGACCAAATACAACCTGCACTATTACCTCGACCTGGCCAAAAGGCTGGAAGACGAAGGGGCCCATATCCTGGCCATCAAAGATATGGCGGGCCTGCTCAAACCTTCGGCCGCCGTGGAGTTGGTCGGCGCCTTGAAGGAGGCTGTGGACTTGCCCATTCATTTGCATACCCATGATACCTCCTCCAATCAGGCGACTACTTACCTGAAAGCCGTAGAAGCAGGCGTGGATATCGTGGACGTAGGTCTGAGTGCCATGTCGGGCCTGACCGCTCAGCCGAATTTCAACTCCTTCGTGGCCATGATGCAAGGCCACGAACGGGAGTTGCCGATCGACCTGGATAGCCTGAATCGCTTTTCTAACTATTGGGAAATTGTCCGGGAGTATTACTATCCCTTTGAATCTGAATTGAGGGCTGGCACTGCTGAAGTGTATAAGCATGAGATTCCTGGAGGTCAATATTCTAACCTGCTGCCACAAGCGCGATCTCTGGGATTGGAGGATAAATTTGAAACCATCAAGGAAAACTATGCCCTGGTCAACCAGATGTTTGGCGATATCGTGAAAGTAACCCCTTCCTCTAAGGTGGTCGGCGATATGGCTTTATTCATGACTTCCAACGACCTGAGCCCGGAAGACGTGATGAACCAAGGGGCCGAAATTTCCTTCCCTGATTCGGTGAAATCCTTTTTCAAAGGGGACCTGGGACAACCACATGGCGGCTTCCCCGAGGCATTGCAAAAGATTATCCTCAAGGACGTGGTTCCTTATACGGACCGACCCAACGCGCATTTAGCTCCGATTAATTTTGAGCGGGATTTCAAAAGCTTCCAGCAGGAATATGATGATCCTCGCATGCAGTTTCGGGATTTCCTTTCTTCCCAGTTATACCCCAAGGTTTTTGCGGATTACTACCAACACCTGCAGACCTTCGATGAAGTAACCAAAATCCCGACCTTGGCCTTCTTTTATCCCATGAAGAAGGGGGAAGAAATTCTGGTTCGCATTGAGCCCGGGAAGAAATTGCTGATCCGGTTCATGTATTTAGGAGATGCCGACGCTGCCGGTAACCGAGCCGTGTATTTCAAAATCAACGGCCAAACCCGGGCTATCGCGGTGAGAGATACTTCGGTACAGGTGGAAAAGACTTCTCATCGCAAAGCCGTGGAGGAAGGGGAGATCGGCTGTCCTTTACAAGGTCGTCTGAGCCGTATTTTGGTGGAAGAGGGCGAGGCGGTAGAGAAAAATCAGCCGCTATTTGTGATCGAAGCCATGAAGATGGAATCTACCATCGCGGCCACTCGAGCTGGAGAAGTGGGCAACATTTACCTGAAAGAAGGCGTGATGGTAGAGCAGGATGACCTGGTCGTGAGCCTCAAGAAATTGGAGTAGCAGGGGTTCTTTCTTTTCCCCATAAAAAAAATCCCGGTAGATAAGCCAAGGTGCCTATCTACCGGGATATCTTTTTTCAGGAACCTTACTCGAAATTAAACTGCAAAGTGAGCACCTGACTGGTGAGGTTGCCGATGGCCTGGGCATGGCTGGTAAACTCTGGCTCGTAGATATTGATCAGTCCCAGCGAGTAGCGGATTTCGGGAGAAAGTTTTACCCGGTCACCGTAGATGTTGAGTCCGAATCCGAACACCAGGCTCACATCCTGGGTGGTTACCTTCAAAAGGTTCATGTCGTTCCGGACCTTTTTGTTGCTGTTGAGGTTAAAACCCACCTGCCCTCCGGTTAAGACATAGACCCGGGTTCGTCGCCAGTATTTGGTCTTCCACTGGGCCATAATGGGCATATTGAAATAGGCCGCATCGATGCGCCGGATGACCAGGGAATCGTTGGCAAAGTTGTAGTCAAAATCTCTTTGTTCCAGTGAAATGGTGGGAATAAAACGGAAACTGAGAAAGTCCGTTACATTATAGCTTGAGATCATCCCCAGACTAAAACCGGGACGGGGGTTCACTTTGATCTGCTTAAGCAGGATCCCGTCTTCCTCCACCTCGATTTGTTCCTTGAGGTTGTAGGCGTTGTAGTTGAAACCCATGATGAAGCCCAGGTTGAAGCGCTTCATATCAAAAGGATGCCGACCGTACTTTTGGGAAAATGCGAGAGAGAAGAAGCCTGTGAATACCAGGAGGAGCGTTAGTCGCCTGAAATTTTTATTACTGAACATACAAAAGTCTTTGACTTATAAAGTACAATTGTTCGATAATTTTAGGCTATTTAGTGATAAAAAATGAATTAATCTCCTCTAAGTTTTGGTTTTCTCAACATTATCCTTCTTCGAAGGAATCTCCAAAAAGGAGGGACTATTGCTTAGAAAACGACGGGGAGCTGCTGGAATTGTACGGCTTTCAAGAATTAGGGTTCCAGAACGTACATGGAACAAATCCCCAGACTTAATGGAATGTACTCAGCTTTAGAAAACCCTGCTTTTTCGCAAATATCCGTAAAGGCTTTTCCATTAGGAAAGGCTTTCACACTTTCTGGCAGATAGGTATAGGCGGCATTATCGCCGGAAATCAGCTTGCCGATCAAAGGGGTGAGTACCTTGAAGTGAAAAGTAAATAGCTGCTTGAGCGGGAATCGGGTAGGGAAGGAGGGTTCCAGCACTACGGCCACGCCACCAGGTCGCAGAACCCTGCGCATTTCGGACAAGCCTTTTGGCAAGTTTTCAAAGTTCCTTACGCCAAATCCTACGGTAATCGCATCAATGGAAGCGTCTTCGAAGTTCAATTTCTCGGAATCTCCCAGGCGCATGTCTATCAACTGATCCAGTTTCTTCTTTTTCATTTTGGTGCGGCCCACCTCGAGCATCTTAGGAGAAATATCCACGCCGATGATTTGCTTGGGTTTGAGCCGGGCGGCGGCTACCGCAAAATCTCCTGTGCCGGTGGCCAGGTCCATGATGACCTCATGCCGATACTTTTTGAGCCGGTTGACGGCCACTCTCCTCCACCAGTTATCGACCCCAAAGGATAATGCATGGTTGAGCAGATCATAGCTGGGGGCTATGTTGTCAAACATTTCAGTTACCTGGGCCTTCTTGCTGGCATCCTCTTGCTGGTATGGTGTTACGATTTTCCCCAAAGCTTTGCTAGTTTTACGGTTCGGTTGCAAGTTACAAAGATTCCGGTGCTCCTCTATGGAAATAAAAACGGCTGAATTCGTCAAAAGTAGTGCAGTATTTAAAGAACTACCCCCTCCTAACTATCCGGAGTACGGATTTGTTGGCCGGTCCAACGTGGGGAAATCTTCCCTGATCAACCGCTTGTGCAACCGGAAGAGCCTGGCCAAGACCAGTTCCACGCCTGGTAAGACCCAGCTGATCAATCACTTTGTGATAGATGAGAGCTGGTATATGGCTGATTTGCCGGGGTATGGCTATGCACGGGTTTCTAAGAAAAAGCGGGAAGGCTTTTCCGGGATGATCCTGGACTATGTCACCAAAAGGGAAAACCTGCTGACTGTATTTGTTTTGGTAGACAGTCGGATCAAACCTCAAAAAATCGACCTGGAATTTATTGAATTTTTGGGGGTGCAAGGGGTTCCCTTTACCATTGTCTTTACCAAAATCGACAAACCGACCCAAAAAGAGTACTCCCAAAACCAGCGCGCCTTTAAGCAAGCTCTGCGTGCGCAGTGGGAAGAACTACCACCTATGATGCATACTTCTTCCATTACCGGCAAGGGCGTGCCGGCCTTATTGGACTATATCGAAGCGACCAATCCTTTGTTCACACGCTAGATCTTGGTGCCGATTTGCAAGCCGGCTCCCAGATAGCCTCTTCGTTCAAATTCAAACCAATCTCCCGGACTGGGATCAGCAACCCCAAAAAAGGTAGCAATCAGCCCAAAGAAATAGGCTTTCTTGGCCGGTTGGTAGCGGTATCCCACGTCAAAGACCAGACGACCTTTGATATCTGACTGATTTCGATCCCAGGCCCGAATGCCTTCGCTGTAGATGACAACCCCTCCACCGGCTTGCCACTGATGGGGAGAGACTTTGTTGTGAATCATGATGCCCAGGGGCAAGCCGATGTGCTCTGGCCCAATGCTGCCTCCCATCCGGAGAAAGGCGGCAATTTTATCATTTCCGGTCAGCGGCTTTAGGTAGTTCACCGAATAAAAAGGGGCCCACCCGCCGATTTCCAGCATGAAATAAGGATCCCCTTGCCCATGCAGGAGGTTTCCCAGGCTCATACTCAAGGTGATCAGGATTAGCGATAGCTTGTTCATATACATCCATTGGAAAATGAATCCTAGCCATAGCGGCTAGCCAGGAAGTGGGGGCCTAAAGGTACACATCTTCTGCTAGAGGAGGGTAGGGGCGACCAAAGGAATCGGTTTGTTTTATCAAAACTAAATCTTTAGTTTTATGCAAACACGCAACATGGATCAAAAACTTCTGACTCCAGCGGAATTAAAGGTCATGCATCTCCTTTGGCAAAAGAAAAAAGCTTTTGTCAAAGAGCTCATTGCTGATTGGCCGGAAGAAGGAGAAAAACAACCTGCTTATAACACCATTTCTACCATCATCCGCATCCTTCAGAAGAAAGGATACGTAGGACATGAAGCAGTGGGGCGAAGCCATCGTTATTTTCCTTTGGTTCCCAAAGCCGGATATCAAAATCGATTGATGCAGAATGTGCTGCAAAATGTATTTTCTGGTTCTCTCTCAGGCATGGTATCCAGCCTCCTCGACAACCAGGACCTGTCTGACAAGCAAATGGACGAGCTCAAAACCCTGATAGATAAATCTGCGGACGAATGATGCTATATCTCCTGATCAGTGTTTGTTTTTCTTGTATTGGGTATGCCTTCTATTTAATGGGAATTAAAAACCGGCGTCCGGTGCTTCACCAACGTCGATTCCTGTATGTAGTCATAGCTAGCTCCTTATTAATTCCGTTGCCTTATTTAGGAGAAGAACCCAAACCCCGGATGCAGGCCAATGGAGAACCCTTTGCACTGGTCTTCGGTCAGGTACCCGATCAGGCCTCTCTGCAGCAATTTTGCCATTGTGAAGCGCCAGACTACGGGCATCGCATACAGTTCCAAGCCAACGCCTGGTATACCTTCCTGCTCGCCCATAAGCAGTATTTCTATGGCTTATTGATCCTGGGATTAAGTGTGGTGGTAGCCAAAGGAATGGCTCAGGTCTGGTACTTGCGGCATCTCAGCAAAAAATTTCCGGTGGAACCGCGTGAGGAGGATGGGCTTAGCTACTTTCAAATCAACCATCCGGCTTTTCGGGGTCCAGCGGCCTTCCGTTGGCGAAAGGCTTATGTGATATTTCCCGCATATCTGGAGGGCTTGGCCAAAGAAGATCAGCAGGCTATCCTGGCGCATGAGCTATCCCACCTTCACCAATTTAATACCCTTGAAAATCTTGGCCTGAACCTCCTGCAAATTGGGTGGTTTTTCAATCCAGCTTTTTATTTAATCCGTCGCCAACTTCACTTATTGAGCGAGTACCAGGCGGACGAAGCGGGAGTGGACCGACTGGGAAGTCGAAAGGCTTATGCCCATTTACTGTTGCGCATGAAGGCCTTGCAACAAGAAAATCCCCTGGGCACTGGCTTCGCTGCTTTTGTAGGAGGAGACTTAAAAAAGCGTATTCAGCATATCCTGGCCCCTAAACCTGCTCGTGCCTCTGTGTCTGGCCTGTGGTTGGCGGGTGTGCTTTGGGTAGGCCTACAAATCTGGAGCAGTCCCTTGCTGGCAGGCAACCTCTCTTCTGCCTTATGGGAACTTGGCGCCTATGAAGCCTTTTATCCCCAATTACAAGCAGATCAGGACGATGGGGTCTATTGCCAGGACTGTGAAACCGTTTGCTTGCCGGAAGAAGCGTGGCCTCAGGAGGAACTTGAGTCAAAATAGCTACTCCAGTTTCCAGAAAGGCTGTCCACAGCTAACCCACGATTTAATTCACCTAAAAACCGCTGCCGGGGGATGAGGATGGCTCCCAGACTCTCCAGGTGGGGCGTATGAACCTGACAGTCGATCAATTGAAAGCCCTTTTCTTTTAGCCAACCTACGAGGGTAATAAAGCCTGCTTTTGAGCCATTGCTCACTTCCGTAAACATAGATTCTCCAAAAAAGCAGGCCCCCATCGAAATTCCGTACAGACCAGCCACTAATTGCTCATCCTGCCAAACCTCCACAGAATGGGCCCATCCTTCCTCATGCAGGGCTATGTAGGCAGCCTGCATGTCCTTAGTAATCCAGGTGCCCTGCTGCCCTTCGCGCGGAATGGATTTGCAGCGGGCGATTACCTCCGAGAAGGCCTGATCCATGGTGATCCGGAGATGGCCTTTGCGCAGGACCTGCCGCATACTTTTCGAAACCTTCAATTGGTCCGGATATAGCACACATCTGGGATCAGGGGACCACCAGAGGATAGGCTCTCCTTCAGAGAACCAGGGGAAGATGCCTTGTTGATAGGCTGCCTTCAAACGAGCCGTGCTTAAATCCCCTCCTATGGCCAACAATCCGCTAGGCTCGGCCAGGTGCGGGTCCGGGAAGATGTTATGTTCGTCTGAGAGACCAAATAAGGGCATAAGGCAAACACGGAAAGCTGGATCCAGGTCCAGCATACATCATGGGTATAATAAAGAGGTTAGGCTTATTCAGACTCTTCGAGCGTCGCTCCGATTCCACGCTCAACCAGGGCCTCCCGCATAGGGTTGAGTTTATATTTGGATCCGTGTTTTACGGCGTACTTCCCTTTGGTGTGGATGATCCAGGCACACTGCTCGGCCTGACCATGGGTATGGTCGCAAATCTCAACCAGGGATTGAATCACCCAGTCAAAGGTATTTACGTTGTCATTCCATACGATAAGGGTGGAGGATGTACCGCTATCAATCAGCTCTTTTACCTGCTCCGCCTCTTTAATCAGCACGTTATTCCAAACCATCTATCTTTGAAATTATTTTGCAAATTGGGGATATTCAGAAAATGATCATCCTGTTTTTCCCGTTATAAGGGCAAATATACGAAAAACGCCATTTTTACCCCAAACTTTCCCCCAGCCAGAGAAAAATTTTGACTGAAGGATTGTTTTAGAAGTACGAACGGACGATTCTTCCACATGTTTCAGGAAAAAGAGACTTTTTTATGTACAAACCCATTTTGGTCCTGTTCCTATGCTTAAGTCTGCTTACTCCCCGGCAAGCTGCGGCCTGGGGCTTCTGGGCGCATCAACGAATCAACCGTCTGGCGGTGTTTACCCTGCCTCCTGAGATGCTGCTGCTGTATAAGAAGCACCTCAATTACCTAACGGAGCATGCGGTAGATCCGGATAAAAGGCGCTATGCCGTAGACGGAGAAGCGCCCCGGCATTTTATTGATATCGATCATTATGGGACCTATCCTTTCCAGCAGGTTCCCCGGGAATGGGACGAAGCTGTGGCTTTGCTGACCGAAGATACCCTGATGGCCTATGGCAACTTACCCTATCACCTGCCGCAGGATGTCTATCGCCTGAAAAAGGCGTTTGAAGCCATGGACCTGGGCCGGATTCTGAAGATTTCCGCGGATTTAGGGCATTATGTGGGAGACGCCCATGTGCCGCTGCATACTACTGAAAACTATAACGGCCAAATGACCGGGCAGCGAGGTATTCATGGATTTTGGGAAAGCCGACTGCCTGAATTGTATGGCGAAAAATATGACTTTCTGGTCGGCAGAGCCTATTTCATAGAGGATCTTCTGATGGAAGGCTGGGAAACGGTACTGGAAAGCCATCTGGCCCTCGATTCCGTCCTGAGTATGGAGCAACGGTTGAATGACCGTTTTCCTCCCTCCCAGAAATATGGGTATGAAAGCCGGAATAATATTGTGGTGCGGACCTATTCCCGCGACTACTCCGCAGCTTACCACAAAATGCTCTCCGGGATGGTAGAAAGGCGGATGCGCCTGGCTATTCGCCGCATAGGCTCTTATTGGTATACGGCCTGGAAACTGGCTGGCTCGCCCGATTTGGCCCCTTTAATAGACAAAAACTATGATTTGGCTCCTGATCCCACGGAGAAAAAGATAAAAATTCTGGATAGAGAGGCCTTCGATTTGGGGAGTACCAATCCGCTCTTTCCCCAAGAGGGAAACTGGTGTTGTGCGCATCCGCTTAAGAAAGGAAAAGCCATGGGGCTATGGGCGGTCAGGCCTCAATTCCGTCCCGCACCCCTGGCGGAGCTTTCTGCTAATCCCTTAGCGGTGAGTTGGTTGGCTGGTTTGGTCATAGGGCTCGGGTTGGTACTAGGGCTGGGCTGGGTTTCCTGGAGAAAAGGTCGGGCCTCTCACCCCTCAAAAGATAGAACCTCCATATAAAGATATCCATATCTAGTGCTAAAACCTGCCTTAAATAGGCCTCAAGGCCCTTTTTTTAGTGGATAACCCTGCTGTTCATTTGTTTTCTTATTCGGGAAATAGTCTTAACTTTGGCCCGTTTAGCGAACATTTAACTGCTTCGATTTGGATATTTTTGATAAAATTGACCGAAACATGAACGCTGACCTGGGGCAGTATGCCTCTATAGGTCACGGATACATCGCCTACCCAAAGTTGGAAGGCGAAGTGGGGCCCTGGATGACATATCGGGGCAAAAAGGTGTTGGTTTGGTCCCTGAATTCATATCTGGGACTGGCAAATAACCCTGAGATCCGGGAAGTAGATGCCAAAGCCGCTGCAGATTGGGGGTTGGCTTACCCGATGGGTTCAAGAGTGCTTACGGGTAACTCTGATCTTCATGAGGAGTTTGAGCGTGAGGCCGCAGAATTCATGCAAAAGGAAGATGCCTTCCTGATGAATTTCGGTTACCAGGGATGTTTGTCGATTGTCCATGCCTTGACCGATCGCCGAGACGTAATCGTGTATGACCAGCTTTCTCATGCCTGTATCATGGATGGTATGAGCATCAGTTTGGCCAAGCGTTTCGTATTCCGCCACAATGATATGGCGCAGTTGGAAGACCGACTGAAAAAGGCCCAGCGTATCACCCAGAAAACCGGAGGTGGCATCCTGATCATTACCGAAGGGGTATTTGGGATGAAAGGAGACCTCGGTCAGTTGGATGAGATCGTCAAGCTGAAAGAACAATACAATGCGCGCCTCTTCGTAGACGATGCCCACGGATTTGGGGTCATGGGAGAGACGGGAATTGGTACCGGAGAGCATTTCGGGGTTCAGGACAAAATTGACGTCCTTTTTAACACCTTTGCAAAGTCTATGGCTGGTTTTGGAGCCTTCGTTTGTGGAGACAAAAAAGTAGTTAACTACCTGAAATACAATATGCGGAGTCAGATTTACGCCAAGTCTCTCTGTATGCCGATGACTGTTGGTGCCATCAAGCGACTCCAGATGCTTCGGACGATGCCCGAACTGCGTGAGAAACTCTGGTTCATTGTCAACAAGCTCCAGAATGGATTGAAGGAGCGTGGGTTTGACATCGGTACCACCAAATCTCCTGTTACGCCTGTTTACCTGAAGGGTAGTCCGGCCGAAGCCATGGGAATCATTATTGACTTAAGGGAGAATTTTAACATATTTGCGTCAGGTGTGGTCTATCCTGTGATTGAAAAAGGAGTGATCATTCTGCGAATCATCCCCACGGCTCATCACGAAGAATCCGATGTAGACTATACGCTCGATGCCTTTGAACAGGTGCGTTCGAAGATTGAAGCGGGTGCCTACAAGAACCAGGATGTACAAAAATTAGTGGCCATAATGGCTTAAATTTTGATTATAGCGGTTTTTTTTACGATAATTATACCTAACTTGAACATACTTTAAAAAAGTAAACGAAATGGAAAAATACGCAAAACTAAAAAGCTTAATCGTTAGCATCGAGGAAGACTTCTCCAAATTTTACGACAAAGGAAACAAAGCTGCCGGTACCCGTGCACGGAAAGCCATGCAGGAAGTAAAAGTACTCGCCCAAGACATTCGCAAAGAGATTCAGTCTGCGAAGAACGATTAGACGCAAGAACTATCTTAATGCACAGAGGCTGATCTTTCGATCAGCCTCTTTTTTTATCTTTATCCTTATGTCTGGATTGCTTTAGGAGGAATACGCCTTTCTGGCTTGTAGCGCTTGATCCATGGCCTGACGAAGTTCGGAGGTCCCCGGAACCAGCGGTAGCCTGACATGGTCCCCACATACTCCCAGAAGCTGCATCAGGGCCTTGACTCCGGTGGGATTCCCTTCCCGGAAATTCAAATCCATAAAGGGAAGGAGTTCATAATGAAGCTGTTGGGCTGTATCCAGGTCATGGGCGAGGGCAGCGCGCGTCATGTTACTGAATTCGGCTGGAAAAGCATTAGCCGTAACCGAAATAACCCCGTCACAGCCTAGCGCAACCATCGGTAAGGTCAGGGTATCCTCTCCAGAAAGCACCAGGAATCCCTGCGGTCGCTGGTGGAGGATGTGCATGATCTGCTCCATATCCCCCGAGGCTTCTTTGATGGCCACTACCTGAGCAAAGTCTCTGGCCAGTCGGAGACAGGTCTGAGCACTGATGTTGGAAGAGGTTCTTCCAGGGACATTATACAGGATGATAGGCGTATCTGTCGCTTCGCAAAGCGCTTTAAAGTGCTGATAGATGCCCTCCTGCGAAGGTTTATTGTAATAGGGACTCACAGAAAGGAAGGCAGCAGGCCGATAGCGCTGCTCATATTCCCGGGCCTTTTGACAGATGGCAGCGGTATTATTCCCCCCAACCCCCAATACCAGCGGGATTTTTCCCTGGGTCTCTTCCTGAAATACTTCGATGACTTTGGTTTGCTCTGCTGAGCTCAGGGTGGCGGCCTCTGCCGTGGTGCCCAGGGCGACCAAATATTCTACCCCTCCTTGGATGAGGTAGGAAATGACATTACGTAAGGCGGGGAAATCAACCGTTGCTTGCTCCTGGAAGGGCGTAACCACGGCTACTCCCGTACCGGAAAGTAGCTTCATGAAACTTTTACTTTTTGCTTTTCCCCATTGTCAATCATATTGAGGAAATAGTCAAACTCCTTGATCATGCCCTTCATGCCGGTATCCTCGTCCCGATGGATCATCAGTTCATAGCAGCTTTCCAAGCCTTCGCGATGTACCCCGGTGCGGGTCTTGGCGCGGGCGATGCTACAAATGTACTTTGATGTCATGCGGATAGAATGATCAAAATCCATGAGGATATCCAGGTCATGTTGACGGACCTGACTTTCGATCGCAGGGGTAGGGTAGTCCAGCCAGTTGAGCTTGGCCGGGTTAATAAAGATCGTATCGACAGAACTGGCGAACTGCGACTCAGATTTTTTATTGAAATTGATTTCAATCACCAGCACCCGCTTTTTACGCTTTTTCAAGCCTGTGAGGTACTCGTTGATCAAAACCAGGTCTTCGGGAGAGAGCGCGTTTAGGTTTAGGATTAATCCAACTTTTTGGGCACTATCTAAATCGATAAAATCCCGGACATAGTCCTTGGTACGATCCAGATTTCTGATTCGCCGTTTGCTGAATTTTTCCTTTATATCGTTAAGCCATTCCATCAATCAACTCCATAAAATTCTGCTCTGAAATGATCGGGACCCCTACCTTTTCTGCCTTACCCAATTTGGAGGGGCCTGCTCCTTCGCCAGCTACCAAATAAGTGGTTTTGCTTGACACTGAACTCTTTACCGTCCCTCCTAGGTCCTCAATAAGCTGTTTTAACTCATCCCGACTCATATTTTCAAAAACACCGGAAATTACGAAACTTTTTCCATTTAGGATGTCCGAACCAGCCCTTTTTTCTGCTACTTCAAGCTGCAAACCTGACCGTTTAAGTTGCTCGATAATGGCTTGCTGGTCCGGGTCGCTGAAGAAGGCTACCACAGACTCCGCAATCCTTGTACCAATATCGGGCACCGCCACCAGACTATCGAGATCTGCTTGGGCCAGTTGGTCAATGTGCTTGTAAAAGCGGGCCAACTTCTTGGCTACCGTAGCTCCTACGAAACGAATTCCCAGGCCAAAGAGTACCCGTTCGAAGGGAATTTCTTTACTTTTTTCTATGCCTTCCAGGAGATTCTTGACCGATAAATCGGCAAAACGCTCCAGTTCAATGAGTTGCTCATAGGTCAGGGAATAGAGATCCCCATAGTGGGTAATGAGCCCTTCATCAACGAGCTGGTTGACGATTTCTGTGCCCATGCCATCTATATCGAGCGCTTTCCGGCTGGCAAAATGGATGATCCTTCCTTTGATTTGAGGGGGACAGCCTGTGGTATTAGGACAGTAATGGTTGGCGTCTCCTTCTATCCGGATGAGTTCTGTCCCACAATCCGGACAGTGGGTGATAAAATGGATAGGCTTGGCATCTTTGAGACGCTTTTCCAGGATGACCCCGGTGATTTTGGGGATGATTTCTCCTCCCTTTTCCACCTTTACGGTATCTCCTTCGTGGAGCCCCAGACGTTCGATCTCGTCTGCATTGTGGATAGAAGCTCGCTTAACAGTGGTTCCTGCCAGCCATACGGGTGCCAGGTTAGCTACTGGGGTAACTTTTCCCGTTCTTCCGACCTGAAAACTCACAGATTCCAGGACGGTGGTGGCTTCTTCGGCTTTGTATTTATAGGCAATGGCCCAGCGGGGAGCTTTGGCCGTAAACCCGATTTCCTGTCTGAGTTGCAGCTCATTTACCTTGATGACGATGCCATCAATCTCATAGTTCAGGCTGGATTTCTTGTCTTCCCAGCTATCCAAATAGGATCGGAGGTCATGGATATCAGGGCTTAAGTGATGGAATCCACTCAAGCGGAAACCAGCGGAGATGAGCCAATCCATCTGTTCGCCGGCCGTCGCTACCTCCAACTCCTCCGCATAGAGAGAAAAGGCAAAAAAGATCATGGTACGGGAGGCCACCACGCTCGAATCCTGCATTTTCAAGGTGCCAGCGGTGGTGTTCCGTGGATTCATGAGCCTTGGCAATCCCTCGGCTTCTCTGCTTTCATTGAGCTGCTCAAAAGCGTCTTTGGGCATGACTACCTCTCCCCGCACTTCCAGTTGGGCGGGGATGTTATCTCCTTTTAAGCGCAAAGGCACCGTACCGATGGTGCGCACATTATGGGTGATATCATCGCCCTGTACGCCGTCTCCCCGGGTTACGCCCCGCACCAGCAAGCCATTTTCATAATGCAGGCTGAGGGATACCCCATCGAATTTATGATCGAGAAGGTAGGTGTAAGGCTTTCCCCCGGCCAATTTTTCCACCTGCTCATCGAATTCCACGATTTCATCCTGGGAATAGCTGTTGTTCAGGCTGAGCATGGGACGGATATGGACAAAAGACTCAAAATTTTTGGTGATCTCTCCGCCAACGCGCAGGGTAGGGGAGTCAGGCCACTGCAAGTCCGGGTGGGCTTGTTCAAGGGCTTCCAGTTCTTTGAGTTTTTGGTCAAACTCGTAATCAGAAACAGTAGGTTGGGCCAGCACATAGTAATTATAGTTGTGCTGCTTGAGCTCGGTAGTTAGCTGGTCAATTTTTTCTTTGGGGGACATGTGGCTATCGGTTTTTCCGGTGGGGAAAAGGCAAGCTACGGGGATTATCGTTTGATCAAATCAGAAACGAAAATGAACTCTTCTAAGTATGGGTTTTTCGAATAAAGAATTTCCTTGTTGGTGCCTTCCCAGGCTTTTACACCTTGGTGTAGGAACATGATTTTGTCCCCGATATTCATCACACTGTTCATATCGTGGGAAACCACAATGGTGGTCATGTTGTATTCCTGTGTCAGTTTTTGAATGAGTTTATCAATCACGGAAGCGGTCAGGGGATCCAGACCGGAATTCGGCTCATCCACAAAGAGGTATTTGGGATTCATGGCGATGGCCCGGGCGATCCCGACCCGCTTTTGCATCCCTCCCGAAATTTCAGATGGATAGAGCTTGTTAACCCCGGAAAGATTGACCCGTTCCAGACAGTAATCCACTCGGTCCTTTATTTCAGCGGCTTTTTGCCGGGTAAACATGCGAATGGGGAAACCGATGTTCTCTTCCACATTGAGGGAATCAAAGAGGGCGCCTCCCTGGAACAGCATACCGATATTCTTTCGGATTTCCCGCTGGTCCCGGTAATCAGCTTCATGGAAGTTTTGTCCGTCAAAAAGCACCTCCCCTGAATCTGGTTGGAGCAAACCAACGATGCACTTCATGGTAACACTTTTACCACTACCCGAAGCACCGATAATCATGTTGATCTTGCCCTGCTCGAACTCGAAATCAAGGCCTTTGAGCACCTCTTTCTCGCCAAAGGCTTTTTTGATATGTTGGATGGAAATGGACATGGTGTTGTCAGAATACGAAGATAGGGGTCCGAGAATGATTTTCCAATGGTCATTTTTGTCCGTTTTCCAAGGCGAAAAGCCTGTAGAGGCGGTTTCCCTTTTCATGCATAAATGTTACTTTCGCACTTTAAACTAAGCAGATGGCGAGAATTCTTACGGGTATTCAATGTACAGGGGTCCAACACCTGGGGAACATCCTGGGGGCAATTAAGCCTGCCATTGAGATGGCACACCAGCCGGACAATGATTCCTTCCTGTTCATTGCGGATATGCACTCCCTGACCACGATTAGAGATGGGGAACAATTGCGGGACCTGGCATATCAGGCTGCTACCGCCTGGCTAGCCTGTGGATTGGATACGGATCAGACCATCTTTTACCGACAGTCTGATGTACCGGAAACTACGGAGTTGAGCTGGTATCTCAGTTGCTTTATGCAATACAGCCGTCTGAAGCTGGCTCACTCCTTTAAGGATAAAGCTGACAATATGGACAAGGTGAATGCAGGTGTATTTACCTATCCCATCCTCATGGCTGCCGACATTCTCCTCTATGATTCGGAAATCGTGCCGGTCGGTAAGGACCAAAAACAGCATTTGGAATATACGCGTAGGGTAGCCGAAACGGTGAATCGGACCTATGGGGAAGACAGCCTGGTAGTGCCGGAGGTGAAAATAGATGAGCAGGTCATGGTGGTACCAGGAACCGATGGTCGCAAGATGAGCAAGTCTTATGGCAATACCATCGTCCTATTTCAGTCAGACAAAAAGCTGCGCAAGCAGATCATGGGCATAGAAACCGATTCTACGCCCTTGGAAGAGCCCAAGAACCCAGACACCGATAACGTATTTGCCCTTTACAAACTTCTGGCTTCTACGGAGCAGATTGCAGAGATGCGGAAGAACTATGAAGGAGGGGGCTATGGATACGGTCATGCGAAGCTGGCGCTCTTTGAATTGATCAAAGAAAAATTTTCTGAGGAGCGGGAACGTTATACCTATTACCAGGAGAACCGGGAGGAAGTAGATAAAAAATTGAAAGAAGGGGCGGAGAAGGCCCGGGAAATCGCCCATAAGACCTTGAAGAGGGTTCGTCAAAAGATGGGCTATAATTAGGATCAGTCAGGATGAGTAAAGCGATGCATTTATGCGTTTCCGGAAATATTGGGGCAGGGAAAACCACCCTGACCTACTTACTTTCCAAGTACTTCAACTTTGAAGCGCAATTTGAAGACAACGAGCAGAATCCTTATCTGATGGACTTCTACTCGGATATGCACCGCTGGTCCTTCAACCTGCAGGTATCCTTCCTCCAATCTCGTCTCAAAAAACTGGTGCAGATTCGCAAAGAAGGCCGAAGCGTCATCCAGGACCGGACCATTTATGAGGATGCCCAAATATTCGCCCCTAACCTCCATGCCATGGGGCTGATGTCCACCCGGGACTTCGAAACCTACAAGGAATTATTCGATTCTATTACGGACCTGATTCAGCCGCCGGATTTGTTGATTTATTTGCGGGCTGGGATTCCTACCCTGGTAGAACAGATTGAGAACCGGGGACGAAACTATGAGGATTCCATCCGGCTGGATTACCTCAAGCGCCTCAATGAACGCTACGAAGCATGGTTTGAAACCTATACCTACAGCAAGAAAATTGATGTGCACGTAGCTGAGCTCAACTTTCGGGACAATCCGGAGCACCTGGGCCTGATCATTAATAAAGTCAAAGGGGAGATTTACGGCTTGTTTTCCTAAACAACCTCATCTTTGCTATACCCCTTTTTTCCTTTTTAACAGCAAAACATTCTCTACGTGAGCGGTCTGGGGAAACATATCCACTGGCTGCACCTTCAGGATATCATAGTGCTCGCGCATGAGGTCTATATCTCTCGCCTGGGTAGCGGGCTTGCAACTCACATACACAATGTGTTCTGGAGCCATGCGGATGATCCGTTCTACCACTTTGGGCACCATGCCTGAGCGAGGCGGATCTACGATCACTAAGTCTGGCTTGCCTTCTTTTTGGATCAATTCAGGCTGAAGTAAAGCCTTCATATCTCCGGCATAAAAGGAAAATTCCGTGTTCAGTTCGTTGAGCTTGAGGTTTTCCTTAGCATCCTCGATAGCGGCTTCTACATACTCGATGGCCGTGATTTTTTCTGCTAGTTCGGAAACAAATATGCCGATACTGCCTGTCCCGGAATACAGATCATACATATGCGAAAAGCGGGTCTTACCTTCTGGTAAGGCCTCTTTCACAAAGTCTTTGACTACGCCATATAAATGAGCGGCTTGAGCGGGATTGGTCTGAAAAAAAGAAGTGGCCCGGATGCGGAATTGATACGGGCCCAGACTTTCGGTGATATAGGGCAGGCCTTTGAAGACCTGAAAATCCAGGTCTGTGTAAGAGCTGTTCTTTTTAGGGTTGTGAATCCACAAGAGGTGAGGAATCTCAGGAAAGGCCTCGCTCAGGTCCTGCATAAGCGCCTCAAGTTGAGCGGGGCGGTCTTCTCCCACGATCAGCATAACCATCCACTCTCCGGTAGAAATGGAGGCTCTAAATACCAGATTGCGGAGGAAGCCGGTGTTTTCGCGATGGTCATAAAAACTCAAGCCCGCCTTACGGGCATAATCCCGGACATGGTTGCGGACTTTGTTTACCAGGTCGGGCATGAGCAGGCATTGCTCGATGCTAAGGATTTTCCAGAAGTTGCGGGAGACATGGAAGCCCAGGACGTTGTCATGGATTTTGTCATCCGGCTCATCAGCATCCACCCGCCAGCGTTCATTACTGAAAGTGTATTCGAGTTTATTTCGGTAAAAAAGCGGCTCAGGCGCGCCCATGATGGGGGAAAATTCCGCATAAGGCACTTTAGCGATGCGATCCAGGCTATCTCGGACCTGCTTTTCCTTGTATTGCAACTGGCCCTCATAAGTCATATGCTGCCATTTGCAGCCACCGCAATGCGCAAAATGCACACAATCTGCTTCCTTTCGTAAAGGGGAGGGCGTTTCTAGTTGGGTAATGCGGCCCACGCCGGCCTTTTTTTCCTTCCGAAATACATGTACCTCCGCCTGATCGCCAGGCACGCCATCCTCTACGAAAATGACCCTTTCCTCATGTTTGGCCAGCCCCCTTCCATCGATGGTTACGTCCACGATGTCCATAGGGGCGGTAAATGGTTTGATCCTTCTTCCCATGCCGCAAAGCTAAAAATTGGTCTGGCATTTTTCCACTCCTTGAAAATAAAGTTAAGCTTGGGCCTGAGGGAAATAAGGCTGGAAGCAAAGTCGTTTGTTAATAGGTCTTCCCTCCGAAAAATCGTTTATTTAGGTTCCTCATACCAACTCCTATGCTTAAAGCCTTACGCTGCCTGCTTCCTTTTTTTCTCCTGAACCTCAGCACCCTCTCTGCCCAATTGCAAGATTCATTTGACGATGGGGACTTTACCCAGAATCCAAGCTGGCAAGGAGAAACAGGCCGTTTTTTGGTGGTAAATGGGGTACTGGAAAGTAACGGGGCCTCCCAAAACGATACCATCTATCTGTCTACCCCTTATTCGCTGAGCGGAGAAGCTGAATGGCGGCTTAGCCTGGGATATGCTTCAGGGCCCAGCAGCAGCAATTTTACGCGCTTTTACCTGGTGGCAGATCAGGGGGATTTGCTCGGCTCGCTTAATGGGTATTTCGTACAGGCAGGAGAAACGGGCAGCAATGATAGCTATGACCTGTTTCGCCAGGATGGCAGCAGCGCAGTAAAAATTATAGATGGAGTGGCCGGACGAGCCGGGAGCGGGATTTCAGGAGAAGTAAGGGTGCTACGAACCGCCACTGGAGACTGGGAATTATACACAGACCCTGAATCCGATGGCAGTTTCTTTCTTGAAGGGAGCACCACGGATAATACCTACGCCCCAGGAGGATATGTGGGCTGGCTGGTGCGGCATAGTTCCAGCCGGGCCAAGGATTATTCCCTGGACAATGTCTATGCAGGGCCGGTTATTCAGGACACCCTTGCTCCAAGCTTGCAGCAAGTCAATGTATTGAGTGCCAATAGCCTGGAACTGATTTTCTCGGAGGCCTTGGACAAAAGTACGGCTGAAAATACCGCCAACTATCAATTGGATCAGGGCCTGGGTAATCCTGCCCAGGCAAGCCTTTCGGGGACTGCCTCTCAGGTGGTTCAGCTGAACTGGACGGGAAGTTTCCAGAACCAGCAAAGCTACCAACTTGGTATTACGGGCCTCACCGATGAAGCCGGCAATGGCTTTGCTGATACCCTGGGGTTTCAATATCTGGTGGCAGATGTGGCCCTCTTCCAAGAGGTAATTTTTAATGAACTATTACCCGATCCTACGCCCCGTGTCGGCTTGCCAGAGGCGGAGTTTGTCGAGTTGTACAACCGCTCTCAGAAGGTCATTTCCTTAGAGAACTGGACGCTTTTTAATGGGAGCACCACGGCCACTCTGCCTGCGCATTTTTTGCTTCCAGGAGAATATGTAGTCTTAGTTGATGCCAGTGATGTGAACCTCTTCAGCGGGATCAATCAGGTCCTCGGACTGAATTCCTGGCCCGCTTTGGTCAATAGCGGGGATGAGTTGGAACTGAAAAATGCCAGCGGTGAGCTGATAGACGCGCTTTCCTACACCACCAGTTGGTACCGGGATGGCAGCAAAGATGATGGAGGCTATAGCCTGGAATTGATTAATCCAGATGATCTGGCTTGTCCACCAATTGCCAACTGGCGGGCCAGTACAGCCCAGGCTGGAGGCACCCCCGGAGCGACTAACGCAGTTTTTAACCCAAATCCCGATATATCCTTGCCGACGGTAGAAAGTATTGCGGTAACCGGGGATAATGTATTGGAAGTTTGCTTTGATAAGCCCATGGACCCTACGGAAATCATAGATCCGCTGGTCTACCTGATCGACCAGGGGGTAGGCAACCCGGAAGAGATCGAGATCATTGATGCCAATAATCAATGCGTGGAACTGATCTTCCTGAACGTTATTCAGCAAGGACAGGTCTACCAGCTTAGCATATCCGGCGTATCGGACTGTCGGGGCAATGTGATAAATGCCACCAGTGTGGAAGTGGTGAAAGGGGAAATTCCCGAGCCGGGCGAGGTCGTCATTAATGAAATCTTCCCGGATTATACCCCCAGCCAGGGCTTGCCGGAAGCTGAATTCGTGGAACTATACAACCCCACCAGCAAAGTGCTGGAGCTTAATGGGGCCTTATTGAGTGATGGGGGAACCCCGGCCAATCTGGGCCTCTTGAACCTCAACCCAGGCGAATACGTCATTCTAGCCGATGAAGACGATGCCAGTGCTTTTGCCAGCTTTGGGCGGGTGATTGCGGTAGATGGGCTACCCGGACTGAATAATGACACAGATTCTCTGTACCTGCGCCGTAGTGATGGCATCCTGCTGGATCGGGTGTTTTATGACCAGAGCTGGTACCGGGATGCGGCTAAAAGCAGTGGAGGCTGGACCCTGGAGCGCATTGATGCGCTGGCGGGGCCCTGTAATCAGGCTGGGAACTGGATCGCCTCGACGGCCTTGTTGGGCGGCACACCAGGCCAGGAAAACAGCCAGATTGGGACCTATTCCGACACCGAAGCCCCGGTCGTTACGCAAGTGAGCCTACCTTCTGCCAATACCCTTCTGCTCACCTTCAACGAGGAAATGGAAGGCATTTTGCTGGAAGATATCAGCCTTTACAGCGGAGACCAGGGCTTGGGAACGCCTTTATTGGCTATGGCTGAGCAACCTCACCTACGCCGGGTATTGCTGACCTTTGACCAAAGTTTTGTCCAAAACCAAGTCTATACCTTGACCGTAACGGGGCTGAAAGATTGTAGCGGGAATGATTTTTCGGACGAAATACCCTTTGGGTTGGCGGTCAGCCCGGAAGCAGGCGATGTGCTGATTAACGAGATTTTGTTCAACCCCTATTCCGGGGCCAGTGATTTTGTAGAGATCGTTAACGTTTCAGAAAATATCCTCGATCTGGCGGACATGCGAATTGGGGAAATTTTCCCGGAGACGGATTCTGTGTTCAATTCCGATCCTTTGGCCGGGATCAGCACCATCCTCCTGCCGGGACAGTACGTCTGCCTGACTGCTGATCCTGCCATCCAACAGCAAATCTACCTTCCCTTACCGGAAGCGCGCTTCCAGGAAACAGAAGGTTTTCCGTCCTTTGATGATGCCGCTGGAGAAGTAGTGATTTTTCGGAACGATGGGGTTTTTCTCGACCGTTTTGCTTACCTGGATGATTTCCATTACGCCACCTTAGCGGATGATAACGGGGTCTCGCTGGAACGAATCTCCCTGAAGGTACCTACCCAGCGAGCGGATAACTGGCATTCGGCTGCCTCTACGGTGCGCTATGCTACGCCCGGCTATGTCAATTCACAGGTAGCAGCAGAAGCGGCTGGTGAATCAGAAGTCTGGTTAAGCAAACAAACGTTTTCTCCGAATTTCGATGGGGTAGACGACGTGCTGGAAATCAATTATGATTTTGATTTCAATGGAGCCAATGCCCGCATTTTCATCTTCGATCAGCAAGGGCGTTTGGTCAGGACTTTGTTGCAAAATTCGCTGCTAGGCACCGAAGCAGGGAGCTTTTTTTGGGACGGGGCCACGGATGCCAGTACCCAGGCACCCATAGGCATGTATGTGGTGGTGATGGAAGTAACCAATGACCAAACCGGAGAAAAAATGGCTTACCGGAGGGTGGGCGTTTTGGCGGGCCGAATTGGTGGCTAAACTTATCCTAAACAAGCAAGAAAATCCTGCGTAAAAGCTAAAATAAGGCTGAATAAGCCGTATCTTTGCCAGCGAATCCCGGACAGACAAACTTCTGTCCGGGCTTTGCTGTTGTATTGTCGTCACAACCAGCCCGCGAATTTCATCAGAATATGAAGCTAGAGCAGATTCTTCACTTGTACCAAAACCATGCAGACCTGGCTGCTATAGCGGCTGCCATCAAGGCCAAAGCCCAGGGAAAATTTCGCCTTCAGGGTACGGTAGGCAGCCAGAAAGGCCTGCTGCTCACGGCCTTATACCGCCAGCTACAACGCAATATGGTGATCGTGCTCAACGATAAAGAGGAAGCCCTCTATTTTCACCATGACCTGCAGGCCCTCATGCCCAAAAAGGAAATTTTCCTTTTTCCTGCTTCCTATAAGCGCCCCTATCAGATCGAAGAAGTTGACAATGCCAATGTATTGCAACGGGCAGAGGTGCTGAATGAGCTCAATCATACCAAAACGGGGCGGCAAATCATCGTCACCTTTGCCGAAGCCCTAAATGAAAAGGTGGTGAATAAGCGTTCGCTGGTCCGCAATACCCTGGAGATTAAAGAGAGCGAAAGCTGCGGGATGGATTTTATCGTGGAAACCCTGGATACCTATGGGTTCGAGCGGGAAGATTACGTCTATGAACCGGGGCAATACGCCGTACGAGGAGGCATTCTGGATGTCTTCTCTTTTGCCCACGACATTCCTTACCGGGTGGAGTTCTTTGGGGAAGAAATTGAAAGTATCAGGACCTTTGATCCGGTCAGTCAGATGTCTGAGGACAAAGTGAAAAGAGTTTCCCTTATCCCAAACATTCAGCGGAGTCTGCTGGCCGAGGAGAAGGTGTCCTTTTTGGAATATATTTCCGACACCAGCCTGCTGGTGGTAAAGAATATCCGCTTTATCGAGGCGGATTTGCAACGCATGTTCGATAAGGCTACCGAATCCTTCGATAAGTTGGTAGGCGATAGTGGGGGCGGAGCTACCAGCCTGTCTCCGGAAGATTTGTACTACCATCCCCAGGATTTCCGCAGAGACTTACTCGATTTCTCCATCCTGGAATTAAATCAACAAGCCTATTTCCCGGAAGCGGATGGGGCCTGGGAATGGAAGGGCATCCCCCAACCCGCCTTTAACAAAGAATTTACCCTGCTGGCGGATCATCTCAAGGAAAACCAAGGCCAGCAGATCAAAAATCTGGTCCTGTCCAGTAATGATAAGCAGATCACTCGCCTGGAAGAGATTTTTGCGGAAGTAGATGACGAGGTTGATTTCGAAGGGGTAGACGGGGAATTACATGAAGGTTTTCGTGATCCTAAAGTCGGCATAGCCTGCTATACCGACCATCAAATATTCAACCGCTACCATCGCTATAAAACCAGAAGCCAGAAAGCTCGTTCACAGGCACTTACCCTCAAGCAGCTCAAGGAGCTTAAACCAGGAGATTATGTGGTGCATGTGCACCATGGCATCGGAAAATTTGCCGGACTCCATACCATAGACGTGGGGCAGCACCGACAGGAAGCAGCCAAGATCATTTACAAAAATAATGACGCCATTTTTGTCAATGTTAATGCTCTACACAAAGTATCCAAGTACACCGGAAAAGAGGGGGCAGAACCTCGTTTGAATAAACTCGGCTCCCCTGCCTGGGCCAAGACCAAGTCCAAAACCAAAAGCAGAATCAAAGAACTGGCTTTTGACCTGGTTTCACTCTATGCCAGGCGTAAGGCCATGGAGGGCTTTGCCTATGAGCCGGATGGTTATCTGCAACGTGAGTTGGAGGCTTCCTTTATGTATGAGGATACGCCGGACCAGTTCAAGACCACCGAGGAGGTGAAGAAAGACATGGAAGCCCCGCATCCCATGGATCGTTTGGTTTGTGGGGATGTCGGCTTTGGAAAAACCGAGATTGCCATCCGGGCCGCCTTTAAAGCTGCGGTAAATGGTAAGCAAAGTGCGGTGTTGGTACCAACGACGATTTTGGCCCTGCAACACTTTAAGACCTTTGCCAGCCGACTCAAAGATATGCCGGTCAAGGTAGATTACGTAAACCGCTTTAAGTCAAAAGCTCAGATCACGGAAACCCTGGCCAAAGTAGCTTCGGGAGAGGTAGATATTTTGATTGGCACCCATCGTCTGGTATCTAAGGATGTAAAATTCAAGGAATTGGGCTTGCTGATCATCGATGAGGAGCAGCGATTTGGGGTGAATGTCAAGGATAAGCTGAAGCTGATGAAGTCCAATGTGGATGCGCTCACCCTGACCGCGACCCCGATTCCCCGGACCTTGCAGTTTTCGCTGGCGGGCATCCGGGATCTGTCGGTCATTACTACGCCACCGCCTAATCGGCAGCCCATTGAAACGACCGTTACCTCCTTTTCTCCGACTATCCTGCGGGATGCGATCAGCTATGAGTTGAAGCGGGGCGGACAGGTGTTTTTCATCCATCCCCGGGTCAAGGATATTGAGGAAATAGCTTCTACCATTAAGAAGCTGGTGCCGGACGCGCGGATCGGTATTGGCCACGGTCAAATGCCCGGGGCTAAGCTCGAAAAAATCATGACCAACTTTATCGAAGGAGGCTATGATATTTTGATTGCGACCACCATTGTAGAGTCTGGTCTGGACATTCCCAACGCCAACACCATCATCATCAATGAGGCGAATAAATACGGCCTGGCTGACTTGCACCAAATGCGGGGCAGGGTAGGGCGCTCCAATCGTAAAGCTTTTTGCTTTTTGCTGGCCCCGCCTGAAATATCGCTTACCCAGGATGCCCGGAAACGGCTGCGCGCCATGGAGGAATTTTCTGACCTGGGCAGTGGATTTCACATTGCTTTGAGGGACCTGGACATCCGGGGAGCGGGAGACCTGCTGGGCGGAGAGCAGAGTGGCTTCATTGCTGAGATCGGCTATGATATGTACCACAAAATCCTCGACGAAGCGGTCAAAGAATTAAAAGAAGAGCATTTCTCCGACCTTTTTGCCGAAGAAATCAAGGAGCGCAAGAAGATCATCGTGGAAGACTGTAAGCTGGACCTGGATTTGGATATCCGCATGCCGGAATCCTATGTGCCGAGCATTCCAGAACGCCTGAAAATCTACCGTCGGATCGCCGCTACCGAAAAAGAAGCTGATCTGGTAGATATTCAGCGGGAAATGATCGACCGTTTTGGTCCGATGCCCGGCCCGGTGCTGGCCTTGTTTGACGCCACCCGTATTCGAGAAATCGCCAAGCGGATCGGGATCGAGCGGGTAACCCTGCGGGGCGGCATGCTGCGCTTTTATTTCGTAGCAAACCAGGAATCATCCTTTTTCCAATCGCCGATTTTTACCCGAGTGATCGAATATGTAACCACTTTCCCGGCACGGGTAAAGATTAAGGAGACCCCGAAATTCCTCTATCTCACCTATCCGGAAGTCAAGGAAATCAAGCGGGTGCTACTGCTGATCCGCGAATTACATGATTTTGCCCATCAGGCCAATCAGGAGGAGGAAAAAGCCGCTGCCTCTGAGGTAGAGGACATGCCTTTTTAGGAATCGACTTTCTCGGTGGTCAAATGCTTGAGGCGTTCTTTTAGCTTCGGGCATTGATTTACGCCCAACCAGCGCAAGACATTCTCTTTCCAGATTTCTTCATGCTGCTGCTGGTTGATGATGCCTTCTTCCAGGGCCAGGTCCAGCAATTTCCCTGGATAGGAAGACTGTGGTTCACTTTCCATTTCTCCTAAGGGATAAGGGTCGTCCAGCCCAAGGATGATTTGGTCCGTGCCTTTTAGCCTTTTTACCATCAATTCCAGGGAATAGGTATCGTGCACCAGGGTATCAAAAAAGATATTGGGATGTCCTACGGCTCGCCTGGGATGCGTCTTGCCTTCAAATAAATCCGGTCGCCCATCGAAGCCCTGTATCCGGCGGCCCAGGTTGATTTGCGCCAGCTGTCCTCCGTGGGCAAAACACACCCGCATATCGGGGAATTTTTCATGATAGCCCTGCAAGGTGTAGAAGTGATAGGCATCCGCACACTGGGCCAGCATCCAGACCAAATGGAAGCGCCAGGCTACATTTTCCAGTTTGATGAACTTCTCGCCATCATAGGGATGAATTTCTACGGCTAGTTTATGCTCGTTGGCTAGTTCAAAGATGGGTTCTGTTTCCGGGTCAAAAATGGTCCGCCACGTTCCAATGGAATCCATATAATGGGTGGGCAGGCAAAGAACCCGAAGGTTCAGGTCTTTTACGCACCGCTCAATCTCCCACAAGGCAGAACGGACAAAGCCTGCATGAATCACAAAGCCGCAGGAAAACTTATCGGGATGGTCGGCCTGTACCTGGCCATTGAAGTCGTTTTGCCAGCGCAGCACTTTTTTCATTTCCTCTACCCGTAAGCCATTGCCATAAAGTTGGGAAAGGTTCAGGACGATAGCATGATCAAGGTTATTTTTCTCCATCCACTCCAGTTTTTCATTGAGAAAAAAACTAGAGTCCGTAACCGGGCGTTTCCAGTTTTTCTGGAGCATGAATTTTCGGTCTTCATCTATCCAAAAGATTTCCTTCTCCTTCATAAAGGAAGGGATTTGTTCAGGATAGGGGAGAAGATGTGAGTGTCCGTTGATCCGCATGGGGTATAGGTTTGAGGAAAGCGTAGCCGTATGATACCCAGCTGAAGGCCAGGATATCCTATCAGGTAAAATACAGAATTCCAGCTTAATTCTGCATTATTTTTCAGGCCTGCCTACCAATCTTCCAGGTGGGTAAAGTAAAAGCCCAACTGCCGCCTCAATTCATCGGGCAACTCAGGTAATTCGGACCGGGGAATCAACAAAGTGGAAATATTGTGGAGGTCTTTGAAAATGTGATGCTTGAGGGCGGTCATCTGAAGATACTTATGGCCGGAAGAGCCTCCGGTACCCGTCTTACGTCCGAGCATGCGCATGACCATTTGGGCGTGCCGGTAGCGCCAGGTGGTCAGCAATTCGTCAATGTCAATCAACTGTAGCAAAAAGCGGTAAGGCAGTTGCAGCAAAGGTTCTTCGTTGTAGAGGTTGATCATCAGGGCGGCCAGGGTCGCCTGATAACTGAGCCGTTGCCGGCCTTTTTCCACTAATTCCTGGTGAACGTCTGGATTGAGGATGGATTGGAAGTAAGAATCTGTGGAGCCCATCATCTTGAGCCGCATCTGCTTTTCATCCTCGGTCAGATAACTGGAAGCTTCAATGGCCTGGGCTTCCTTCGCGACCATGCGCTCTACGGACTGGCGATAATATTTGAGGAACTCGAATTTGCCAAAGCGGAGAAAAGGGGTCCGTTCAAGCCATTTTTCTATGGCCTGGAAGAGGTTTTTCTCCGTAGCGATGGTGTTGAGTTCCGCTTTTTGTTCATCGGTAAAAAAGGCCGCATAATGATGGCCCCCGTAGGTAGAGCGTTCTTTTTCTTCTAAGCCCAAGAGGTTTTCTATTTTTCTAAACTGAAAACTCTGAAAGCCAGAAGCCGGGAAGAGGTAGTTCCTGAAATCGAGGAAATCCAGGGGCGTCATGGTTTCCATGAGCGGGATATGCTCAATTAACAGCTTGAAAATGCTGGCTACCCGGTTGAGGCGGGCGACGGCCGTGCCGATGGTTCTTTCGTCTACATCCTCCCGGTTAAATTTATTGATGACGGACTCTAGCTCATGAATGATCTGCTTGAACCAAAGCTCATAGCTCTGATGAACCACAATGAACAGCATTTCCTCATGAGCTGGCGAAGGCTCCAAGGCTGCAGACCGGAGGGTTTGGGCACTAAGCAACTGGTCAAGCTGCAGGTAATTTTGGTAGTGTACGGTGGAGTATTTTTTTTCTTGATCCATGGAGAGGGTTTGAAGCAATAAGAGGGGAAAGTAGGTTAGTTGCCTTGTATTTCGTCGATTTTGTCAGCCCAGTAGTCTGCCCCTTTAAAACTCTGGGTTTCTCGAATCTGCCATAAATGTAGGCCGATAGCGATCACCAGGCTGGCGGATTCCATCCAGGTCAGGACGGCAAAGGCCATGATACTCAGGTCCAGGATGCCCATGGTTTGCAGGGCCTGGGTGCCCATGCTCAAGGCGAAAAAGGCAGCGACCGCTGAAAACTTGAGGGAATCCTTGGGAGGATGTTTTTCCTTTAGATAAAAGCGAAAGAAATATAAACCCAGAATTATGGCATCCACCAGAATAGGTAAAATCCGGGCTCCCAGGGAATAGCTGGAGGTGAAAAACATGGGACCAATGCCTCTGACTAAGATCAACAAGGTAAGGGGCACCCTTAACTCTTTGCTAAAGGGGCTTGACCATAGATAGAACAGCCCCCCTACATAAAAAAGCACCTGCGCAATAATGGCAAACTCCAGGCCTCCTACGTAATGCATGATGAGCAGGAGTTTGCTGAACAAGGCGAAAAATAAATATAGAGGGACAGGCCAGCTATACTTTAACATATGATGGATTTAATCAGTATGGCAAATTAACACCCCTCGTCTGAAAAATCACTTTATCGGAGGATTTTCACGCGAAAAGCTTACCTCAGGCTTCCTGGGGCTCAAAAGCTGGCTGCTAGCCCTTATCTTTGTCCCATGACCCAGCCAACACCAGCGGATATTTGGGTGATCATCCCAGCTTATAATGAAGAAAAGGTTATTCGACAAACCTTAGAGGAGGTTTTGGCGCATCCTTTTCAGGTGGTGGTGATCGATGATTGTTCGACGGATCAAACTGCGGCTGCGGCCAAGGACCTGCCCATTCATTTTCTCCAGCATCCCATCAATATGGGACAAGGGGCGGCCTTGCAGACCGGCAATACCTATGCCCAGGCCCAAGGCGCGCAATGGGTGGTGCATTTTGATGCAGATGGGCAGCATCGGGTGGCGGATATTCTGCCCATGGTAGCGCCGCTCTGGGCGGGGGAGGCGGATATAACGCTGGGATCGCGCTTTTTGGCGGGCGGCAGTGGCGAGGCTATGCCGGCTTTGCGGAAAGCGGTGCTTAAACTAGGGCGAATCTTTCACGGGCTGCTTACCGGCCTCTGGTTGACGGATGCCCATAATGGCTATCGGGCCTTGAATGCCAAAGCCCTGGCAACTATCCACATCACCCAAAACGGCATGGCCCACAATAGCGAAATCATCCAGGAAACGGCTCGCCACCAGCTCCGCTATAAAGAAGTGCCGGTGGTCATTCGCTATTCGGATTATTCGCTGGCCAAAGGCCAATCGATTTGGAATGCCGCCAACATCGTCGGGGACCTGCTGGTCAAACGTCTTTTTCAATAAGCCTACTGAATGTCATTCCCATGAAACCCGTACAATTTATCCTGCTGCCCCTCCTGGTGTTGTTGCTGATCGTTTTTACCAAACGACTGAGAAAACAGGTCTTGCTCAAAGGGGTGTTTATTTGCATCATCCTCGCCCTGATGGTCCTGACGGTCTTTCCAGATGTAACCACCACCCTGGCCAACTGGGTAGGCGTAGGCCGGGGCGTAGACCTGGTGTTTTATTTTGGCATGCTGGGGCTTAGTGTGAGCTGCCTCTTCCTCTATCTGCGCAGCGTCCGCCTGGAAGAACAATTGACCGAGCTAGCCCGTACAATAGCCTTGCAAGAAGCTGATTCCCCATCCGAAAAGCCAACATGATGCTTGAAAGTCCCACGGGAAGCGGCTATATTTGCCACACTTTCACCCGCTGCCTATATGGCATGGTGTCCGGGCCTATAGCTCAGTTGGTTAGAGCACCTGACTCATAATCAGTAGGTCCCAGGTTCGAGTCCTGGTGGGCCCACAAATCACCCAAAAACGACCCTATATCGTTTTTGGGTGATTCTCTTTTACGCTAATTCGTATCCCCTGACGTTTTTACATACTGCTTAGAGGATGTGGACCGCTCCCTTGTCCCTTATACAACTTCCGTATTCATCTTTGAAAAAATCGCATCATGAGCATTCTCCATATCCTGTTTTCTGCTGCTGTCGTCTTGGGGCCGATGGCCTGTCAGGACCGGGGCAACATCAACCCTTTGGGTGAGATAGATCCAGGCAATGACCCCCATTTCACCATCGTAGCCAATGAAGACCGGATACTCAAAAAGTACAATCGAAAAGTGGTGGTGTTTGGGATTGACATCTATGCCGTTCCTGATGTGGAGGATGCCAAATTACTCCATGCCGCCAATGTCATGGCCCAATACCTCGACAATGACGAAGATGGCACCGTTGATGATCAGTTGGTCTTGGACAAAATGTTGGAAAACAAGGCTTATTTGGTCATGTGGAGCAAGGAAAGAGATTTGAGAAATAGCTTTGTCAACGGTAGGGAGGGACAGGATTTAGGGAATGATGAAACCAATCCTGCTTATGTATCAGGCGGCAAGCTAGGGCGGTTTGATGCCTCGCTAGAGGAAGTCCTGCACATCATCAACCATGCAGGCCATTCCAAGGCTTATCCTCAGGCTTTCGGTCAGAACCAGGGTTCCCTTCTGGCTGAGGCCATGGATATCGCCCGGGGTGGTCAGTTTATGTCCATTCCTGATCCTTATCCGGCAGAGGCCTGGTATACTTATGATGATGCGACCTGCGATTATGCCTCTTGTCAGACTATCGAGTATCTGTATTGGGCTTTGACTTCTATGCTAGGTGCCCAGGAAAATCGCTTGGCAGAAATCCAACAGGAATGGAAATTGAATACGCTGGACAAAGTTAGAGATCAGGATACGGCCATTTATCAGTTGCTGAGCGACCCCCAATTTAAGATGCCTACGGTATTGCCAGATGGGAGCTACCGACAATAGGGATTGCATCGGCTTTGCTCCAAACAGCCGGGATTGCAGAGAAAAACCAAGCCTCTGAAACCCTGGCTTTTTTTAACAATCCCCTCATTTTCTCTAAAGGGCTATTGGTCTAATGGCTCGAAATCCCCCACCTGTAAAATCATTTAGGATTCCCTTGAAATCCTTTCGTTTGTCCACTTCCCATGCCTTCTCTTTGTATCCATCAACGGATGTTTTTCCACGCTCAAAAAGAATAGACATGGAAGTAACCAAAGAAATGTACGATCAGGAATTGCAAGCCCAATATGGCCAGTATCGATTCCTGGTTAATGTGAATTCAAGAAAATGGAGTCTCAATCTGATGACCCGCCTGGTCAGGCTTTCCAAAGGCCAGAAAGTCGAATCAGTGGTCAACGAAACCCATCAGGTACCCAGCACTACGACTAAGGGGCATCAGATCCGGACCCGGGTTTTTCGTCCCGAAGGAACTACCAAAGCGCTCCCGGCCATGTTATACCTTCATGGTGGCGGCTATATGATGGGGCTACCCGAAATGGCTAATGATTTTTATGCAGATGTGTTGAAAAGAAGAGATGTAGTGATTGTCGCGCCTGATTATCGCCTTTCCCAAAAAGATCCCTTTCCTGCGGGCTTCAATGATTGCTACGATGTATTGTTATGGATGCGGGATCATGCTGCCGAACTCAATATCGATCCGAATAACTTTATCATTGCCGGACACAGTGCCGGAGGAGGCATGACTGCGGCCATCACGCTGAAAGCCCGGGACACCCAGGCCGTAAACATTGCCTTTCAAATGCCCATTTATCCCATGCTCGACCACCGCATGATCACCGCCACTTCCAAAATGCAAGGTTCTACCATGTGGGATGCGAACATCAACGCTTTTGCCTGGAAACTCTATCTCAGAAATATAGAAGGCGCAGTACCTGCCTATGCTTCGCCTGCTCTCAACGATGACTATCGTGGATTTCCCCCTACCATTAGCTGGGTAGGAGATTTAGAACCCTTTTACGACGAAAACATTGCCTACATTGAGGCGTTGGAAAAAGCGGGGGTTCCGGTCAAGTTCACCGTTTTTAAGGGGGGATATCACGGATTTGAAGTGGGTTCACCCAAATCAAATATTGGCCAGAAAGCCAACACTTTTCAATTAGAGGCTTTTGAGGAGTTTTATGACAAATACATTCAGTAGGCTGGGAAACTCTCTCGAGGCCATCCTAATAAGTTTATCATGCAACAAACGATAGAAGTACATAAGGTCTCCCAGATGCATAACATGGGAGGCCTTTCCAGCCCCAGACATCAACTCGTCAGCGTCATTCATAACCGGGATCTAAAGACCATCGCTGCCATGCAGGGGGTCAAGGTGATCAATCATTTGTACACCATTATCTTCAAGTCTTCTAATGTTTGCAGCTCCTTTTCTTATGGCAGGAATTCCTACGACCATGAGGAAGGGACGCTGGTCTTTACCGCCCCTGGACAGGTGATGAAATTTGACGATGAGGAGGGAGCGGATAAGGAGATAGATGCCGAAGGCTGGTCCTTGATCTTCCATCCGGATATGTTCAGGAAGGAAGACTTATCGGACAAAATGGGCAAGTATACCTTTTTTCATTATGACTCAAATGAAGCCCTGCACGTCTCGGATCAGGAAAGGGGTGCTATAGAAGACTTATTGAACAAAATTATCCAGGAATATAGCCAGCCCCTCGATCGGCATAGTCAACATCTCATCGTATCGAATATCGAACTGTTTTTGGATTATTGCCTGCGATTTTACGATCGGCAGTTTTTTTCCAGAACCAACCTGAACAGCGACATTGTATCGAAATTCGAGCGCTTTCTCAACACCTATTTTGAGGCTGATCAGGCGGCCCAAGAAGGCATTCCCAGTGTGGAATATTGCGCGAACCAGCTTAATTTTTCCCCCAATTATTTGAGTGATTTACTGAAAAAAGAAACCGGCAAAACCGCCCTGGAACACATTCACTTCTCCCTTATTGAAAGAGCCAAAAATAGTCTGCTTAATTCTACGGACACGATCAGCGGCATCGCGTATTCTTTAGGCTTTGAGTATCCGCAAAGATTTAGTAATCTATTTAAAGCAAAGACGGGCATGAGCCCAAAGGAATACAGATCGCTGAACTGAAATTTCTGCCTCGTATGAAACGCCGCTCATTTATCAAAGGAACTACTACGACCTTAGCGGGATTGGGCCTGACTGCCAAGGCTTATGCGCATCCTGAACCTCAAGCCAATAAGGAGCCGATAAAGCTCTGCGTTACGGTAGATCAAGAAAAAGTGAAGGTGTTCTCCCGGGTATTCCAAGAAAAGATCAAGGTCGTTCACATAGCGGATACTCATTTGTTTAGGGATGACGAAAGGGGCATTCCATATCAGGGGTACAGTAATCGCATGGCCAAGGCCTACCATCAGACTACCCATTTCAAAACCCAGGCTCCCACCCATCCGGAAGAAGCCTTTGAACAAGCCCTGGCATTTGCCAAATCGGTGGAGGCCGATGTCATCACCCTGGTGGGGGACATTTTTAGCTTTCCCTCAGAAGCGGCCATAGAATGGGTGCTGGCTAAATTGGAAGCCACAGCCATTCCCTACATCTATACCGCCGGCAATCACGACTGGCATTATGAGGGCATGGAAGGCAGCCTGGAGGCTTTGCGGGATACCTGGATTGAAAAACGCTTAAAACCTTTGTATCAGGGGAATCATCCTTTAATGGCTGCGTATGACGTCAAAGGCGTGAGATGTTTAGCCATTGACAATTCTACCTATCAAATAAATGAAGAACAGCTAGCCTTTTTCCGGGAACAAGTAGCCAGTGGTAAGCCCTTGGTATTATTGGTCCATATTCCCCTCTACGCCCCGGGAAAAAACATTTCTTTTGGCTGTGGAAATCCTCATTGGGGGGCATCTGTCGATCGGAATTTTGCGCTGGAAAGAAGACCAAAGTGGCCAGAAAAAGGCCATACCCAGACCACCTTTGCATTTCATAAGGCAGTATTTAATGCCCCTAATTTGTTGGGCATTTTTGCGGGACATATCCACAAAAATTCGCTGGAAATGATTAAAGGAAAACCGCAGATCGTCTCAGATGACAATGCGAGTGGGGCTTATTTGGATATCGATTTTTTGCCCTTAGACCAGCAGGATGAAAAGTTGCTCTTTTGATGAGCGATCAGTATTTGTAGAAATCGCGAAATAGGCGCAATATTAGGGAAAGCCCTAAGGAAGGCTTCAGACATAACCGAATGGCATGAAAAACACCCTGCTCTTTCTGATGATTGCCCTGCTCGCCATCAGCTGTAAGCCCAGAGCGATTACCTATCAAGATCCTATTCCCCCTCACGATAGCCTGCGCATCGCCTCCCAATTTGTCCAGAAAGACCGAGTAATCAATGTCTGGACGCCGCCCGGCTACCAGGCCTCCCTTGACAGCTTCCCTGTCTTATATATGCCAGATGGAGGCATCAAGGAAGATTTCCCCCATATCGCCAATACCCTGGACACCTTACTGAAACAAGGTAAAATCCCCCCTGTTATCCTGGTAGGCATTGAAAATACCGAGAGAGGAAGAGATTTGACCGGGGCTTCAGCAGTCGAAGATGACCAACAGTATTGCCCTATTACGGATGGGGCCAAAGACTTTAGGTTATTTATTGCGGAAGAGTTGGTGTCAGAAATAAATAAACGGTATAGGACTTTGGACAAAAAAGGCATAATTGGTGAATCCCTGGCTGGGCTTTTTGTCATGGAAACTTTTTTTATCCAACCTGCCACCTTCGATTTTTATATTGCGATGGACCCATCCCTTTGGTGGAATGATCAATATTTGGCTAAACATGCGGACGCACTCTTACAAGCCTTCCCAGCGCAAGCCATAAAATTATGGTTTGCCGGTTCAAGCGCGGAAGACATTTCACGGTCCACCAGAGACCTGGAAAAAACCTTAACCCAATATTCCCCCCAAACCCTGGCGTGGATATATTCAGATGAACCCAAGGAGCAGCATCACACGATTTTCCGAGCCACCAAAGAAAAAGCGCTTATTTGGTCATTAAATTAAATGCGAACTTCTGTTTCCCTCAGGCGGTAAGCTTATGGACGAAATTTCATTAAATTATTTCAACTCTCTTGCAAGGCAAATCATCACCATCAGTTCCCTGCTGGGAGGCTTTTCGATTGCCGTGATTGCCAATCTGTTGGTTTCCGGAGCCAGCACCAAATTGCATAAGGCAATCGTCGCTTCTTCCACCCTGGCGGCTTGCTTCTTTTTAATCACCGTCTTTGCCATGACCAGCGTCCTGCTAAAAACCACAGAGGGCTATCCACATGCTATCAGCAAAAGTTCCCTGGAGTTGCCCAATGTGATTGGGGCCATTACCTTTTATTTAGGCATTATTTCTCTTCTGGCCATCATTTCTTTATCTGGCTGGACCAAATCAAAAAGAATGGGCTGGTTTTCGACCACCGTGGGCGTGATTACGCTTATCTCCATTATTTTGTTGACGGGGATTTAGGGAAATGGCGTAGGTCCAGAAGGAGTAAAGGTAGCCTTAAAAAAATGCCTTTCCTTTCTATCAGGTGGGGGTAAAGATGAAGCCTTTTGTCTGTGCTTCCCAGGGAATGAAATATTAAAATCAGCTTCATTAGCTCTGAAACTCGTGTGCTCACCGGAATACCCAATAAAAGAGGAAAGCCGACCTTGGACAAATTCAGGGGATAAGGGGAGCTTAGAAAAGGGTAGAGGCATCTCCGTATGTGCCCATAGAAAATAACCTCTCTCGCAATTCTCTCATTGTGAGAGAGGCTTTTTCCTGCTTTTTGAATGATCTTAAGTTGAGAGAATCTTGATGAATCCTTGTTGTATTATCTCTTCAAAACTTTAAACGTCGAGACTCCCCATGCTTGAGCGCGTATTTGAATAAAGTAAGTTCCAGGTGGATCCTGAATAGGAAGTTCAAATCTCTCTTGATTATACAGCATCTTTTTGGTCAACGTTCTGCCCCAGACATCCATGATCTGCACTTCAATTTCTGGGAAGCTTCTACTCAACTCTATGGTAATTACTTCCTTGGTAGGATTGGGATAGAAGGAAATTTGCTCTGCAAAACCTTCATTGATTCCCACAGCAAGATAGTTGACGCAGGATGAGGTATCCTTGCACGTACCTAAACTGATTTCTACCGCATAATTTCCGCTTCTTGATGGTGAAAATGCATCAGAGGTCTCGTTTGGTATTGGGGAAAAACCTAGGTCACAGTCGAGCCATTGATAAGTAGCCTGCTGCTGAGCAGCTATCAGACTCGTACCGGCATCCACGACGGATGGATCAATCTGGTTAATGGTTAAATCTAGCTGCACAGTGGAATCACAACCATTAGCAGCTCCTCCAACCAGGGTATAGGAAGCGGTATTATTAGAGGAGGTGTAAGTATTCCCATCAATCCAGATAAAGGACCCGCAGCTCACCTGGACATCTGTTCCTGTCTGAGGCTGATTAACGGTCAAATCAAGGCTAACGATTGAATCGCAGCCATTGGCGGCTCCTCCGATGATGGTGTAGGTAGCGGAATTGTTGGAAGATGTGTAGGTGTTGCCATCGATCCAGGTAAAAGGTCCGCAATTTATTTGTACATCGACCCCCGTTGCTAGCTGGTTGACGGTCAGATAAAGGCTAACGATTGAATCACAGCCATTAGCAGCTCCTCCGACCAAGGTAAAGGTGGCGGAATTGTTAGAAGCGGTGTAGGTGTTGCCATCAATCCAGGTGAACGGACCACAATTAACTTGTACATCAACCCCTGTAGCCACTTGGTTAACGGTCAAGTCAAGGCTAACGATTGAATCACAGCCATTGGCGGCTCCTCCGATGATGGTGTAGGTAGCGGTATTGTTGGAAGCTGTGTAGGTGTTGCCGTCGATCCAGGTAAAAGGCCCGCAATTTATTTGCGCGTCGGTTCCGGTAGCTGCCTGATTGATAGTTACATCAAGGGCTACGGTGGAGTCGCAGCCATTGGCGGCCGCTCCAATGAGCGTAAAGGTGGCGGAATTGTTGGAAGCTGCATAGGTATTTCCATCAATCCAGGTAAAGGGCCCGCAACTTGTTTGTACGTCGATTCCTGTCGAAACCTGATTGATGGTTAAATCAAGGGCTACGGTAGAATCGCAGCCATTGGCGGCCGCTCCAATGAGCGTAAAGGTGGCGGAATTGTTGGAAGCTGTATAGGTATTTCCATCGATCCATATAAACGGGCCGCAACTTACCTGCACATCGATTCCTGTGGCTACCTGGTTAATGGTCAGGTCAAGCGTAACGGTGGAATCGCAGCCGTTGGCAGCTCCGCCGACCAAAGTGTAAGTGGCCGAATTATTGGAAGCTGTATAGGTATTTCCATCAATCCAGATAAAGGGGCCACAACTAATCTGGATATCTATTCCCGTGGTTGGCTGGTTAATGGTCAAATCAAGGTTTACGATTGAATCACACCCATTGGCAGCTCCGCCTATCAAGGTATAGGTAGCGGAATTATTGGAAGCCGTATAGGTATTGCCATCGATCCAGGTAAAGGGCCCACAGGTAGATTGTACATCTACGCTAGGCGGGGGTTGGAGGATGTTGGGCAAGAGGCCAGAAGCAATATTGAAGGCACTTTGATTGAAGGCTGAGGAAAAAATACCTCCTACGAATAGCTCAGAATTGAATACAAGGACGGCTTGGATGAAAAGGGAGCTATTGTTGGGATTTGAGATAGAGCTGGTGTTAATTCCCCCACAAGGCCCTTGCCAGATACTGCCATTCCAAACAGCCAGCCCCTGACCGGCTACACCAGGAATAGCCACATTTGATCCTACCGCGTATACATTCCCATTTGCATCCACGGCTACCTCTTCGCATGAGCCTGAAAGCCCATTTCCCAGAGCCGACCAATTGCTGCCATCCCATTTGGCGATATGATTAGCTGTGATGCCTCCTGCTCCGGTAAAGTTGCCCCCGGCAAATACTTGACCACTCCCATCGACCCCAATGCCTCTACACGCTCCTCCCAGACCAGTCCCGAGGGAAAACCAATTGCTGCCATCCCACCGGGCAATATATTTAGCGGTGTTTCCCCCGGCATTTGTAAATGCCCCGCCGGCATATACGTTACCGGTTCCGTCCGCTTCCAGGGCATAGCAGATGTTATTTATGCCCGTACCTACCGAGGACCAACTGCTGCCATTCCATTTGGCGATATACTGAGTGTTGGGGGCTCCGCCGGCAGAGCTAAAAGCTCCTCCAGCATATACTGTACCGCCAGCGTCAACGGTTAAGGCCTGGCAGGGTTGACCACTGAGGCCAGAGCCTAAGGCGGACCAATTATTGCCATCCCAAAAGGCAATTCTCTTGGCATTTACCCCCCCTGCAGACGTGAAAGTACCTCCAGCATAGACCCCAATGTTTGTAATGGCTAGCGCATTGCAAGGAGCGTTCAATCCCTTGCCTAAGGCTACCCAATTGGTCCCATCCCATCTGGCGATATTGTTCGCTTTGATATTGCCGGCGATCTCGAACCGGCCAGCCACATATAAGCTGCCCACACCATCGTGCACCATAGCTCTCACCCAGCCTAAACGAGAAATGCCTTTGCCTAGATTGAGGGTTGGACCGTATAGCATCGCTACCCCCGAAGTCAAAGTTGATCCGTACAAAGAAAAATCTCCGGCTAAGAAAACATTTCCACTCTGATCTGCGGTGAGGGAATTGCATCGGTCATCCAAAGCCGTTCCATAGGAAGTCCAAAATAAGCCATTGAAGTGGGCAATTCGATTGGAGGTAAAACCAGTGGTGCCTGCAGTGGAAAAATCCCCTGCGACATAAATAACATTATTAACTCCAAAAATTGATCTACAGGTCCCATTAAGTCCGCCTGCTAAGGCAGACCAACTGCCACCTTGCCATTTAGCAATGTTATTCACCAAGACACCTCCGGCGTATGCAAAACTTCCCCCTGCCCATACTCCACCTACTCCTCTGTCCCGCACCACAAAGCAGGTTCCGCTCAGGCCCGTACCAACTGATGACCAGCCAAATCCATCGTCCCATTTTGCAATGTTATTTCCAGGACTTGAGAAACTCCCTCCGGCATAAACCGTTCCGCCTCCTAGCCACCCAATGGAATAACAGGTACCATTCAAGCCACTTCCGAGAGCAGACCAGGAAGTACCATTCCACTTTGCGATCCGACTGGCGCTCTGACCTCCTGCCTGGGTGAAACTCCCCCCGACGTAAAGTGTTCCCACTACATCCGAAGAAATGGCAAAACACGCTCCGTCGAGGCCTGAACCCAATGCTGACCAGGTAGTGCCATCCCATTTGGCGATTCGGTTAGCGGGAATGCCTCCAGCAGTGGTAAAGGCACCCCCAACATATAGATTGCCACTTCCGTCTACGTCCAGGGCATAACAAATACCATTTAGGCCCGATCCCAGGGCTGACCAAGTAGTGCCATCCCACTTAGCTACATAATTGGCGTGGGTATCACCAGCAAGGCGAAATTCACCTCCGACATATACATTACCCAGGTTGTCCGCTATAATGGCTCTGCCACCCCCTTTTCCCCGGACCCCTCCATTTAAATCTGAGGTGGTTGAATTGGCGGGTTGGGCAATCACCCCAAGCGCCTCATCTATTTGAATGTCATAGCCCTCCAGGTCCATTTCCCCTTTGAAATCCTTGGGAACTCTTAAGACACCTTTTTCATCCAGGAAGTTTTTTATTGGTACCTCCTTCTGTGGAGGTTCTGGATTGGCTATCAGAAAAGAACTGGAGACCGTGAATGATATAATGAATAAAAGAAGCGCTCTCTTTCCCTTCGGATTGCTAAATAATTGAAGTATGTGAGCGGCAAAACCCAAAGCTGGGATTTGGTTTGAATTCCTGAGCGCCCAGTAAGGGGCCTTGCCAGGGAGGAGAAGGGCGTTTTTCATGAGGATAAATTTTTTGCTTCGAATAATTGCTCGATCATGGCCCATTTCCGGCCAGAATCCTATTGGAATGCGATGTTTTCTTATGGTAAGGGAATGGTCGCCCCGATTATGGGGCGACCTTCAATACGTATGATTTAGTTTAAGAAACCGTCATGCAAAGGGTTTGCTCCATGAAGGCTTACTTTTCCTTAGAAATCAAAACCCGGCTCCGAAGATCATTTCGGTTGTCCTTAAGCAAGAGGACATACTGCCCAGAAGCTAGATGCCCCATTACGAGCCTTTGCCTGCTAACTTGCTGGGGTTGAGTATACATGGGCTTGCTATTCAGGAGCACTTTTCTGCCCCGTAGGTCATATAGTTCAAGGTGAATTTCCTCTATTTTATCTGAACTGATCTCCAGGGTGGCATCTTCAAATACCGGATTAGGATAAAAAACCAAATCAATGGGCGGACCAGGGGCCAGACTCAGGACGAAGTTGTCTTTTGGTTGCTGAAATCCTTGCGTGAGGAAGGTAATCCCACTCCCTGGCAAAGGGGCCGAAAATTCCTCGGTAGTTATGGCGACTTCCCCTGCTGTACCACTGACCTGATAGGTGCCAGTAGTCGAGAGGTGCCCGGTTGACCCCATGACAGATCGACCCAACTGATAGGTCTGGGCGATACTCATTGCGGGAGCTAGCAATAGACTAAGCCCTAACAAGCCCCCCATCAGGCAATAGATTTTATTTTTCATTTTTTAAGGAATTAATCTGCTGCTGGAGGAGTTGAAGCTGTTGCCGGATTTCGTGCAGTTGTTTGCGCTCTGCTTTCAGGGCATTAATTTCAGCTTGTTGGCCATCTATCTGAGCTTGCTGGGACTCAATTTTTGCTTGCTGCTCCTCAATCTGAGCTTGTTGTTCCTGCATGGCCTTGACGATGTAGGGGGCCATGCCTGCGTAATCCACCGCTGTAAAATGCACCTCTTTTTCTTTGGCTAGCCCAGTCTCCTGCCTCAACTTTTCTTCTGTCTCCGGCTGAATAGCTTTTCTGACTAACTCAGGCATGAGCTCCGCAACATTTTGAGCGATAAAGCCTGTGCGTTTTCCTTCAGGGAGATTCATCTGAGGATATTGGTCCCTACGGTAGGAATAGGTGCTAATCTCCAGGTCCATCAACTTCTTAAGACTAGAAGGAGCTTTTTGAATATTAGATTTTAATACCTGATCAGAAGGCAGATATAAACCGGTGGTGTAGACATCCCCTGAAAAGTATCCTGCATATTTTACCCCGATAGAGCTTCCATTTACCGCGGAACTAAATATTCCGTAGGTGGGACCCGTTCCATTATCGTTCCAGGCATAGGTGAAAATGCCATAAGCCGAGCTGGCATTGGTAGCCTGGGAATAGGCAAGGAATATTCCGCCTCGGGCATTTCCTGAGGGATTGGTGTTACTAATATCCATCCCATAAGTACTGAATGTGGATGAGAAATTTTGCCCAATGGCAACCCCCGTTCCTAATGAGCTATTGGAGACGGAAAGCTGGGCAAATGGCGTAGAATTATTAATGCCAATTCTTCCATTTTTTAAAATGGTTAAGGCATCGTTCCGGTTTGAGGAAGAGGTGCCATTTCCCACGACGAAAAGCCGATCATTACTATTAATGAAGGTTCCACCAGTTGGGGTATAGGTAGTGGCGTAGGTCCCAAAAACAGCTTCTCCATAGGAAGGGGCAGTGTTTCCTACTCCTCCGCCTATGAAGGAGTTTGATCCCGAAGCAGTATTAAACCCCCCACCCGCAGAAAATGAGCTGTTGCCACTTGTTGTGTTACCTGTACCAGAGGCAAAGGAATTTCCTCCAGATGTAGTATTCCCAATTCCTGCAGCTATGAAGGTGCTACTCCCACTAGCAAGATTATTTCCACCACCTAGAATTACAGAACTACTACCTGATGCTTCGTTATTTGAACCTCCACCTGCAAAAGCGTCCTGGCCACTGACTCTAAGTTGAAATCCCCCTCCAATAAAGGAATGTTTGCCGCTTGCAATGTTGTAATATCCGGCACCTACAAAAGACCATTCTCCTCTGGCTTCGTTATAGCTACCGCCTCCGATAAATGAATTATTTCCGAATGCTCTATTGCTGTAACCTGCGCCAGAAAAAGAAGAGTAACCAATTGCGGCGTTTTGGCCTCCCCCTGCTACAAAAGAGTTGTTGCCTACGGCTCTGCCTTCCAGTCCTGAGGCAAAGGAGTTGAAACCTAAACTATCTAGATCCCAATAGCTTAGGTTATTATTTAAGTTCCCAATCCTCAAAGCTACCTTTTCAGTGTTGTAGTATAATCGGCTACCTTTACCAGAAGCTGCATGCCCAATCAGGAGATTCTGCGTACTATCCAAGTGTAATCCAGCTTGGGGATTATTCAAACCAATACCCACATTGCCCGTGTCAAAGTAGACATCGTTAGAATTAACATTCCAAACACTGGCACTGGGGAGAGTTACGGAGCCTCCACCATTATCAAGGCTTAACTGCTGCCCGATTAAGGTAAGGCTTTGGATTTCATTAAAGGGGTCCGGATCATAGTCGTTTACTTCATCTACGAAACTGCCGCCCCCCTGAGAAAGAAAAACGGTGCTCCCAGATTTGGAAAGGGTTTGAATTTCATTGATTGGGTCCGCATCAGCATCATCTACTTCGTCCGTGAAGCTCCCTCCACTTTGCGAAAGGGAAACAACATTCCCGGACTTTGAAATGGATTGAATTTCATTGATTGGGTCTGCATCGGCATCATCGGTTTCGTCTATAAAACTGCCCCCGCTTTGTGAAAGCGAGACTGTATTGCCAGACTTTGAGATAGTCTGGATTTCATTATTTGGGTCTGCATCAGCGTCATCCGTTTCGTCCGTAAAACTGCCTCCGCTTTGGGAAAGGGTTACAAGATTTCCCGATTTAGAAATAATCTGTAGCTCATTATTAGGATTGGCATCGGCATCATTTACGTTATCTGAAGAGCTAACCGTAAAGTTGGGATAGGTTCCCGAAACGATGGTCGCGCCAGAGCCATTGATAGAGACGTTCTGGTCAGGGAAATCGTTGGTAATGGTATTGCCAGAAATAGAAATACCATTTCCTCCTACATAGTTGTTGTCAGGCAGGGTAACGAAACCTCCGCCATTGTCCAGGGTCAGGACTTGGCCGGAAAGGGTAAGTGTCTGGATTTCGTTATTTGGGTCCGCGTCGGCATCATCTACTTCGTCTGTAAAGCTGCCCCCACCTTGAGAAAGGCTTATCGTATTTCCAGACTTGGAGAGCGTCTGGATTTCATTGTTCGGATCGGCATCCGCATCATCCGTTTCATCCGTAAAACTGCCCCCACTCTGGGAAAGGGTCACCAGATTTCCTGACTTAGAAATGATCTGTAGCTCATTACTGGGATTAGCATCTGCATCATTTACGTTATCCGTAGAGCTTACCGTAAAGTTGGGGTAGGTTCCCGATACGACAGTCGCACCCGAGCCATTAATGGCCACAGTTTGATCAGGGAAATCATTGTTGATGGTATTGCCAGAAATAGAAATGCCACTTCCGCCCACGTAGTTGCTGGTGGGTAGCGTAATGGTACCTCCGCCATTGTCCAGGGTCAGATCTTGTCCGGAAAGGGTCAGGACTTGGATTTCATTGTTGGGATCCGCGTCTGCATCATTTACTTCGTCGATAAAGCTGCCTCCGCTTTGTGAAAGGCTAACGGTGTTTCCAGACTTCGAGAGCGTCTGGATTTCGTTGTTTGGATCGGCATCGGCATCATCTGTTTCATCCGTAAAACTGCCCCCACTTTGGGAAAGGCTAACCAGATTTCCTGATTTAGAAATGATCTGTAATTCATTACTGGGATTGGCATCTGCATCGTTCACATTATCGGTGGAACTGACGGTAAAATTGGGATAGGTTCCCGATACGACCGTCGCGCCCGAGCCATTAATGGAAACCGTTTGGTCAGGGAAGTCATTGGTAATGGTATTGCCAGAAATAGAAATGCCATTTCCTCCTACATAGTTGTTGTCTGGCAGGGTAACGAAACCTCCGCCATTGTCCAGGGTCAGGACCTGACCGGAAAGAGTGAGCACCTGTATTTCGTTGTTGGGATCAGCGTCCGCGTCATTAACTTCGTCAGTAAAACTGCCGCCGCTTTGCGAAAGGCTAACCGTGTTTCCGGACTTTGAGATTACTTGAATTTCATTGCCGGGGTCTGCGTCCGCATCATTAACCTCATCCGTAAAACTTCCTCCATTTTGGGAGAGGCTGACAGAACTCCCCAATTTGGTGAGAATCTGGATTTCGTTGCCAGGATCGGCATCAGCATCGTTTACGGCATCCGTGAAACTGCCACCGCTCTTAGACAAAGTCACCGTGTTCCCTGATTTTGAAAGGGATTGGATTTCATTACCCGGATCCGCATCCGCATCATTGACATTATCTGTAGAATTAATATTAAAGTTTGGATAGGTACCTGATACTGTGGTGGCCCCACCTCCGGCAAGCGTTACAGTTTGATCTGGAGCGGAATTGTTGATGACATTGTTGGTAATGTTAATGCCTGTTCCCGAGGAATAACTGGTACCTCCCTGGCTAGGGGGAAGGTTGATGTAATTACCGCCTGAAATAGAGATGGTGTCTCCATTAATCGTCAAGGTTTGAAGCTCATTACCAGGATCTGCATCAGCGTCGTTCACTTCGTCGGTGAAACTTCCACCATTCTGAGAAAGGCTCACAGAATTTCCTGACTTAGAAAGCGTTTGGATTTCATTGGCAGGGTCAGCATCTGCATCGGTGGTATTATCAACGGAGGAAATGACGAAGTTGGGATATGTTCCTGAAACACTGGTTGCACCGGTACCTGAAAGGGAAACAGGAATATCAGGAGCACTGTTCAGGATACTGTCATTTTGTATAATGATCCCTGGCCCAGCTGAATAGATAGTTCCTCCAGATCCCGTGGATCCGGCAACCCATTTTTGGCCGTTCCAAATAAGTGCATCATTTAGCGAAGGATTGGCAACCTCTACATCTTTTAGATGACTAAGGCTCATGTCAGTAGCAACTTTTGCATAGGGAACTGATTCGAGTTGAGTTTTGGAAATGGGACTCCCGTTCAGGGATATTTCCAGGAGATGTTCCCCCTCGGCCCAGTCAATTTGACCAAAGGGAGGAGAAAAAACGTCAGCAGAATCACCAATGACCACATTAATGAGGCCAAATGCGTTAGTAGTTACGCGTTGTAAACCACGATAAACCACCGATTCTGCTCCGGATTGGTCTTGGTAGATAATGCTAAATCCCAGGGAAATGGGTTGGTTGGCCAGGGCAGTCCCGGCCTGATCCCTGATAATGGTTTGGTAATTAATGCCCTTTTCCTGGGCAAGGGAAACTCCTGACCAACAGAGAAGTAGGAGGAAGAGGATGTGTTTTTGCATTGTGGTACAATATAAAATAAATGAGGGTTGACGAGGCCAGGGTGGTATGTCCTATACCACCTGCTGATATCCTAATTGTTGTGATGAACAAATAGGAACTCTTCAACTGAATGAGACTTCAGCTGAGACTTTGAATAGCCCTGACGTGTAGGGAATTCTTACGTTTTTCGTAGTATTCAATACTAAGGATTAAAACGGATATATGAAAATTACTATAGTGGTAATTTTGACTTTTTTTGTGAAGCCTTTGACAGGAGTATCTTTTTATGAATGTGCGGAGGTAAATATCCTGTATGCCTAACCAATTTGAATAAAAGGTTAACATTTTTTTTGCGCTACCTCCTGAGCATTTTGTTAGTTCATGCCTTTCAAAATTCCCTTTATCCTTTGGTTATTTAATTATGCCCTTTGCGTTCGTTCAGGTATTCTCTCAGCACACGCCTTCATTTGAGGAAAATATAGTATTTGAGTCCAGTGGAGGAGAATGTAGAGAATTTGGTACGGGCTACCTTACAGGGTAAGCAGAAGACGGCCTTTTCATTACTACGGCTCACCCCCTTTAACCCAAAAAATAAAAATTCCATGAGATTGATAGGTTGTCGGGTAAATGTCCTAACTTATTATTGCTCAATGGATAACGCCTGCTGCAATGAAAATGCCCCCTTTACGATCATTCGTACTATTGACCTCAATAGTATTTGTTTCTCCCCTTTTGGGTCAAAGCCTGGAAGATTCTTTACTGTCGGTCGCTCATGCCATCCCCGATCAGCAGCAAAGATGGGCGTATTTGGATTCCTTATGTACGGACTATTTCCAATCAGATAAACCGCATGCAGAAAAACTTATGCGGGCCAGACTGGACTTAGTCAAAGAAATTGGAGACATGGATACGGAAATCTCCCGGGTCGTTCAAACCAGTGATTATTTCCTGTTCCAACAATTAACCCCTCAGGCGGAAGCCCTGCTACAGCCTTACCTGGATAGCATAGACCGAATTCAACCCGATTCAAATAAACTCTCCATTCTGAAGAATAGAGCTAATCTTTATGCCAAGAACCAGAAGTTTGAAAAAGCGGTGGAGCTATATACCTTGATCATCGAGAAAGGGAACAGTAGTGCTGATACAAGCCTTAGAAACAATGCCCGGGACCAGGTAGATCTCGGCATCAATTATGGACACATGGGGCTGCATGGGGAAAGTAGTGTGGCCTTCAACAAGGCCAAAGCCTTGTATTTGCAGCAGAAGGATACCTTAGGGCTGATGGATGTATACATTCAGTTGGGCATTCTTTTTAGCCAAATCGGCTTGTACGGGGAGGCTGAAGCCTACATCAACGAACGGCAAAAGTATCCCGCTTACTATACGCCCTTGAGCCAGGCCTATGACAATGTCAACCTGGCTAGAAACCAGATCATCGAACAAGAATATGGGAAAGCCCTGGTGCGCTATCATAAGGCCCGGTCCATGGGCCCTTTTCCTAAAGAGTACAAGTTCGTCAATGTATTCATTCTCAATGGCATTATTGAATCCCACTATTTTCTGGGGGAAGCTGATTCGGTACGTAAATACTTCCGGGATTTTGAACGGCTTATGGCTGGGTGGAATGATGCCTCCTATTATCAATTCCTTTTCGATCAATCGCAGTTTTTATTTTATACCACCGAGGGGAATTATGCGCGGGCTGAAGTCATCATGAACGGACTGTATCAAAGGGCTTTAGACAACAAGGATCGGGCTGAGTTGCTGATGTACAATCAGTTCAATGCTGATATGTATAAAAAGTCGGGAAACTATGCCAAAGCCCTAAGATTTTCTGAGCTATACGGTCAGGGCCTTGATTCTACCCAAACCGCCAACAAAGCTCACGCGCTGCTTTTGTACCAAACCCAATATGAGACCCGGGAGAAGGAAAAAACCATCGAAAACCTCCGGATAGAGCAACGATTGCAAGCGATCCAATCCAGAGTCAACCGAAACCGCTTTATTTTTGGCATCGTAGCCATCATCATTCTGGCCATCCTTGGTCTCGTAATCCTCTATTTTCGAAATAGATTCCAGCGAGCGGCCCAGGTAGCCAGTCTGCGGAATAAAATTTCTTCCGATCTCCATGATGATGTAGGAACCCTACTGACCGGCTTAGCCATGCAGTCTGAACTATTGGAACTGACCTCCCAGAGTTCGGATAAAGCAGCCCTGGGTCGGATCAATGAAATGAGCCGCTCAGCCATGTCTCGCATGCGAGATGCGGTATGGGCCATGGATGCCCAGAAAGACAATTGGCATAGCTTGCTTGACCGGATGAATGAGTTTGGGTTAGAAACCCTTGCTGCGCGAAACATTGAGATGCATATCCAGTCGGAAGGCTTCCAGGGAGAGGAAAATGTGGAAGGAAACTTCCGCCAGCACGTATACCTTATTTTCAAGGAAGCGATCACCAACATTGCCAAGCATTCCAATGCCTCCAAGGTAGACATCCAATTGCAAAAAACTTCTGATAGGTTGGTCATGAGCATTCATGACAATGGGGAGCAGAAAGAGAAGGCTTATAAAACCACCGGTCAGGGTACTAAAAACATGCAAAAGAGAGCAGAGATTCTAGGCGGAACCCTGAAGACTGAATATAAGCAGGGATTTTTGGTCCAATTAGCCGTTCCCAATGCATGATCCGGAGACGGCTTCTGTCGGCTGTCTGGCCCACATCATCATGTGGTTGAGGAAAGATGAGATTCGCAGGACCTTTGAAACAGTTAATGAATTGTTTCACCTGGACTCCCTATGTGAGTTCCATAATCTCATCTCCTATGAAAAGAATAAAGGAAATGTTGCTCCTTTTGGGGTGCATGGGCTGCATCTTTGTGTTGCCGGCCCAGCAGGAGGAAGGTCCTCCTACTCAGAAAGCCGTAACCCAGAGCGCAAGCAGCAGCAGTCAGGGCAGCCAAAGCGGTCAGTCCCAACTGCCACCCAAGCCCCCGGCAGTGCCCAGAGCACAAACCGCTCAGTACCAAAATGTCCCTTCCTGGGCGAAACCTGCCAGCCAGTCCAATGGCTCAACTGCTCCCATTAGAAAGGGCGGTAGTCAATCGGGTCAGTACCCATTGCCTCCGAGGCTTTCCAAAATGCCTCCCAGACAGGCCAATCAGTATGGTTCTGTACCTGCGGTAAAAGGCGGTGGTAGCCAGTCCAGCCAGTACCAATTGCCTCCGCAAGCGACTCAAATGCCAAACGGACAGCCCAATCAGTATGGTTCCGTACCTGCGCTTAAAGGCGGCGGTAGCCAGTCCAGCCAGTACCAATTGCCTCCGCAAGCGACTCAACTGCCGAACGGACAGGCCAATCAGTATGGCCCTCCTCCTTCTAAAATTTCACCCCGTGGCCAGCAATCGGGGCCATATTTTACCCCACCTGCTCCCGCCAATGGAGGCTTAGGTACCGGTCAGCCCGGCGGTCATTTCAGCCAGTATCAACTGCCGCCAGCCCCCAGCCAGTATCAGCAACTCCCCAAGAAAGCCGCTGGCCAGCCGGACAATGTCATTGGGACCGGCGCTAGTGCAGGACAGCTACCGCAGTATCATCGACCCCAGCCCAATCAGTACCAAAATCTGCCCCTTAGACCCAAGAACAAATGGGAAAAAGCGAAATCCCTGCCCGGTAAGGTAAAAGCAAAGGCTGCCTACTTGCCCAAAAAGGTGAAGAACTCCTTCAAAAAGTCTGGCAAGGATACCAAATCCCAAACCAAGAAAAAGGTTAGAAGACGGTAAGGCGCTACATAAGCCTTGAGAAAAATCGCAAAAAAGCGGCCTTGGTTCACTCCAGGCCGCTTTTTTTATAGATGGGGGGTACCTAACCACATCAACATGTGGTTCCAACCCCCTCTTCACCAGCGTAGATTTGTAGAGTAAGCAATCAGGAAACAGACCACAAACAAAGTTTCACCCTTTAACGCAAATTATCATGAAACGGAACATCCACATAAGCTCACTGATAGCCTTCTTGATGTTCGCTCAGGTTCAACTTTGGGCCCAACACCAATTCCAACTTGCCGCAGAGACGGCTTCGGCTTTGACAGGGGTTGATTATCTTCCCCAGTACCAGACCGCTGTTTTCTTTCAGGAAGGTAATGGCTTTTACTATCCCTACAGCACCCAGCAATCTTTTCACCCAGAATGGTTTTCGCTCACGCCAGCAGGCATTACCGCCTCTCTTCCCTGGACAGCAGAAACCATGCTCTTATTCAGCGGAAGTTCTTACCTGAGCTACAACTTTAGCACCGGAGAGATGAGTTCCGAGTGGGAGATGTGGCCCGGATTGCCCGCCAACTGGAATCAGAAGCTGGATGCAGCCATCCGTTGGAATGAATCCTGGATCTTCTTCATTCACAATTTTGACTACGTGGTATATGATATCAGCCAGCAAGCCTATATCGACGAAGGCAGCATCAGCCAGTGGAATGGGTTTCCGGAAGGATGGGAGTTTGCCATAGACGGCGCAGTCAATATGCTGGATGGTTTCATCTACTTTTTCAGCAACGGCAATGTGTTACCCTATTCCCAAGAACAAGATCGCTTTTTCTCTCCCGCTTTGATAGGGAATGCAGAGATGGGTTTTCCTCCTCAAAATCAACCCAACAACCCCTCCGCACCGGTCGAGCAAGAAGCTCCGCAAATCGGACAAAGCAATCCTCCTGCCGCTCAAGACGAATACATCGATACCTACCAGGATCATACGGCTACCCTGGAAAACCAAACCGTATGGTATGCCCAACCTTTGCCCGGTCTTGACTGGTTAGGAGCAGGTTTCGACATCCTTCGCTATGATCCTTTGAAACCCAATAACCTGAAAAATAGAAAGCGTTTCCGTTCTGTCATCATGACCACTTCCCCTGAGCGTGCCGGAAACAGTGCCCAATATCTGAAACCTTATGGGACCTTCTTTGGCTCAGAAAGTTCTGGCGAAGTAAGCGACTCTTCTGCCTGGATTACCTCTTACGAGTCTTTTCAAAAGAGCTTTAATGTAGGGGCAGGCGGGTCTGTTTCTGTGCCTGGCGCGGCTGCGGGAAGCCTCAGTGGCAGTCATACCGAAATGAACGCTACCTCGGTAGGTTCTGAATCCATCTACATGATCAACAAAAATATCCGGAGGATTCACGAAGCTGTCATTCGCCCTACCTGGAAGGATGTAGATAGAGGTCAAAATTACCGTCAAAAGCTTGACCCTTTATTCAGGGATGATGTGGCAAGATTACCCTTACCCAGAATGAAGCCTGAGGAACTTTCCGATCTCCATATTACCAAGAAAGGTCAACGCTTGCCTGCTGCCTTATACAGTGTCAAAAATCAATATGACATGTTCATGCGCAAGTATGGAACTCACTACGCAAGTCGGGTTACCTGGGGTGGTCAGTATATTTCCTGTACCCAAATCAGACGCAGTGATTATGAAAGATCTCGTATGTCTGCCTCTGAATTTCAAGCTGCTGCATCGGCGGTTATTAAGGGAGCCACGGTAGGAGGATCTGTAAGCTTTGGAACAGGGGAAGGAACGGCAAATGGCACTTCTACCACCAATTTTGTTCGAGAGGTATATGTCCAGGGAGGCAATGGAGAAGATGACCTGAATAAATGGCGGGATAAAGTGGACGCCAGTCCTGGTCCGGTAGAATTAGGATTTACCGCAATGTGTGATTTGTTAACCAAAGCGTTTTTCCCTACTGATGAAGAAATAGAAATGAAGCGACAGATCCTGCGCCTGATCACGGAATTCTACCTCGTCAATTCCTACCGCAGACCCACAGCTTCTAAAGGAGATTTTTTCCGTGAATTACCAGCCCTTCCTATGCCGTCCAATATTAGCATTACCAATAAGGGAGGCTATGTGATGTGGTTTAAGGTTAAGTATGAGTACGAGGGAAAATGGGTAGAGGAAACCACCGATAGCTATAGCCTCGGCTATACCAAAACCAAAGAAATTCCCGCTGGGGCCAGAAACCTCACCATTACGGCCAGCCATACCTTTGGAGAAATCTTCTCTGAAACCTTCGCACAACCCCAAACCCTTTGCTTCAATTGCTGGGGCACCGTCTTCGAGGCCGTCTACCGCAAGTGCGGCGAATAAACCGCTAACAACATTCATTCAACCACATACTTCTTAGCCCATGCGGCTAAGCCGGGTAGCTCATGCCCTTTCTCAGATGAGCACAAGCAACAACAAACAATTTCTCATCACCCACTAAACCTTAGAAAAATGAAAAAGATAACCAGCATTCTCATCGTCTCTCTCTCATTGTTAATGGGAGTAGCTTTTGGACAAGGCAAACAACTTCATCTTGTCTGTGAAGGTGCCTACTGGGGCCAGGTAGTCGTAACCTGGTTGGAACTAGGCCAAATGAAAAAATATGACTCCGGTAAAGGAATCGGGAATGGATATAAGCACACCATTTACCTGTCAGAAAGTGCCAAGAATATTGTAGCCAAAGTAGCCACCGATCGAGGCCTGGGGATCTACGGAGATGCTTGTACGAAATCTATGGGCAGCTCTGGAGGCACCTTCACCTTTGGCGGCATGATTTATTCCGAATCCTGTAAATTCGAACCTGACGAGGTAGGAGCGTCAAATGAAACTATAGGCGTGATAAACGTAAACGAGGTGTTGACTGGAGGCAATACCCACCTCCATCAGGCGGCTCGGTCAGGTGCATTTACCGACGCTAAGAGTTTGATCTCAAATGGCATTAACCTTAATGCCAAGAATAACGTGGGCAATACCGCCTTACATGAAGCTATCCGGGCCAACCAGTCCGACATCATGGATCTGCTGTTAAAGCATGGTGCCAATCCCATGGAAAAAAACAACCAGGGCCATACACCGCTTTACCTGGCAGTGAACAAGGGAGATAAGGCGATGGCGGCCAAAATCTTCGGAGCAGGCCACAATCCTCATGAAGCTAAAAAAGAACTGGAACGTGCCATCCTTAAGCGAGATCTTGAATTGGTAAGAGTATTTCTGGACCATCACGTAGATCCGAATCAGGTCTGTGATGCCGCCCTCAAAAGCAATGACATCGAAGTGATTCAGGTAGCCCTTGATGAATATGGTGCCAAAGCAAGCATTGAATTGTTCACCAAAGCGCTCGACAACCGCAAATACGTCCTGGGCAAAACCCTCCTTGAAAAAGGCGTCAACCCCAACGAAGCCCTCGACCAGTCCATCAGCAAAAGAGCCAACGCGCTGATCATCCCTTGCGTGGAAGCAGGAGCGGATGCCAATAAAGCCTTAGGTTTTGCGGTATCATCTGAAGACGTAGAAATGGCCTCTGATGCCCTGATGCTTCACCAGGCCAATGCGGATATGTACCTGGAGACCGCAGTTTCCAAGGGAAGCCTGCCCATCGTGGAGGCTATGCTGCAAAGCAACGCTGATAAAAATCAGGCGCTTCATTACGCCATTGACGGGAAGAATAGCCAGATCATCGACCTGTGTCTCAACTATGGAGCCGAGGTTCAGGACAGCCATGTAGAAAAACTCGCCAAAGCGGGCAATAGCGCTGACTTGCAGAAACTCATTGATATGGGAGGCAGTACAGACGTGGCCTTAGCCGCTTCTATGGAGGTCAAGCAATTCACCATCGCCCGCAAAATGATTGAACAAGGAGCCTCTCCCACCCAGGTCGTAAAGATCGCCGTGGAAAATCAGGAAATGGAGTTATTGCGAACGGCCCTTAGCTATCAGGCAGATCCACAGCCAGGCCTCGCTCCTGCCATTCATGGCAACCACACCTCTTTTGCCAAAGCCCTTTTCGAAGCAGGTGCCCAGACCCAGGACCCCGCGCTGGTGATAGCCTCCCTGGACAACGGGAATTCCGAAATCTTGTCTTGGCTCATCCAATCCGGGACCGCGGTTACCAATCCTGCTTTTATTCAAAAAGCTACTACCAATAAAAAATTGGACCAGGTACAAATGTTGCTGAACGCGGGTGCCAGACCGAATGACGGTTTACCTACCGCTATCAATATCAATGAAACCCGAATCGCCAGTCTGTTTTTTGAGGCTGGAGGAAAAACCAATGATCCTAACCTGGTTCATAAAGCCCTGGATAACAAAAACCTGGAAATCCTCAGATGGATGATGAAAACAGGGACCAACCTGAAGGCCCCGAGCTTCCTGGAAAAAAGCGTAAACCTGAAGAGCCATGAGCTTGTGAGCCTGCTGCTGGAAGCGGGGGCCAACCCTAATGATGGCCTGGGTACCGCCATCAAGATTAATGATTCTCGGATCAGCGGTTTATTGCTGAGCCAGGGTGCCGATGCCAGCCCTGCCGGGTACATGGCCACCGCCAGCCAGAACCAGAACATACAGATTGTGAATATGCTTCTCCAGGCGGGTGCTGATCCCAATCCTGGCATGATGCCCGCAGTGAAGGCCAACAGGCTGGAACTGGTCCAACACCTGTTGAAAGCAGGCGCTGATGGAAGCCGTGATGAGCTGATGAAAGCCTCCATTCCTCACAACCAGACAGCCTTGACCTCGCTTTTACTCACCGCCGGAGCCAATCCTCAGGTAGGGGTAGAGCCGGCCGTCCACCACAATGCCTCCAGTGTCCTGAACCTGTGCCTGGAACAAGGTGCTGAGGGAAAAGACGACAAGTATTTGGTGTATGCCGTTGGGAAAGGATTGAAAGCCACAGCCAAAGTCCTGATTACCCATGAGGCCAATCCTCTCTACACCGATGCGGGAGATAACAATTATCTTCACATTTCTGCGACCGCAGGACATGATCATCTGATTTCCCTCTTAGCTAGGGAAGGAGTTGAAGTAAATGTGCGCAATGCCCAGGGGGAAAGTCCCCTGCACCTGGCCCTCAATCAGGGACGCAAAGTAGATGAGATGGTCAAGGCCCTCATTGCTGTCGGAGCGGATGTAAATATGCCCAATGCCCAGGGAACTCTTCCGTTGTCTTTTGCCAAAGGCCGCAAAGTAAAATCTGCCTTAAAGAAGGCAGGGGCACGTAAAAAGTAAGCCTTTGTTCCGAAGGTCCCGGCTGGTCCGAGGCCTTCGGAGCTTTCCTTTTTATTTGATACATTTAATAAAACCGAAAAAATGGACATACATGTAGCCATCGTGGAGGATGATCCTATCATCCGAAACAGCCTGGAGACCTACCTCAATACATGCCCGGGGATTGCTATTTCATACAGTGCAGATAGTGTGGAGTCTTTGATCAGCACCCTGAAAGTTGCCCGGAATCCGCAGATTGATTTGGTCCTACTCGATATAGGCTTACCTGGCATTTCTGGCCTGGAAGGTATTAAGCCCATCAAAAGGATGTTACCGGAGACCAACATTGTGATGCTGACCACCTACGAAGAAGAAGAAAAGATCTTCAAGGCCCTTTGTGCCGGAGCAGTTTCCTACCTGTCCAAAAGAAGTTCCCTGCCTAAAATACAGGAAGCCATCACCACCATCCACCGGGGAGGCTCCTATATGTCTCCTTCGATTGCCAGAAAAGTAGTGGAATATTTCTCCCCCAATAAGCAAAAAAACGAAGCTGCTCAATTGACCCCTCGCCAACAGGAAATTGTCCATGGCATCATGGAGGGGCTGAGCTATAAACTCATTGCGGATAAATTGATGATCTCCATTGATACCGTACGAGACCACATCAAAAAAATCTACAAAACGCTGAATATCAATAGTAAATCAGAATTGATGAAAAAAGCCATGAAAGGAGAAATTGAAGGCTATGAAATGGAATAATTAACCCCATCAAGAAGACTTCATAGCTTCCATTGGCAAGAAGCACTTATACATGAACGATGAGCCAATCACTTATTTTCCGGCCCTCCGGCACATGCCTGAGGGCCGGCTTGATTTTAGAGCTAGGTGAGGGTAGTCATCGACGGTGGATAGGCATCTGCATGCAGAAAAATCCTTGTCTAGCCTGGCCACAAGATCAGATTCTTGCTAAGGGCTTTTAACCAAAATCCCTATTCCCCGCTAAAATACTGCATGCCGGTCGTAGCTTGCTTACTGTGGTCAAAGAGGGTGGCATTGTCCCAATGGGAACCTTGGGCCCATTGCGTACTGCAGCTCGTGGATACCCAGGCTGGCTCCCAGTAAATGAGCCCTTCGGCTCCTCCTTCCAGTAAAGCCTCTTCCAGGGCTTTGAGAAATAAATACTGACCTTCTTGGGTGGCTGGATAGCCGGGAACCAGGGCATCACTGCCCAGGATATTGTTTGCGCTATCCGTATCCTCAAGGGTGTAGGGATAGGCGGTTTCTACCACCATTACCCGCTTTTTATAGGTGTCTTTAAGCGTAGCAACCGCTGTGGATAGGTTAGTAAGGCTATAGGTGGACCAGATCGGATAATAGGACAAGCCGATCCAATCGTAATCGGTGATCCCATTTTGGGTGGCTTGTTCAAACCACCATAGGGCATTCTCCGGCTGGGCAATGTGCAACATTACTGCTATCTCTTGCCCAAAATCTTGCTCAGCTTTACGCACCGCCGCGAGGCCACGCTGAATCAAGGCCGCATTCCTGTTCCAGTTAATCTGTCCGTAGGATTGATTCGGGTCCTGAAGGATTTCTATGTTGATCTCGTTGCCCACCTGTACCATTTCTGGCAGTAAGCCTGCCTGATCTAAGTGTTGCAAAACCTGATAGGTGTAATTATACAGGGAATCCCCCAGGGCGGGGAGATTATCTACGACTCCCAACCAGGCAGCGGGAACATCCTGTTTCCCGGGGTCGGCCCAGTTATCGGAATAATGAAAGTCCAGCAATACCTGCATGCCCTTATCCTGGGCCGCCTGAATCGTTTGCTTGACATCTTCGAAGTCTGAATAAGCAGTCCAGGTGGCATCATGCCACAGCCTGACCCGCACTATATCTGCTCCCGCTTCCTCAAAAATGGCGTAAGGATCATTCGTTTGCCCATTCAGGTCCTGGTACACTGCGCCACAATCCACCATTTCGTTTACATAAGAAAGGTCTGCTCCCCTAACAAAAGAACCCGCGTCCACTGGTTCTTCCTTTTCATCCTCTTTTTCTGAGGGGGGAATGGTGGGCCCCAGGTCACAGGCGGCCAGCAGGAAGAGGAGGAGAAACAGTGATACATGCGCATTTTTCATGATGGAAAAAAAGCCTAAATGAGTAAGTAGGGGAGAAGGTAACATAAAAAACCTTTTGCTTATGCAGGTCGATCCGCTTTAAAAAGATAAACGCTTTTTTTGATCCAAAGAAGAACATTTTCCTATCAAAGCTACCATCGGCAAGAAGATCTGCGTAACGCTAACGCTAAGGCTAATGCAATCTCAGGGAAGAAGAGCTCCCAAGGGGGAGCCCTTCCCTGATGGCTTACTGGCTACTGAAGCGTAATCGTTAAATCCGTGGCGTTTACGGTAATGGTATAAGTGCCGGGCGTCCCAATGAAACTAAAGTTGCTGTCTCCATCCTGGGCATTCGCAAAATTGCTATCGATGGTATAGCCTTCATTCTCATAAAAGGGATAATTCAGGCCTGAAGCCCAATCGTCCCGAATGGTGAAAAAGCGGAAGGTTTCATTGGAAAAAGCTAGCGTAGCCTGCCACACATCCACTTCAATCTGGGCTGCCTCCGTAGGATTTCCCCAATCCCAACCACCAGGCGTAGCTGCTCCTACCAAAAACAAGGATCCGGACTCCTCCAGGGTGATGGTTTTCGCATTGTCATCTACGGTCAGGAGATAAATGCCGGGGGTGCCCGTAAACCGGAAATTATTGTCTCCATCGGCTGCGTCTTCAAAATCGCTGTCGATGGTGTATCCTTCGCCGACAAAATAGGGGTAATTCAAGCCAGAGGCCCAGTCTCCTTCAGTCGAGAAAAAGCGGAAGGTTTCATTGGTCAGCTTAATCTTGGAAGCGTACACATTATTTTCGCAGTCAAAAACGATGGGGGTACTCCAATCCCACCCGGCATCCACTGCTGCGGCTCCCACCACATAGATAGGGTCGCATCCGCCTCCGGTTCCGATTTTTTCAACCACTTCAATATCGATGGAGATGATGTCGGAAAGGGTTTCGAGGCTATTGGCTCCGGTACCTGAGCCTGCATAAGCTCTGAGTCTGAAATATACGGTTCCGCTATTATTGGCATTGCCCAGGCTGTCGGTCGTATTTGGATCGTCATCCAGCCCTAAGGCTCCCGCAAAATCAAGTAACTGATCAACCGTAATGACCAGGTTGGTGGCATTGGTACTGCCCACCAGGTCAAAATTGGCAAACACCGGGTCAATGGACCCTTGCAATTCATAAGTCACATTGGTGGGAACATCGAAGTCCGCTGAGTCCCATAAAAATCTTTCCGCAATATTATCTGCGGTTTCCTGGGAGAGGAGATATACGTCCGAAAAGGAATTGATGAAGGCCACGCCATCGGGGTCAGGCTTGGCTATGAATTCCAGAACATTAGGCTCTTCGCATGCTTCAAAGGTCCATAAGGTTCCCAGAGAGAGGAGAATAAACAGTAGCTTTTTCATCTGTAGAATATGTTAATCCAGAAATTGTCGATGATTAAAAAAGGAAGTAAAAGTCCGACTTAGGTGGCGAGATAAGCCTGCGTATACATCCCTATTGCAGGCCATTTCTTGCGCATCATTGGTTAATAGCCAGGGTTTTGTACGAGGTTTGGATTGGCTGCCAGGCTCTCACTCGGCAGAGGATAGCGCGCCCGAAAATCAGGCAGACCAATCCCTTTGGCGGCATTGCCTTTCCAGGCCCAGGTATAGCTGCTGCCGGTAAAGCGGTTAAACCGCAAAAGATCTTGTCGGCGATGAGATTCCCAGTGAAGTTCCACCAGTCGTTCGTCTAAGATGAGGTCCAGGCTCAACTCGGAAACCGTGTTGGCATTATTGGCTCGGGTCCGCAGGGCGTTGACATACTGCAAGGCCTGACTTGCCGTACCACCACCCCCGCGCAGCTGAGCTTCTGCATACATGAGGTAGGCGTCCGCCAACCGAAACATGGGAAAATCCGTATCCACGATTTCCAGCGCGGAGCCCCGACTCCCATCGGAATTCAGGTTTGACCACTTCCCGATAATGTAGCCGGAATTGTTATCAGAAATACGCGTAATGTCGATGGGACGATCCGCCGTAATCAGGGTGTTGCGATCATCCTGATCGTAGCTTCCATTGAGGAAAATTTCGGAGAATTGACGGGTCACCCGGAGGGCGCCTCCCCAGCCACCTGCATTTACTCCGAAGTCTTCTCCATTGCCTTCCTGGGCGCCAACCTGCCCATTGACCATGAGGGTGGTCGGTCCGTAGTTTTGGGTGACGATACCATCGGATAAAACGGGAAAAATGATTTCTGAGCGCGCATCGTTCCGGTCGTTGTCCGCCATGAACAGCTCCAGATAATTGTCGGCTAGCTGAAAGGCCCCGCTGTTGATCACTTCCCGGCAATAATTGAGACAATCTCCATAGCGGTCTGTGCCGATATAGACTTCGGCGTTGAGATATAATTTGGCGAGCACCATCCAGGCTGCAGCCCGGTCTGCCCGGCCATATTCATTTTGTCCGGGTGCACGCATCTCCCCCGCAATCGACAACAGTTCACCTTCGATAAAATCAAACAACTGTTGCGGTTCAGCTTGCGGGGCCTGATAGGCTCCTACTGGATCGGAATCAGTTACAAAGGCACAGCGACCAAAAAGGTCCAGCATATGATAATAGGCCATGGCCCGCAAAAAACGTGCTTCTGCCCGGTAGGTAGCGATTTCGGAGCGCAGCGTCCCTTCTACCTCCCTTTGGTCTAGTAATTCATCGGTTGTTTGGCGAAGGAACTCATTGGCAAAGGCGACCTGGGCCATGCCCCGGCCATACATGCCCCGGAGCAGCACGTTGGAAGCGGCCCAGGTGCTGCGCTGAATCTCTGCCAGTCCGGGATCGTTTTCCCAGGACCAGATCGCTTCATCGGTGGCCAGGACCTGCAAATTCCACAGCCCGCGTCCATACTGACTGGTGCCTGCGTCTATGCCTGCAATATTGGATGAGCCTGCCCCTTCCAAACCCGTAAGGGCCAGGTTGGAATAGACCCCGGCCAGGGCCTGACGGTAGGCATCAGGATTGTTGTAAAACTGATCTGCCAGGATGGCGTTGGGATCCTCAATCTCTACATTGAGTTGGCCAAAACAGCCGCCAAGCAGGCTTGCCATCATTAAAGGACCTAATATTTTTATGATATGTTTCATCTCTATGCGGACTTAGTAAGTAAGGGATAAGCTGAACAAAAAAGATCTGGCGCGGGGGTAAATGGTGTTGTCGATGCCACTGAAAATCTCAGGGTCGAGGCCGCTGTAGTTGGTCAGGACAAATACATTTTGTGCTCCCAGGCCTAATCGGGCGCTAAATCGGGAATTCGCCAGTTGCTCGATGGTGTAGCCTAGATTGATGTTGTCCATCCGTAGGAAGGAAGCATCTTCCAGGTAGTAATCCGACAGGATGACGGTAGGCGTGGTATTGAAATTAGAGGCCAAAACAGCGCTAGGCAGATTCGAAAGCACCTGCACATTCTGAATCAAATCGTACTGAGCCCGGGAGGAGTTTACATTGTTGTACATGTAGTTGCCCAGACTAGCCCGCAGATTGAAGGAGAAATCCAGTCCTTTATATGCCATGCGGGTTTGAAAGCCGAAAGTAGCCTCCGGCTGATTATTCCGGTGGAGGTAGCGATCTTCATCATTGATCAGGTTGTCTCCATTTAGGTCCACATAGGCCCCTTCAATTGGATCGCCATTTTCATTATACACCTGCTTGTACACGAAGAACTTGTAAGGCGCAAAGCCGACTCGGTGGAGTTGGATAGTTCCCCCGACGCCGCCGCCAATACCGCCCACCCGGACATCCTGGTCCAGGGCCAGATCCTGGATTTCTGTTTTGATGAGGGTGGTGTTAAAGGAAATATTCCAGGAAAAATCCCCGGTATACGGCCGGAAAACATCGTAATTCACGGAAAACTCCAAGCCCTGCGTGCTAAAGTTTCCGATATTTTGGAAGCCAGAATTACTGAAATTGGACCCGTCAGAGATGGCCGCAAAAGCCAGCAAATCCCGCGACTCCTTAAAGAATACCTCGATGGTGCTATTCAAGCGGTTGCTAAAGAATCCGAAATCTACCCCCAGGTTATACGTAGTCGTTTCTTCCCATTTGAGTTCTTCATTCCGAAACTGGGGCAGGGCTCCGGTGATGGGTTGGCCGCCAAAGGCATATTGAGAGCTGGGCAAGGCCGTGTTATAGCGCTGTAAAAACAATAGCTCGGCTCCACTGCCGATGTCTTGCTGGCCCGTGATCCCCCAACCTAGCCGAAGTTTCAGGTTGCTGACGGTTTCGGACTGGGGAAAAAATTCCTCATTCACCCGCCATCCCAGAGCTACAGCGGGGAAGTTACCCCAGCGATTCTGCGGACTAAAGCGGGAGGTGGCGTCCCGACGGTAAGAAATGGTAGCCAGGTATTTTTCTGACAAGGTCAGATTTGCCCGGGCAAAAAGGCCAATCAATACCAGATCGGTAGCCACACTGCTGACCGGCTCAGTATCGGGCAAGTCGTTGCGTTGCTCTCCGGAAACATAGCTTGCGCTTTCGAATTTTTGGTAGGAATATCCTCCTGTCAGGTCTACGCGCAGCTGATCAAATTGCTCCTCATAGGCCAGGTAGCCATCAAATAAGACATTGCGTTGGTCATTGGTGTATTGAGAATATGAGCCCACAAATTCCCCATTTGGCTGGGTAACCCGGCTGGCTGAGTCAATTTCGATGAAGCCCGTCGCCGAGGCATCATCCAGGCCCAGGTTCACTACCGCCCTTAAAGAAGGGAGGAAGGGTAAGCGATAATCGATCTTGGTATTCCCATATAAGCGGTAGACCGTACTTTGGTCATTCCGCTGTAATAGCGCTGCTACCGGATTGCCCGGCGAATTTGAAATGAGGTCGCTGCTGTTAAATGCCCCATCATTATTGTCCTTATAGTACTCGAAAAATCCTCCGAAAGGGGAACCCTCCTGATAAACGGGTTGGGTGGGGTCAAAAGAGATCGCATTGCCTTCCTGTCCCGGAGCAAAACGATTGTCTTCCTGGGTGACATTGGCGTTTACTGAAACCTTCAGATGATCCTCAAAATAGCTGGGAGTGAGGTTGAGTGAGGCAGTTTTTCGTTGGAATTGGGAAGTAAGCCGCAGGCCGGGCTGGTCGGTCAGGCCCAGGGAGAGGCGGACCGGCAACACCTTAAAGAGCGAACCTTGTACGGCCAGACTGTGGTTCTGGAATACCGCGTCTTGATAAATCTCTTCCTGCCAATCCGTATTGGCATCCCCCAGCAATTCCACCAGATCCGGCCGCTGGGTAGCTACCAGTTCTCGAAACTCATCCCCGGTGAATACATCGATTTTGTCCACCAGGCTACTGTAGCCCAGTTGGGAATTGAATTGCACACTTAGGTTCTGAGAACCGCTTTTGGTAGTAATGAGGATCACCCCATTGGAGGCCCGGGAACCGTAAATGGCCGTAGCAGAAGCATCTTTGAGGATGGTGAAGGAGGCAATGTCATTAGGGTTGATGGTACTGAGAATAGAGCGAGATCCGCCTACGGCATTGTTCGAAATAGGCAAGCCATTGATAACAATCAGCGGATCATTGGAAGCATCCAGCGAAGCTCCGCCCCTAATCCGGATCGTAGAGCCGGAACCTGGTGCGCCACCCGTAGTGATGCTTACCCCTGCCACCCGGCCATTGAGTAGGTTCTCCGGGGTGACCATGTTGCCTTGATTGAAATCTTTGCTCGAGATAGAGGCGACGGAGCCGGTTAGGTCTTTTACCGCCTGGGTTCCATAGCCGGTTACCAGCACTTCATCCAGGCTGAATTCGTCCTGGCTGAGGCGGATTTGCATCACGGACTCACTGATGCCGATTTTTCGCTCGCGATATCCCAGGTAGCTTACCAGCAAGGTATCACCGAGGGAAGCCTGGACCTCAAACTGCCCGCCTTCGCCTGATACGGCTCCGCGGCTGGTCCCGTCCACCAGAATCCTTGCTCCGATGATGGGATCCCGGGAATCCGCGTCTACCACTGTGCCCGTTACAGTCTGCGCTAGCAAGACCGCTGGGACCAGCCATAGAAATAAGATAATAGCAATCCTTTTCATGAATAAAATGTTAGTAGTTTTGGGTAAAATCCCCTCTAGTGCTTCTATTTCGTCCTATTCCAGGTGTACACTCACGATAGATATTCCTTGGTTAACCTTGATTTCCTGAAGGGGAATCCCTGGCCCTATGGAAAATTGCAGGGCTTCAATGGTCGCCAAATCTACGCCAGGCTTCTCTGCCTCGGGATCAGGCGTTGACTCAAAATAGTAAGGTAAAAAGCTGGGATAAGGCCGTGGCAAATTCACCGTTTTTACCGGAACCAATTCCGCTATAGGGATGCGATACGTCGTCATTTCTGCATCTAGTTGAAGTACCTTACCAAAGGCTTGGCCCTGGGCGTTCACCAGGGCTACCTGGAGATAGGCCACCCTGTCCTGCAAGGCGTGAGCCTTGACGACCAAGTATTCTTTTTTGTCCAAAGAAGAACGGAGATGATCAAGTTTGGGCCCCAAAGGCTGCCGAATAGAGTAATCGTTGATTTCAGGCCCTTGGAGGTTCTCTGCGTCTCTAACAAAAAGGCTGTCCAACTGAATGTGTAAGGCGGATTCTGCCGGATGAGCCAGCGGTTGTAGGCTCATTTTGCTCACCCAACGGGTCCAGGAAAGCCCTTCCTGATCATGTTGCGCCTGAAACAAATAAATGGGATGGGCTGCTCCGGATACTCTTACCCGATAGGGCTCCCGCTGGTAATTATCCCAGGCATAAGGGAGGCCCGGGTGGCCCGAAGGAAAAGTCCTTACTTCTTTTTCTGAATAGACCAATATATAGTAGGTCAAAAAGCCGGACTTGATCTGCTCAGCAGGAATGGTGGCCTCATAGCTAAAGCCGCTTTGATAACGCATGTCTATTTTGTGGTTGGGAAATCCCTCCCCAACCCATAGCTCGACCCGCGTTTCAGGATGGGGGCTAGCCACCTGCGCCACCACTTTCAAGGCTTCTCCTGCCACAGCCAGGCTGGGAACTTCGTGTAAGAGGTAGGTCTTTTTCAGGCTTTGGGCTGGAGCCGCGAATTCTGTGACTTCCAGTCTTTCCATGTCTATCTCTGAGGCTTTCAAAGGCTCTTGCCCTTTCCTGCTCACCAGATATACTCCAGGACGGATGCTAAAAGACTGCCCATTAACCGCTGGATGAAAATCATTGCCCGGGTTGAGAGGAGTTAAGGCAAAATCCTTCCCCAGGTCATCCAGGTTCACCTGCATAGACCGGGTATTCCAGGCGATTTCTGCCACCTTTTTTTCTAAACTATTCCGCCCATAAGGATTGCCAACCGTCAGCACATCTGGCATCACTTCTAAGCGCCATTGCCCGCTTTCAAGTTGGTCGAGGAAGTAGGCGCCTGTCCCCTCATATCGCACCAAAGGAGAGTTGCCCCGCCCCGTAATGTGTTGGAGTTGGCTTTGGTTTTTGGGCTGGGTGTGGGTGTGATTGGTATGGTAGTATTTTTTCCCATTGTTAAAGGTGGCCAGGTCCTCTTCATAGCTAACCGAAAAGTCGCCAAAGGTGGTGTTGTCCGGATAGCGGCCAAAATCCTGGTACATGGGAATGTGGTGAAATACCTCTCCGGCAATCATGAGGCTCAGGGCCTTGCCTGGCGTATACGCCAGGTTCATGTAGTGGGTATTGTATTCTGTGTTGGCATAAGCCAGATAGGTGGGGTCGTAGGAAAAATGCGTCGCAATTTGAATTCCGGCCTGGCGAAAAGACCGAGCCATAGCCGGATAAATGTAGGATCGCCCCACATCGGCTGCGTCAAATTCATAGACCAGCTTTGCTCCTTTAGCCGCTTTGATCTCCGCCTCAAAGGGGATAGGGTAACGGTCAACGTGGGGGAGAAAATTGCCGGGCAGCTCCTGCTGATACCCCAATCCTGTAGGATACCATTGAAAGGTGCCGCCTTGAATGTCTGCCTTGAAATAAGCTTCTGCCAGGTGTACACTGTGACTGATGTTATAAAAAATCGGCTTGGCATATCCGGTGCTCCGCATGGCCTCAACCATCCGCTGCACGAAAGCAGTTACCTTTTCGGGAGCTTCCCGATGGTGCGGCTCATTGCTGACCTCAACGGCGATCAGATGGGGATCATCCTTATAAGCAATCTGGGTATAGGGATTGACATGTTCAAGGAATTGAACGAGATAACGCTCCTGGGCTTTGATGGCTTCCGGATGGGTCAGGCAGGCTCCTTTTCCGTATTTGGCTGAAAATCCGGGGCTGTAGGAATCTGGCTCAGGCCATCCGTTGCCCCAAAAGGCAATGGGGGTCAGCACATATTTGATGTCGCGCTCTGAGAGCTTGTAGAGGAGATAGTCGAAGGCGTGCAGATGCTTATTATATAGCACATTTCCCAAGGTATCGCTGATCTCTGTGTCCCATACATGAACCCGAAACAGGTCAAATCCAAGGCGGGCAAAGTGATATACATCTTGATCAATCGCTTGCAGGGGATCAACACCTAATCGCTTAGCGGAGCGATGCGCATGCGCAAAGGGCACAGTATAATTCACCCCAAATCCCTGAATCTCTTCTTTGTCCTGCTCCCATCGCAACACTCCTTTTTCATCCACATATACGCCGCTATCTGTACGGGAATCGGATAGCTGGGCAAAGCCTTCTGTCAGCAAACAGAAGGAAAGGAGAAAAACCATAAAAAAGGTTTGTAGAAATAAGGCCCGGAATGAGGGAGTAGTAGAGTCCATTTTCCAATCGTTAGCTCGTATCAGGTTGGCCTTGTGCCATTAGAACCTGATCATAAGCTAGCTAACAGGGAGAAAAGGGAGGGGAACAATAAGGTATTTATGCGGCACAATAAGATACTGGCCGATTGCAGCTTATAGGGCTCGGAAAAAGGCTAAGATCGCCAGGCCCTTTCCTCACTGGGCGAATGGCCAAACTCCTCACGGTAGCATTTTCGAAAATAGCGCGGGTTATTGAAGCCTACCCGATAACTGATTTCTGCGATATTAAGCTTGGAGGACTTCATTAATTTTTCGGCGTGGCGCAGGCGTATATAGCGGATGAAATTGGTGGTGGATCGCCCGGTTAAGGCCTGGAGTTTTTTGTATAAGCCGGAGCGGCTCACGCCCATTTCCTGCGCAAAATCATCCACATCAAAATCCTTATCCGCCAAATGGCGCTCTACCACACTTGCCGCTTTGTAGACAAACTGACTTTCGGCAGAATTATCTGCCTGATGCTGGGTTGCGGTAAGGAAGAGTTCTTTTTCATAATATTCGTGTAGCTTGCGCAGATTTTTAAAGATGGCAATTACCTTGGCCTTGAGAATATTGATGTCAAAAGGCTTGGTAACGTAGGCATAGCCCCCTTTTTGCAGGCCTTCTATCTGGTGCACGGTAGAGGTCCGCGCTGAGAGGAGAATCACCGGGATGTGGCTGGTTAGTACTTCCTCTTTGAGACGGGTGCACATGCTGAGCCCATCCATTTTCGGCATCATCACATCACTGATGATCAGGTCAGGAATATGGGCTTTGGCGGCTTCGAGGCCTTCCAGTCCATTGGCGGCTTCATACACCTCAAACTTAGCCTCGAAATGACTTCGCATATAGCTGCGAATGTCTTCATTATCTTCCACCAGAAGCAGGCTAGGCCGGTCCTCGTTGGAAAGGTGGCCAAATAAAGAGGCCATTTCCTCTGGCTCCATCTCTGATCCTTCTGGCAAGGGGCTTTGCAAGGGCTCACTTTCTGCCTGTTGGAGCAGGAGCTGGCTTTCGTCCAGGTGTGCACGGCCCAGAGGCAGGCGCACCCAAAAGGTACTGCCTTTTCCTAATTCACTCTCCACTTCAATCTTTCCTCCGTGCAGTTCTGCTACCTGCCTGGCCAGGGTCAGCCCAATGCCACTACCATAAGTACCTTCCTCAGCCGCCCGGAAAAATGGGTCAAAAATATGCGGGAGTCTTTCTGCCGAAATGCCGCGGCCAGTATCGGTTACTTTCAGGCAAAAAGCCTGGGCTTCCTTCCTGATCTCCACCTGGATGGTTCCCCCATCTGGCGTGTATTTAAAGGCATTTCCAAGCAGATTATAGATGAGCAAATCCATTTTATCCCGATCATACCAAACCAGGATCTCTTCGGGCTCTGCCGAAAACTGATAGCGCATGCGACGCTGTTGGGCAGGCTTGGAAAAGCTGAGGAATATTTCATAAACGAAATCCACCATGTTTCCCTCGGCGGCCTCCAATTGCAATTTGCCTGACTCAGCCGTGCGAAAGCTCAAAAACTGGTTGACCAGAAACAGCAACCTCCGCCCGGACCGAAAGGCGAGATCTACTTTTTCCTTGACAAAAGCTGGAATAGAACGGTCCCGCATGATTTCCGCTAAGGGAGAGTGAATGAGGGTAATCGGGGTTCGGAATTCGTGCGAAATAAAGGTGTAAAACCAGGCTTTGGTATCGTAGATTTCTTTCTCTTTTTCCCGCTGTAGTTTCTCCAGCACCAGATTGTTTTTGAGTTGGGCAAAAGAAGTGGAGAGGACCGAAACGAGGATGAACAGGCCGACCAGGATCAATACAAACAGCAACCTGGCCCAGCTGGTTTGGTACCACCTGGGAAGAATTTCCACCGATAAAGCCTGGATGGGACCCCATTGCTGTCCGTCCAGGGAGGCCCGTACTTCGAACTGGTATGTACCGTGGGGTAAATTCGAGTAAGCAGCAAACCGATTGTTGGCATCTGTCTGCTGCCAGGACCCTTCGTAGTCCCGCATACGGTATGCGTACATCACCGTGGAGGCATGTTCAAAACTGAGCGCCGAAAATTTGAAGACAAAAGCATTGTCTTCTGGTTGTAACTGTATGTCCGGATGCTGGCTAATGCTTTCTTCCATCACCGTAGTCCCATCAGCTCTAAAGCCAATCGGAGCACTTTCCCCCCGGATGAGAAAATCCACCAGCATGGCTTTGGGCTGCACGGAAAGGGAAAGGGGAAGGGAGTCGGTATTGATCAGGTTGAAGCCATTGATGCCCCCAAAAAGCAGTTCCTCTCCCCGGGTCTTGGCAAAGGCCCCAAAATAGAAATAGTTGTTTTGCAGCCCGTCTGCTTCCGTAAAACTTTGAAAGGTGGCCGAGTCGGGGTCAAAGCGTACCAGGCCATTATTGGTGCTGAGCCAGAAGGCCCCTTGCTTGTCTTCCAGGATGCCATAAATCACAGCATTGGACAAGCCTGCCTCTTTCCCATAGGGGCTAAACCTTCCGTCTTGCAGGGAAGCAGCGGACAGAGAATCCCCAGGCTTCCATAAGTTAAGTCCCCCGCCATAGGTCCCAATCCAGATCCTCCCTTGTCGATCTTCTAAAAGAGAAGTAACCCGGTTGTTGCTCAGGCTGATGGTATCGGTTTTTTCATAGGTAAAAACGGCTGCTGGAGAAGCTTTGGTAACAGCCTGGCCTGTTTTTAACTGCTTGACTTGCTGGGTATCCAAAACGTACAAACCGTTCCAACTGCCAATCCACCAGCGATGCTGTCCATCCTCGATCACCCGGTTTATGCCCCGCGATTCATAGTCAATTTGCCGGGATACAGGGTCAAACTGTCCGGTTTGAGGATCAAATCGGTCGATGCCACCGTTGGTTACCACCCAAAGATTGCCATATTCATCTTCGAAAAGCTGTTGGATATCATCGTATGAAAGGCTGCCTGGAACGCCCGCCTCGTGGTGGAAATGTTTGAAATGAATCCTGCCCTTTACCATGAAGGCCTGGGCCAAACCATCTTCCCAGGTTCCCACCCAGAGGATTCCTTTTTGATCTCGATAAACGCAGCTGATAATATCCCCCGGTAAGGAATGAGGGTCTTGGGGATCGTGTGTAAAGTGATGAAGGGTATGGCCAGATCGATCCATGTGGAAAAGCCCGGCACCGTAGGTGCCAATCCAAAGAGTGCTATCCTGATCCTCAAAAATGGCCCGAATGGTATTTTTGGCGGTGCCCAGGGCGGAGGCTTCCGGATTATGCCGAAATAGCGGGAAATGCTTACGAGAAATAAACAGGCGGATAATGCCGCTATTAGCGGTCCCTACCCAGAGATTGCCTTCCCGGTCAAATAGTAAGGAGCTTAGGATGCTCCCTTTTACCAAATGATCGAAGGATTGATAGGCCGCAGGTGAAGCTGGGCCTGTACCATATAGATCGAGGGTTTTCAGGCCGTTTCTTTCCGCTATCCAGAGTTTGCCATCCTCGCTTTCAGCCAAAGCCACCACATCCACGGTAGGGGTAGTTTGAGACTGGAAGTTAGCGGAAACAGATGCTAGCTCGCCGTTTTTAATCCAAAACAGACCTTTTTTGGCTCCCACCCAGATACGTCCTCTTCGGTCCATCAGCAAGGTTTTGATCGGGCCGGTATCCAGGGACTGCGCTACGGATTGAATGCCTGAGGAAGTTCCTGCGGGCAGCACATACAAGCCCGAGCCGGAACCCATCCAGACATTCCCCTGCTGATCTCGTATGACGGATTCCACGCCTTGATGGATGCTGAGGGAAGAGAGGACAGGCCCTTTGGGAAAAGGCTTGGTTAAGGCAATTTGCTCAAGGCCCATGTCTGTCCCTACCCAGAGATGTTCTGCTGCATCCGTCCATACTTTGTATACATAGGTCGAGGAAAGGGAGTCGTCCGGATAGTGGGCAAAGCGCTCTTGTTCTATGTCATACCGATCGACTCCTCCTCCCTGAGTGCCTATCCAAAGACTGCCATCCTGCGCCTGTGTGATATCACTAATGAGGTTGTCTGAAAGGGTGGTCGAGTCAGAGGGTAGATGTTGGTAGGCGATACACTCATAGCCATCATATCGGTTCAAGCCATTAGCGATATCACACAGGCGCAGGATGGCAGTCTTTGGATAGGCACTCAGGGAGGAGGAGTCGATCGG
>JBCBGC010000025.1:0-72164 GCA_038527215.1 Bacteroidota bacterium
CTGGCGCCTAAGCCGAAGTTTGTTCTGGCGGATGAGCCAACTGCAAACCTGGATTCAACCTCCACCGCCAACCTGCTGGACATCATGGCGGAATTAAACCAAAAGGAACAGATTACTTTTGTTTTTTCGACCCATGATCAGCGGGTTGGCGGTGGAGGTTGAATCCAGGTTTGCAGTTGGCTCATCCGCCAGAACAAACTTCGGCTTAGGCGCCAGCGCTCGCGCTACTGCTACGCGCTGCTGCTGTCCGCCGGACATTTGGTTAGGGCGAGTGTCCAACCTATCTTCCAGGCCTACGGCCGTCAGCAACTCTTTTACACGGGATTCTCTTTCCGCCTTGGGGCGGTTTTGCAGCAACATGACAAACTCGGTATTCTCCCTGGCCGTCAGGACCGGGATGAGGTTGTAGGCCTGGAAGACAAATCCAATGTTGTTAAGGCGGAAATCGATCAGTTCATTGTTGCTAAGCGCTGAGAGGTCAGTTCCGCCTACCATAACTTCGCCCTCTGTGGCCTGATCCAAGCCGCCTATAATGTTGAGGAGGGTGGTTTTTCCAGAGCCGGAGGGCCCTACGATGGCGGTGAATTCTCCTTGTTCAATATTGAGGCTAACTCCATTGACGGCGTGGACATCCACCACCCCTTCATATATCTTATGGAGATTGTTGGTTTCTATAACGTTCATGAGATGTTGTTAAAAGGTAAAAGTGGATTAAATAGCCCGAACGGCTTCGGCTGGTTTGAGTTTCAAGGCGCGGCGCGCGGGGTACAGAGAAGCAATAAAGGCGGTAATGATGACCATGAGGCCAATTTGCCAATACCACTCTGCCGGAACATAGGTATAAACCTGGCTAGAGATGTCGAAACTCCCCATACCTTCGGAAAAGGCGGATAAATCAATCCCAACCCGGTTGAAAATACTCACCAGCATATAGCCTAGCAGAATGCCTATCGGCCCACCGACCATACACATGAAGGTGGTTTCCAGCAGCACCATGAGGAAGATCTTGATGCGGTTCATGCCAATAGACATCAACATCCCCAATTCCCGGGTCCGTTCCAGAATGGCCATCAACATGGTATTGACGATGCCAAATCCGAGGGCCAGGAGGATAATCCCAATGAAGATGTACATGGTCGTGGCAAAAGTGTCGGCGATGAACTTTAGATCGGGGGACACCTCTCCGTAATCTTGTACCAGTTGCTGGGGATTGGCGCTGATGAGTTCCTGCTTGAGGACCGGAATATCCTTGGGGTCTTTCATAAGGACGGCAATCTCATGCCATCCACTCACCCCGGTTTCTCTTTTGAGATCGGTAGCCTGAACGAAAATCTGGGTTTTTTCCAGGATACTGTTGGTGGCTTTATATACGCCACCTACCCGGAACCGCGCGCTGATCGGCTGGCCGTTCAGATCCTGAAAACTAAGAATCAGGCGCTTCCGAAAGTTATATGTAGGAGCCGTATCTCCCTCCGCAGCGGGGATTTTATATCCCAGTTTCTCTGCCAGGGCATCTCCTATCAGGATGGTGTTTTTCCGGCCATTCGGGAAATACCCGCCTGCAATGACCCGCTCTTCCAATAGGGTAAGCACGGCTTCTTTCTCGGGTTGGACCCCGATGATCTGCGCCCCGAAAGCGCCTTTGGTAGTAGAGGCAAATCCCGTGGTGATCACCCGACCGGCAAAAGCCTTAATCGAGGACTGATCAGCCAACTGATCCAGGGTAGCGGCCCCTTCACCTATGGTATATTTTAATTTGGGGTCTCCTTTAAATCCTGGATGATGGATTTGTAAATGAGAGATCTGGGTCGTGATAATGTTGCGCTCACGTTGTTCCAGCATGCCAAAGTTGAAGGACATGAGGAAGATACTGAGCATGAGGCCCAGGGTAATGGAGGTAATCACCACCAGGCTGCGCACTTTACTGCGCCAGACGTTTCGCCATGCGATTTGTATAAGCATGAATATAGAATTTGTAGGTGATGAAATAATTAAACCCGCATGGCCTGGACCGGATTGAGTTTATAAATATTGTAAACTGGGTAGAGGCTAAGCAAAATGGTAACCACCAGAATGATCAGGCCTTGATTCAGGAAAATGCTCCAATCGAATCCCATCGGAATCACTGGTTCAATGCCGAAGCGCTCATAGGTCTTGGCCATTTCGTCGCCCAGGTAGATGGGATTTTTTTCGAAATAAAGCACCATCGGCATACTCGCCAAGGCGCCTGCTATGACGCCCAGAATGCCAATCAGAATAGTTTCCAGCGTAATAACCGAAGCCAGCTTTCTTTTCTTCATGCCGATCGCGGTCAAGACCCCAAATTCATATTTCCTTTCTGCAGTCATCATGAGGACCGTACCAAACAGCCCAAACGTGATGATCATATAGAGCACGCCCATGGTCAGAATATTGCCTGCCTTGTCGGACTCAATCTGCTGCACCAGTTCCGGCATCATCTCTTTCCAGTCCAGGATTTCGTAATCTCCTTCAGCGAGCTTTTCCCGGACATCTTCCGCTACCTGGGTAGCCACGTCGGAATCATTCAGATTCAAGGCCAGAGAGGTGAGGCGACCTTCCGCCCCATGCAGCATTTGAGCCTGCTCAATGGGCAAATACATGAGCCGCATATTGAGGTCGGGACTACCAAACTTGACGGTACCCACTACCTCGTACAATCCATAGGCTGGATGGCCATGATAGCCTTGTCCCATCAGGTAGACGGTATCCCCGATTCCTACGCCTAATTTGCCGGCCAGGCTATCCGCCAGGATAGCCCCAGGCTTTCCGTTCTCCCAATAGGAGCCGCCCGATAATTTGGCTTTTAAGCCGGTCAGTTCATCCTCTTTGGTAGGGTCTACGCCTACAATTTGGCAAACCCGGCTGTTCTCTCCGGCAAAGGCCAGGGCCCCTGACTCCAGACGTGGAGCCGCAACGTCTACCCATTTGTTGGAGGTGGCGGCGGTTTTTACCACCGGAGTGGATTCAAAAGAATTGTCGATGGAGGGTTCGTCCTGATAGCCATCTTTATGGATCTGTACATATCCGGTATAGAAACCCACCACATTCTCGATCATTTTTCCATAGACCCCTTCTTGCAACGACTGCATGCTAATGGCTATAAAAACCGCCATGAACACCATCGCCAAGCTGATAAAGGTCCTTCGTTTATTTCGCCATAGATTTCTCCAGGCAAGTGTGAATGTCATCATAGCTAGATAGGATAGGGGTTAGCGAATGCGCTTGAGCATTTGGATAGTGAACTGGCTTTCGGGAATTTTTTGGTCGAAAACCAGCTTGTTATACTCCATGATGGTTTCATGCCCTTCGTCTTCCACAGGAATCATGGTGAGTTTACTGGCTACTACTTTCCCGCCCATGACCTTGATGTTGGAGGCTTTCATGATATTGACCATGAAATCATCTTCGTCGAAGAATTCAGATCTTAGGGTGAGGTAGTCTTTTTGGTCCACCCAAGAGTACACTTTGCTCCAAACTACCGGTACATCGTCATGCGGAATCAGTTCAATTTTCCAGCACTTTCTCCCTTCAACGGTTTCTTCTCCCAGTACCTGATGATCGTAATCATCAATGATGGAGATATTTTGGACCAAATCCTCATTGGTGAAATCTGAGTCCATCCAGCTCTGAGACATCATGGAAGGGGGAAGCTTCTTGGTGCTCTGCCACTGGGGCACCCAGTTCCAGACTTCTCTGCCTCTTTTCAACGTGGCAAGCCCTTTCTGAGAGGCTGGCCCGGTGATCAGGATCAAGGCGTATTCCGTTCCTTTACTCCAGGATTTCATGGTGGTCTCCCTTTTCCAGGTAGGCCGGACGATGGTCATGGTCATTTCCGAATAGGAAGACTCAATCCCTCTTCTTTTAGCTTCTGCCTTACGGATGATCTCCTTGGCGTCCTGCCCGAAGACGGGGGCAGCCATGAGGAGCGCTGCCACGAGTAACAGGGTATATGTTAAATATTTCATAGGTAATTGAAAGTAAGTGAATCTAATCTGTATGTATGATGCGTTGATAAATGTATGCCTTAATCCGATCCAGGGGAAGGGCATCGCCCAACACCAGGTATTGTAAACCGATGCCGTCCAACATAGCGGAAATGGCTAAGGCCTCCTCCTCAGGCTGAGGTACACCGATTTCTGCCAACAAGCCCCCGAACAAGGGCATCAGGCTCTGATAGCGCATTTCTACAATTTGCGTAAGCTCAGGAAAGCTGTCCAATTGCAGAGAAATCCCAACCATCAGTTTGGAATAGTCCGTCCGCTCTTTCATGTACTGAAAGGAGACTTCGATCAGGTGCCGGAATTTTCCTTCCGCACTTTCAATGCTGCCCATCTCTTCCATAATGGAGTTCCCCTCTTCCAGACCATTCATCACGATATGGGTCATCAAATCTTCCTTTTTCTCAAAATAATTGTAGATCAATCCTTTTGAGACATTGGCTTTCTTGGCGATCTGACTGATGGAAGTAGCATCAAAACCGTGCTGGGCAAATAACTCCATTGCCGCGGCCAGAATGGCCTGCTTGCTCTGCTCTCGAATCTCTTCTAACTGTTTTGCGCTTCGGGGACTCATCGAATGGTTTATGAATGACCGGTCGGTCAATGTTACGAAAATTATTTCATTTTGGTTAAAAAAATGCACAGTTTTTTCTGGATAGCTGGCGGAAGCATCGACTTATATATTTGATTTTAAGGGTATTGTGAAAAATTGCTAAAGGATCTTCCAGCATGCAGTTCGGGTATGCAAGGAAAGGCCTATCCTGAGAGATTTATGGCCTGGTCCCGACAAGGAGGATAAGGAGGAATGATTTTCCCTTTTAGGTTGGGCATTCTTCTTTGTAATTTGCTTCAGAGATAATCAGCAGTGTATGAAGCCTTGGATTGCATGGATGTGGATTGGCATATTGTTTGGCGTGGCCTGTTTTCAGGTCCGGCCCGTAGAGCCACCGGATACGTTGGCTTCTGACTGGGTGAGTCCGACAGACTATCAGATTTTGCTGGAAAACCTCAAAACGGCAGTGGGCAAGGGCAATACCCAGAATTACTTGCGCTGTTTTAATCAGGATTCCTTGCAATTTCTGCCTTCTGCTGCCTTGTTAACTAATAATGAGACCGTATGGCTAAATTGGTCCATCGAAGATGAGCAGGCCTATTTCAACAATATGTTGGAAGATCTCTCGGTGGCAGGTAGCAATGCGCTATTGTTGGATGAGCAGGATTTACAGGATGTAAGTGCCGACTCCCTCCGATATGTAGGGGATTACAGCTTGCGGATCAACCATCAGGACACGAACCTGACGACCTTGTTTGAAGGGCAGATTCAACTGCTCATTAAGCTGAATGAGTTCAATGAGTGGGAGATATTCCGGTGGACGGACATTGAATTGCGGGCTGACTCCAGTTGGAGCCAACTTAAATTGCGCTATAGTCAATAAAGAATGAAAGCTGTAAGGGATCTGACATATCGCCTGAAACATTGGGGCTTGCTGCTATGCCTGGGATGCCTCGGCTGGCTGGGATGCAACCCTTTTGCCCCTTCTTATGATCCAAGGGGATTGGAGAATGTCAACCTCCTGGGAGATCCCACCAATATTGAGGGATACTTTCATTTTTTTAAAAACGCCTACGAAATCCGAGACACTACCCTTTACGGACAACTGTTCACGCCTGATTTTATATTTGCCTTTTACGACCAGGACTTAGGGCAAGAAATTCAGTGGGACCGGGACACAGAGCTTTCTATCGCTTACAACCTCTTCCAATCGGTCTTGCAGATCAACCTGGACTGGAACTATTTTACCCAGATGGACACTACGGAGACGGAGGCTTCTATCGTCCGCAACTTTAACCTCACTATCGAGCAGGACGAGCAAACCGTATTCTCCGGTAGCGGGCGGGCTCGTCTTCGCTTGCGTCGCAATGATGTCTTCGAAGCCTGGAGGGCCTATTACTGGTTTGATGATTCAGATTTTTAGCCCACCTTTGTAGCCCTTAAAACGGGCATATTGCATGAGCCAAGACCCATCACTTCGAATCAATCTATCCTACGAATTGACCCCAGGCATCCGTTGGTACCTGATAGGGTGGGGGATTTGCTGGACTTTGGGCCTGACCCTTTGGATTGCGCTTGGGTATCACGATAGCTTTCTCGTGTTAAACAGACAGCATGTTCCCTGGCTGGATGTGTTGATGCCGCATCTGACCCATCTGGGAGATGGTTACCTGATCGGGGGGCTGCTGGCCATCTGGGCGGTCAGGAAGGATAAAGCCTTGTTGGTTTGTTTGCTGCTCACCATGCTTTTGCTGGTCTTGTTGATCAACAATGTCGGGAAAAGCTGGCTGTTTGATGGGTGGTGGAGGCCGCCGCTTATTTTTGGACAAAAAGGAATTGACATCCACTATATAACCCTGGCGGGAGAACGCTTTAAGTCTTTCCCTTCAGGTCATAGTGCATCCGCAGGCGCCATTGGATTCTGGTATGTATGGACCTTGCGTAAAAAACCCCTCTGGGTAGCGCTCGGGATTAGCTTCCTGGCCTTACTGGCGGCCTACAGCAGGGTTTATATTGGGGTTCACTTTTTGGGAGACATTGTGGTGGGGTCTATGGTAGGCGTCGCGGTAGCTTATGGTTTGTGGAGATGGGCCTATCCCTGGTTGGAGCACCGACTCGCCCAGGTTAGCCAGCAATATGACTCCTGGATTCAAACCTTGGTTTTCCTCATCTGGCTGCTTATCCTATATTTACTGATTGAGCAACATTATCTCTGATGGAGACGCTGATCAACCTGGACTACCAAATTTTTTCCCTCATCAATCAGGCGCATACCGCTTGGATGGATGAGCTGATGTGGTTGGTTAGTACCAAATGGTTTTGGGTTCCACTTTATCTCTTCTGTTTCTTCAAAATCTGGCAAAAAGGAGGGAATTTTGACTTACTCTGGGTGATCCTGTGGGTAGCGGTGCTGATCATCCTGACGGACCAGCTTTCCGCCTCAGTGTTAAAACCCTGGATTGCCCGCCCCCGGCCTTGCCATATGGCTGACATTCTTCAGGTGGATGTGCACCTGGTCAATAATAAATGTGGAGGAGCCTATGGCTTTGTTTCTTCTCATGCAGCTAACTTCTGGGGATGGACTACCTTGTTAGGGCTTTACTTTGGGCTGCCGGTATGGCGGGGGAGTCTCTGGGCAGTTGCCTTTCTGGTAGGCTACAGCCGGATATACCTGGGCGTACATTTCCCCGGCGATGTCCTGGCGGGAGCCTTATTGGGACTCACCCTGGCCTATATTTGTTGGTGGGGCTGGCGACGGAGTCGAAGCCTGCTCCCTGTAGAGATGAACGTACAACTCCCTTAATCCAGAGAAGAAGCAAAAGCTTCGGTCTTCATACGAGGTCCATGGCGTCGGCTGGTGGCCGTTAGCAAAACCCGATAGTGCTTTTTCCTTTTGCCCTGCTTGATCACTTCGACCTTTAACTCGGTTACCCGATCCTCCTCCAAACAGGCATAGTGCGTAAGGCTACCTTTGTTACTCACCTGATGTAATTTCTTTTCCCCCAATTCCATAAAAGCCAGACAACTCCCGATGACCCTTTCTGCTTCCCGCTTATTTTCATAATAGCGGAGATCGGAAATGGCGTAGAGGATATTGTGATGAAAGTGATAGGTGAGATCTTGTCCAGGCAGATTAACCTGTATAGAATCTTTCTGAGACCTTAAGGCAATATCCTGTACATAATCAAGGTTCTGGATAAAGTGAGAGAGTTCGCCGGTGCTTTGACCGAAAGGAATGAACATGGCATTCTGTGCCTGAAGAGAAGCTAAGCCCAGAAAAAGTAGTCCAAAAGTAAAGATTCGCATAGGCAAGGATTAGTTGCTTAGAACACCTATACGAAAATGTGAAATATTGGAAAATGTGTTAAATGGATATTTTATAAATTCTTACTAAAGAAATCGTAAAATTTTTGAAGCTTATTAGGCTCAGAATTTCACATTCTGAATTATGAGGCTTAGTTTTGCCCGGTCAAGCTCACACAAAAAGGGAACATGTCGGAGACCACTAAATACATTTTTGTCACCGGTGGGGTGACATCCTCATTAGGAAAGGGGATTTTGGGTGCCTCATTGGCCAAACTGCTGCAATTACGTGGCTATTCCACCACCATCCAGAAATTTGACCCCTATATCAACATTGATCCGGGCACCCTCAATCCCTATGAACACGGAGAATGCTATGTGACCGAAGATGGAGCAGAAACGGACCTGGATCTGGGGCACTACGAGCGCTTCCTGAATGTTCCTACCTCTCAGGCCAACAATGTTACCACTGGCAAGATCTACCAGACCGTCATTAAGCGGGAAAGGATGGGAGAGTATGGAGGAAAAACCGTGCAGGTAATTCCTCACATTACCGACGAAATCAAACGTCGGTTTACTTTGATCAATAAGAATAAACAGTTTGACATCATCTTCACCGAGATAGGCGGTACCGTAGGGGATATTGAGTCTCTTCCTTATATCGAGGCGATGCGTCAGTTTCGATATGAGCATGGTCCTGAGCATTGCTTGGTTATCCACCTCACCCTGGTTCCTTATCTGGGCGCGGTAGGGGAGTTGAAAACCAAACCTACCCAGCACTCCGTTAAAATGCTGCTCCAATCCGGGGTGCAGCCAGATATCCTGGTCTGCCGCGCCGAACGGAAAATCCCTTTGGATGTGAAAACCAAAGTGGCCCGCTTCTGCAATGTGAGCCTGGATTCTGTGATCGAAAACGTAAATGCGGCTACCATATATGAGGTGCCGATGTTTTTACATAAAGAAAAGCTAGACGAGGTGAGTTTACGTAAGCTCAACCTGCCGATGCGCACGGACCCTGATTTCACCTACTGGAAGAATTTTGTCGGTAGGCTAAAAAATCCTGCTGATGATGTCACCATCGGTTTGGTCGGAAAATATGTGGAATTGCATGATTCCTACCTGTCCATCTCCGAGGCTTTGAAGATAGCCGGGGCAGAGAATGAGTTAAATGTGAACATTGAGTGGGTTCACTCTGAAGATATCACCCAGTCCAATGTCGAGCGGCTGTTAGGTAGCGTAGATGGCATATTAGTCGCTCCTGGTTTTGGAGAGCGGGGCATAGAAGGCAAAATCATTGCGGCCCAATACGCCCGCGAGCAAAAGGTACCCTTTTATGGGATTTGTCTGGGCATGCAAATCGCGGTCATTGAGTTTGGCAGGAATGTCTTAAAAAAAGCGGAAGCGGACAGTACGGAGTTTTCTCCCAAAACCAAAGATCCGGTCATCGATATGATGGAGGAGCAGAAAAAGGTAACCCAACTGGGAGGAACCATGCGATTGGGTTCTTATGAGTGTGAGCTAAAACGCAATTCTCTGGCTCATAAAGCCTATCAGAAAACCCGCATTAAAGAACGGCACCGGCACCGCTTCGAATTTAACTCTGCCTACAAAGGGGCTTACGAGAAAAAGGGCATGATGATGACCGGGATTAATCCTGAAACGGAACTTGCCGAAATAATTGAGCTCAAGGGACATCCCTATTTTATGGGCACGCAATTTCATCCGGAATACAAAAGCACGGTGGAAAGTCCTCACCCTTTGTTTTTGTCCTTTATCAATGCTGCTTATAAGAATCGGAAGTAAAGCAGAAGATTCCAGAGGAATCATGTGGCGGGCAGGAAGTTTTGGAAAAATGTCCGTAACTTTGGCCCCTCATTAGCAGATCATTCGGAACTGTAATTTTTGCTTCCAACCTGCGACTAATAACAGGAATCCTTACAAGTATTACTGTTTAACCTTATACAAAACGAGAACTGATCTCCCATCATGGATAGAAATGCGATTACGGGCATAGTGTTGATGACATTGTTGACGGTGGTGTATTTTTCTTTTTTTGCCCCAGAACCGCCTCCTCCGCCCGATAACCCCAGTCCTGCTCAGGAAAGTATCATGGCGGATGCAACCCCAAACCAGGATTCTGTTTTGGAAGAAGTGCCCGAAGTAGTCATCTCGCCTGAGGCAGAGGATAGTGCCCAACAGGCAGAAATGGTCCGGACCTTTGGGGCTTTTTACCAACTGGTAGAAGGAGAAGAGGGAAGCATCGAGGTAAGCACGGATAAACTTAGTCTGACCATAGATAACAAAGGCGGCGCCATCCGGGAAGCATTTCTGAATGATTTCCGAACCTATGATAGCCTGCCCTTACCGGTTATTCAAAATCACCCGAATAACCGTTTTTCGTTTGAGTTTTTGAATGGAAATAAGCCACTGGCCAGCAGTGAGTTGTTCTTCACTCCCTCCGCAAAATCCCTTGAGGTGAAGGGAACGGACAGCGCCACCCTGGTGATGCGGGCTGCGATTGACGATGAGCGAGCGATTGAGCAGGTGTATACCTTTTATGGAGATCGCTATGATCTTGGATATGAAATCCGCTTTCTGGGCATGGAAAACATCCTGAGGACTTCCACTTACTATGAGTTGGACTGGACTTCATATCTACCCAAGACGGAGCTCTCCCTGACTAACATGCGGCAGAAAACCTCCATTGCCTATCGCATGGTGAACCGGGTGGAGAAAATGACGCCCTCTAATGAGATTACCGAGGAAGTGCTAAAATCCTCCGTGGATTGGGTTTCCTTTAAAAGCCAGTTTTTCTCCCAAATCCTGATGGCTGATAAAGACTTCAGGTCTGGGAAGGTGACCATGCGAACCCCGGAATCTGAAGAAATCAACCGGGTGATGGACGCCAGCCTCAAGGTAGACATTGCCAGAGGGGCTGAAATCAGCAACAAATTTCAAATGTTCCTGGGGCCCAATGAATATTCCACCCTTTCTTCCTACGATCGGGGACTGGAAGAAGAAATGGACCTGGGCTGGTGGTTCATCAGTTTCATCAATATTGGAACCACTTACATCTTCAAATTTCTGGAGCAGTATATCAGCAACTACGGCATCATCATCATTATTCTGGCGGTGTTGATCCGGACCATGGTACTGCCCCTTACCTTCCGGAGTTATAAATCAATGGCTAAGATGCGGGTGCTGAACGCTACCCCTGAGATCAAGGCCTTGGATGAAAAATATAAGGATGACGCCCAGAAACTGCAGATGGCCAAAATGGGTATTTATCGGGAAATGGGGGTCAGCATGTTTGGCGGATGTTTGCCGATGTTGCTGTCCTACCCGTTTTTGATTGCGCTCTTCTTTTTCTTCCCACAAAGTGTAGAGTTGAGGCAGCAATCCTTCCTCTGGGCCAATGACTTGTCTACCTATGACTCGATCCTGTCCTGGGACGCCCAGATACCGATTCTCAGCAGCATCTATGGCAACCATGTGAGTTTGTTCTGTCTGTTGATGGCTATTTCTACGATGGTATATAGCTACTACCAGCAGAAATCTCAGCCTAATACCGGCAATGCCATGTTCAAGTATCTGCCGTTTATCATGCCGGTATTCCTGCTCATATTCTTGAACAACTACGCTTCCGGGCTGAGCTTATATTACCTCACCTCTAACCTGATTTCTATCTCTCAAACCTTGCTGATTCGCCGGACCTTGAATGACGAGGAACTGCTTGAGCAGATGCGCGCTACTTCCAAGGCTCAAAAAGGGAAGAAAGGCAAGAAAAAGAGTAAAGGCCGACTGGAGAAGTGGATGGATAGCCAGCAGAAGAAACAACAGGAAATCCTGAAGCAACGTCAGCAGGCTCAAGGCAAAAGCCGCAGTAGTCGAAGAAAAAAATAGATTGCTATAAGATCAAAACAGAAAAGGCTGGTCCCTCGGGATCAGCCTTTTTGTATGAAAAAAGGCGAGTTGTGTGACTCACCTTTATCTAAGATCGGCTATGGAAGGATCTATGTTTTACTCGATACAGCCCATAAGTTTAGATAGCTCAACGCTATCTTGCTGCGGACTGGGGAGATAGGGGGTTTCAGGTATTACCTTCGCTGGGCTGACCACCGGGTCAAGCGTGGGTAGGGGAGCATAGGAAAGACTTAGGTAAAAAAGGAGGAACAATCCCAAGGTTAGCAGGGGACTTCCTGGTAGTTTCTGGCTCCATCCTTTGAAGAGAGTTTTCATGAGAATGTAGTTAGTGTCTATTATGCATTACGCAGCGAAAAGCCGAAAAGATGTTAATGGCTTGTTAAAGTTTGAAAGATAGACGCTTGATAGACGTATGAATACATCTTTTTCGTTGCATATAGCGAATAATTTCTCCTTACCTTTCTAAAAAAGGAGCTGACTATTTTTAGGCATGCAATCCCCTTCTTCTCCAATTAACCGCGTGTTCCAATTCCTCCAGCAAGTATGGAGGCGCCTGCCGGCAGGTCTGAGAGCCTGGATCCGTAAGCGTCCCTGGAAATGGGCTGTATGGGCCTTATTGTTGGGACTCTACATTTTTAGCCTGCCTAAGCCACTCTTTCAAACGCCCTATTCCACTGTCCTATTGGACCAAAACACGCAATTATTAGGGGCCAGAATCGCCAAAGATGGACAGTGGAGGTTTCCGAGCCTGGACAGCGTACCCGCTAAATTTGCAACTGCCATTGTCGCCTTTGAGGATAAGCGGTTCTACCACCATCCTGGCGTTGATCCCCTCGCTACCGCCCGAGCTATCCGGCTGAATGTGGGCCGGGGAGAGGTCGTCAGTGGCGGGAGTACCCTGAGCATGCAGGTGATCCGGCTGGCCAGACAAGGGCAGGCCCGGACCTTCAAAGAAAAATTCCTGGAGATGATCCTGGCTACCCGATTGGAATGGTCCTATTCCAAGGAGGAAATTCTGAATTTATACGCTTCTCATGCCCCCTTTGGGGGCAATGTTGTGGGACTGGAGGCTGCTTCCTGGAAATACTTCGGTCGCAAACCGCATGCCTTAAGCTGGGCTGAATCCAGCATGTTGGCCGTCCTCCCCAATTCTCCCAGCCTCATTCACCCAGGAAGAAACCGGGAGGCGCTCCGGAAAAAAAGGAACGCGCTGCTGTTGAAGTTGAAAGAAAATGGGGCGATGGACTCCCTTACTTATGCTTCCGCCATCCTAGAGCCCCTGCCGGATAAACCCTTGCCTTTGCCCCGGTATGCAGATCATCTGTTGGATAAGGTCCAGCAAGGAAAACTTAGCTCCTCCGCTGGGCCAAACCAGCATTTCGTCAGTACCCTGGATAAAGGCCTGCAAATCAGAGCTCAGGCCATCATTGCTCAACAACATGAACGGCTCTCTGAAATGGGCATACATAATGCTGCTGCCCTGGTCGTTGAGGTGAAAACGGGGAATGTGTTGGCTTACGTCGGCAATACCACAGATCCGGAATATGCGCATCAGAATGCAGTTGATATCATTCCGGCTCCGCGGAGTTCCGGAAGTATTCTCAAGCCTTTTCTGTATGCCGCGATGCTGGATGAAGGCGAAATTCTCCCCACTACCTTGATTCCAGATGTGCCCTCTTATTTTGGCGGCTTTAGCCCGAAGAATTACAACCGGACCTATCAGGGAGCAGTTCCTGCCCATTTTGCCCTGGCCCAATCCCTGAATATTCCATCGGTGCATATGCTAAACCAATTCGGGCTGGCGCGCTTCCAATACCAACTGAAACGCATGGGATTGACCACTTTGCATCGGCCTTCCCATGAGTATGGCCTTACCCTGATATTGGGGGGGGCAGAGACCTGTCTCTGGGACCTGGCGGGCTCATACGCCAGTATGGCCAGAACCCTGGATTTATACAGCCATTACATCGGGCAGTATGATCCCCATGCTTTCAGGCCCTTAAATCTAAGCCTGGCTAACAGTCAGGAGCCGCTGAGCTATGAAGCCTTTGATCAACTAGAGGCCTCTGCCCCTTTGGGAGCAGGAGCTATTTGGCATACCATGGAAGCCATGGTGGAGGTCACCCGACCAGAAGCAGAGGGATACTGGCGGAACTTTGCCTCTTCGCATAAGATTGCCTGGAAAACAGGCACCAGCCACGGCTTCAGAGATGCCTGGTCTATTGGCTGCACGCCTGATTATGTGGTGGCAGTCTGGGTGGGAAATGCAGATGGGGAAGGTAGACCTGGCCTGGTTGGCTCCCGGGCAGCTGCGCCCATCATGTTCCGTCTGTTTGAAAGCCTGCCGCTAAGTGATCGCTGGTTCAGGCAGCCCTTCGATGATATGGCTTTTATCGGAACCTGTAGACAAAGCGGCTTGCGAGGCGGGCGTTTTTGTCCGGAGGTAGATACCACCTGGGTACCCAACGCAGGTCGTAAGGCCCATGCCTGTGCCTATCATCAGCCTATTCATCTGGACCCTTCCGCTCAGTGGCGCGTCAACAGTAGCTGCGTTTCCCCGCTGGACATGGTGAAAAAGACCTTTTTTATGCTTCCACCCAGACAAGCCATCTACTACAGAAGTCAGCATCCCCAATATGAAGACTTACCGCCCTGGCGGGAAGACTGTCTGGTGTTAGCAGAGAACCGTTCCGGGCCTATGCAGATAGTTTATCCCAACCGAGGAACGCAAATCTATGTCCCGGTAGAATTGGATGGCAGGATGGGCCGGACGGTGTTTGAAGCCGTGCATCAGGACCCTAAGGCAACCATTTTCTGGCACCTCGATGAAACCTATGTAGGCCAGACCCAGGAGTTTCATGAACTGGGATTGAATCCCAAACCAGGGACGCATTGGCTTACCCTGGTGGATCAGGATGGACAGACGGTTTCAAGAAAATTCGAAATTCTCCCCCGGGCGAAGGATTAAGATCAGTGCATAAGGGGTAACGTCTGCTTACTTATCCGAATAATTCCCATGTAAGCTTTTGCCGAAAAGATAAAATCAAAAATAGAAGTAGGAAGGGCTAATTCGCTGATAATAAGAGCTCTTACCTGATTCATGCTGCTTTCTTCTGAAGGAGCGGTAGCATTTTGTCTATTTCGCCTGATGAAAGTTTTACCCAGAATTTGGTCAATTCTTACGATAATGGGGCATTAAAAATGTTTAATTTTTGAGGAAGCTTTAGATGATTGGGGAATCATCTACCCTCACAAGCTTCTGTATACTCAGCACCACGTTGAGTTTGGGTTTTGGGTCTTGCTCTTGCCATGTTGGGCTCAGCGGAAAGCAAATAAGTTTTGCTAACTTGCCCTATGTGCCTGATTCTTTTCGCTTATCGAACGCATCCTGATCTGGAATTAGTCCTGGGGGCTAATAGAGACGAATTTTATGGTCGACCTACCGCTGTCTCAGGCTGGTGGGACGATCACCCGAATATTTTAGCTGGGAGAGACCTGCAGGCCGGGGGCACCTGGATGGGGATTACCAAAGCGGGCCGCTGGGCTGCCATTACCAACTACCGGGAATTACCCCAGAAGGAAGGCGTACCTTCCCGGGGAGATCTGGTCAAAGATTATTTGGTAGGCTATGATTCGCCTGCCAGCTACTTCGAGAAAATCCAACCGCATGCCGACGCCTATAATGGATTCAACCTTTTGCTAGGGGATTCGGATGCTTTGTGGTACTACGGGAATAAAGGCCCGGACCCCAGGCCGTTGGAACCGGGCATCTATGGCTTGAGCAATCATTTGCTCGACTCTCCCTGGCCTAAGGTAGAACAGGGGAAAACTGATCTCCGAAACATCCTGACTCAACCCGCCTGGCAGCCAGAGGATGTCTTTAGCATGCTCGGTAATCCTGCCTTGTATCCTGATGATCAACTTCCCAAAACGGGTGTCCCCCTGGAATGGGAAAGGAGGTTATCTGCTGCTTTCATTCGCAGCCCCCAATATGGCACCCGTTTGTCCACGGTTCTCCAGATTGATTCTCAAGGCAAAATAGACTGGCAGGAAAGAAGTTTTCAACCTTCAGAAGGACATGTGTCCTATTCCTTCACAATGAAGTCTCAGGAATTATCCTAGCCTCAAGTGTGATCGAATAATCCCTCCACCGGAAATTCGGGAAAAAATCCTGCAATAATTTGAGCCACTTTGGCCTTGTTTCCTTCCTTTTTCCCAGAGCCTTAACCTCATTCAACAGCAGTTTCAGAGAGCCGGTATGGCCATTTGTGATTTGCAAATTGCGAATGAATCATTTCCAAATTACCCTTTCCACGGTGCAGGGGTATTTTTTTGAGTGATAAATATACTATTGATAATAATTCTAACGATGTTATGAGGATTTTACCAAAATTCCCTCCGGCACATACCACACAAAAATAGCGGGGTAGGAGCAGGCCCGTCTTTTCCCAAAAAGAATGTAAGAGAAATCTGATTGTCCGAAATTCCTGATATTGGGAGTGGTGTAAGCAGTGGTATATTTTAAGGTAACTATAATCCATTGATTGTATTTAATTGATTTTCGAAAAGATTCTGTTACCCAATTAAAAGAGTCAGCATCATCAATTAACTGATAAGCTCTTTTGTAGCCACCTTAAAGAAGACAAGCAGTGAACATCTCAATCCAGAAACTCCCCTTCATTTTCCCTGCGATTCTGTTCTTGTTGTTAGCATTACCTACCGGGGCATCTGCCCAAATTCCTCATCGCTCCGACTTTGAGGTTTCCACCGAATTGAACAATCCTACCGTGATTTGGAAAACGCAGTTTCAGCGTGGAGATCAGCAATGGATTGAGGGAAAATCCTTTTTATATGAAAAAATGAAAGATGGGGCCTTCCACTGCGCCTCTTATCTGAATAAAAGCTATTTCAAAACTCAGCCTGTCAAACTCGATGGCCGGGAGGATTATCAAATTCAACTGACCTTAGCCTTGCCGGAACGAAGAGGCTTGGTAAAAGAAGCAGGCTTGAGTTTTGGTCGGCATCAATACCAAGGCGGCTTAGAATTTCTGATTCGCTCAGATGGATATGTGAAGGCACAAAAAGTCAGCCGCCAGGGGAGAGAAATTCTCATGCCCTGGTTACGGATCCCAGGTTTCAAGGCAGACAAGCAGCAGGATTTGCTGGTCCGCAAAAAGCAAGGTCATATTAGTTTTCTGGTCAATGGATACGAGATGGGCACCATGGCTGCTCCTCGCTGGTACGGAGCTGAGGTAGGCTTTGTCTTAGGCAAAGGAGCTTCTGCTCATATTCATCACCTGGAAGTAGCGGTGGCGGATCGGGGAGGAGAGACTGTGGCGTATCAACCTGCCGATCACAGAGGACCTTCCATCATGTTTCAGCCTGATATCCCTGTCAAGCGAGACACTTTGTTTTTTCAGGACGATCGGGTGGTGTTGAAGGGCAATATGAAAGATCCCTCCGGTCTGAAAGATTTGTGGGTGAATAATCGTGAGGTTAGGGTGTCAAAGGACGGAAGGTTTTCCATCTCTTTTACCCTGAAATATCCCCTGTCTTCTTTGACCTTTGTGGCCAGGGACCAGGAAATGAATGAGACGCGCAAGAAGGTATTTCTGCGTTACCGGCCCTGGACCTTTGTGGAGCAGAATCCTAAGCAGACCAGCAGCCCTGCGAAAGTAGCCTCCCATTCCACCAGCCGCTCCGGAGCGAATCACTTATTATTGATTGGGGTAAATCGTTACCAAACCTGGAGAGAACTATATAATGCAGTAAAGGATTGTCAGGATTTGGAAAAGGTCTTGGTTAATAAGTACCAATTCGAACCTCAGCACGTACATCGTCTGTATAATGAAGATGCTACCCGGGAAAACATCCTGGAGAAACTCGAATCCCTCCAGAATAGATTAAGAGCTGAGGATAATTTGCTGATCTACTATGCAGGACATGGGTTTTATGATCGTCAATCTGAATTAGGCTATTGGGTACCGGTAGAAGCCAGAAAGGGCAAAGTATCCGACTATATCCGAAACTCCACTTTGCATGATTATTTGGCTACCATTCCAACCCGCCATACTTTCCTCATTGCTGATGCCTGCTATGCAGGGAGTTTATTCAGCCAGGTGAGGGGCGATTTTGATCCAAGTTTACCTTCCCGTTGGGCTTTTACCTCGGGAGGCGTCGAGCGGGTGTATGATGGAGAGCCCGGTACCAATAGTCCTTTTGCGAGCTATTTGCTGGAAGTTCTGAGAGGAAATGCTCAGGCAGGTCTGACAGCCGAGCAGCTTATCCAAAAGGTGAGTCGGAAGATGCGCATCGAAGGGAGTTTCCCCCAAACTCCGAAAGGCAGCCCTTTACGCAAGGCCGGAGATGGCGGAGGGGTATTCACTTTTTACCAGAAATAGAGAGATGTTCTGAGAGGGCAGGGTAGGAGCCTGACGCTCATTTACCCAGACAAAAATAACAATGTTCATCCGTGGGCTAAGCTATGCATTTCGTAGCTTAGCCCACATGCGTTATTTCATACTTACAATTCTGATTAGCCTTTGTCCGTGGGGCAGGGGAGTAGTCGCTCAGGATAGCCAAACCTCTGAGCAGGCAGTAAAAGCCATCATCACAAACTTATTCGACGGGATGCGGGCCGGCGACAGCGCGAAAGTCGCAGCCTGTTTTCATGCCGATTTGCGCATGGCCACCACCGTCAATAGAGAAGGGGAGCCTATGGTATTCATGGGGTCCCGTGACCGCTTTGTCAAAGCGGTAGGAACTCCTCACGAAACCGTCTGGGACGAAAGAATCAGTGATCTTCAGATTCAGGTCGACGATAACCTGGCCTCAGCCTGGATGAAATATTCCTTTTATCTGGGAGATACATTTTCGCACTGTGGGGTGAATACCATGACCCTGGTCCGAGAAAAGGATGGTTGGAAAATTCTCTACCTGGCCGATTCTCGTCGAAATGAGAAGTGTGAATAAGTGTTCATAAACCTAACACTGTTATGGGAAATTTTCAGATTTCCGACCTCTTCCTGCAAAACCAGCAGCTGTGGGATGCGCGAGCCGCCGTCCATTTGGGTTCGGACTTCTACGATGTGGCAGGATTTAAGCAAGGGAAGACTACGCTTCGACATATAGAACTGGCCGAGCTAGGGGAGGTAAGGGGCTTGAAGATTCTGCACTTGCAATGCCACTTCGGATTGGACACGTTGTCTTTGGCGCGGATGGGAGCGGAGGTCACCGGCGTTGATTTGTCTGGACAAGCCATTGCTCAGGCGCGAGAATTAGCTGCTGAATTGAGCCTGGAAGCCCGCTTCCTACAAAGCAATGTCTATGAGCTTCCCCAGGTCTTGGATGAGCAGTTTGATATGGTCTTTACCAGTTGGGGGGTATTGGCCTGGTTGCCTGACCTTAAGCCTTGGGCGAGCCTGATTGCTCGCTACCTGCGCCCCGGCGGGAAATTTTATATGGCGGAGTTTCATCCCTTGCTCAATATGTTTGAGGAGGATTGGTCCACCATTGCCTATCCCTACTTCAATCAGGGCGTCCTGACCTTTGAGAGTGAAGAAAGTTATACGGATCAAAGCGCAACCCCAGGCCATACCGAGCATGTTTGGCATCATCCCCTGGCCGATATCTTTAGCAGTTTGCTAGGGGAGGGGATGCACTTGAATTTTTTCCACGAGTTCCCTTACAGTCCCTATCCTTGCTTTTCCGACATGAAGGAAATAGGTCCGGAACAATATGTTACGGAACGCTATGGCCCCAATTTACCTTACGCTTTTTCCCTTGAGATGCAGCTTTCAGGCAAAAACTCATAGAAAACCGGGAGAAAAAGGCCCTTTCCATCACTTAATTTAGAGATGTATCATTTATTCTCACCTGTTGAACAACAAATGACACATCCCTAACTTTCCCATGCAGCGGCACTGAGGTGCTGCTGCATTTTTCTTATCTTTCTGATGCTATTTCCGTATATTCTTACGGGTCAGACATTTCACTTCACTAAATTATGGGAATCAAACCTGTATTCCTGTTTGCCTTCGCTAATGACGAGGCAAACAGTTTACGCCTTGATGCCGAATGGCGGGAGGCGGAACTAGCCTTGCAACAAGCCGCAGATGCGGGCCGATTGGTCTTCAACCTTACCCCTATGGCCACCCCTGAAGACCTCTGGCAGAAATTCCATCGGTTTCATGGGGCCATCAGCCTTTTTCACTACGGGGGGCATAGCGATCCGAATCAGCTGTACCTGCATGAAGAATCCTTGAAAGGACAAAGTCTCGCCACCTTGTTGGGCTTAGAACCGAATTTGAAATTGGTCTTCCTCAATGCGTGTAAAAATGCCGGACAAGTGGCCGATCTATTTGCAGCAGGAGTGCCTGCCGTCATTGCGACGAGTGAGTATATCGCAGATTCTATGGCATTATCCCTCGCTCGCCATTTTTATTCCGGGTTAGCCCAGGGACGAACCCTGGAATCCGCCTTTCTGGCGGCGGCGGCTTTTGTCAACCGGGAACTGCAGTTGGAAGTGGGCATCCATCATGCGCTTCCTCCCGCTATCTCAGAAGAGCAGTTTGCCTGGGGGCTTTATGTCCAGCAAGCAGAGGTCCTTCAGTGGCAGATTCCCCATGCAACTCCGCCAAAATCCCAGTCTGATGCTAAAGGAGACCTCAATGTCCATAATCATGGCGAAGTGAAGAAGCAAATCAACCTGAAAGACAACCAGGGAAACATCGAAATCAACCTCTAAGCCCAGCCCCTATGTCCGATATTCACAATTACGGCCCGGTAGGCCACCAGATCATCATCAAAGATAACCAGGGTACCATCATTTTTAAGGGCACGCCTAAAGATGGAAATAACCCACATACGGTCCTGTTCTACCGCATTTTACCTACCGAAGAAGGCTATCAGGCTCAACTAGAATTACGCTCCGATACTTTGGGTACACATCAGTTGCTGGCCCCTCAGCCCATTTACATTTCACCAGAACTAAAGCGGGGCCTAAGGGTGTTTGCCGAACAGCGAATGAGAGGGGAGGGGAGACGCTTCCTGGGGCCTGGGGAGATGAGTGCCGCAGAATTACTCAAAGCGGAGCTGGATTTGGGCGAGGCCTTGTACACCAGCTTATTCCCTGAAGAGCTGGCGACGGTCTTGCATCAAATGCTGCATTACCTCCAAGGGCAGAAGATTCAATCTCTGGCCCTGATTTTCAGCAGTGAGGAGGAGGAAATGCTGAATCTACCTTTTGAGATGATGCGACAGCCGGGACAAACTAGTCCCATGATGCTGCAGCGAGACAACTTTCTGATCGCGCATAGTCGGGAATCCAGCCTGGAAGATTTCAAACTTCAGGGTATCCCTGCCTTAGCCCCGCCTTTACGCATTTTGTATGTAACTGCCTTACCTGAAGACCTATCAGAGAAGGCTAAGTTTCTGGAACTAGAGCGGGAGACCATCGAATTTATTGCTGCGTTGGATTCTTTGCGCCAACGTGGCATGGTCGTCTTTGAAATTCTGGACATTGCTTCTCTGGAAAATATTCGGGAAGCCCTGAGTAATGGGCAACATCATATTTTGCACATTAGTGGGCATGGCGTACATGCTGAGCAAAAGGAGAGCTCCACCGGCTATCTTTACCTGGAAGATGAAAACGGGGAGACCGCTAAAGTAAGCGGGGAAGAACTGGCTGCGGCCCTCAAAGACTTTTCCAGCCTGAAGCTGATCATGCTCAGCGCTTGTGAAACGGCTCGGGCAGAAGAAAAAGGGGTAGTGGGTGCCCTGGTGCAGGCCCAGATGCCTGCCGTGATTGGGATGCGTTATCCGGTTACCGATCCTGGCGCCCGCTTATTTACCGGAATTTTTTATGACAAAATCTGCCACGGCTTCAATCTGAATGCGGCCTTATTTCTGGCTCGTCAGAAACTCTTGCTTACTGAGCAAAAAGCTCGAAAGGATGGGCAATCAGCCATTTCGGAATGGTTTACCCCTTTTCTCTACCTCAACCAGTACTTAGGTCCACTCATCAAAGGAGTCCCAGAAGGCACAAAAATTCCCATCCCAGAACACTTTTCCAGAGCTCAGGAGACCATCCTCGAGGATGGGATGCAAATCCGTAAAGGTTTCGTGGGCCGAAAGCGCCAACTGGCTCGCCTGGCGCAGCATTTCAAACATGGCCAGCAGGCAGTCTGTATTTACGGATTAGGGGGTTTAGGGAAAACCGCCCTGGCTACCCGTTTCGCCACCAATTATCAGAATCGATCCTATAAAGTCATCCAATTCTTCGGCAAGGTCGAAGTACCGACTATTCTGGACCGGCTCATGGAAGAGGCAGCCTTTGATTTAGGAGCCTCGCAAGCCCGCAAAGTGGCTCAGTTGCAGAAAGCCATGAAATCCGATGCTCCTTCCGAGAAGAAACTACAATATCTGCTCCAGCACTTTCTGCAGGCTCAGAAAATTATCCTCCTTTTTGACAACTTCGAGACCAACCAGGAAGTTGAAGGGCAGCCGGGAGAGGCCATTACCGATCCTGACTTAGCAACATTCCTGGCTTTTCTGATCCAGCACCTGCCACAAAATTGCTTTTTGCTCCTCACCACCCGCTATCTTCCAGCTCAGTTACCTATCCAGGCCATGAACCTGGACCAGATGAGCCTTTCAGAAGTCTATCGCATTCTGGCTATGGAGGAAGGTCTGGAAAAACGACTTACCGCCGGGCAGATCAAACAAATCCATACCCGACTAGGTGGCCATCCCTTTGCCTTTGACCTGGTCAAAGCTTATCTCAAAGAAAAACCAGCCGCCACCTGGGAAGAACTGGACCAGGACCTTGCCCAACTGAGTCAGGATGCGGCCAGTCAGCGTAAGCTTATGCTGGATCATATTTGGGCCTTGCTGAACCCGGAAGAACAAGAATTACTCCGGGTAGCGGCCCTCTTTCGGACCGCCTTTCCCCCTTCGGCCCTGGCCTGGTTGACCGATTACTCAGCCGAGGAAATCACGGTGAGCCTGGCCCGATTTAATGTCTTGTCTTTTTACTTTACCGATGATCAGCAAACCGGCTACATCCACCGCCTGGCCGCGGCTTATGTGATAAATCAACAGCACTCGCCTGAAAGCCGAAATGCCCTTCACCTGAGCATCGCCGGTTATCTGATAAATGAAAAAAAGGAAAGTCTGGAAGATTTTATGGAAGCTCGTTGGCACTATCGGCAAGCCGAGGCCTGGGATGATTATGCTGACCTTTCTTTTGCTTTAGAAGATCAGTTAAGCCTGGCTGGTCATTTCAGCCTGGCTAAAAGCCTCAATCAACAAGTCTTAGACATTTCTCCCACCCCCAAGCACCAAGCTGGCGCCATGCATAATCTGGGGATCATTCTACAACATGAAGGGGATTATGACGCGGCTTTGGCACAGTATGAAGCTTCGAAAAAAATCAAAAAGCAAATGGAGGATATGAAAGGGTTGGCAATCAGCCTCCATCAGATTGGGATGATTTACCAGTATAAGGGGGATTATACGGCGGCTTTAGCACAGTATGAAGCCTCCAAAAAAATCAAGGAACAGATTGGTGATATTAAGGGCGTAGCTTCCAGCCTCCATCAGATTGGAATAATTTATCAGCACAAGGGGGATTACACTGCGGCTTTAGCACAGTATGAAGCCTCGAAAAAAATCAAGGAGCAAATTGGGGATCTAAAAGGGGTGGCTGGCAGCCTCCATCAGGTTGGGATGATTTATCAGCACAAGGGGGATTACACGGCGGCTTTATCACAGTATGAAGCCTCGAAAAAAATCTTGGAGCAAATTGGGGATATTCAAGGGGTGGGAAAAAGTCTTCATCAGATTGGGATGATTTATCAGCACAAGGGGGATTACACTGCGGCTTTAGCACAGTATGAAGCCTCCAAAAAAATCAAGGAGCAAATTGGGGATCTAAAAGGGGTGGCTACCAGCCTCCATCAGATTGGGATGATTTACCAGGAAAAGGGGGATTATGATGGGGCCTTAGAACAGTATGAATCTTCGAAAAAAATCGCAGAGCAAATTGGAGATATTCAAGGAGGGGCTTTGTCTGTAGCACAAATGGGGGTATTGAGTCGTAAGATAGAAAGATATCCACAAGCTCTAGTCCATTTCATTGAAGCCCACGCCATCTTCAAGCAAATAGGCACGCCCCATGCTGAGCAGGTGATGGGGAATATCCAATATACCCGCCAACTCATGGGAGAGGAGGCTTACAAAGATACCCTCAAGGAGTTGGGCATGGAATAATGCCTATCTTTACCCCATGAAATTCTTTTATATAGGCGATCCCATGTGCTCCTGGTGCTGGGGCTTTGCCCCGGAGCGGGACAAACTGAGAGCGGCTTATCCTGAGGCGGGATTTGAGTTGGTGGTAGGGGGCTTGCGTCCTGGAACGGAAGAGCCCTGGGATGCGGAAATGCGGCAGTTTTTAAGAGAGCATTGGGTGGAGATCAAAGCCCGGACGGGGCAGCCTTTTAAGTTGGATTTGCTGGAAGAAGAAGATTTCACCTATGATACCTTGCCTGCAGCTGAGGCAGTGGCCCTGGCGCGTCAAATAGATCCCAAAAAGGGCTGGTCGGTGTTTAAGGCCTTGCAAAAAGCCTTTTATGGCGATAATCGTCGCATCACGGAATTTGCGGTGCTGAAGGAAGTCCTGGCAGAGGAAGGCATAGATGCTGAAGTGTTTACGGAGAAATGGGAAGCAGACACCGAGCAAATGGGCGCAAAGACAGATTTTGCTATCGCCCAGAAGTTAGGGGTGCGGAGTTTTCCCACCTTATTGCTCTTCTTGAATGATACCTGGCAGATCGTTACCCTGGGGTACCGGTCCGCAAGCGATATGCAGAGAAGAGTGGAACAGTATCTGGAAAAGGCTTCTTAATAGACCACGATTTTCATGCCTGCTTTTTGATCTGCTCCCTGGACACGTAGAACATACACCCCTGGGGATAGCCCTGTCGTGCTGAGCGACAAAAAGCGGTTCCCTAAATAGAGGGCGCGCGTCTCCTGAGAGAGCACCCTGCCACTCAAATCCGCAAACGTAACCTCAACTGAAGCCGCTTCAAAGGGTATTTGAACCCCAATCTGCTGCCCGGATTCCACGGGGTTGGGGAAGGCCCTCGCGGTCATGGGCGGGACAGGGACATCCACCTGACCATTAAAGTATTTTCTCGCCAGAGCAAAAGCAGCTTGTCCGATTTGTTCACCCATCAATCTGCCGGGAATATCATCGGCCGGGGGATGAATGCCCCCCCAAATGCGGGAAAGGCTGGTCTGGTCAGAGGCATCCCGGTAGGTAGCCCATTGCAGGACGACATCCTGGCTAGGCCCATCTTCAAAGACCAGGAATTCATTCTTGGGGGCAATAAATTCACCCATGCCACCAGGAAAGAAAGGGTCTCCGGTCAGTTCAGTAAGGACTTCTGCGGCGGCCCGGGAATAGGTAGAGTGCCCCGAGATATAACCGGCAAAAGGAGGGGTAACGAAGCTGGGCCTCTGATAAGGCCACCAGTTTTCTGCCAGAATCCAGCCTACGCCTGCGGTGGTGGTTTGAGGATCAAAAATGTACCAGGGGCCCCGCCAGGCTTTTAATTTGATTTTCCCTACGGCTTCCGGATCAAAAGCGGCCAGTTCATCATTCGCAGCTACCACTTCGATGTATCCGGGTACCAGCGGAATCCCGCCAGGATGGTAGGAAGGCTGCTGCGGATCGCTTCTTTGTCCCAAATCAGCCATGGCTCGTATGGCAGAAATAGGCCTGAGGTAATCATAAAATCCCTTCACGCCCCAGGCCGTGACCGCAGCATCGTGCATGGCACCGCCCAGCGTAAAATAGGCTTTTACATCCCATTCTAAATCGCTTACACGTTCTCCTTCGCCTGCATACTTCTTTTCACAATTCGGGTCATCGCTGACGGTATTCAGGATGGTGAACCAATGTCCCGGAGGCGTTTCAGAATCCGGACCATCCGCCCAGAATTCCGCCAATACCCGGGCATAATCTCCTCGTGGGACCATTTGGGGGACGTAGGGCTGCTGGGTAAAAGGATTGACATCATGTCCCTGACTGGGATCGCCCCCTTCCAGGAAATCATAGAAGGAAGGGTAGTCTTCAAACTCTTGTGGAAAATTGCTCTGGTTCCCGATGGCGCCGGGGGAAATATCCCACATTACGCTATCCGTTTCATCCAGGTGAGCCGACCAGACTGCCACCATGGCAAAACCCCAGGCATAGGGGTCAGATAAGCCGCCTCCGTTTTCCTGCCAGTAGGGTGGGGGACCTGGATCGTGGTACACCCACCACTGGTGCCCATCTCGCTCTTTGATGGTCAGTTCATTTTCGGTGAGGGCAAAAGGAACCACTTTCCCCCATTCTGGCCCAAGGAACTCAGGTACCCCTTCGCCAATTTGCTGGCCGCTTTGATCAATGAAAATATCAAACTCCAAGGGTTGCCAGCGATCAAAATCCTGAATCCTGGGGTTACCCCTGGCATTTGGCCGCAGCGGTTCATTGAGGGGCTCATAAAAAAGGCTGGCGTAATCATGTTGCTCATTAGAGCCATCGTGTAAGCCATAGCGAATCAGGCAGTCCGCCAGGTAGTTACCGACTGCTGCGAAATTTCCCTGGCTGTAATCCTGAGAAGTAAACTCCGGACTATAGCCCAGATTGTACATGAGGGAGCGAAAATTTCCCAGACTGCTTTGTTGACCGGGGGAGTTTTTGAACCGATGATTAACTAAGCGAAACGCAGCATAGCTCATCGCCATTTCCTGCGCCGCTTGTAGATCGGTCGGGGTTTCTGGCAAGGTAAAAGGGCAGTTACATCCGTCCACTACTTTCCCGAGAAGATATGGCTGGGCTTCTTCGTCCAGTATGGCCCAGGCGTCGTATAGGCCAATCGAAGTATGGAATAGGTTGCGCGCATGGACGGTTGGCCGGGCAAAATCCATACGAATAGCCTCTAGTAAGACTTCATTCCACTGGCGGGCCACGGAATGCTGGCCGAAAACGGAGGGAGTGATCAGGCTTAGACTAAGACTAAAAAAGAGGATACGGGCGAACAGCTGCATAAATGGCTTTTTACTCTAAGACGAAGGTAAAAAAATGATCGCTGCCTCGCTTAACACTTTAAATTGAGATCTTAAAAGTTAGCCATAAAAAAAGGGGAGCCATCGGCTCCCCTTAACCTTAACCTAAGCTAACCACACTTATTTATTGATAATCCATTTCTGAACAGCTTGAGAATCGTTGGTACGAACCCAAACCATGTATACACCGGCGGTCATGTTGCTACCATCCAGCTGGATGTTGTGCGTTCCGGCAGGCTTTCTTCCGAGGTTTTCGTTAGAAATAATGCGTCCGCTCAAATCCAGGACGGTCATTTCTACTGGGCTTTCAGCAGTCAGTTCCAGAGAAATCTGAGACAATCCGTTGGTTGGGTTTGGATAAATATTCAGGCGATCGTTTTCGTATGGAAGATTCTCGATCGGCGTTGTATTGGTCAATGGGAAGGTATTTCCATCTGCCGTCGCAACCCACAGACCGAAGGCAGGCGTACCACCACCGAACAGGCCACTGGCAAAGATGAAGAGAGAGGATCCTTCCAGACCGGTGAGGTCTCCGTTGAAAGCAGCAACGATATTGGTGCTGTCATTGGCTGGTCCTACTTGCAGACGAATAGGCGCTGCAGGAGGATTGATATAACCGGTGAAGTCTGTGTAAGCAGCGTCATTTACGACGACCCCAGCTCCTTCCAGAATTACGTCTACTGCAGGGGCATCAGGAGAACCGTGATGTACCATGGCGTCAATTTGAGCAGGATCGCTAGCTCTTTCTCTCACTCCAGCTACAGGCAGAATGGTGAAAGGGGTAGTGGCATTTCCTACGATTCCACTGGCTACGGCAATGTAAGTTTCGCCATTCGCCAAGGTGAAAGGGAATCCTGCAATGGTATCAGCAACAGAAGTACTGTTATCGAGGGCAACTCCCACGGTGAACTCAGTTTCTGCTGGAGCCCAGATGAATTCAGTGGCTTTTCTAAATTCAAAGTCATCAACCAGCAAGTCGCTGTTGAGGTAGATATCTACAGTCGGTTCAGGAGAGTTGTGTACGATCTGCAATCTTGCTACAGCGGTAGCAGGCAATTCTGCAACGTTTCCGTCAGGGAAGGCAACAAACAATCCAAAGGCAGGATCATTGGCACCAGGGGTGAGGAAACCAGAGGCAAATACTACCCCAGCTCCACCGGCCAGTCCGGAAAGGTCAGCGTCGAAAGTGGCTACGATAGGATCGGTTCCTTCGGCTTTTACGTCCAGGTAATACTGATCAGCAGGCACGGAAATGTAAGGCGTAATGTCGCCATAAGCAGCGCTGTCTACCAACTGAGCTACGGTTCTGGCAAATACGTCAACCGCAGGGGCATCAGTAGAACCATGAACTACGATGAAATCTACATTGGCTGGATTAGTAGCAGCTTCACGTGCATCAGCCGCAATATTCAGGGTAAAAGGAGTCGTAGCATTACCCACCAGTCCGCTGGCCAGGGCTACATAGCTTCCGCCGTTGTCTAAGGTTACTTTGAAGCTGGTAATGGTATCCGTTACGGAAGTACTGTTGTCCAGCGCAACTCCAATGGTCAGTTCTACTCCTGCAGGAGCCCAGATGAATTCAGTAGCTGTCCGGTAAACAAAATCATCAATTAACAGATCGGTTCCCAGATATACGTCTACAGTCGGTGAAGCAGAGTTATGGATCACCTGCAGGCGAGCCACTTCTTCAGCTGGAAGCTCTTCTACATCTCCATTAGGCAGGGCCACAAAGAGACCGAAAGCAGGCTCACCCATCATGGGAGAAAGCAGGCCAGAAGCGAATACTACGCCAGCTCCGCCGCCTAGGGTAGAAAGATCAGCATTAAAGGTAGCGACAATAGGATCGGTTCCTTCGGCTTTTACGTCCAGGTAGTACTGAGCGGCAGGTACAGAAATATAAGGTGTGATATCACCATAAGCGGCGCTATCCACCAGTTGAGCCACGTTACGAGCAAATACATCAACCGCAGGCGCATCGGTAGAACCATGTACCACGATGAAGTCAACATTATTAGCATCAGTAGCCGCCTCACGGGTACCAGACGCGATGTTCAAAGTAAAAGGCGTGGTAGCATTTCCTACAATGCCACTAGCCAGGGCCACATAGCTTTCGCCATTTACCAGCGTCAGCTTGAAGCTTGTGATGGTATCCGTTACAGAAGTACTATTGTCTAAGGCAACCCCTACAGTCAGTTCTTGTCCAGCAGGTGCCCAAATGTATTCGGTGGCTGTACGGAATGCAAAATTGTCCAGCAACAGCGCTGTTCCCAGATACACATCTACGGTAGGAGAAGGAGAGTTGTGGATCACCTGCAGACGGGCCACTTCAGTAGCAGGGAATTCTACCACATCACCGTTAGGCAAAGCAGCGAAAAGTCCAAAGGCAGGCTGATTGCCAGCAGGAGCCAGGAAACCAGAAGCGAATACCACAGCAGCACTATCTGCCAGTCCACTCAGGTTGGCGTCGAAAGTAGCAACAATGGGGTCTGTACCTTCGGCTTTTACGTCCAGATAGTATTGCGCAGCTGGAACAGAAATATAATCTGTGGCATCTTCATAAGCCGCACTATCTACCAGTTGGGCGACAGTTCTGGCAAAAACATCTACCGCAGGGGCGTCAGGAGAACCATGTACTACAGAAAAATCAATGTTGCCTGCAGTGGTGGATGCTTCTCTGGCACCTGCTTTTACCACTAAATTGAAAGGCGTGGTAGCATTTCCAGGAATACCCACTGCCATCGCATAGTAAGTTTCATTGGCCGTCAGGTTAGCCGTGAAGTTGGCGAAGGTATCCGCCACGCTACTGGAGTTGCTAAGGGCCACTCCTACATCCAGGGAAACTCCAGCAGGAACAGTAAGGAATTCACTAGCCGCTCGGAAAGGGACATTATCTAGGGCCAGATTTCCAGCTACATAGACGTCCACGGTATCACTTGGTGAGTTATGAATCACCTGGATTTTCGCTGTAGACAGCTGGGCCATGACCTGGCCTGCAGACAGCAGGAATAATCCTAGTAAGAGAGTAAAAATTTTCTGCTTTCGCATTTTAATGTTTGGTTTTAGGTATAGATCTCCCAGGCGCCTTATTAGGCACGAGTGAGAAGAGGTTGAAGACGATTTACTAAAAAAAGGTCCGAGGGATGGCAGTTGGCCGACAGCCACCGCCTCGGGGAGAATCTCTCTGTATGAGAGGTTCCATTATCTGTAAGAACACACGAAAGAACGAGCTCTGGGTTAACCTTTATAACAAAGGCTTATTCAGGGCGAATAATAACTTTTTGCGTATAGCGCTTATCTTCAGCCAGAATTTCCACCAGATACATGCCAGTCGGCAAGTTCTGGGTATTCCAGCGGTATTGATTTTTTCCTGTTAATGCTGTTTGATACATCAGCCTGCCTTGTAAATCCCTTATCAGGATGCTGCCCTGTCGGAGCGTGTTTCCGCCCTTGAATTTCAAGTTGAGGAAAGCACTCGCGGGATTAGGATATAGATCAAAAGCCAGGCTTTCATCTATGACGGGAGCATTGTTCAATAATATGGCCACCTGAGCGGAGTCGGTCTGGGCTTCGAGTGCTTCGCCGTTTTTACCCAATAAACTCACATGCTCGAGATTAAAGTTTAACAGCTCCACACCAGACCTTTTCCCTACGATATCTTCAATGGCTACGATGATTTCTGCCATCCTGCCAAAACCGGCCACCTGAATCTGGTCAATACGACTAATCCCTATATCAATCTGAGAACTAGTAAAGAAATCCTTGTCTACCGTGATTAAATCCGTGCCTACAGTACCCAGCCACGATTGGCTATAATCTACCTGAATACTTCCTGAATCAATGATGGCAGCATCATAGGTTACAGAAAAGGCCAGGCCATAAATGCTGTCCACGGGTTGACTCGCCGTTCCCAGGTGAACCCCAATCCGCAGGGTGTCTCCCGGTCCAGGATTGGTCGGTGTGAACGTGAGGTAAAAAGGATTACCGTTCGCAGAAACCGGACTCAATCCAGGAGATAACTGCGGTACGATATAGTTATGATCAATACCGCCAACGTCAAGTTCATCCACCGAGCCATTGCCATCGGCATCTGAATGTACATAGTTTACCCCCGAGGCAAAGGAGTGCTGCCATGCTGGGGCTGCTTGTCCAACCCAATTCAGATGCGCATCGGGTCTGATGCCTCCTTGTTGTCCGTAAGCACGGCCAATAAAGAGGATATCTTCATTGTTAGCCGTCCCATCTCCATTCGCATCTCCAGGCCAAACACACTCGGGATAACCAAGTACAAATACACTATCACTTTGAATCGGGCCTCCATTATCCTGCACGGAAACTACTACCCATTGAGAACCAGGAAGGACCGGATACTGAATGGATGCTGTGGTATCACCTGTGCTCCAGGCATAACTGTAATTTCCCGAACCCCCACTAACCTGAACGGCAATCTCAAGGGACTCATTGGCACAGGCATGCAGGCTGTCCGCACCAAAATCCAAGGTCAAATTCTGGGCTGAAAGTCCTAGAGAACTAAGCCCAATAGCTATCGCTAGACAGCAAGATCGGATAAAATGTACATGTGTCGGTTTCATGAATTTTGTGTGTGTTCTAAATTCTTATCTCTATAATCGACAAAACTGGCTGAGTGTTTAAGTGAAATCGGGGATAAAAAAGAAGGGAATTGGATACTCCTTTTCAGCCTTACTAAAACAATAAGCTGATTATCAGGTTTTAATATTTTCTGATAAATGGCACTACTGGAAAATATCCTATCTTTTCTATGCAAAACTCCCGACTCATTTCCTTAATCAAATTGCTCAGTCCTGGAGAATTAAGGCGCTTCACTGCCTTTGTCCATTCTCCTTTTTTCAACCAGCAGGAAAAAGTCCGTCATTTGTGGCAGCTCATTTCAGATACCGGACCCCATTTCAGCGGGCCTGATTTGAGTAAGGAAATTTTGTATGAGAGCCTTTTTCAGGAACCACCCAATACCTCCTATCAACCCTTACATGATCAAATGAGTTTACTGCTTCGGTTGTTTGAGTTATTCCTGGCTACCCGGCAGTTTTTGCAGAACGAGGATCAGCAATCCCAGAACCTCCTGCAAGGCCTGATCAGTCAGGGAGAATCAGGAGACCATGTAAGCCGGGTCTATGAGAAGAGTATTCGAAAGCTGGACCAGGCGGCCATTAAGGACCATCGCTATTACCTGAGACGCTATGAACTCATGACGGTGGAAGATCACCTTTCTTCCCAACAGCGAAGAGGGTGGGGGCAAGACTATGGGCAACGGATCGAACAACTGGATATTTTCTATGTTGCGACCAAACTCCGCTATGTATGCGAAATTTTGAACCGAAAAGGCTTGGCTGGAGCGGAAAATCTAGAAGAAAAAATCAGAGAGATTGAGGAGCTCTTCTCCCATCTTACCGAGGAAGGCCAACAACTGCCTACCATTCAACTGTATTACCAGGTTTTTAACATGTTGGCTGAACCAGAGGTAGAGGGACATTATCAGAAGTTGGTGAAGCTTCTGCGTCAGAATGTACAGGAATTTTCTCAATCCGAAGCCTATAACCTCTATGCCTATGCGCAGAATTACTGCATCAAAAAAATCAATAAAGGTTCCGCGAAATATCAGGATGAACTCTTCCAGCTATACAAAATCCTGCTTCAGGAAGGCCTGTTGATAGAAGGGGGAACTCTGGCTCACGCTCATTTTAAGAACATCACCACCCTGGGCCTGCGCATGCAGGATTATGATTGGGTTCGGGAATTTTTATCTACTTACAAAGACAAGCTACTGGAACCTGTACGCGAAAGCGCCTATACCTATAACCTGGCCTCTTACTACTATGAGACCAAAGATTATAAAGCGGCGATGAAGCTGCTGCAACAAGTAGATTTTACCGACGTCTTTTACGATTTATCAGGCAGGGTGATGTTGCTGAAAATTTTCTACGAAATATCGGATTGGGACTCTATTCGGTATGCTACTGAAGCTTTTAAAGGCTTTCTCAAACGGCACAAGGAAATCCCTAAATCCTATCACCAGTTGCATTATAACTTTCTGATGTTCGTCCGGAAACTGGCGCGGCTCAATCAACAAAATAAGCGACAAGACCCCGCTGACTTTCTTCCCAGATGGGAAAAAGCCCAGCAATCCCTGAAAGAGCAACCTCAGATTGCCCAACGAAAATGGATTGAGGATAAATTGCGATACCTTAGACCTCTGCCAGCATAGCGAGTAACTCCCTTGCTTCCTCGACAGTGCGGACTTTGTATTTGGCTTCGGTTTGGTTCAAGCCTACTTTGATGGTATAAGCCAGCGGTGGCATAGCCAGGAAGGTATCTTCATCGGTATGATCATCTCCAATGGCCAACACGAATTCCCAAACCTGCTTGTTAACCCATCTACTGGCAGCCTTACCTTTATTGACTCCGGCATTGCGAATCTCTACCACTTTATTTCCTTCTAATACCTGCAGGTTGTGATTGGCGGTGAGGTAAATCAATTCGTCCCGGATTTCCCGGACGCGATTCGCCCCTAATTCATTGTCAATTTTTCGGTAGTGCCAGGCCAGGGTGAAGTCTTTTTCCTCGATAAAAGAACCAGGCGTTCTTTCCACGAGGTTTTCCAATACGGGCCTGATGGTCGGTTTCCAACTGGCGACTACCTCAGAGTTCAAATGCCAGGCATTATTTTTCCAGTTCCATACCCCATGTTCTGAAACCATCTCTATGCCCATGTTGCCGAACCAGTCTTGAAGCGTATAGCGATCCCGTCCGGAAATAATCACCGCGGTGGTTCCTTCTTGCTGGATAAATCCTTGCACAGTTTTGAGCAAGGATTCATCTGGAGAAGCGGCATTGGGATCATCTTTAAAGCCGACCAGCGTCCCATCATAATCCAGTAGGAGCAGGCGGGATTTGGCCATTTTATATGCTTCAAGAAGGTTATTGCGTCTTTCTTCGTTCAGAAGTTTAGTCTGTCGTTCTTCCTGATTTCTTTTGACTTCCATTTGTTGTTGGATAAAGTTGTTTGCCCAGTGCTTTACGTCGTAGCGTTTGAGTTTGCGCTGCATTTCCTGCAGGCGTACCCGTTGTTCTTCAGTCGACATTTCCATAGCATGAACCAACGCCGCCTCAATTTCCATTTGGTCATTGGGGTTGATCAGCAGGGCCTCTTGTAATTCGTGGGCAGCACCGGCCATTTCACTTAGAATCAGCACCCCGGTAAGGGACTCTGTCCGGCTAGCCACAAATTCTTTAGCCACGAGATTCATGCCATCTCTCAGGGGGGTAATAAGGGCAATATGTGCGGCGCGATACATCGCAGCCAAACTATCGAAGGGGAAGGAACGGTAGTAGTATCGAATGGGAATCCAGTTAAAGGTCCCATACTTACCATTGATTCGCCCTACGGTTTCATCAATTTCAATTTTTAGTTCCCGGTATTGATCCACATTGGATCGGGAGGGAACCACGACCAGGATCAGGGTAACCTCCCCATGATATTGGGGATTGCGGTTTAGGAACCTCTCGTATGCATTGATCCGTTGAGGGATGCCTTTGGAGTAATCCAGCCGGTCTATCGATAGGATAAGTTTTCTCCGCCGACCATAGTCTTTGATAAACTCCACCTCCTCGGAGGGTTTCTTCGGCTTGGGATGGGCATATTTTACATAGTCGATTCCCATTGGGAATACGTCCACATTGACCTGTCGGGTTGGTAGGGCGATTTTTCCAAAATTATGTTCATAGCCCGTGATGCGGTAGGATGAACTGAGGAAATGGCGCATATACCCAAAGGTGTGAAACCCAATTTGGTCCGCGCCCAGCATCCCTTCTAAGAGCTCCTGACGCCAGGGGATGGTGCGAAAAATCTCAAATGAAGGGAAGGGAATATGGAGAAAAAAGCCAATGGACAGCTTTGGGAATTTTTCTCTCAGCATGCCCGGTACCAGCATGAGTTGGTAATCATGTACCCATACCATGCTATCTTCCCGAATATGTTCGGCTATGGCATCGGCAAAAAGCTGGTTAGTCGCTTTATAGGCTTCCCAATATTCTTCCTTATATACCGTGTATTGGGTGAAATAGTGGAAGAGGGGCCAGATGGTTTTATTGCTGAAACCCTCGTAATACAATTCCACGGCTTCCTGGTCCAAAAAGACAGGCGCCATAGCATTGGCTTTGAATTGTTCGGTAATATTTGCTCTGTCCGCAGGGCTATCCACCGGTTTGCCGGGCCAGCCTACCCAGGTCCTTTCTATAGAACTGTCCAGTGAATTGAGGCCGGTGGCTAATCCCCCTGCGCTCGGATAATAGATGAGCTCGCCTTCCTTTCTGTCGATGGTAACCGGTAAGCGGTTTGAGACAATGATGATATGCGCCATTGGGGGAAAGATACTATGGCACCTCTGAAATATCAAAATGAAGATGGGTAGTTTAATAATCCCTTTACATAGCCCTTTTCTAAGTTTCCTATGCTTAAGGTTCAGGCCTTTTTTATCCCGGAAGAAAAAACCTGGGCTTTGCGGTTCTGCCTTGTTCCCGAAATGGCTGTTTTGGGAATATTGTTTAGATTAGCACGATATTAAAATTGACCCCGGAATCCAATGAGGATACACTTTATTGCCATCGGTGGAAGTATTATGCACAGTCTGGCCATTGCCCTCCACCGGGCAGGCCATGAGGTAAGCGGATCGGATGACCAGATTTATGATCCCGCAAGGGGCAAACTAGCCCAGGCCGGAATTTTACCGGAAAAAGAAGGATGGGATCCGAGCCGAATCACGGAAGAAATCGAGGTGGTCATACTGGGGATGCACGCCTTTGCTGACAATCCTGAGTTAGCCCGGGCCAGGGACCTGGGCATTGCTACCTATTCTTTCCCTGAATTCATCTATGAGCAATCCAAAAATAAGCAGCGATTGGTAGTGGCCGGTAGTTATGGTAAGACCACGGTCACCAGTATGATTATGCATGTGTTGGAAGGGGTAGGAAAAAAATTCAACTATCTCGTAGGAGCTTCTGTGCCGGGTTTTGATAATGCGGTAAGGTTGGAAGAAGACGCGCCATTGATTGTCATGGAAGGAGATGAGTACCTTTCCTCAAAACTGGACCCACGACCTAAATTCCTCCTTTACCAGGGACATATGGTGATCATTACCGGGATTTCCTGGGATCATATCAATGTTTTTCCTACGGAAGAAAACTATGTAGACCAGTTCAGGAACCTGTTCAAAGGCTTGGGGAAAGCCGCGGATGTGATCTACAATCAGGAAGACCCCCGCCTCAAAGCAATGGCTGAGGAATTCCTGGTAGATGAGCTACATTATCCTCATCCCTATAAAACGCCTTCCTATAAAGTGAAAAACGGGAAGTTTCAGGTAAAAATTGACGGGGAGAGAAAAGAATTGAATCTCATCGGACGGCATAATATGTCCAATCTCATGGCAGCCTGGGGCGCTTGTCGTTTGCTAGGCATAGAGTTGGACAAATTTCTGCATCATATGAGCACCTTTGAAGGGGCCAATATGCGCATGCAGACCTATCATGAAAGTGCTGAACGATTGGTGATAAAAGATTATGCCCATGCGCCTGCCAAAGTGCAAGCCACGGTTGAAGCCGTCCGAGAAAGGTTTAAGGACCGGAGTCTGATTGCCTGTGTGGAATTACACACGTTTAGCAGCCTTGATAAGAAGTTTTTGCCACACTATAAGCACAGCTTGAAAGTGGCTGATCATAAAATAGTTTTTGTGGATCCCCATGCCTGGGAAAAACGGCGCCTGCCAGCGATCACGGAAGAAGAAGTCCTGAGTGCCTTTGGGGATCGACAGATCACCGTCATCAACGATAAGGAGACCCTGGTCCAGACCATCGCCCAAAAAACGCAGCCGAAGGATGTGCTGCTGATGATGTCTTCAGGCACCTATGCAGGCCTCGATTGGGAACTGCTGAAGCGATAAAAGAAAACCCCGGCCCAAAGGGCCGGGATTCCTTTCGCACTGTCAACCTATTCTTGATTTATTACGCAAGACAGTGGCGGTTTATTGTCTGCGTACGAAAAAAATGTCTTCCAGACACGAGGAAGACTTTTTTTGATAATATCCCTTGGTTCTATTGATCCCAAAGCCAGGGATGAGATGGATACTTTTCTTAAGGCTCTGAGGACTAAAGGCCCTGCTTGTTAGCTGGGATTCAACACCCGTTTGGCCTGGGCTTCGATGAGCACCATTTGCGCCTCAAAGATTTTCCGGGTTACACGGGGGGTTATTTTTCGTTCCAGCCATCCTTTTATTCCTTTGGAAGCGGGCGCTTCCGTAGCGATGGTCAACTTGCAAGATCGACCCCTGGCAATAGATTCCAGGGTAAAAGTGGTTTCTACCCCTTTGGCCTTGTCTATCTCTTTAATGACGGAGCCTCGAATGGGTTCGCTTACTTCCATCTGGAATTGTTGACGCATTCCCATGACCCGCATGGTCAGGTCGAAGGCCGTACCGGCCCCGCGCCCGCCTTTGGTTACCGATAAACTTTCAAAATATGGTTTGGGGAGGATAGCAGGGTGGGAAGATTGGTAATCCACCAAAATGTCATACAAAATCTGAGGAGGGACGTTGATTTCGTGGCTGATTTCCGTAAGAATGGATGGCATGTCAGGTGGTATTTGGCTTTTTTCAACATACAAAAAAGGCCACGGAAGCCCTACCTAAGCCCTTGAGTTGCGCAAGTTTGCACACTTTTTATCCTCGCGGGAAAGAGAGGAAATTTGGAAAAGCCGAACTTTATTCCTTGATTTTATTCAGCCGATTGTTAGAATTTACCTGTTTCAACTAACCAAACCTACGCCATGTACCGCACTATTTCTTTTACCTTGGTACTGCTGGTACCGTTGGTTTTCTCACCTCTTTTTGCCCAAATCAGTTCGGTGACCACCAGCCCCATTCCCGCCCTGGAATGCCAAAATCTGGTCGTAACCGTAAACGGTTCCATGCCTTGCGCTAACGCCTTTGTTGGAGGGTCCACCCATACCATCAATGGGAATATCATCACCGTAGATATCAGCATTGCTGTCCCCATGATCTGCTTGCCAGCCATTATACCATACAGCCAGCCTCATGCTGTCGGTCTGGTGCCCGCCGGAAATTATACCCTGGCAGTCAGACAATTTGAAAACGGCAACCTTACCAGCAGCATCAGTTTTTCATTGACCATAGGCTCTTGCTGCTCAGCAGATGCCAGCTTTTTAGCTTCAAAAACCCAGCTATGCCCGGGAGATAGCATCAGTTTTACCCCCAATGATACCTCCCTGGTGCTCCACACCTGGAAGCTGGATGGCTCGGTGATTTCCACCGATAGTATCACCGGCTATGCCTTTCCCACGCCTGGAAACTATACGATAAGCCTGCTGGGAGATGATGGCTCCTGTCTGGATTCTACCACCCAAACCATCACGGTAGGACAGTTCCCAGGCATTGCCTTCTCCCAGGTCCAAAATGAAAGTTGCCCGGGCTATGTGGATGGCAGTGTGGATGTATCGATTTCGAATGCCTTTGGCAGCCTCACCTACACCTGGGACAATGGAGCCACTACGGAAGATATCAGTAACCTTGATTCGGGCACTTATGTCCTTACGGTGGTAGATCAGGCAGGCTGTAGCAGTCAGGATTCTATTACCCTGGGCGTAGGAACCCCTCCCGTACCGATTTTTACGGCTTCTGATCCTGGCCCGCTTTGTCCGGGAGACAATGTTTTACTCACCAATACCAGTACCAATGCGATCTCCTATAGTTGGGAACTCAACGGACAGCAGTTCGCTACGACGGTAGATGCACAGCCTTCCCTTAGCCAGGTAGGCCTGAATACCATTCAATTAATTGCCACCAATGCCAATTGCTCCGACACTGCGAGCCAGCAAATAGAAGTGTCCAGCCTGCCGCAAGTTTCAGCCATTGTTCTGGGCCCATCCTGTCCAGGCAGCCAGGATGGGAGCATCGATGTGTCGGTAGTTTCCGGCATTTTGCCTTATAGCTATCTATGGGCGCAGGGAGATACGACCCAGGATCGAAATGGACTTACGGAAGGAACCTATGTGCTCCGGGTTACAGACAGCCTGAGTTGTATGGTCATGGATACCTTCCTGGTGGAAACCACCTCCACCCTGGAGGCTTCTTTTGCGCCTATTGATGGTGCCTGGTACTGTCCGGGCGATACCCTGAACCTTCAGAGTACCAGCCTGGGGGCTACAAGTTTTGCCTGGTCTGATGCCGCTGGCCTGCCCCTAAGTTCCAGCGCTCAGTTATCCGAGATCCTGCCAGATTCGGGACAGTTTTTTGTCCAATTGGTCGTATCTGACAATACCTGTACAGATACCGTGGCCCATAGCTATATGATCTCTCACGCTCCTCAACTGACTTTCCAATCTATCCCAGAAGTATGCCCCGGCAGCGGAGATGGGAGCTTGAGTGTGCAGGTCAATGGCGTGAGTGCTCCTTATGCCTTGCTTTGGGAAAATGGCACCAGCGGAAGTTCTATTGACAGCCTGACGGCTGGTCTTTACAGCTTGACGATGACGGATACTGTAGGCTGTGTCTTTCAGGATAGCGGCCGCATTTCCACCCAGGGTGGGGTAGTGGCAGCCTTTGCTAACTATCCGACGGACAGCTTAATGAATTTTGAGGATCAATCCTTGCCAGTTCCGGCAAGTTGGGCCTGGTCTTTCGGGGATGGAGACAGCGCTTTTGTCCAAAATCCAACCCATGCCTATCCGGTTAGTGGGGCTTATCAAGTTTGCCTGTCGGTGGTAGATAGCTTTGGTTGCGAGGATACGCATTGCGATACCATCAGTTTGGCCCTGAGTCTTGCTCCGGAAACATTCCTGGCACTCAAGATGTATCCCAACCCTGTTTTGGATAAGTTGCACATTGAACTCCCGGAAGTAGGCAGTGCATCGCTTGAAATCTGGGTATGGGATCAGCGAGGTAAGCTGGTGTGGATGGAAGATCGGATGGCAACCCACCTCTTCACGTTGTCAGTGAAAGACCTCCCTGCTGGAATGTACCATCTGGTCATTCGCGCTGCAGATCATTGGTATCGAGGGAGGGTGGTGAAACAATAAAAAAATATGAGTCATCCCGAATGTTACATAAGCTAAGATTTCATAAAAACGCTTCCTGGACCCCTAACTACCCACAAATATGTCACCCCGGAAAGGCATTTGACCGGTAGGGAAAATTACTTATCCGGGGTCTCCATGATTTCATAATGATTGCAGAGACCTATGACGATATAGCTGTCTGAATCCTTGACCCTGACAGCTCGCCTTCTTGTAGGCAGAGTAACTCCCAAGGGGACAAGAACATGGAAGGAAAATGGCCCTTTCCTATCCGTCTCAAAAAATTCTTAAGGAAATGAGTCATCCCAAATTTTGGGATGACTCATGTTTTTCAATCTATTGCTTAGATAATCGCTGTAAATAGTACACCTCCGCTCCTTGGGATAGCCCCAGGTAATATACCCCGGAGGCCAGGGGACTGATATCCCATTCAAAATCTGAACCCGGAGCTCGTTTCCTGGCCACGATTTGTCCAAGGTGGTTTTGCAGGTGGAACTCCATGCCTTCCCAGGGAATATTCTTTATCTCAATTTTTAGCTGGTCTTGCATCGGATTGGGGAAAGCCTTGATCTGACCAACCAATAGGCGGGAAATATCCGTGAGGCTGTTGATGACCACGTCCTGCACCAGGGTATCGCTTTTGCAGCCAAAATTATCCGTAACCACTAAGCTCACCTGGTAGGTGCCGGTACTGGTATATACATGGATAGGATTAGTAGAACTGGCCAGGACGCCATCCCCAAAGTTCCATAGGTAAACGCCTGAACTGGAACTGTTCTGGAAGGTAACCGTGGGGCCATTGATCGAGAAGGAAAAGCCAACCACTGGAACCGGTACGACAGAGACATAGATGGAATCTCGCTCCTGGCACCCTCCTTGAGTTATAAGCACGCTATACAAGCCTGAATCCTGAACGGAAATGGTTTGGGTTTGCGCCCCGGTTGACCATTGGTACGCGGTAGTTTGCGGATCATTGCCAGCATTCAGGATCAGGTTGCTGCCCTGACAAATAGTGATATCTGGCCCCAGATTCAGACTAAGCTGAGCTGGTTGGCCGATCACTACCACGACAGAATCCAGACACTGGTTAGCATCCTCCACATATACCACGTGACTCCCGGCTGGCAAGGCATTTGGATTAAGGCCGCCCCAATCTTCCGTATAAGGAGCCGCTCCCCCCGTAAAAGACAAGGAGGCAGTTCCGTCCGCAGCCCCAAAACAACTTACATCCGTCTGGCCAGCTACGGCTACATTAAAAGTCGTAGGACTACCCAGGCTAAATAAATATCCACCCAGACATCCACTGCTATCTTGAACAACGACGTGGTAACTGCCGGGACAAACATTTAGTAAGGTAGAGTCCGTAGAACCGGAGGACCAAATAAACGAATAATCCCCATTTCCTCCTGTCGGAATCATGCTGGCGGTGGCATCACAACTGTCCGTACACCCCAATTGGAGAATAGCAGGGCTAATATTGAGTACACAGCTGTTCCCCGCAGCATAACAAATTTCCAAGCCCCAAGCATTCAAACTCCCGCCGTCCTGAGGAAACACATCGTCCACTTCGAGGGTCCAGGTTCCTTGTGGATCTTCTCCTTGAAAAGCACTCAGCGCTTCCAAAGGTTCATAGGTAAGGCCATCAGTAGGCGGACAGGGAATGTTGTTATAAGCGCTGGCCCCATCCTCAAGGTTGATATTGAAATTATTTTCGTTGGAACAAATCTCATCAATCAGGACGACTTGGGTTCCTGAAGGACTAATCAGTCGAAAGACCAGATCACTGATATAGGTATGCGTACCGCTAAGGTTAACCACCTTCACACTTTGGATGGAGCCGCTGTTTGGGAAATTAAGGTCCGAAGAAATGGTGGTGACGGAATTCGGGATGTTTTTAGGCACATCTACACTGGCCAGGGTTTGGCAGCTGATGTTCCCGGTCACAAAGGAAAAAGGCGTAGAAACGGAATTCCCACAAGGATTAGTAGCGATGACCCGCCAATAATAGAATGTCGCATTATTTAAGGCATTCGTCACCTGATAAAAGGTGTCTGGAATTAAGCTGTCATTGACTATGAGGGTACTAAAATTAGGATCAGCCGCTACCTGAACCTGATAACTGGTGGCTCCCTGAGCGGGGTCCCAGCTGAGCAATGGAGTAGGGGAGACGCCTATGGCCGTATCCTGCGGGCTGTCCAGGGTCGGCGCAGGCGGAGGCCCATCAATCAGGTTAAAGTTCATGATGATGCTTTTGCTCCCGGTGCTACTGCTGCCGGTAACGGTCAGGGTATAATTCCCGCCAGGGGCATTAGCGGTGTTGGTCAGATTGATATTGGTAAAGCCCCCTGGTACTACCTGGGTGTTTTGTAGGCTGGCATTCATAGGGCTATTGGGAGAAAGACTTACGGATAGGTTTACCGTATCGGTAAACCCAAGGATGGAAGTAACATCCAGGTTGACGGTTCCATTATTCCCTGAGCAAATGAAGGGTAAAGGGTTCGGAATCAGGAGAGAAAAATCCGGAACCGAAGGAATAATTTCAAAGTCGTTATTGGAGATATCGAAGAATACATTGTTCGAGCCTACTACCATGATCCTGGCGGTAGTGGTGGGGTTGTTTGGAATAATGGCGGAAAAAGAACCTGTATTGGGGACGCCGCTGGCCACGGTTACGGGATAGGTAAATCCACCGTCCGTAGAAAGCAAAATGTCTACGGTACTGGCATTGACCGGAGCCTGGTCAGAACCCGCCACATTCCAGGTTATCAACTGGCTGGAAAGGGCCAAATAGGTAATGCCGGTATCGCTGGGAGAGGTGAGTACGAAAGGCCCGGAATTTCCATCCACGGTAATCGTAGCATCGCCATGATCTGTGCACCCTCCAGGTAAGGCATTATCTCTGACACTTACCCGAAAATCCATGGTTCTTCCTACATCTGGTATGACTTCCCAGGTAGGAGTGTTGTTGGCGACGATGTCATCGATCCTGGGAAAATACCTGCGCGGATCTGGCGTGGGATCAAAGGAACGAAAATTCGGACCAGTGGTGGAAGAAGCAACGGGTGGCTGAGTGGAACTCTGGTTGTCATACTGTTCCCAGCAATAGGTGAGGCTATCCGCATCCACATCCGTGGCCGTCGCGTCAAGGAAAAAGGTAGTCCCAGCCGGGATGGTATAGCTTTGGGTAGGATTACTTACCACTGGCGCACTATTCGCAGAAGTGATGATGGTAGCGCATGAGGTATTGGTAACAAAATTGCCGATTTGCAGCAGGCTTCGGGCGTGGTAATGCGCATCACTGTTGCTTTGCACATTTTGAGACCCGCAGATGCCGGCATATGCCATGATGGTGCTTCCACTGCCTGGTTCATAGGCACTACTGCCACTGCCATTCCCTCCGCAAGCCCCCGCGGTCCCGTTGAAGGTATGGCTGGCGGCGAACTGATGACCAACTTCGTGGGCCACGTAATCGATATCAAAGGGATCTCCGATCGGATTGCTGCTCCCGGTTACGCCCCGGGCTTTCTGGTTATTGTTACATACTACTCCAAAACCAGCCACTCCGCCACTGTTAGTGCCAAATACATGACCGATGTCATAATTCGCTGCACCGATCACGGAATTGATGTTGGACTGGTTTTCAGACAACATGGTACCGGCACTGCCATTGGAGTAGGGGTCTGAACCTGCATTGGTGTAAATCAGGGTATCATTATTGGCAATCAATACTAGTCTGATGGACAGATCTCGCTCCATGATTGCGTTCACCCGGTTAATGGAAGTAACCATCGCCGCCTGGGCCAAGGCTACCGTCCCTCCATGATATGCGGTGTACTCCGCCGTCCCTGCCAGGGCCAGACGATAACTCCTTACCTGGCAATCCCCAAATTTTTTAGCGGTGACCGGTCCTTTCTCAGGTATGAGTGATTTTTTTCCAGGCTCTTCGAAATGACATACCATTTGCTTACCTACCGCCACAAAATCCTTTTTCCAGTATACACTGTAGAGATCGGGGCGATTTCGGCTATAGGGGTCAATAAAAATGGCGCCCTCTGGAGAAAGAATCATAGCGTGAAAGCCCTGTGGGGTTATATCCATCCTTACCTTGATGGCCGGATTCTCGATTCCCCTTCCAGCATAGGTGCGGATTTCCGGGTACTTCTCCTGCAAGGGTTTTTCCATGATGGAAGAATGAACCAGGTTAACCCGAATCCATCTTCCATCTGGGGTAGGAAGACTTACCGGGAAAGTTTTGTAAGGAGAATAAAAACTTTCATCTGGAGCTTGTTGGAGAAGTTGGCCCCAGGCCGCCAAATCTAACCCCATCAGTCGTTCTTTCTGCGGGATGATGTCCCGCTGTTCTTGATGGGGAATGAGGCGATCCGGTATTTTTTCCCAATACTGCCCTGGACTTACCTGAGCGAATAAGGAAGCAGAAAAAAGGAGAAAAGATGGAATAAGAATTAAGCGTAGTGTAGAAAAGTGCATATACGGTAGAGCTAAGCCTGATTAAGGCTAATAGTGGAACATACTTGTGCCTTTAGGTTAATGCTCTATGGGGGTTGTTCGTATGTGAAGCGGCTTATCCACCTAGCATACAGCTAGGAAAGTATAATCCCTACTGATTTTCGCAATTAAAGCAGTAGGGATTTTTAGGGCAAAACAAATGAGGTCGAAATTGGATTTGAAGAACCTCAGGTTCTGTACGTTGGATCAGGATTTTACCAGTTCCGCTTCCAGTTCTTCGAGAGATTTCCCTTTGGTTTCAGGGAGCAGTCTCAAAACCAGGAGCAGGCCAATCAGCCCAAAAATACCATAAATCAAGAAGGTCATGGAGGTGCCCAGGTTCTGCAATTCCCAGGGAAATACCTGTTGCACCAGGAAGCTGACCGCTGAATTGATGCCGGCTACAAAGGAAATCATAATGCCCCGGATGCGGTTGGGGAACATTTCAGATAACAGCACCCACATGACGGGTCCTAAGGAAATGGCAAAAGAGGCCACAAAGAAAAGGATGCCAAATAGCACCAACATGGGGTTGGTTTCTATACCCGCAGAAATGAGGGCAGATTCATTATCCCGGGCTACTTTGTCCCCCAGCGTGTCCCGTAGGGCCTGCTTGAAGCTGACATCATTGTCAAAACTTTGCCCTATCAACGGCGCTACAGCGGTTTGCATTTCAGGGTTCAGTTGCTGTACGGAGGTATCAGAAATTTGGTAGGTGGCTTGTCCAAACTGGAAAGCCAGAAACAGCATACTGACCGTAACCCCTGCCGTGCCGATAATCATTAAGGGGCGTCGACCCATTCGGTCGATCAAGGCCATGGCTACCAGGGTAAACACCAGGTTGATGATGCCCACAAAAACCGCCTGAGTAAAGGAGGCATTTTCCCCAATGCCAGATTGCTCAAAGATCATGTTGGCGTAGAAAAAAACCGAGTTAATACCGGTAATCTGCTGCAGGACCCCGACGATGATGCCGATCATCAGGATCATGCGCAAGGCGGGTTTAAATATCTCTCCTAAAGAAGGTTTGGGGCTATTCGCCTCTTCTTCCAGCGACTTTTTGATATTGTCCAGCTCTTCCTTGCCTCCCGCTTCTCCATTTGCTTTGGTGAGAATGTCCAGGCCTTCGTCCTCTCTGCCTTTCATGATCAGCCAGCGGGGGCTCTCCGGCACAAACAATAATGCCCCAAAGAAAAGGACAGCTGGTAAAACCTCTAAGGCCAACATCCATCGCCAGGGATCGGTGTCCATGCCGATGGTTTCCACCCAGGAAGCGCCGGATACGCTCAGATTCCGGATCAGGAGGTTGGTGAAGTAAGCTACTGTGAAGGCGATCACGATATTGAGCTGGTTAAAGGAAACCATGCGTCCCCTTAAGCGAGCGGGAGAGATTTCCGCAATGTACAAGGGACCCAGGACCAGGGAAGCCCCAACTCCCACGCCGCCTAACATCCGAAAAGCCAGGAACATGGGGTAGTTCACGGCCAGAGAAGAGCCTAAGGCCGAAATAGCATAGGCGATCGCCCCAACCGCCAGCACCATTCTGCGGCCATAGCGATCACTCAAAGGACCTGCCAGAAACATCGTTACCGTAGAAATCAGGGTAAGGCTGGCCACGGCAAAGCCCAGTTGACCAGGAGTGAGATCAAAAAGGGTATTGATGTAGCCATTTACCCCTGAAATGACTACGGCATCAAAGCCAAAAAGGAAGCCCCCCAAAGCCACAGCCAGGGCGGTTTTAATTACAAAACGGTTATTTTCCATGTGAAGTAGTGTAGATTTTTCGTAGTTTTGGTCAAAATGATAATAAGTTACAAATCCTTAGTCAGACTTCTATGACCCGCATCAACAATCCTGTCCTGCGCGGTTTTTATCCCGACCCATCCATGATCCGGGTAGGAGAGGACTACTATATAGCCACCTCCACCTTTGAGTGGTTTCCGGGCATTTCACTGCATCATTCCCGGGACTTGGTACATTGGGAATTGCTGGAATATCCGCTAAATCGCCCGTCTCAGCTGGATATGCTGGGAAATCCGGACTCTTGCGGGGTGTGGGCTCCTTGTCTGACCTATGCGAACGAAACATATTACCTTTGCTATACGAATGTACGTTCCTTTGACGGAGTATGGAAGGATACTCCTAATTTTTTAGTAACGGCTTCAGATATTCGGGGACCATGGTCTGAGCCTGTCTTTTTGCATGCCCGAGGATTCGATCCTTCCTTATTTCACGATGAAGATGGACGTAAATGGGTGAGCAGTATGTTGGTAGATCATAGAAAGGGAAAATTTTTTGGGGGCATTATCCTACAAGAATGGGATGAAGTCACGCAAAAAATGACCGGCCCGGTCCATCATATTTTTGCTGGCAGTGAATTGGGATTGACCGAGGGGCCGCATCTGTTTAAAAGAAACGGATGGTACTACCTGATTTTGGCGGAGGGCGGAACGGAATACGGCCATGCCTGGTCTTTGGCCCGTTCTCGCCGCATCACCGGTCCTTATGAACTCCACCCAGACAATCCGGTGATTTCTTCGCGAGATTATCCTGATCATCCCTTGCAAAAAGCAGGGCACGGGAACCTGGTGGAGACGCCTACAGGGGCATGGTACGCCACCGCTTTGGTGGGAAGACCGCTAAGCAAACATGGCAGGTGTATTACCGGGAGAGAAACGGCGCTGATCCCTGTAAAGTGGGAAGCGGATGAATGGTTATATACCCAACATGGAGAAAAATATCCCCCGCTATCTTTTCAAGTAGAGGAACCTGCAGTTCCAACCATGGTTAATCAGGCCAGTTGGCGGGCAGATTTTACCTCACCTAAACTAGCCCTCAAATTTCAAAGCCTGCGTGTACCCATGAGCGAGGATTGGGTAAGTCTGAAAGCCAGGCCCGGATACCTGCGCCTTTTTGGCCGGGAATCGCTCACTTCTTTTCATCGACAAAGTCTGATCGCTACCCGCATCACCGAAGTTCACCTTCAGGCAGAAACATCCCTGGAGTTTGCGCCTGAAGATTTCCAGCAGTTAGCAGGGCTGGTGGCATATTACAATACGGGTCATTACTATTACGCCTACCTCAGTGATGGGGAGGAAGAAGGCATGAACGAAATCAGCCTGTTGGCTTGCGACAACTTTGAGAGTAAGGAAGTCCTGGAAGTTCCCTTGCTGATTCCCCAGGGTCAAAAGGTCTATTTACGGCTTACCTTGGATCGGGCCGACTTGCAATTTTACTATCGGCTGGAGGACACAGCCTGGCATACCTTGGGGCCCATCCTGGATGGGAGCATACTCTCAGATGACTATGTAAGAGAGGGTAGTGCCAGGTACCGGCCAGCCTTCACCGGGGCCTTTGTGGGGATTTGCTGCCAGGATTTGACCGGAAACCAGGGCTATGCTGATTTTGAATACTTTGCATACGAGGTACTTACGAATAAAACAAGCAAATAAGTTAACCACCGATATGAACTACTCGATACCTACGCTGTGCCTGGCAGGCTTGCTCAGTCTCTCCTCTTGTCAGCCTGCCGCTGAACAAACCACAGGGCCAGCACCGGCTCAGGCAGCCTTAGCTAAGTTTGAACCTCCTGCAGGTAAATGCCTGCTCTTTGTGGGGCAGGAATTGGAAGCGATTGGGGGCCTGGAGGCCTATAGCGATGGTTATTATGACCATTTCGAAGCTCCCGGAGGGTTTACCATGTATACCAACTTCCGTCCCGGAGATGAATCTTTCGGCCATATTTACAAAGGGGTGGACGGGGTAAAAACCACAGATGACTGGGGAGACAGTCCTAGCAATATGTCTCTGCAAATCGCCGACGAAGATTTTGCCCACTCAGCCCTGGCCATCGGCCTGGAACTGGTGAACCATACAGACGAGATTGCCGCCGGGGTCCATGATTCCTTGATCCTGGAACTTGGCACTTTCTTACAATCCCTAGGGCGAAGACCGGTATTCCTGCGCATTGGCTACGAATTCGACGGCCATGCCTGGAACCATTACAATCGGGAAGAATACCTTGGGTCCTTTCACCGCATCAAAGATATGTATGATTCCATGGGCATCGACAACATCGCTTATGTATGGCAGTGTACGGGTTGGGGATCTGATTACGAAGCACTGGAAGCCTGGTATCCTGGGGATGAATACGTGGACTGGTGTGGCTACTCGCACTTTGCGCGTTGGCCGGAGGCACAGCCGATGCTGGATTTTGCCCGTAACCATCAGAAACCCGTTTTCGTTGCTGAAGCCACGCCGACCCTGGGCAGTCCTACCGTCAAAGAGGATGGGCAAACCATCCCCCTGGATTTAAATGACCCGGAACAAGCTCAACAGGCCTGGGATGAATGGTTCGTGCCTTTTTTCGAAACCATCCACCAAAACGAAGACGTCATCAAAGCCATCAGTTATATAAACTGTTACTGGAAGTCTCACCCCATGTGGGAAAATAATCCTACCTTCCAGTATGTAGATGCTCGTCTACAGCAAAATGAGATGATCAGCGAAAAGTGGAAAGCAGAAATGGCTTCCGGGAGATATCTGCATAGTTCTGCCGGGCTGTTTGATCAGCTTTGGGGAGATAAGAAGTAAATAAATACTAACTCAAAGGGGTAGGGCAGGAAGAAATTCCTAGCCCTATTCTGCTTTTTCATAGGCTTCTAGCAGCCAGCCCAGCAGTTCTTCGTCTACTTCCTCTGAAGAACTTAACCGAACCCGATGGGTACACATGCTGCCAAAGGGGCCGGAATTTTCCAGGCGATCGGTGGTTTCTTTTCCTTTGATTTTGAGCCCCAGGTCAATCCGGGTTTTGGTGGCAGGTTTGATAAGGGCAAATTGTTTTTTCCGAATCAGACTTACGCTGCTCTTCTTAGGTGTACAAGTAATGTCGGAGCCGAAGGTCAGGATCTCTGCCAGCAGTTTTTCATAGACGGGCCGAAGATGCTCTTTCCCTTTATACTGCTGTTCTACTAATTCCTGAGGGTCGTGAGAAGCAGCATCTGCCTCTCTGGCCTTGAGGGATACAAAGTTGGCGAAGCCATGCGTAAAGCCGTGTTCCTGTTTGAGGAAATTCAGGATGGCGGTATGCTTATCCAACTTAGTGGCTTTAACCACTTTGATCCAATGAGCCAGGGGTTTGCCCGTCTTTTCTAATAGGCCTTTTTCCATATTGGGGGTTTATTATATGCGACAAGAAAAGCCTTTCCAAGAGACTTTTTCAGGAAATTCTGCACCAATCCTAAGGTACTACTGATAGGCTTGCAGCAGCTTGACCAGCTTTTTATGTCGATAGATTTTCGCTACATCCAAGGCGGTTTCCCCTCCCCAAACGGCTTTTACATGCGGGTCAGCTCCGTTTTTGAGGAGGAACTCAGCTACTTCCACATGCCCCCCTCTGACAGTTTCGATGAGAGGACTGGTCAAAAATTCAGGATGCTGGTAGTTGGGGTCTATGCCCTCTTTGATATAATACTCTACTAAAGGAAGGTCTCCTTTTTCGCAGGCGTAAAACATGGCTTTCCAATCTCCACCCATACGTGTTATTGTTTTAAGAAAAATAGGCGATTCCAGCCCTTTTTCCAAAAAGGAATCGCCCGGAATCGCCTATTTATTTTTGCCTTATCGTTTTAGGATTTTTTGAATAAATCTTTGGTTATCTCTTTGTATTTCCAGCAAATACATGCCTTGGGGAAGCGCCGAAATATCTAGCCTATTTTGTAAGCCCGTACTTTCCTGAACCTTGACTTGTTTTCCCTGCATATCCCAGAGCAGAATATGGTAAGGTTTGCTGAGCTGATCCAGGGCTTTTACCTGTAAAAAAGTCTGGGCAGGATTGGGGAATACCGAGAAGTGCCCACTGATCGGGTCAGGAAGGGAAGACAAGGGAGAAATAACCACCTCCAGGCTATCCGTACATCCTTTGCTGTCGATTACGGTCAAGGCATAAGTACCTGTAGGGAGATTTTCCAGGTCCTCTGTATTGGCCCCATTGCTCCAATCATAGGTGTAAGGAGGCGTTCCTCCCAGGACGCTGACATCAATGCTGCCATCGCCTCCGTTGGTTTGCTGGGTAGCGGCTGCGCTTAGCTTGAGGGTATCAGGTTCGGATATGGAAAGGGAATCGAGATAGGTACAGCCTAACAAATCCTGAACGGTCAGGACATAGGTTCCGGCAGCTAAGCCAGAAATGCTGTTGGCAGTATCCCCAGTAGACCAGATATAAAGGTAATCAGGAGTCCCACCAGAGGCTAGTGCGGCGGCGTTTCCGTTGGAATCACCCGCACAGGTTATATCCAGGGAAGTCAAATTAGCGGACAAAGCTGGATTTTGGGAAATGGTAACAGTATCGGTGATCGTACATCCGTTATTGTCGGTTACCACCACGCTATAGGTGCCCGCCGCCAGGGACTGGGTTTCAAAGAGGGTATCTCCATTGGACCAGAGATACTGGTAAGGGAGATTCCCCCCACTTAATAGGGTGGAAATACTTCCGGTGCTGTCTCCAAAGCAGGCAACATTGCGTGGGGAGAGGGCCAGGTCGAGGGAATCGGGCCCGGTAATGGTTAAGCTATCTGTTTGGGCACATCCAGAGCTGTCCTGTACGGTAATGGTGTACATCCCTGCTGGCAGGTTGCTACGCTGTGCATCGGTAGAACCATCGGACCATTGGTAACTGTAAGGGGCAATCCCATTGGTGGTACTCAGATTCACACTTACGCTGGAATCTCCGGCACAAAGGATAGAGCCGTTCGCCTGGACATTGGTTTGTAGGTTGGGGCAGGTAATGATAACAGTTTGGCAAATGCTGTCTGTCTGGCAGCCTATTGCGGTAAGGCATACCGTATAGGTGCCCGGTAGCGCATAAATATGAGAAGGATTACTTTGGCTAGAGGTGGTGCCATCTCCAAAGTCCCATAATAAACCCGTGGTAGGCCCGGTCGTTTGATCGCTAAAGCTAGCCGTAGCCCCTACTGTATTGAAGGTATAAGCAGCTACAGGAGGATTGCAAAATTCGGTAATAATAGCCGTATTTTGACTGGTGGGTTGATCGCCGCTCGTTCCGAAATTGCCATTGACCGCATTGGCGGTATAGTGGATGCTAATGTTGCCGGAGCCTGCTGCAGGCGCGGTCCAACTCACCCGAAAATCCCCTGCTGAATTCGTCCCACTGTGTTCCAGATATTGTCTGCCACTCAAGGAAGTTACCTGGGTGTTGGAGGTAATGGTAGACCCCATGGTTCCTGCCTGTCCGTTGGTGCCCAGTAGGGCTACGGCTTGCATCCCATAGCCAGAGGGAGATCCGCTGGAGTTGGCGGCTGTAAATACCATGGTGTAGGTATTTCCGGGTACATAAGCATTGACCGGAGTATTGGTCGCATCCAATAAACTAAAACCCACAGTTGCCCCAAAATTTCCTCCGGAATGACAGTTGTTACAGGTGCCCACAGAAAAGGGGCTGCCGGTTCGGTCCTGATTCAAGATGTTGGCGACCCCACCGGAGCGGCCTGAGTTAAGAAAATAGATGACCCCCATGAAAAGGATCATGCCCATAGTAGTAAGTGTTCGGTTCATGAGAAAGGGATTTAGATAATCGTGGTTAAGGCTGCTTAAACATAATCATTTTAGGGAGACATGACTTATTTTCTTTATTTGCAGGAATAGAGTTTAGAGACAATTCCCACCAAATATGCATAGAGTCCTCTTAGTATTATTGGTAGGCCTGACAGGGCTTTTTCCCTCATATCTTTCCGGACAAAATCAGGGAAAAAACGATGATTATCACCTGCCTATCAAGCAGGCCACAGAAAAAATAAAGCTAGATGGCTTGCTAGATGAAGCCTCCTGGCAAAAGGCTGCGGTAGCCAAAGATTTCTGGATGAGCTTTCCGACTGACGGAGAAAAAGTTCCTCAGGATATTCGTTCTGAAGCCCGCCTCACTTATGATCAGCAATACATCTATGTAGGCATTACTTGCTATGGCGATAATAAATATATCATCCAGACCCTGAAACGAGATACGGATTTTTGGGATGGGGATGCCTTTGCGCTGGTTCTCGATCCGGTAAACAAAAGAGCCAATGGCTTTATTTTCGGGGTGAATCCAGCAGGGGTGCAGTTTGAGTCCCTGGTTACCGGACAGACGGGGGGTCGTGGAACCGGACCGCCACGAGGGTTTAACTCCGCCTGGGACAATAAATGGTTTTCGCAAGTAAAAACCTATCCGAATCGCTGGGTCATAGAGATGGCCATTCCTTATAAAACCCTCCGTTTTGAGGCAGGCAACGACACCTGGGGCATTAATTTCATCCGGGGAGACGCGAAGAACAATAGCTTTCATGTGTGGGCACCGGTTCCGGTCCAGTTTTACGGACCCGACCTGGGGTATTTAGGGCTGCTAAAGTGGGATCAGGCGCCGGCCAAAGTCAAAAGAAACTTCTCGATCATTCCTTATGTGCTGGGTTCCTATGACCAGGACCTCGAAGCAAAAGGACCTCAGAATTATGGCGGTAGGATAGGGCTGGACGCCAAAGTAGCGGTCAGTTCTTCCTTGAACCTGGATTTGACCATCAACCCGGATTTCTCCCAGGTGGACGTGGACGAACAGGTTACCAACCTCACCCGCTTTAACGTGAGATTCCCTGAAAGAAGATTGTTTTTCCTGGAAAATAGCGATCTCTTTAGTGATTTTGGGATTCCTCCCATGCGACCCTTTTTCTCTCGACGGGTGGGGCTGGATGAAGAGGGAAACACCATTCCGATCTTGTACGGAGCACGTCTGAGTGGAAATCTCAATGATAAAACCAGGATTGCCCTGATGAATCTCCAGACCAGGCCTACGGAGGATTTTCACGGACAAAATTATACCTCTGCTGCAGCTCAATACCGTATTTTTTCCCGATCCATGATCAAAGGTTACATCCACAACCGTCAGGCGATGGAGGCAGGAGAAACCCTGAGAAACGATTTTAACCGGACGGCGGGCATGGAAACTCGTCTCATCAGCAAAGATGGCTCGAAACAAGCCTTTGGGGGGTTGGGGATTTCCTTAAACCCGGAAGACAATAACAAGAATTACTTCTATCAGATTGGTACCTCCTATACCGGCAAGCGAATCAATTTTTACACCAATATGGTAGGGGTAGGGGATAACTACATTGCGGACCTGGGCTTTATCCCGCTCATGTCTCACTACGATGCCATTGCTGATACCACCTACCGCCTGGGCTTTCATCATGGTTTTGCCCGGCTGTCCTATACCCATTTCGCCAAATCTTCCTCTCCGGTCATTTCTCATCGCTGGAGCATTCGAGATGTGTTTGATTTTACCACCTCGACCAATGTGATGTTTAACAACGAGTGGGAAGCGGCCTATGACTTGACCATGCGCAATACCAGCCGGTTTAACCTGAGTTTGCAAAACAGCATGGTGCGCCTATTCTATCCCTTTGGCTTTACCGATGCTGACCCCCTGCCCGCGGACAAATACCGCTTCAATGCGCTTTCGCTCCAATACAATTCTGATCAGCGAAAACTCTTCGGCTTTCGGGCAGGCTTCCAATACGGGGGCTTCTATAATGGGGAACGCATCCAGTACACCGCTGGAGTGTTCTTCCGGGCGCAGCCCTGGGGCAACTTCTCGCTGAATTTTGTGCGGAATGACCTGACCTTTCCAGAGCCCTACGGTTCTGAGACTTTGCTGTTGATCAGTCCCCGGATTGAGATCAACTTTTCTCGCAACATCTTCTGGACCACTTTTTTGCAATACAATACCCAGGCCGACAATTTCAATATCAACAGTCGTCTGCAGTGGCGCTTTCAACCCATGTCTGATTTGTTCATCGTGTACTCAGACAACTATGCAGTAGAATTCTGGGGACCGAAAAACCGGGCCCTGGTCATCAAGCTGAATTACTGGTTGAATCTCTAGCCTATTCGTGAGACAAGGCGTCCACCGGGTTGCCTGCCGCACTGCGCACGGCCTGGAAACTGATGGTGAGGCTGGCAATGAACAAGGCCAAAAAGCCACCCAGGATAAAGATCCACACATAAATCGGCGCATGATAAGGGAAGGTCGACAGCCAGCGATCCAGACCAAACCAAGCCAGGGGAATGGCAATGACCATGGCGATAGCCACGAGTTTGGTGAAATCTCTTGACATCAGGCTAATCACATCCCAATTTGAAGCCCCCAGCACTTTCCGAATGCCTATTTCCTTGATTTTCATCTCAGCGGACAGGGCGGACAATCCATACAACCCCAGGCAGGCAATGATGATGGCAATGATGGCGAAGATGGAAAAGATGGACTGAAACTTTTCATCCGCTTTGTATTGCTGATCAAAATCCTCATTGAGGAACTGATATTCAAAGATTCCATTTGGGACATTGGCAGCAAATGCTGCTTCCATTTTGTCCAACACCTCCCGATGATTGGCCGTGGAAATGCGCGCGGACAGATAGCCTGGCGTCCTGCTTCCATTCATCACCATAAGAAAGGGCTCTATGGCCTGGTTGACCGACATAAAGTGAAAATCCTTCACCACACCGATGACCCGACCGCGTCGTTGCTGCCACCTGAGCTGCTTGCCCAGGGCTTCTTCAGGATCATTCCAGCCCAGCCTGCGCATGCCGGATTCATTCAGCAGAAAAGCTTCTTCTACATCGGTCCCGAAACTTTCTTCGAAGGCCCGGCCTGCCAGTAATTCCAGGTCATAGGTCTCTATGAAATCATAATCCACCGCTATGTACCGCATATCGCTCCATTCCGCTTCTTCATCCCAGCCCAGACGTACCACATTATTGCCTAAGTTTTTACCAGGGACCCTGGAGGAAAGGGTTACGTTCAGAAAACCTGGTTCATTCTCCAATTGCTCTTTCATGGTCTGAAAGTTCTGAGCGGCCTGGTTGACGTATTTGGTAGGCACAAAAACGATCTCTTCTTTCTCGAAGCCAAGGTCTTTATCCCGCATATAGGAATATTGGCTAAAGATCATCAGGGTACTGATTATCAGCACGGTAGAGATGGTGAACTGACCTACTACTAAGACCTTGCGCAAAGAAACTCCGCGCTTGCCGGACTTGAAGCTGCCCTTCAGGGTTTCCGCGGGTCGAAAGGCTGACAGGAATAGGGCAGGGTAGGAGCCAGAAAAAAGACCCACAAATAACACCAATCCCAATAGTAGGAGCGGTAGCCAGAGATTTTCGGTCATATTCAAGCTAAGGGCTTTGCCAGTAAATTGGTTGATGCTCTCCAAGCCAATCGCGACCAGGCCCAGGGCAAGCAGAAGCGATAGAAATGCCAGCAAGGAAGATTCACTGAGAAATTGTCCAATCAGCTGCTGTCGGGTCGCTCCGATGACTTTGCGTAAGCCGACTTCTTTGGCTCGGCTCAGGGAGCGGGCGGTGGCCAAATTCATGAAATTAACGCAGGCCATGATCAGCAGGAAAATGCCAATCACCAGGAATATCTGCACCGTTGAGGCTTTGTTATTGGGACTGATTTCGTACCGCAGGTCAGAGTAGAGATGGATAGCCTCCAGGGGTTGGAGATAATATTCCTGTCGGTATCCTGACCCGTCTTCCTGATCTGGGATGTAGGTGCGGGAAATGAGTTTGATTTTCTCTCCCAGAGCCGCTACATCCGTGCCTTCGGCTACTTCCAAATAGGTGTAAGTGCTAAAACTCCACCAGCTATCCATATAGAGGCCGGCCGTGTAAAAGGTCTCCATGGAAGCCAGAAAATCAAATTGTATATGAGAATTAGCCGGCAGATCCTTTACCACGCCGGTGATTTGAAAGGGGGTTTCATAGTCTTCTGGCATTTGCAGGAGCTCGCCTACCACATTCGTCCGGTTAAAATACCGGAGGGCTACTTTTTCCGAAATGACGATTTGAAAGGGATCGGTCAATACTTTGCGTGGATTGCCTTCCAGCAGATCAAAACTGAACAGCTCAAAGAAGTTGGAATCGGCGTAGAGGATATCTTCGAAAAACTTCTTTTCGGCATTGGAGGTTTGGACGATCCGGTCGGAGCGTCCCTGTATCCGGACCACTTGTTTCACTTCCGGAAAATCCTTGTCTACCATCTGTCCCACCACTGCACCGGCTGTTGCGTTTTCTTCTACGCCTGCATCTTCGGGCAGGTAGTAGGTGCAGGTCAGGCGATAGATCTGATCTTTTTTCTGATGAAAAGCATCAAAAGACCATTCGTCCTGTACAAAAAGGAAGATAATGATGGCACAACTCATGCCTAGCGTGAGGCCCAGCAGGTTTAGCAGGGCATAAGAACGCTGTTTGACAAATTGGCGGAGGGCAGTAGTGAGGTAGTTTCGATACATAGGAATAAAAGCATTCGTTTATGAGAATTTAAGGCATAATCCTCGGAATGTCAGGCTTTAAGAGGAGGTGATTCTTGCTATCTCTTAGGCTATTGGCCAAGGACCTTTCCGCTTCAGGGAGTCAGATTGGCTTTGAAATAGGCCATGATTTCTGCCTCGAGTAGTTGGGTTTCGGAACCAGGCGTATCATCGTAATGGCCAGTTAGAAGACCATGCTTTCTGCCTTTCAGTCGATGGGTTTTGATCCGAACCCCATCCTTATTCAAAGCGTTTTCCAGGCTCTTCAGGCGAGCATCCTTGCACAGGATATCGTCGCAAAAACGCCCGGCATGCATAGGGCCATGTTGGTCGAGCTTTTGCTTAATAGCTGCTAATTCTTCCGGTGAAAAGGGGAGCTTTTTGCCACTATCCAGAGGAAATCCGGATGGCTGGCTCGCAAAACCCGCCAAAACCGCTTCATCGGCCATCAGGCTGACGGCAAAGTTCCCGGTCAAACACATACCGATGACCGCTACACCTGGGACCTGATAGGTCTGTTTCAGGTCCTCACACAGAGCAGCTAGCCAATCCACAATGGGGCTGCGGCGATTTCGGGCAAAGAGATACAACTCCTTACGCATGCAAAAGATCCGGACGGTATTTCCGAGGGTAGCTTTTCTGCCCAGCGGGCCAAAGAGGTGGGGGAGGACTACCCGAAATCCTCGTACCCTGAAACGCTCTGCCATGGCCAGGGTCGCCTCGCTAATGCCAGGCAATTCCTGTATGATGACACATACCGGACCTTCGCCCTTGGTGTACACATCGTGCTTGATCTCATATCCCTGAGGGACGGTAGCGGGATAAGTGCTTTTTTCGAAGGTTTCTATTCCGGGAGGCATAGGCTTGATGGAGGTATTGGTGTAAACACAAAATCTGTATATAGCCTGGATAATTCAAGTTTCGGAGCAGGACTTTTTCCACAGAAACACCCTTGATAGGCTTAGGAACCTAACAGCTGTGAGGCAGGGTAGGAAGCAGGGGCCAGAAAAAGGGTGTATAAAGCGACTGATTTCAGTTAATTCGCGTTATTAATTCGATTGCTTGAAAGGCTTGTGGATGCCTTAGCAAGCGCGTGAGAGCGGGCGAAGAAGTATTTTTGCGCAGAAAGAAAATATTCCAATCCATGGCATATTAGAAGGGCCGGTTTAACGGCAATGGCTATTTCAAAGGTGCTAATTAGGGGTAATGAGACTCTTATCAAGGTGCATGAAACTATCAAACGCCTTGATTCAGCCTGCTATCTTGCTGAAAATGAGGGAACTGTGAGGGTAGGGGAGTTTGGGAGAAATGCTTGACCCTGATCAGCCTTTCTCTTTGTCAAAAGAAAATAAGGCAAAGCCATAGCTAATGGTAGCGAATATAGTGAGCGCCCAAACAAGTTCTGTTTCTTTAGGATCAGATAGCGCTGCCATCAAAAATATAGAAGCGCTAAAGAAGGCGATGGAAATTATGCGGAATAGTAGCGTCTTAGGAGTCATGGTATTAATGCTTGTTTCTCAAAGCAATATACACCTTTAATAGAAAGGAGTTGCAAGAGTAGTTTGTCCCATAATTTATATTATGTTAAGTAATAGATATGAACCCACCCCTTCTGCGCTTTTTCTATGGATAAGGGTACAGCTGTTTAATTCTGTGCGATTCTCAGGCAACAGAAACAAATGGATCGCTGATGATCGTTGTGATCTTTTTCTTGTTAAAATCTGTAAGGATACTAGTATAGCATGGCCGGGTCGCTTAAATTCGCCCGAAACGGAAATTAACCGCTAGTAGTATGTCAAGCCTCGTTTCGCGTGTCCAGGAACGCTTCCAGGAAATATATGATACAACTCCCCTACTTTATAAAGCCAGCGGGCGCGTTAACATCATAGGCGAACATACGGATTACAACCTTGGGCTCTCTTTACCTTTTGCCGTAGACCGGGCGATATATTATGCCGCAAAAATGTCTGATAGTCAGCTTGTTAGAGTGTATTCCCTTGACAAAGCTGAGCAGGCGGAATTTCGCATCGGAGAAAGCTACAACCTGCCCAACCACTGGTCCAGTTACTTTGGCGCGCTCCTCGAAGTGATTCGGGATAAAGGGCTGAATATCAAGGGCATGGATCTCGTTTTTGGTGGGGATTTACCCATTGGAGCCGGCTTGTCCTCCTCTGCCGCTCTATGCTGTGGATTCATGTATGCGCTGAATGAGCAAAATGAATTAGGCCTCAGTAAAGAAGAGATGGCCAAAATCGCGCAGCTTACCGAGCACCGGATCGGCTTGATGTGCGGACTCCTGGACCAGTATTCGGTGCTGTTTGGGGAGGAAGATCATGCCCTGCAGGTAGACTTCCAAAGCCTGGAGGTACAGGTACAGCCCGCTGCCTTAGAGGATGGTGAATGGATTCTGATCAATTCTCGTGTAGAGCATAATCTGGCCGGAGATTCTCCCTACAACGCACGCAGAGAATCCTGCCAACGCGTGGTGGATACCGTGGCCGCTGATCACCCACACGTGCGTTCCCTACGGGATATTACTCCTGAGCAACTACAGGCCTATCAACCGCAACTTTCTGAGGTAGATTTTCGCAGAGCTTCTTTTGTGATGGGAGAAAATCGCAGGGTACATGAAGTGGTAGAGAGCTTTGCTCAAAAAGACGCTGCACGTTTAGGCGCTTCTTTATATCAATCTCAGGACGAACAGCGTGAGTTGTATGAGATTACAACTTCAGAAATAGATACCCTGGTAGATTTTGTGAAAGAAGAAGCTGCGGTCTGGGGGGCGCGGCAAACGGGCGGGGGATTTGGGGGCTGTGTGATCTGCCTGGTGAAACCGGGTAACCTCAAAGCCATTGAGCGGGTGGTTGAAAAGTATAAAGTAGCCACAGGTATTCAAGCAGAGATTTATCCGGTGAAAGCCAGCCAGGGAATCAGACGTCTGCATGTCGTCTAAGTCCTTCCCCCACTCCTCCTTCCTGCTATTTTTTTATCTTAAGGGAATAACATCGTCCCATGCCTGATTTTTTATTTCAAGGAAAGATCTACTACAATCCCGTGGAGTTTGCCATGGACATGATTGGGGGTACCTGGAAAATGCCCATTCTATGGCGTTTGCGCGATGCCCGCGTCATGCGCTACAATCAGCTAAAAAAAGACATTCCCCATATCTCGGACAAAATGCTCACTACCCAGCTCAGGGACCTTGAAAAAAAGGGCTTCGTGATTCGGAAGGTCTATCCTGTGGTGCCGCCCAAAACAGAATATTCTTTGACAGAAAGAGGCGATCGCGCTATCCGGATGATTGAACTGATGCGCCAGTACGGGAAGGAGTTGATGAAAGAGGAAGGAATTGATATGGATTAATCTTTACCCCTCCGAAATAATTTAAAGCCCACTCCCCTACCCACGCCTTGAAATACCGCCAGGTTGATCCAGAAAAGCGCAAACTGTTCCATCAAATCAAACTGCGCATTTCCTCCTACATCATAGCATTCCGCAAATCCTGCATCCAGGGCGAGTTCCCGGGCCATGGCCTTGCCTCGCAGGCTATCGCCGCACACAAACATATCTATCGCTCCACCTTCGTACTGCGGATTGACCATGTTGTTGTAGCCTGTAGTGTTGAAGCACTTAACCACTTCCTCCGTTTGCGTATGGGCCAAAATCGCTTCAGCGGTATTGGTAAATCCTTCAGGACCTCTGCCCCGGATGATATTCATGGCGTCAATGATCACTTTACCGCTGGTATCCCCCATTTGCTGCAGCAAAGGAATGGTCGCCATGGCAGGCGTAGCCAATAGGATCACCTCCGCCAAAGAGACCGCCTCGGCGATGGGATGAACCGTGGTACGCGGGTTTTGCCTCAGATCTTCTCTTTTTAAGTTCGGAAAATGCCGGGTACCAAGGAAAATCTGATGGCCCGCAGCTGCCCATTTGGTGGCCAGGGCACCGCCCACATTTCCCACCCCAATAATGGCTATTTTCATAAGTATTGAAGGTTCTGGTTAGAATAAGTAGCCATTCACGGCCTGCATTTTTTCGGGTAAAGGTTTCTCTCCCAGCATTTCCATCAAGTCCCGTTCTATAGTATTACATAAAGCGGTGAGCGGGACATCGGTTACTTTGTTTTCAAAAGGGGCTTCGTTGGCAGCCCCGGTGCGTTCCATGATCACGAAGACTCCGGCTAAGAGTATAGATAGTGGAATGATTAGCCAGGATAAGTCGAAGCCTTCGGTCTGTGGAAGGAGACTTAAAAGGCCAAAAGGAAGCAATAGGCTAAAGAGCAGGACAAATAAGCGGGTAAAGAAGTCATATTGTCGAGGTAAAGGCGTATGCTTGATCCGCTCCGCTGCCCCCTGCCCTTTGGCTAGCGCCAGCAACTGCCCCTCCATTTGAAAACTATCAAAGCCTCCCAAGGTTCCGTTGCCCATCGCGATATAAATCCGCTTTCCCATCAGCAGTTGTAGATAATTGGGTTTGTTTTGCGCAGCTAGAAAAGCGTTATAGTCCTCCTGCGGCAAGTATGACTTCAAGCGTTCCCACTCATCCTGCCCACGGAGATGAAACCGTAAGGCATGAGCCCAGGCAATGCCCGCCCTCACCATGCTTCGCTTAAACGCTTCACTGCGTGCCGCATCATAGTTCTCCTGATGCGCATGACTATCGGTAAAGGTAATTACTAATCGGGCCAGGACTCGGCTGGCATTGACGATCCCTTCCCATATTTGGCTGGCTTCCCACCAGCGCGCATAAGCAGCATTATTTCGGAAAGCGATGAAGATGGCCAGCGCGGAGCCCAGGATCCCTATTGGCGAAAAACTCAAAGCCAGATTCCAGGCAGGGATCAGCAACTGGATGCCCCAAATCAGGCTTGACCAAATCATCACGATCCACATAGGCCGGCGAATGTAGGCCCAAACCCGGGCTGGATGAAAATTCCGTTTTACGATCATTCGATTGTGTAATGAGTAAGAGAGAAAAGCCTACGCCTTGCTTCACTAGAATTCCCTGCGCACAAACAGCCCTGGGTTAACATCCCGTATGCCATAATCCGGGCCCAGCCCTGATAAGTTGTAGGCCAGGCCAAATTGTATGTGTGTATGCTTTAAGCCGAGCCTCATGCGCTGTACACTAGCCAGATGTCCCGCTCCATTGAAGTTGGAAAAAAGCTCCAGGCTGGAATACAGCCGCCAGGTCCTATTCAGAGACGGCGTAAAGCGCATGATAGAAAACCAGGCCACTTGCCAGTCTGCCTGAATCGCTGTCGATACAATGGCGAAAATCATGTAGTCAGCCTTTCCTTTGAAAAAGTGAATTCCGACATCTCCCCCGCCCCCTCGGCTGGAAATCCTGCCGATCAGGCTTCCTCCAAAACCAGAACGGGTGGTATAATTCAGGTAGGCGCCTGAGAAAAGATTGGTTTGCTGTTCATAATCCACCGTGGCCCGAGTACGACTAAACAAAGACCACTGCTGATCCTCATCCAAGTTTTTTAGCCATTGGACATCTGCAAATATTCGCTGAGTACCGGGCATGATTTCGAGGCTTTGTGCTGCCAGTTGGGAGGTAGGCAAGAGCGCCATCATTAGGAACCAGGTTTTTCTCATGAGACCGGAGCTTGGAGGAGAAAAGGGGGAGAAACGCAGGTAGCCTCTCCCCTTTTTGATAAAACTTAATTCTGAGCGAGTAGCAAGTCTACTACCAAGCGAGCCGCGGCAGCTCCCGAGTTTTGCTGCTGGCCGGTAACCAGGTTCCCATCGACAATGGCGTAGGAAGAAAAAGGCGCGGCTACTTTGAAGTTCGTGCCCTCGATTTTGCGGGCAAGGTCCTCTATTCGGTAAGGCTGAATCTGCTGGCCTACGGCTTGATCCGCGAAGTCTTCTTCCGCATTAGCGAAGCCGGTCCAGGTTTTGCCTTTTACCAACAACTCTCCATCCGTGCCTTGAGCTTCCAGTAAGAGCGTAGTGGAATGACATACGGCGGCACTGGGTTTGCCTTTTTCATAAAATGAGGCAAATAACTTCCTCAGTTCAGGATTGTCCCGGTAGGTGTACATCGGTCCTTGCCCACCAACCAGAAAAATCGCCTCAAAGTCCTCCATATTTACTTCGCTGAGTTTGGGGGTTTTGCTCAGCATCTCATTGAACCAATCCAGCTGCATATAGCCCAGGCTGATGACATCGTGCGCAGAATAGCCGCTGGCATCCGTAGGATTAGAATAGGCATCCATGAGGATTTCTCCCCCTTCGGTTGAGGCCAATTCTACCTCATAGCCTGCCTCCTGGAACACATGCAAAGGATGGGTGAGTTCTGCTGCCCAAAAACCAATCGGCCAACCGGTTTGCCCGGACACTGTAGGGCTACTGGCTACCATGAGAATTTTGCCCTTTTTGGGCATCCCTTCCGGATGCACATAATGTTGATCTTCTTTTATCATTGCTTCCTGATTTGTTGGAGTAAATTATGCTTCATTGGGAGCCTGGATGGAGGACTGCACATCGTATGTACCTGCCCTTTCTATCAGGCTCGACAGCCTAAGTCTGATGTGTTTCAGCAGCCTTAATCTGTGCATACAATTACCTCCTAATACCGGCAAACACCAACATACTCACCCAAAATAGAGATACACACCTTTTGGAAAGTATACTGATTATTAGCGCTTTATGAATTGCTCCTCCGATGAAGCGCTCAACCAAAACTGGAAAAATGGGATAATTGGCTACCCTTGACGAAGTTGAATGGGGTGATTTTTTCCATTCCATCTCTTCATGTTCTATTTTTGAAAAAACATTAATCCTATGCGACGATCCTTCCTTACCCTCAGCCTGGTCATCAGTTTTCTACTTTCCTTAGGCCAAACCAAACTAGATCAGCTCGATGCTTATTTTGGGAAAGCCTTGCAGGATTGGGAAGTCCCTGGAATGTCTATCGGCATCATCGTGAATGGGGAACTTGCCTGGGTAAAAGGATATGGCGTGCTAGAGGCTGGAAAAGCGGAGAAAGTTGATGGTAAGACGCAGTTTGCTATTGCTTCCAATTCCAAAGCCTTTACCGCCACGGCCCTGGGTATGTTGGTGGAAGCAGGTAAAATTTCCTGGGATGATCCGGTAAAAATGTATCTCCCTGATTTTGAGCTGTATGATCCCTGGATTTCTCATCATATGACCATCCGGGATCTCCTCTGCCATCGGGTGGGCTTTATCAATTTTAGCGGGGATGTAATTTGGTACAAAAGCGAGCGATCTGCTGCGGATTTACTGGATCAGTTGAAATATGTGCCAAAAGCGGCTGAATTCCGTACGGAGTATGGCTATAGCAATCTTATGTTTATGACCGCTGGCGAAGTCATTCGGGTAGTAACCGGTAAAGATTGGCACACCTATGTCAAAGAAACCTTCTTTGATCCGATTGGTATGAAGCGGACGGTAACCAAAACCAGCCAGCTAAAAAGCGGGGATAATGTGGCCACTCCCCACAAACCTCAGGATGGCAAAAACCTGCCGATTGCCTGGACCAATTGGGATAATATGGGGTCCGCCGGATCGATTATTTCCTCCGCAGAAGATATGTTGAGTTGGTTACAGCTTCACCTGGAACACGGCAAGTTGAAAGGCGAAACCTTGTTTGCAGAAGGCACGCAAGAGGAGATGTGGAAACCTCACAATGCGCTCAAAGTAAATACCCTACAAAGAAAGATTTACCCGCGAACTTTTGCGGCCTATGGCCTGGGTTGGCATATGTTTGACCATGAAGGGCACAAAGTGATCACCCACGGCGGAGGCTATGACGGCATGTATTCCCGGGTGGGCATGGTACCCGATCAAGGATTGGGCTATGTGATTCTCACCAACAGCATGAAAGGCATCAGCAGTTATTTGGCTTACAAAATCCTGGACACCTTTCTGGAAGGCGGGAACAAAGATTGGAGTCAAATGGGATTAGCTCGTCAAAAACAAGGAGACGCTAATCGGGTCGAGCGGGTAGCAAAGCGAAAAGCGGCGCGCGTCTCTGGCACCCAACCGCTCTCCAAGGAGGCTGATATGCTTGGCACCTATCAGGACGAACTCTACGGAGCGGCTATCCGCATCGAAAAAAATGCGCAGGGGGAGCTGATGTTGCATTTTGACCAGGCCCCTGCCCTATCGGCTCGCCTCACCCACTGGCATTATAACACCTTCCAAATCAACTGGCTGGAAACCCACGCCTGGTTTGATTTTGGTACCATGCAATTTGTGACTGATCATCAGCATCGCATCACCGGGCTCGAATTTGACGTGCCGAATGATGACATTTTTTTCCATGAGATCCACGCGAAAAAAGTGCCCTAATTACGGCTAACCTTCCAGCTTGAAGCCAAAAGGCACGGTCACCCGGCATAGGACTTTTTTTCCGTCTTCTATGCAAGGGATAAACTTGACCAGGGAGATTTTTTGTTCCACAGCAGCAGTGAGAATTTTGTTACTCTTTCCTGTGATGGTGTGGCTCTTATAGTGGCCGTCCTGACCTACGACGACTTTGATATATACCATGCCTTCGACGCCTCGGTTTATCGCCTTTTGTGGATACCCAATCAGCCGTTTGACCAAAGCTAAATTTAATATCTCCGGCTCTCTTTCACCCAGGAAGTAGACCGGTTCATCCTCATTATATTCTTTCTTATCTGAACTAAGCAGGCTACCATCCTCGGAAAAATACATCCAGGTGCCGATTTTTCGGCCATTTTTGCGTTGTCCCCGATATTCAAGGGCTCCACTGGGGTACCAATATTGGTGAAGGCCATGCGCCTCCCCTGCTTCGTTAAATCGCACCTCCTCCAACTTATCGCCGTCTGGCGAATAGCAGATCCATGAACCTATGCGCACGGAATTTTCGACCTTTCCTTCCCGCTTTAGCACCCCATTGCTCCAATAGGACTTGAGTTCTCCCTCTCCATTTTCTATGGTCTTTTCTCCATCTTCCTGCCAATAGTTTTTGACCGTCCAGGTAGGGGTATATACCACGTCAGCTTTTTTCTGGCCATTTTCATAAAAGTACGCCCAATCTCCCATAGCCACATCCTCCTCATATTGCCCACTGGCTTTCAGTTGACCGGAAGCATACCACTCCTGCCACTTCCCTTGTCTCAAGCCTTCTTGATAGGTGGCGAGCTTGTATAGCTGCCCATTTTCTTCCCAATAGCGGTGAACGCCCGTTCGGGTCTCACGCTTTTTGTCCTGAAAAAAATTTTCGGATTGAATCTGATCATTGATCGTATAATAGTCTCTACCCACCCAAAGGCCGTTTTCTTTTTCAAAAAAGCCATAATAGGCGGCTGTCAGTCTGGTGCAGACTTCCCAATCGTCATTGTAATAGGTGGTATCCTGGGCCTGTAGGTTGCCAGAGAGTAGGCAAAGCAAAACGATAAAAAATAAGTGTTTCATGGTAAAATAAAGTTTGGTTATGTGCTGGTCCCCGATTATTTGTAAGGCGGGGTTTTAATCAAAAAGCGGAAAATTACAAAAGCTGCCAGAACGGAAAAAATGGGGATAAAAAACATGTACAAAACAGGGACGACCATCAGGTCTTTTTCCAAAGATCCCTCAAAGCTCAGGGCAATAATGCCTACCGTGAGTACTGCATTTTGAATCCCGGTTTCCAAAGAAACGGTTTTACTATCTTTTATATTCAATCCCCAAGCCCTACTTAATAGATACCCGAAAAACATGCCTGCCGCGGCGATGAGTCCGGATGCGAGGAAGACCGCCCGAGGCACGTCAAACATGTTTTGGTTGTTGATGAGGGGCAGGACAAAAATCAGTATGATGGCGGCGATGCCGATACCAGCCCCCAGTTTTTCCACGGTTTGGGCCCAGGAAGGACGGAAAGCCCTGATCAGCATGCCCAAAGCAACGGGAAAAAGTAACAACACCAAAGAAAGGAGAATTTTGCTGTAGGGAATGACAATCTCTTGCCCAATTCCCAGGGCATCCGCATAGATTTTCAAGAGAAAAGGCATCATAAAAGTGGCTGCCAGGCTGGAAGCGACCGTCATGGAAATACTCAACGCTACATCGCCTTTGGCGTAGTAAGTGTATAAATTTGAAGTGCTGCCCCCTGGGGTGCAGGCAATCATCAGTAAGCCCAGCCCCATAACGGCAGAGAGATCCAGACTCAGCACGATCAAATATCCCAGGAGCGGCAACAAGCCAAATTGAGAAAGCATGCCCACGAGGAAGGGCTTGGGTTGCGCCAGCGGTTGTTTAAAGCTATCCAGCATCAGGGTGCTGCCCATGCCCAGCATGATGGAAAACAGCATGGTATTGAGGAAAAAAGAGATATTCATGCTACATACTAAGGAGCTTACCAGGGTTGAGGAGGTTGAAAGGATCCAGGGATCTTTTAAGATGCCGCATAAGCTGAATTTCTGCTTCTGTTCTGCAGTATGATAAATATGGTTTTTTATCCTCCCCTATCCCATGTTCCGCAGATACGGAGCCTCCGATGGCGGTAAGCGGGCGGTACACTACTTCATTGATCTGATCGATCAAGGCCTGGTTTTGCTCAGATTTACCCACCAGGATATGGATATTGCCGTCTGCGACGTGACCAAAGGAATGCACGACCACCACTTCAGGAATGCGTTCCAGTTCAGCCCTGATTTCAGCTATCACTTCTCCAATCAGCGGAATCGGCAAACTGATATCAAACTGCTGCGGATGAGGCGTCTGGAAAGCCATCACATCCACTTCCTCCCGGACTTTCCAAAAGCGTAGCCGTTCGGATTCTGAACTAGCAGGTGCAGCTTCGAGGATGATGCCTTCCGCCAAGGCTTTTTCCAACAAGCTAATCATCCGCTCCTGGTCCTGGGCCTGATCGCTCCCCAAGCCTTCCAGTAACACATAATAAGGATGACCATAAGGGATCGGGGCCTTGACAGTTGCAGGAGGAGAACTCTGGGTGATAAAGGTAGGTTCCCACATGAGTTCGAATCCGCTGAGGGTTCCGGCCATGCCACCGTCCATAAACTTGAGGAAATCTACTACCCGATCGTAGTGCGCCAGGGCCACCCAGGCCGAAACCCGGCTGCGCGGTGCTTCCACCAATTTCAAGACGGCCCGGGTGACGATGCCCAAAGTGCCTTCCGAACCAATGAAGAGTTGCCGCAAATCATAGCCGGAATTGTCTTTGATGAGCTTTTTCATAGAGGAAATCACGGTCCCGTCCGCCAGCACTGCTTCCAAGCCGAGCACCAATTGCCGGGTCATCCCGTACCGAAAAACCCGTAGCCCACCGGCATTAGTGGCGATAATGCCGCCTATTTGAGCAGAGCCTTTTGCTCCAAAGTTGAGCGGAAAGAAGAGCTGCTGTTCTTTTACAGCCTCTTGAACCGTTTCAAGGATGACGCCAGCCTGAACCGTGATGCTCCGGCTGGCTGGATCGATTTCTTCGATTTGGTTCATTTTTTCCGTAGAAATAACCACTAAATCCTGACTCGCTTCGGTTCCTCCTACCAGGTTAGTCAGCCCACCATGCATCACCACCGCCTGCCGATGCTGATGGCAAATCCGCATGATCCCCGATACTTCATCCGTATTTCGAGGTAAGAGCAGGGCTTTGACTTTCAGGGATTTATCTTGTTGCCAAATGTGGGCGTAGCGAGCCGCTAAGGCCTCTCCCTGCAGCACGCGGGTTTTTCCCAGTAGATGAACAAAAGGGGCAAGCGTAGATAAGGGCATGTGTAGTAGGAAAAAATGGTCTTAGCTGGAAGATACACATTTCCCCCACCCCATTCTAAAAGAGGCAACAAAGGACATAGATCAGCCCGCCAAACCAGGCAAGTACTGCTGCGGCAGACAAGATGGTCAAGACCCAGGCTTGCCAGTATTTTTTTCGTTCCCCTTTGGGTCGTTTAAGCAAGGCCCGAATCCCGAATCCTGCACCTGCTCCTCCGGACAGGGCGCTGATAACCAGGAGCACGCCTCCTGCGGCAGGCAAGGCAAAAGCCAGCAGAAAAGAGGCTGCCGCTAATCCTAAAAAGCCGTATCCAATGCGGAGGTTTTTGTCTGCTTGAGCGCTTTTGAAGCGTTTTAACAACGATCTTATTTTCCCTTTTTTCCCTTTTTTCCCCTTTCTCCCCTGCTCCACCTGGGTGTGAGCAACATCGGGGCTAGATGAGACGGGAGAAGCACTACCGGCCAGGGCGGGGGCTGGGGTAAGGAAAAAGAACAGGGCCAGGAAAAAGGCTGGTACCAAGGAAGTTCTTAACGAATGTTTCATAGCATTAATTTTCCGCAACCTAGCTGATCCACCCCCAGCGTCCTTACGCCTTTTTGCTTCCCTTCGGTGTCTTATATTAATTTTCGCCAAAATATTTCCAGCCTCGAAGTACTTTGGCAAAATTCCTTAAAGTAGGCTTGATAATGCCATTTTGCAGGCTCTTTTTCCGAAGTCGCATCCGCCTCTCTTTCCCTATTTCTCCGGTCGATTGGCGGCCCCTCCCCTCACCTATCCTCGCCTAGAATCGTCAAGGATTGAGATTGATGAAAAAAATATGTTGTTTATGGCATCACACCACCCCACATATCTACATCCATGCGCCTTTCATTTTCCGTCCTGTTTGTTACGCTTTTCAGCTTGGCTTGTCAGCCCTCCTCCCCTACCCTGATAGACATTTCACCGGAAATAAGCATTGCTGACATCCATGCTGCTTATGAGGCAGGAACCTACTCTGCTCAGGACTTAACGCAATATTATCTGGATCGAATTGAATCCCTCAATCCCAAGCTCCATGCGGTGATCACCCTCAATCCTGATGCTTTAGCCATCGCAGCGGCTTTGGATGAGAAAAGGGCTAGTGATGCGTCCTTGGGACCATTACATGGAATCCCCGTCTTATTGAAGGACAATATTGATACCCACGATTCCATGCCCTGTACGGCCGGAGCAAATTCCATGGCCGAATCATACCCCTTAGCTGACAGCCCTTTAGCGGCTCAACTTCGAGCAGCCGGGGCCATCATTTTGGGAAAAGCCAACCTGAGTGAGTGGGCCAATTTTCATTCCAGTACTTCCTCTTCCGGATGGAGCGCCCTGGGTGGTCAAACCAGAAACCCCTACGACTTAAGTCGCAATCCCTGTGGGTCCAGTTCGGGTTCAGGGGCGGCAGTCTCTGCCAACTTATGTGTGATTGCCATTGGAACAGAAACCAATGGCTCTATCGTCTGCCCTGCTAACAACAATGGTGTTGTAGGCATCAAACCAACCGTAGGCCTCATCAGCCGTCGGGGCATCATTCCTATTTCCTATTCTCAGGACACAGGAGGCCCCATGGCACGCTCGGTAGAGGATGCAGTGCGGACCCTGGGAACCCTCACAGCCCCAGATAGCCTGGATGACAAAACTACTGCTGAAGGAAGACAAGCCCTGACAGACTATACGCCTTTTTTGAAACAGGAAGGGATTGCGGGGAAAAGGATCGGCTACTTTAAAGCTCCTTTGGGTGATCACGTCCGCATAACCGCTGTCATGGAAGCCGCGGTGGAGGTTTTCCGGCAACAGGGAGCTGAGATCATAGAAATTGAGGAGCCGATTCTCAAACGAACAGGAAATCACAGTTTCCAGGTCTTGCTCTATGAATTTAAAGACGGTCTGAACAAATATTTTGCTTCGCTTGGACCCAATGCGAAGGTGAAGAGCCTGGAGGAGTTGATCGAGAAAACCTTCTCGGATAGTGTGGAAATGCACTATCATGATCATGCGATCCTGAAGCAGGCCCAGGAAAAAGGAGATCTCAATAGCGAAGAATATCAGGAAGCCCTGGCCACCGTACAGCGTCAGAGCCGGGCAGAAGGCATAGACAAAGTGATGGATGAACTGGGATTAGACGCCATCATAGCGCCCACCGGAGGACCTGCCTGGAAAACAGACCTGACCAATGGAGATAATTTCGGAGGAGTATTCAGCAGCTCCCCTGCGGCTATTTCGGGATACCCTAATATCACGGTGCCCATGGGCCAGATCGATAGCTTGCCCTTGGGCATCTCCATTTTCGGTCGTGCCTGGTCCGAGCCCACTTTGATAGAAATTGCCTATGGATTTGAACAAGCCAGCCAGCACCGCCTTACGCCTCAGTTGATTGACTTTAGCCTGGAGTAAACAGGCACTAAAATCGCGGATTTACGAAGTTGTTGTATTTCGAGCCAAAGCGATAGTTAATGCCGATATAGCTGAAAAAGGTGAAGTTGGTGTCCAACTGCTTGATTTGCAGGATGATATCCTCATCTGAAATATCTGACCTTGCGATATTGATCCGGTCTCTTACGATGGAGACATTGCCGCCAATGTTCAGCCGCAAGCCTTTGAATATTTGCCAACTCAGATCTGGATTAATGTAGGCGCTATACAAGCGAGGATTATGCAAAAACTGATCAACGCCTGCATATAAAGACATATCCCCCCACACTTGCGTCTGAGAAAACTCTAGTTCCAGGGATTGACGCACCACAAATTCCTCCAATTTATTGTAGATGGTCGAATCAGTGTAATTGTAATACTCTGGTCCGATGGAGTAATTCAGGCTAAAGCGCTTCGTCTGTGCTTCGGTGTAAGGGAAAATATTGTATTCGATCGCGGGTTTGAACCCACCAGATAGATCTGTATTGCCAAAGGTAGAAGACCCTATACTGGTTCGTACCCCGGCTGACCAGTGAGGCCCCAAACTTTTCACATAGGTAGCTACCGCATCATAATCCCGGCGCAGGCTCACCACCTCTTCCCCATCACTCAAAAAGAAGATGCTTTGGTTATAATTGTATCGACTCCACAAGCGGAATTTATGTTGGTCCGTCACCCTGGACGCGGAAAAGCGCCCGCCAAAACTGGTCCGGGTGAAACTCTGCTCCCCACTGTAATTGGCATTTCCCCCTACTGAAAAAACCCAATAGTCCCATGGGTCTTTCTCTGGTTCGGTTTCTGAATCTTCTTCCCCATCACCTGCTGTTACCTCATAGGAAATGTTGTCCACCCAGGGAGACTGCACCAGAAAAGTGAGTAAGCCTTTTTTGAGTTCCTTAACAAATTGCTCTCTCCGAATAGCTTCTGTGGCGTTGGGATCTACATTAAAAAGAATGGTATCCGATATGCCCGCAAAGTCGTGATTCCCTACCATGGCAAACTGGACCTGTCGGCCCCCCGCTCCGGTTCGCTGGCCGGTAGCCAATACATAGATATCCGCCTCTTGTCGGTTCATCATATAATTGACAAAGGTGATTTCCTGCTTGACATACGTAAAGTAGCAT